>NZ_SOAJ01000001.1:0-744831 GCF_004364735.1 Pantoea sp. PNA 14-12 | reverse complement strand
CTTGCCCGTGCGCAGTGCCAGAAAATCGAGCAGGCGACGCGGCGTGACATTTAACACGCGATCCTCCGGAAAATCCACTTCTCTGGCGATACGCAGACAGTGCTCAAAATTGCCCAGGGTAAATGCCGTATGGGAATCAGAGCCGAAGGCCAGGCGTCCACCCGCCTTGCCGACGGCTTCGGCAATCGCCCGGCAGTTCGGTTCGCTGCCCGGACGCGAATGGGTAAAGGAGGAATTGTTCAGCTCCAGCGCCACATCGTAGTGTGCGGCCGCTTCGGTAATCGCCGGGATATCAACGGGATATTTCGGGTTGCCGGGATGGCTGATGATATGCACTAACCCTCCCGCCATGGCGGCAATCATCGCCTCGGTATTCTGAGTAAGGTCGCGCGGTGCATAGACGGGTTCGTGGAAGCCCGCCACAATCAGATCCAGCGATTCCAGCATCGGGCCGGAACAGTCGATCTCGCCCTGCTGGTTTTTGATGTTGGCCTCGATGCCGCGCAGGATCGCCACGCCGTCAATGATACGGGGCCAGATACGCATATTCACAAAGTGCCAGTAGTGCGGTGCATCGGCCATATCCGGGCCGTGATCGGTGATGGCAAACAGTTTCAGTCCGTTCAGTTTAGCCTGCGCGACATAATCATGTAGCGTACTGTAGGCGTGGGTGCTGGCAACTGTGTGCATGTGAAGATCGACGGGATACATTGTCTGCTCCTGTAGGGGCCGGTTACGGCCCGAATCGTTAATAGCCACGTTGGCGATCGACGTAGCCCTGTGGGTTTTCACCTGCTTCAAGTTGAGTAATCGCGCGGGCAATGTAGTCCATCGCTTCCTCTTTCAGGGTGACCGCCGCATTATGCGGAGTAATTGTGACGCGCGGATGGAACCACAACGGATGATCGGCAGGCAGTGGCTCGACCTGGAAAACATCCAGTGCGGCGCCCTTTATTTGCCCGCTATCCAGGGCGGTGAGCAAATCGGCTTCCACAACCTGATCCCCACGGGCGAGGTTAAGGAAAAACGCGCCCTGCGGCAACCGGGCTAACAGTTTCTGATCAATCAGATTGCGCGTTTCTGCGGTGCTGGGCAGCAGATTGATCAGTACCTGAGTGTCACGCAGGAAATCGTCCAGCGCGTCGCGCCCGGCGAAGCTGGTCACACCGGCAATCTGCTTGGCTGAACGGCTCCAGACGCGCACCGGGAATCCCCAGGCCGTCAGGCTTTTCGCCACCTGTTGTCCCAGCACGCCCGCGCCTAAAATCCCGATATGAAACTGGTCACGCGAATACGACGGCAGCGGTTGCCACTGGGCCGACTGCTGCTGCTGTTGGTAATCATCAAAGCGACGAAACCAGCCCAGCACCCGACAGACCGCGTACTCCTGCATCTGTTGCGCCATGCCCGTGTCTTCCAGACGATAAAGGGGAACACTGTCTGCCAGCATGTCCGGGTTTTGCTGCAGCTGACGCAAAATTTCGTCTACGCCCGCCCCCAGCGCAAATACCCCTTTCAGGTCATTGCGGCCCCGCAGCATGGCCGGTGGCGGCGAACGGACCAGCGCATAATCTGCCGGGGACGTATCGTCGGTCGTCCAGTGACGGACACGTGCATGAGGTAAGCGCTGCTGTAATCCGCTGATCCAGTCGTCAGCAGGTTGCGATGGATGAAACCAGATGATGTCCATAGTGATCCTCTTTTTTTCTCAGCCTCGGGGAAAAGTGGTCTCAGGGCAAGCGGAGCCTGAAAAAAAAGCACAAAATTTCGCAGGCTATGATCATCAATAAGTTACGCGGCTTCACATTTCCGCCGGACGAAAGGGTGAAAATTGCGGTTAAGGTCTAAAGTTGGAGAGTGGTCAATGCGTGACACATGATCACATTTCGGACAAGGAGAAACACCGATGAGAAACACTGAGGTAACAACGACTAAACGGTCTCAACGTCATGCGCCCGTTTTGCTTGGCGTGTTGTTAAGTGCGACCGTTTTCAGCACCTGGGCAGCCGAGGATTCCCGATTACTGACCAGTCAACCCCAGCCGCCCGATGTCCGTTTAGGACCGTTGTTCAATGCCGTACAACAGGCAAAATTTTACCCTGACCAAAAGACGTTTGCAGATGCCGTGCCTAAATATGATCCGTCCTCCATTCTGGCCGACTGGCAGATGCAGAAGAATCAGCGCGGTTTTGATTTAAAGCGCTTCGTCGCCGCGAATTTCACCCTGCCCACCGACAGTGACAAATATGTACCGCCTGCGGGCCAGAACCTTCGTGACCATATTAACGGCCTGTGGCCGGTGTTAACGCGGACGACAAGTAACACAGGAAAATATGACTCGTTGCTGCCGTTGCCCAAACCCTATGTGGTGCCAGGCGGGCGTTTCCGTGAGGTTTACTACTGGGACAGCTACTTTACCATGCTCGGCCTGGCGGAAAGCGGCCACTGGGATAAAGTGCAGGATATGGTGGACAACTTCGCCTCGCTGCTGGATCGCTATGGCCACATTCCCAACGGCAACCGCACTTATTACCTGAGTCGCTCACAGCCGCCATTCTTTAGCCTGATGGTAGATCTGCTGGCGACGCATGAAGGCGATAACGTCTATGTGCGTTATTTGCCGCAGTTACAAAAAGAGTACGATTACTGGATGGCGGACAGCGACAGCGTCGCCGCAGGTAATGCCAGCAAGCGGGTGGTCAAACTGGCCGACGGGACAGTGCTGAACCGCTACTGGGACGCACGCGACGTGCCGCGTACCGAATCATGGATGGACGACATTGTAACGGCAAACAAAGCGCCACAGCGCAACAAAGCAGAGATGTATCGCGATCTGCGCGCCGGTGCGGCATCGGGCTGGGATTTCAGCTCGCGCTGGTTTACCGATGCGCATAACCTTTCGACCATCCGCACCACGCAACTGGCCCCGGTCGATCTCAACAGCCTGATGTTCCATCTGGAAAAAACGCTCTCGACGGCGTATCGCCTGAATAAACAGGATGCGCAGGCTAAAGCCTTTGCCGATCGGGCTGAAAAACGTCAGGCGGCGATTAACCGCTATCTGTGGGACAGCAAACAGGGCTGGTACGCCGACTACGACTGGAAAACGCGTAAGATTCATCCGCAGCTAACGGCTGCTACGCTGTTTCCGCTCTATATGCAGATTGCCAGTGACAAGCAGGCTGACAGCACCGCCAGCGCGGTGGAAAAACAGCTGCTGAAACCGGGCGGTCTGGTGACCACCACAGTGAACAACGGCCAGCAATGGGACGCTCCCAACGGCTGGGCACCGCTGCAGTGGGTGGCCGTTGAAGGGCTGGAGCACTATAAAAAGCCGCAACTGGCGCAGCAGGTGGGTCTGCGTTTCCTGCGTAACGTTCAGCTGACGTACGATAAAGAGCATAAGCTGGTCGAAAAATACGTGGTCGAAGGCAACAATCTTGGCGGCGGCGGCGGTGGTGAATATCCGCTTCAGGACGGTTTTGGCTGGACGAACGGGGTCACGTTAAAATTGCTGGATAAATATTGTCCGAAAGATAAAACCTGTAACAGCGCCCACGATATTCCCGAGGCGCAAAGCAGCGCGAAATAAAGCGAACAGGCGAGAGATCGCGTTAACATAAAAAAGGCCCGCTGCGATGCGGGCCTTTTTTGGTTATCTGCGTACGTTAACTGCGTACTTTGCGGTAGATAAACAGCACAACCAGCGCGCCGATGACCGCGACGACAAAGCTACCGAAGTTGAACCCGTCCACCCGGCCAAAGCCGAAGAAGGTACTGATCCACCCACCGACAACGGCACCCACGATACCCAGAATAATAGTAATGATGAATCCACCACCATCTTTGCCTGGCATGATCCACTTCGCCAGGATACCAGCGATTAAACCAAAGATGATCCATGAAATAATACCCATCTGTTACTCCTTCCTTTTGGTTAGTCAATGGCGATCGCCTGATTAATCAAGCGGTTCACGCGCTTAGTATAGTCGCAATTTTTAAAAATGCTGCGCGTGAAGGTTATGATAGTGGTTATTGTGTTAAAGCTTTATTATTGTCAGCCGATAACGAACGGGTAGTAACAGGATAAATATAAATGATAAAGCGTTGCTCATCGGGAGCCAGCAAGTGAAAGAAGCCGATAAAGAACATTATCTCAAACGTGGCACGCTGGCGGTTCTGGGCGTCATGAAAGACCTGCTTCAGGCGCAAACACCTTTGCTGGTGAATTTCTCACGTGGGCAGTTTATCAGCCGTATGCTGGCGGCGGATGAAAACCGCATTGTTTTTGATCTGGGCAGTAATAATCTGGATAACGACTACGCACTGCAGTGCAACGATATTACCGTGTTTGCCGAAACCCAGGGCGCGAAGGTTGAATTTGCCTTACCTGGGCTTGAGAAAACGGAATTCGACGGCCTGCCTGCATTTCAGGCAACGTTACCGGAGGTGTTATGGCAAATTCAGCGGCGTGAATTCTTCCGCATCAGCGCACCGATGGACCCGCAGTTCTGGTGTCACTGCACATGGCCTGACGGCTCGGCTGCCCGACTGCGATTACAGGATTTATCGTTAGGCGGTATCGGCGTGCTGGTGGACGACGCGATGCCGGACGGCCTGAAAAGCGGCGACGATTTTAAAAATCTTCAGGTGGAACTGGGTGAATACGGCCAGTTTAACGTCAATGCGACGTTGATGCATATTGGTGAACGCAGCATGATTACCAGTAAAAATGAAACCAAAGTTACGCCGCGGCTGAGCTTCCGTTTTACGGCACTCGAACCCCATCAGGAACGGCAGTTGCAGCAGGTGATTTTTAGCCTGGAGCGGCTGGCGCGCGACAAAGCGCAACGCTTCCAGTAACCTCCGCTCTTTTCCCGCGCCGCACATCCGCGGCGCATCCAGGCTATGCTTTCCTTGCTTTCTCGTTTAACCGGAACCAGCAAGGAGACACTCCCCAATGGAAAACTGGCTCAGTTTGCGTCATTTTCAGTCCATTCTTTTTAATCAAACTCTGTGGATCAACAGCGCCATCGTCATCGTTGCCACCCTCGTTATTTACTGGTTGCTGCGCAGCCTGATCAGTTTCGTGTCCAACCGCATTGCGCACTTCAGCGAAGACCGCCACGTCCGATTTACCGGCATCCTGGTGGAAATACTGCGCAGCACCAGCCACCTTCTGTTGCTGATTTTTTCGCTGCTGATTGCCCTGCGTTTCATCGATTTGCCCGACTCGTGGCGCTCGACGGTTTCTCACAGCTGGTTCCTGGCGCTGATTGTGCAACTGGCGTTGTGGATCGACTGCGGCATTCGCCTGTGGTTAAAAAGCCTGCTGCGCGATCCGCTTCACGTGCGCAATCCGGTGACCACCGTCATTCTGGGCATTCTGTTGCGGGTCGTGGTGTGGGTCATGATGCTGCTGGCGATTCTGTCGAATATGGGCATCGACATCACGGCGCTGGTAGCCAGCCTGGGCGTGGGCGGTATTGCCATCGCCCTGGCGATTCAGACCGTCCTGAGTGATGTGTTTGCTTCCCTGGCGATTGGCTTTGATAAGCCTTTTGAGCACGGCGATTTTATCGTGTTTGGCGATATTGCCGGCACTATTGAGCATATAGGCCTGAAAACCACGCGGCTGCGTAGCCTGAGCGGTGAGCAGATCGTCTGTTCCAATACCATTTTGTTGCAGCAGACGATTCATAACTACAAGCGGATGCAGCAACGTCGTCTGGTGTTTACATTCGGTATCAGCTACGCCACGCCGTCTGAGCAGGTGCGAGAAATCAGCGAACTGGTGAAAACCATCATTCAGGGCATTGAAATGACGCGCTTTGACCGCGCCCATTTTCTGGCCTTCGATGACTCGAAGCTGACCTTTGAAGTGGTCTACTTTGTGCTGAGCGCCGACTACAACGTCTACATGGATATTCAGCAGGAGATTAACCTGCAACTGATGGCGGCGCTGGAAGAACGCAATATTCGCTTTGCCTTTCCGATCCGTCAGGTCGAATTCAGCGGCGGAAGTTTACCGCCGGTCGATCTTAAACCGGTGCCGGACGATGAAGAGACTGTCCCGCAACGCGTCAGTCGTTAACCTCGCTGTACTGAGGGCTGGCTGTTACAGTCTGGCCCTCATTTTCCGTTCATTGTGGCTGATAGCGACAGCGGGTCACCGCGTTTTTCCAGCCCTGATAGTTATCCTGCATGTGCTGCGCCAGATGGGTACGCGGCATGATGATCGGCCCGCCCTGCAAGGCCAGCATATCGTCGCCCTGCTGCCACCATCCCAGCCCTTTTCCTGCCAGCAGTGCCGCCCCCAGCGCAGAGGCTTCGGCGGTCGGCGCGCAGTGCAGCGGACGTTGCAATACGTCGGCCTGAAACTGCATCAGCCAGGGGTTTTGCGTGGCGCTGCCATCAACGCACAAGGCCGGAAGCGCTGTGCCGCAGGCCTCTTCCATGGCAAAAAACACGTCAGCAATCTGCCAGCAGATGGATTCCAGCGCCACCCGCGCCAGTACGGCGGGCGTGGCCGCATCGGTCAGGCCGCAGATCAGGCCTCTGGCCTTGAGATCCCACCACGGTGCCCCCAGCCCCGACAGCGCCGGAACAAAATAGCAGCCCTGATTATCATCACAGCCTTCAGCCAGTGCCGTAAGTTGCCGGGGATCGTGAATGCCCAGCATCGTCCCCAGCCAGGCGGCACCGGACCCGGTGTGCGTGATATTACCTTCAAAGGCAAAGCGCGCCTGGCCGTCGTGCCAGGCAACGGTGGTGCTGAGCCCGTTATCGGTCAGCAGCGGCGTGGCCATCGACATCATCAGCGATGATCCAGTGCCGTAAGTGGCTTTGACCACTTCCGCCGTGCCGCGTCGCTGAGCATAAAGCGCGGCATGAGAATCGCCGATGCGCGCCAGGATCGGTGTGCCGGGTGCGAGTCCCGGTATATCGCTCACGCATATCATGCCTGCCACGCTCGCCGACGCGACAATCTGTGGCAGCGCCGCACGCGGCAGGCTGAACAGTGACAGCAGTTCATCGTCCCAGTCATTGCGGTGCAGGCTGTAAAGCTGCGTGCGCGCGGCATTGGCATGATCGGTCACAAATGTCGTGCCCGCCGTCAGTTGCCAGGTCAGCCAGCTGTCCACGGTGCCGATGCACAGTTCCCCCGCCGCTGCCCGGGCGAAACCGTCCGGTATGGCTGCCAGCATGCCGGCCAGTTTGGCGGCCGGGAACATCGGATCGACCGCCAGGCCCGTCAGAGCGCTGATGCGCGCGGCGCTGCCCGACTGCTGTAAATCCCGGCAAAACGATTCTGACCGACGATCCTGCCAGCTCACCAGCGGCGTTAACGGCACGCCATCGCGGCGCTGCCAGATCAGTACGGATTCGCGCTGGTTACTGATAGCCACCCCTGCCACGCTTGCTCCGTCGCACTGCGCCAGGCAGTCGGTGATGGCCTGCCTGACGGCTGACCATATGGCCTGGGGATCCTGTTCTGCCAGGCCGGGTTGTGGATGTTGTAACGTTAAACCCTGACTGCCGCGCGCCACCACGTATCCCTTTCGATCGACGGCTACCGCTTTGGCATTGGTGGTGCCTTCATCAATGGCCAGAATCACCGACTCCCGCATCGTCAGCCTCCTGCACAGAGGCGTAACGCCTGCGCGGCGATGCTGCTGGCATCAATGCCATGGTGCGCGCGCGTGGCGGGCCGATCGCCGGCTATGGCATATTCGCCGTTGGCAATCCCCAGCCGCAGAAGCTTAACCGGCAAGCCGTGTTCCGCCAGCACCTCCGCCACCAGGCTGCCTACGCCACCATTAATATTATGCTCTTCCACCGTGATCACGGCGCGGAAGTGGCTGAGCAGATTGTGCAGCTGCTGCGTATTACAGGGGCGAATGGACGGAACCGAAATCACGGCGGCAGAAACGCCCTGCTTTTCCAGTTGCTCTGCGGCGGTCACGGCTTCATGTACCGTCGAGCCCATGGCAACAAGCGCAATATCGTGGCCTTCTCGCAGCCGGTCAATCTGACCGGGCCGGAAGCGGTAATTTTCGTCGTGCAACGACGGCAGCGCTTTGCCGTCCAGCCGGATATAAACCGGCCCCCTGTGGTCAAGCGCATAATCGATAATTTGGCGGCACTCGACTGGACAGGCGGGCGCATAAATTTCGATATTGCCGAATCCACGCATGACGGCGATGTCATCGATGCTGTGATGGGTGCTGGCAAGCGGACCATAGCTGGCACCGGCATTCAGTCCAAACAGCTTCACGTTAGTGTTGTTGTAGCAGACATCGATTTTGATCTGCTCATTGGCGCGCGAAATCAGAAAGGGCGCGGCGTTACAGGTCACGGCGATTTTGCCGCCCAGCGCCAGGCCAGCGGCTGTGCTGACCAGCGCCTGTTCAGCGATACCGACGTTAACCAGACGACCGGGAAAGGCGTCAATAAAGGGCGCAATCTTCGCCGTGGAGGTCGAATCCGCCACGACCGGCACCACATCGATGCCGCGATGTACGGCATCTGTTAACGCGTCGACCATGACGTTGGCCAGGTGTTGTGCATTACTCATCGTTTAATTCCTCCAGTGCCCGCGCAATCTCGTCCCCTTTCGGCACCCGATGGTGCCATTCGGCTTGTCCCTGAATAAACGAGATGCCAAAGCCCTTTTCGGTGTGCGCGATAATGACCTGTGGCTTACCGTTCACAGGCAGGTTTTCCAGCGTATTCACCACTGCGGCCATGTCATTGCCGTTGCATTCCCTGACCTCCAGACCAAAGGCGCGCCATTTTTCTGCCAGTGGATCGGTATTGAGAATGTCACGCGTTGCACCCGCCAGTTGCAGCTTGTTCTTGTCGTTTATGATGATGAGGTTATCCAGGCCATAGTGCGCGGCTACCAGCGCGGCTTCCCAGTTGCTGCCTTCTGCCAGCTCACCGTCGCCGGTCACCACAAACACACGGCGCGGGCTGTGGCTCTTTTTCGCCGCCAGCGCAATGCCCACCGCCACGGGCAATCCGTGACCCAGCGCACCGGTGTTGAGTTCAACGCCCGGGGTTTTCTGCCGTACCGGATGGCCCGGCAACGCAGAATCGGCATGTTGATAGGTAGGCAGCCAGTCCAGCGGGAAATAGCCGGCTTCCGCCAGTACGCAATAGTATCCTCCCACAGCATGACCTTTTGACTGGATATAGATATCACGTTGATCGTCTTCCGTTCGATCCGGTGCACAATTCAGAATGCGAAAATAGAGCGCGGTCAGAATCTCAACCTGTGACAGATCGGCACCGGTATGCCCGCCTGCCGGACTGCCCGCGTTAAGCTGGATGATGCGGCGGCGTACGGCCCGGGCCTTTTTTTCGAGCGCATCCACAGAAAGCGTAAATGGATTCATATTTCACCTTTGAATTTTAAGTCTGACTTGAATATATATTCAGAGAGGGTACAGCTCTCCCTTCTTTCGCCGTGATGACAGCAATAACCTCCCCTTTCATCGCCTGCTGTCACGCACAGAAATACAACAGCCTTAACAGTCATGAATATATATTCAATAATGATTTTATATTCATAATTACTATGCGCCCGACGAACGACGGCGTCTATGCACGAAGTGATAAAAAGCGAAAACGATCACAAATTGCCCTGGATTGTGCTTTTCACGTCAGTGGTTAACAATGGCGGGCAGAATACGAGAGGAAAAACAGATGGCGAAGCAGGACGAACAGCGGCTCATGGTGAAAATTGCCACGCTCTACTATGTCGAAGGCAGGAAGCAATCCGATATTGCGCAGTTACTTAAGCTGTCCCAGTCGTTTGTTTCACGCATCCTGACCCGCAGTGTGAAAGAAGGCGTGGTGAAAATTAGCGTGGTTCCCCCCGCCAACGTTTTTCCTGAACTGGAAAAAGCGATCGAGCAAACCTATCAGTTACCTCAGGCCATCGTAGTGGATGTGGCAGAACAGGCTTCTGTCAGCGAAATTAAACAGGCGATTGGATCGGCAGCGGCTCACTATCTGGAGACGCGACTGCGCCCCGATGAACTGATCGGCATCTCTTCCTGGAGCGGCACCATTCGCTGTATGGTCGATGCGTTGCATCCGCTGAATGCCTCATGCAAAGGGGTGATTCAGCTCCTGGGCGGCGTGGGGGCGAACGGCAACGTGCAGGCGACTATCCTGACGCAAAACCTGGCCGCGCTGCTGAACTGTCCGGCCTGGCTGCTGCCTTCGCAGTCGATTGAACATTCGGTGAGCGACCGTCAGCGGCTGGCGGCCAATCCGGAGGTGGCCGAGGTGCTGAATAAGTTCGGCGAAGTAGACCTGGCGATTGTCGGCATCGGCGACCTGGAGCCGTCCGCCCTGTTGCGCAACTCCGGTAACTATTACGATGCAACCATGTTGCGCACGTTGGCAGCGCGCGGCGCGGTCGGCGATATCTGTCTGCATTATTTTGATGAACAAGGCCAGCCCGTGCTGCAGGCCGACGAAGATCCGGTGATTGGTATGGAGCTGGAACAGGTCAGACAGTGTCCGCAGGTGGTGGCGCTGGCGGGTGGCAAAGAGAAGGCCCAGGCGATTCGCGGAGCCCTGCGCGGCGGTTATGTCAATGTGCTGATCGTCGATTATCCGACGGCCCAGCTGCTGGTGGGTTAAGTGTTTTCTCCTCACCTTCTGTCAGGTGAGGAGAAAAAACGCGACTCAGCTGATAGCCCGGTAGGCCGTGGTGACTTTCCATAAGTAACGCGGTGCCTGAGCAGCCGGATGCTTGTTCTGCACGTGCTGGTAGAATTCGTCCGGCGTCATGGCGTTAATCATGGCAATCGCGCGGTCACGATCGCGCGAGAACGTGCGAAGCAATGCCCCGGCACCGTTAGCGTAAGAAACAATCGTGGCATAACGCAGCGTGAGTGGATCGCGGATGCCGGACAGCGCAGACTGCTGGAGGATTTTGATATAGGCGGTGCCGATCTCAATATTCCTGGCGGGATCGCGTAACTCAGCGGTGGTCGGTTGACCCCGGCGCCCCTGGGTGCGGTACACTTCACGTCCGGCCGTTGCCGCTTTGATTTGCATCAGCCCGACAGCATTTGAACGGCTGACCACGCCCGGATTTCCTCCGGATTCTACATTAATAATCGCGCTAATCAGTTTCTCATCCACCCCGTACTGGCTGGCCGCGCTTTCGGTAAAGAGTGACCATGTGCCCGAAATACGCGACGGCGGTGCCTGCGTCAGCGGTGTATTCTTCTCTTTAACATACGTATGCGGCGGTTCACTGGCACAGCCTGTCAGCAATAATGCTGAAATGACAAAGTAGCGAATTTTAAGCAATTTTTTATCTCGTCGCAGAAGTGGCGGAAGCTATCATACCTGGCAGGGTAAATTGCAAAATTACCGTTTATCCTAATTACAGTAGTCGGATGACTTATTGGCACTTTTTCGTCATTATCGTGACGTCTGTCACTGACTAATTTCAGGAATTTACTATGACGTCACGTTCAATCCGTCTTATCGCCCCTTCAGGTTATTGCCACAATCAGCCTGCAGCCCATCTGGGGGTTGAACGCCTGCGCGCAGCGGGGCACCAGGTTGACAATACGGGGGCAATCGCGCGGCGCTTTCAACGTTTTGCCGGTACGGATTCGGAACGCTTAGACGATATCAATGCGCTGGCCGATCTGGCGACCTTACCTGATATTGTGCTGGCAGTGCGCGGCGGCTACGGTGCCACGCGCCTGCTGCCCTCAATCAACTATGCCGCGTTACAGCGCCGCTTAGCGGACCAGCCGCTGGCACTGTGTGGCCACAGCGACTTCACCGTGATTCAACTGGCCTTACTGCAACACGCCGGAATAATCAGCTTCAGTGGGCCGATGCTGGCGGGCAACTTTGGCGCTGCGGTTTTATCCGAATTTACCCTGCAGCACTTTTGGCAGGCGCTGACATCACCTACAGTCAGTGTGAACTGGAAAAGTGACACGCCCGATAACGGTACCTGGCACGGTACGTTATGGGGAGGAAACCTGGCGATGATCAGCTCGCTTATCGGTACGCCGTGGATGCCGGCCATCACAGACGGCATTCTGGTGATTGAGGATGTGAATGAGCATCCGTTCCGGATTGAACGTATGCTGCTGCAGCTCCACCAGTGTGGGATTCTGGCGCAGCAACGGGCGATTATCACCGGCAGTTTCACCAGCACCGCCTTGTCCGACTACGATAACGGGTTTGACTTCGCCACGGTCTGGCAGTACCTCCGCGATCTGAGCGGTCTGCCCGTTATCAGCGATCTGGATTTCGGTCACGGCCCTGACACCGTGACCCTGCCGTTGGGTGCCAGGGCGACCTTAGCGGTACATCAGGGACAGGTCAGTTTACAGGCAAGCGGGCATCCCGTATTGCGCACATAACTGGAGTTGCAGGAGATCGACATTGAAGCCGCTGTATGACGATTTGTGGATCTCTACGCCGGAGTTTCCGGAAGACGATGCCGTCGATATCATGATGCATGGGTTTTTACTGCGCCATCCGCGCGGTAATTTACTGATTGGCCGGGTGGAAAATCCGCTCGATCATGAAGTGCTGGCCGATGAGAACGGCGTGATTCGCCATTATCTTACTCACTGGCATGAGTCTGCACCGGGCGCAGCGGTAATCCAGAAGCGTTTTAGCAGCGCGCTGTACTGTCACAGCCGCTCGCTCGGGCAAATCAGCCGCTTTGTGGAGCCGGACGATACTTTTACCCAGCAGGAAACCCATTTCGGTGATTTTCATCTGTTGCCCACGCCCGGCCATACGCCCGGCAGCTGCAGCTACCTCTACCATTCGCCGCAGGGGCCGACCTATTTATTTGTCGGGGATACGCTGACGCGTGATCATGACCGCTGGGTAACGGTGTTGGTACCCGACAGCAATCCTGCCGAACTGGCGGCGTCGCTGGAGCTTTACCGTAGCCTGCGTCCCGATGTGGTGCTGATGAGCACCACGCGTGGTCATCTGTCCTGGCAAAAGGTTACACTGCCCTGCTGGCTGGCCGCGATTGATGAGGCTGAGCAGCACCCGCTGGATTTGCGGCAGCAGGCGCTGCCCTCAGCATAGCGTTTTCGTCAGATAGTGACGCTGATGATGCATAATGTACTCGCCCAGCGTCAGCCGGACACGGTAACCCAGCTTTTCGTAAAACGGCTTTGCCTGAAAGCTGCCGGTATCCACCTGTGCAAAACGGCAGCCGCGCTGGCGGGCTTCCTGCTCAGCCGCCAGCACCAACTGGCGACCGGTGCCTTGCCCACGCAGCGCCTGTGCGACCCAGAGTAAATCAATGCGTAGCCAGTTGCCGGTGGTCGTGCCGGTCAATCCGGCCAGTTTCCTGCCCTGCGCATCGCAAATGAACAGCCCAAGGGGTTTAATCAGGTCAGCATCGTAAAACTGACTGTTCCAGGCATTCAGGCCCAGCCGGATTTCATCCAGATCCTTACTGCTCACCGTGTCAGTCAGGGTAATCTGCATTTATCTTCCTTATCGCTGCGTGTCAGGAGTCGTTGCGCTGGCGATCATCGTAGCGCTCAAGGCTCAGCGCATCGACCTCACGCGTCGTGGTACGGCGGCACGGGATCAGATCGTCGCTGTCATGGTAGACAAAGAAGGTGTCGAGATTGCTTTTGTTCACAATCAACTGATCGCCGTTGCGAAAGCGTGTAATCGCGACCTTGTCGCCGTTATCCGTGCGGGTTTGCAGCTGGCCTGCGGCAATCTGGAAATGCTGTTTCGGCCAGTAGAGCGTGCTGAGCCCATATTGCGCCCGCGAGACGGTCATAACGGGACGTCCGGGACACTGGATCTGAAACTCACTTTCGCTCCATGCGGATGCGCTGAAACCGGCGATCAGGCACAGGGCAAGACGGGCTGCTTTCATCTGATTCCTCCACTGAAAATAAGGGCGGCCACATGTCAGGTGGCGCTAAGACGCTGTAAGCAGGGGTAAAGCATCGCGCGGTGAGCGCGACCGCGCAATAAAAAACGGCACATCAGGCCGTAAGAGACGCGTGACTGGCTGCCGCCAGCGGGATGACACTCGCGCATGCGGATACCAGGCGCGACGGATGAAACTTACTCTGCCGCAACCTCCGCCGCGACCAGCATCAAGGCCAGACCGGCAGGTTCGTTGTCGAAACTGCTCATGACATCGCGGATTTCTGCCGCACAGGCAATCACCTGCTGCCTTTTCTCTGCGTCCAGCGCATCGATGGCATGGCGAATAATCATTAGACTGGCTTCTTCTTCTTTCATCTTTTATCCCTGAATTTGCTTAAGCGACGCGCAAAGATGGCAAGAATAACGTTTATTTGCACCGAAAGTCATCTTTTACATTCCCACTGCTTAACGATTGAACAAACGGCAAATCAACCCGGCGCGCGTAAACGCTATGATCATGTTATTTGTCGCGTTTCAGGCTAAAATCGATCATTCATTCTATGGACCGGGGCAGGAGCAGGCTATGTTGCGACCAGGATTTTTCATTTTTATGGCACTGCTCTCAGGCTGTTCCTCTTCGCCGAAAGGCGTGGAGTGTCCGGGCGACGTCAGCACAATTTACGGTCAGTCACTGGGGCAAACGCAGGGAACGGTATTCGATCTGGTCACCGCGTTCAGCGTCAGTCGGGATGGCGTAAACGTGCAGAGCGGGCCGCTTCAGTCGCTGGATCGCTTTCAGTATGTCCCGTCAGCGGTGACGTCTGAAGGTTACTACGCCCAGCGCCTGTCCGATAAACAGTTTCGTCTGATCAACCCTTATCAGGACACCATGATTACCTGGACCTGTCCGTAAAGCGGGCAATCCTGACACTGCGTGATATAGTGTCAGGAAACGTCAAGCGACAGGTCAGGCTCATCATGGAAAAACGGCTGGATAACAACGGTTATATTGATTTCCCGTTCCCTGCTACCCGCAATGCAGATGGCTCTGTTAATCCCTGCGGTATCGACCTGACCCTGGAGACAGAACGGCTGGACGAGATCGCCGTGATTCGTCACTCCCCTAACCTGCAACGTTTACTGGAAGAGGTGAATCTGCAGGAAGGCCTGTTTATGACCCTGGCCTGCGACTGGCAGCAGCAGGAAAACGCGGTATGCGGATTCATTGATATCGCCTTTCGGCCCGAACTCCTTCACTGTTCTCACAAGGAGGCACTCCAGCTAGAAGCCGCCTTTTATGACTATCTGAAGGAACAAGAGCAGCAGCACGCGCTGGCAGCCGACACGCTGGTGAACTTTGCCCGTTGTGTACTCGACTGGGGCTGGTCACCGCTACAGCAGCGCCAGCGCCATTATGAAAAAATCACGATTCAGTATTACTGCCAGCAGGCCGGGGATGCCGAGTGGTGCTTTGACCATCTGCGGCATTTTCTGGTGAGCTGGTATCCCAACACGCGATCCCATCCACGTCATCCCGTCAGGTGAAACAGCTGGTAATAATTTTCCTCGCCCGGCCCTTCGCGTGGTGGCGTTAACGCACGCTGCCCGCTTCATGCCCGTCTCTCCGCGCCTTCCGCCAGTCCGATGGCCATCACCAGGCGGAGTTTTCATCTGGTCAATTCCTCCCTGACAGACGATTAATGCGTCTAAACGCAGCACAGTGGCGAAGGTTTGCTACGCTTTAAATGACTGTGATAACCAAGGAGATGAAGCATGTCAGGAAAAATTGAAGATGCCGTAAAAGAAGTCGCCGGTGCCGCAGAGCAACAATGGGGTGAAGTCACCGATTCGCCGCGTCACCGCGCCCGTGGTGCAGCCCGCCGCTACACCAATCAGGCATCCTATGCCGCACGCGATGCCGCCGACTGCATCAAAGATCAGATGCAGTCTAACCCGTTTGCGGGTCTGGCGGTCGCGGCCGGTGTGGGCGTCGTACTGGGCTTCCTGCTCGGTCGTAAGTAAGTTCAAAACGGGGGCGTTTGCTCCCGTTTTTCCTTTATGTCAGCTCCCGCGTGTGGTCGTCTTTATTGAGTGTCATCAGGGCCGGGATGGAAACCAGTGCCGTTGCCATCATATACCAGGCCGGAATATCCAGATTGCCCGTCTGCTTAATCAACCCTGTAATAATTAAACCCGCACAGCCGGAAAACACCGCATTGGATAACGCATAGGCGACACCCAGCCCGGTATAACGTACCGTTGTTGGAAACATTTCCGCCAGCATTGCAGGCCCCGGCCCGGCGAGCAAACCAACCAGTCCCCCCGCTATCAGCACCACCAGCGCTTTTAGCAGCAAACTCACGCCATCCGCCTGCACTATTTTCAATAGCGGCATCGCCATAAGCAGCAGGAGTACGCTGGCGCTAACCATGACACGACGCCGACCAACGCGATCACTGACGATGCCCGCCGGGATAATTGTCGATGCGAAGCCCACATTGGCGATCACGGCAATCAGCAGCGCCTGATTCATACCGGTATGTAGCGCCGACTGCAAATAGCCGGGCATGATCACCAGACAGGTATAGCCTGCGGAGGACCACAGCATGACGCGCGCGATCGCCAGGAAAATAATTTTTATCGTCTGGCGCGGTGCAGCCCTGACGCGCTGCTGTTGCTGGCGTACAAAGTCCGGCGTTTCTGTGATTGCCAGACGCAACCATAGCGCAACCAGGCCCAGCGGTAACGCCAGCCCAAACGGAATGCGCCAGCCCCATGCCAGCATCGCCTGCGGGCTGAGCAGCCAGGACAGCAGCGCCACCAGCCCCACGCCGGCCAACAGGCCAAACGCCACGGTCAGCGACTGCCAGGCACCATAGCGTCCACGTTGACCGCGCGGCGCAAATTCGGTCATCAGCGCCACCGCCCCGCCATATTCGCCGCCGACAAATAACCCTTGCAGGATACGCAGTGCCGTAAGCAGCACGGGCGCGAGAATGCCCGCCGTCGCATAGGTGGGAATTAACCCGATAGCGGTGGTCGCCAGCGTCATCAATATCAGGACGGTAATCAGGACAGGCTTGCGGCCCAGGCGGTCGCCCAGTCGGCCAAACACCAGGGCGCCAAGGGGGCGAAAAAAGAACGCAATGGCAAAGGACGCCCAGGTCAGGATC
The DNA here is from genome assembly GCF_004364735.1 of Pantoea sp. PNA 14-12. Lineage (NCBI taxonomy): Bacteria > Pseudomonadati > Pseudomonadota > Gammaproteobacteria > Enterobacterales > Erwiniaceae > Pantoea > Pantoea sp. PNA 14-12. The sequence goes on along the minus strand of NZ_SOAJ01000001.1, from coordinate 727,741 downwards.
AGGCCACTCAGCGCTGACTCGCCCTGAAGCTGAAAAAAATTGTGCGCAATAATTGTGGCGAGGAAACCGTAGATGGCAAATTCATACCATTCGATAAAGTTGCCTACCGCACCCGCGATCAGAGCGCGTTTTGGGTGTTTTACGGGTGAAAGAGGCGTTTCCATTCAGGGTTCCTCCGGGATTTATGCAAAATCAGTACGGCGTTGACAGTGAGAGTATAGAATTTCAGCCGATACGATTTTGTCTCCCGGACGAAAATAATCACATCACACCCTGGCGCCCTGCCCTGCGCGCAGTGCCGACAGCAATATACCGCTGGACACTGTACGTAAAGAGTTGCTGCGTCATCAGGACATTCGGCCAGCCGGGCGTGAAGTTTCTTACCCGTTGAATATTTTACGCATCACAGTACGTAAAGCGATGAATGCCTGGCAGGACGGGAGCATTCGCGCGGCTAAGGCACGCACACTGGAATAGTCGCTAAACGCGCCGCAGGGCTTTACGCAGCAGGTCGTGTCAGGGGGAAAAACCGAATACCGCGTGGCAGCAAAACGCCGGATGCAAAAACCCACCAGACAGCAGACACAGCCTGGCTGTCTGTTATAGCCTGGGGCTATGGCTCGCGGGTATAACGTTGCGCATCTTCCGCCATGCGGCCCGACGGCTCAGCCTTTAGCGCCGACTGTTCACGTCAGGCAGACAACGAGCTGTCAACGGCATTCCCTCGGCCTTTCCGTTCTGAATCCTAAACCAATAAGCCGGCCAAACACGAAGCGCAGAAACGGGAATTTACGCATCATGGCGGGCATCTTACTTTGCCCGCTGGCACGTGGCTTGTTGCTGCTCATTTTAATTTGCAGGAACTGGGTCGCCACGGTAGGAAACTGACGGCGTTTCTGGACCTTATGGAGATCGCTTAACTTCAGCGTTCCCCTGCGCAGTGGTCGCGTTAACAGGTTCGCCGCCGCCACCGCATCCTGAATCGCCAGATTAACCCCAACCCCGCCGATCGGTGACATAGCATGCGCCGCATCGCCAATGCACAGCACGCCCGGTTTTGCCCACTGATCCAGACGATCTATCCGGATAGACAACAGTTTGAGTTTTTCCCAACTGTCGACCTCCGCCAGACGTGAAGCGGCAAAGGGCGAAACCGCCGCAATAGTGTCTTTAAGCGCATCCAGCCCCTGCGCCTGTAAGGCCTCAAACTGGCCTTTGGGAATGGTAAGACCACACTGCCAGTAATCCCCTCGATCAATGACGATAAAATTGTTGCGCGGGCCGGTATGGCCCATGCCGGTCAGCGGATCGTCGGGCTGTTTATTGAGGTGGAACCAGAGAACGTCGCGCGGCGCCCCGAAATGCTGGCTGCTGAGCCCGGCCTGGGCACGAATAACGGAATCCCGTCCGTCCGCTCCCACCACCAGACGGGCGCGAATTTCCATTGGCTGGCCTGCCTGCTCCGCCAGTACGCCGCACACCTGACCATTCTCGGTGATCAACTGACGACAAACGGTCGATTTAAGCAGTGTAAAACCTGAAAACTGCGCGCTTTTCTCCGCCAGAAAATTCAGAAAGTCCCACTGCGGCATAAAGGCAATAAAGCGGCAACGCACCGGCAGGCGGGAGAAGTCGGCCATCGTGACCTCTTCACCGCCCATTTCTGCCTGCAGTTTTTCGACACGCTGATGCGGCAGCGTGAGCAGCGCATCAAGTAAGCCCAGATGGTGCATGATTTGAAGGGTGGAGGGATGAATGGTATCGCCACGAAAGTCGCGCAGAAAATCAGCGTGCTTCTCCAGCACTACCACCTGCAACCCTGCGCGGGCCAGGAGATAAGCCAGCATTAACCCTGCCGGACCGCCGCCAATGATACAACAGTCGGCGCTGTCGTGTTTTGAAGATGACATAGTGACTCCCTCATACTGTATCTGGTGAGTCTAAGCCAGTATCGACGATATTCGTACCGAAGGAATGTGGGGCTATTCAGATCGCCGTCGGAAAAAGCTGCATACGCTGGCCGATCAGGTTTCAGGTTCTGACTGTTTTATCTCAACCAGCACCAGCGGGCATTTTTTGACCTGACAGGCATGATGGTAAGCCAGTGAACAGACCGCACAGTAATCGGCCGAGTCGGAAGAGTATTCGTACTCCTGAAAGTAACGGAATCCGCCTCTGTCATCATTGGCACGCGCACTGTAGAACGCGTGGTCGGCAAGCTGCGCATCCAGTTGTCTGAATGTCAGCGCGTTAGGATTGTGGTAACCCACTTTAATACGATATGTCGTCATGCAGACATCATCATCGCCAGCGCACCTTCCCGCAAATTGTTATCGTTGTTGATTGTGATAGATGGAGGTTATCGAAACAGCGCCTGCAAACGATACGGTACTGCGGTGTTTACACCGCTTGCGTTTCACAAAACAGGGAGAACAGTTGCTCTCCCGATTAACGGACTGGATTGACAGGCAGCTATACACTAAATGCAACTTTCCATTCACATCCCACCCTTAACTTCATAATAAAAAAGTCAAGACATCATTACATTGTCAAGCTTAATAAATAAATGCCATCTGTCTGTAAGTAGACACAACAGGACAAAAAAATCCTGACTAATTCGTGCATTATTGCGCAAATATTAAATACAACAACAAAAAGCTAGCATTTTAAAAACAACAAACACAGAGCCTTATCATATCCATATTGCTTTTTTATAAAATTAAAATCACAGCAAACTACGTGTAGAGTGAGATAAAAGTCATACGCACCACATTTTTATCTTAAAGTGCGATAGTTTTTTTGATCGCGCCGGTGGAATTAACCGAAAATTCCTGGAGAAAACAAAATCGTCTTAACTTGCTACAAGTCACGTGCTTCTTTAGTTCAAAATAAATTGCACAACTGTGGGAGGAATCGCGTTTTTGTAGACACAGAAATGAAAGAGCCCATCTTCGGAATATTCCCTGCATAAAACGCGAGTCATCTGGCCAACACATTGAATCAGAAGATTTAATGATGATATGGTTATCACACCTTCCTAAACGAGCAGCAGGACCGGCTTATGCGAAGGATTACGCGAGAAAGCATTTATTGCTTTAGTTGTCGATACCGATGTGAATTGGCCAGCGAGCTAACAGAAGAAATTAAACGTTGCCCGATCCAGAAAGTGTCCATTTGGCCCGCAAAGAATTATTTCTTAATGAATGGCGTTTTATCCCTGGTGGCGGGACGATATGAAAGTTTATTTATTAAAGGCTGCATGTTTGTTGATTTTTCATCACATAACATCCGTTTTTTCACCAACCATAACTGGCTGGACTATTTAAAATCACCGGGGTTAATCATCATCCTGGTTTGCGATCGCCGACTGGCGTCCCTCGCAGCCTTCTGGAAAAAACAGGACAAAAGCATCAATACGGTGATCTATCCGGGAACGGGGATCACCGAGATGAAAAAATCAATAAACGCATGTTATTACGGTTTAAAAGGAGGTGAAAAAAAAGGTGTTAATCCGTTAACCAGCGATGAGGTTAATTTTCTGGAACTGGTGAGTCATGGATTATCTCTGGGTGAAATTTCAGAAAAAATGCGCCTTGGCGTAAAAAAGATTTATTGCATAAAAGATTCAGTGCGCCGCAAGACGGGAACCAGCCTGAATCAGTTGTTCTCCAGTTAATAATGTAAAAGGAAAATACAATCATGTTAAATACTAAGGCTATGATCTTACCTCTGTTAATCAGCACGGCTCTGGTATCAGGACAGGCACTGGCAAATTCTGCTAACACTATTAACTTTCAGGGCGAAGTGAGCGATGAAACCTGTTCAGTAAGTGTGAATGGTAATGAAAGCGCCCCGCTTGTACTCATGCCAACCGTGGCCGTGAATGAATTAGATACGAGCGGAAAAGTTGCCGGTAAGACGGACTTCTCCGTGTCCATCAGCGGCTGTACCGGGTCCACAAATTCCACCCGTGTATCCACCGTGTTTGTGGGTAACAATGTGAGTGCTGCCGGTAACCTGAAAAACAGTGGCAATGCCGAAAACGTCGAAATCCAGTTGCTGGATCCGGCAGGTAAAGAAATTAATTTAACCAGCACCTATACCGGTGACGGTGATTTGACCCTGAGCTCAGGCGAAACCGAAAAATCAGCGACCTATTCTGCCCAGTATCTGGCTACTGATGTAGCCACTGCGGGTACCATCAGCGCTTCACTTCAGTATGCCGTGACTTATCAGTAATCCTTACCCGGTGCACTCCCATAAAGCGGAGTGCACAATAAATGATTGAGAACCTGTCTATGTTTATTCGCCAACACTTATTTGCTTTAAAAGTTTCGCTGGCATTAGTTCCGGCATTATTACTTCCCATTTGTGCTAATGCCAGCGTGACGATTATGGGCAGTAGGATTATTTATCCTGAACAGGCGCGCTCAGTAGATGTGCAGTTTAAAAATAATGATGCTATTCCTTATGTTATTCAGAGCTGGTTTGATAACGGCAATAAAGATTCCCAGCCGGATGGCCAGGTAAACACGCCTTTTATCATAACGCCGCCGGTATTTCGCATTCAGCCTAAAGCCGGACAAATTGCCAAGATAATATTAAACAATGCCGTCTCACAAGCCTAGGATCGTGAATCCGTTTACTGGTTCAATACACTTCAGATTCCGCCTTCTAATATCGCCAAAGATAACGCGCAAAATGCAATGCTGGTGGTATTACGTAACCGCATGAAGGTGTTTTATCGCCCTAAAAGCATTGGCGCGCCTAAAAATATCCTTAAAGGTATAAAGGTCACATCCTTCTATCATGCGAATAAGGGTATGGGTATTGAAATTGATAACCCCCAACCCTGGCACGCTTCATTAGTAGACGTTGTATTAAAAGTGGGTAATCAGTCTTTAAAGCGAGATGCGGATATGGTTTCACCCTTTTCGCGGCAAACTTACTGGTTCAATAACAGTAAACGCCTTAAGGGCTCAGGGGTGATTACAGTCTCGGCAGTTAATGATCAGGGAGCTAAAATCAGTGAAAACTTTACGGTTGAAGTTAATTAGTCCGAAACTCATAGCTTTTACCGTGTCGGCCTGTTTCTCTTACGGTGTATGCAGCGAAGAATATTATTTTGACTCCTCGCTTTTTCAAGGGGCGACATTTGGGAAAAACCTCGAACAATTCAATCAAAATGAAATTGCGCAGGGAAATTACCTGGTTGATATTTACCTCAATAGTAAAATGATTAAATCTGGGGTAAAAATAAACTTCAGGAAATTTAACGACCAGGGCGGAGTAGAACCTTGTCTGTCTGAAGAAATCGTAACGCTATTGCAAATAAAAACCCTGCGCACCGGACAACCGACAGCATCTTGTCGGCCTTTATCCGGCTGGACAGAAGCGGGCAGCTGGCGTTTCGATCAGGCATCGCTTCGTTTGCACTTTACATTACCTATGGCAAGCCTGAACCGGACTCCGCGTGGCTACATCCCCGTATCGGAATGGGATGAGGGCGTTACGGCATTATTTTTGCGCCACAACACCAATTTCACCTGGTCAGAAAATCGCTCGTCAAATTACCGATATGAATATTTGTGGAGCGGAATAACGGCAGGCACCAATCTGGAAAAATGGCAGTTCCGTCATCAGGGCAATATGCGCTATTTGCGTAACAGCAGAACCGGAAGCCGTTACCAGTACAACCAGGTCAGAAGCTGGGTCCAGCGGCCTTTAGAGGGGATAAACAGTCAGCTTGCTTTAGGTGATAACTACACCAGTAACTCCCTCTTCGGTAGCCTTGCATTCAACGGTATCAAACTCGCCTCTGATGAACGCATGTGGCCACAGGGCAAACGGGGTTATGCACCAGAAGTTCAGGGTGTTGCCACTTCCGATGCCCGCGTTATCGTGCGTCAGCTTAATAACGTGATCTATGAGACAAGCGTTCCCCCCGGCCCTTTTGTCATTGATGACCTGTATAACACCAGCGGTCAGGGAGACCTTGAGGTTGAGGTCATCGAAGCTAACGGTAAGCGTTCTACCTTTACGGTGCCCTACTCTTCTGTACCGGATTCTGTTCGTCCAGGAAACTGGACATACGGTCTGGCGCTGGGACGTGTACGTCAGTATTACAGCGTAGAAAACACGTTTTTTGAAGGCGTCTTACAGCGCGGCATCAGTAACCGCTTCACAGCGACGGCCGGTTCACGCCTCGCAAAAGATTATCAGGCATGGCTGGCAGGCGGTGTATGGGGTTCACCGGTCGGTGCTGTAGGTATGAACACCATTTTTTCACAAGCACGCGTTGAGCAAAACAAAAAAACGACCGGCTGGCGTGCCGAACTGAGCTACAGCAAAACCTTTGAAACCGGGACAAATCTGGTTTTAGCCGCTTACCGTTATTCCACCAGCGGTTTTCGCGATCTGCAGGACGTTTTGGGCGTCAGAAGGCAGAATGACACAGGTATCAGCTACTACTCCGATTCGATGAACCAGCGTAACCGGTTATCCGCAACCCTGGGGCAGTCATTTGATGACGTCGGTATGTTTACCCTGAGCGCCAGCACAGCCGATTACTACAACAATAAATCCCGCATCACTCAGTTGCAGCTTGGCTATAACAACAACTGGAAAAAGATCAGTTACGGCTTCAACGTCGCACGTCAGCGCACGACCTGGAATACAACGCGATCCGATCTGGATCTCTTCAATCGCCAGGACGACACTCGCGCGCAACGTTATACCGAAAACACCTTTTCCTTTAATATCTCAATGCCTCTTGCCTGGAACAACACCTCTTCTGTTTCCTATTACTATAACCAGTCAAAACAAACACGTAGCTCATCGCTGTCCCTGTCAGGATCGGCGGGTGACAACAATGATATTTCTTATTCTGTCTATGGCGGCAGTGAACATTATCGCAATGGCAATAGTGGACAGGCACTGAACTTCGGCGGAAACGTTCAGCAAAATACGCGTCTGGGCGCTGTTCGCGCCAACTATGGTCAGGGCGAAAACTATCGTCAGGCTGGGCTGGGGGCATCCGGCACCGTGGTGCTTCACCGGGGCGGCATTACACTTGGCCCATACAGCAGTGAGACATTCGCCCTGGTTCAGGCCGATGGCGCACAGGGCGCGCTGGTACGAAATGGTCAGGGAGCTGTCATCGATCGCTTTGGCTATGCCATTTTGCCCTCACTCAGTGCCTATCGCGAAAATAACATCAGTCTGGACACGCTGGACATGAATGCCGATGCCGAACTGAGCGGCGGTAGTCAACGTGTGGTCCCCTATGCGGGGGCTGTTGTACGGATAAATTTCGCCACCATCAAAGGCAAAGCTGTCTTGATCTCGCTCACCAGTAATGCGGGGGAAACGCCCCCTATGGGCGCTGAAGTTCGTGATGCCGACAACACGGTTATTGGTGTCGTCGGTCAGGGTGGTCAGCTTTATGCACGTGTCCCCCACGACTCCGGCACACTTAAAGTCAGTTGGGATAACGATGGTCAACAAACCTGCCTGGTGAATTATCAAATTACCGGAAAGCAAGACGGTCACCTGATCCAGCTTACCGGCTTATGTAATAAGGAGTAGCGCGTGTTCACAAGAATCCTGCTTTTGTTAATCACTACCCTACTGGTACCGCTTCCACTTCTGGCGAATTGCACAAAGGTCACGAGTCAGGGCCAGCTTTCCCAGGCCGCTAAAGATGCCGGCTATACCGCAAAGGGATGGGAAGGTGCCTGTGATGAGTGCACAGGGCGGCTGGCATTGCCTGCAATCATCAATATCAATTCGGGCAAGCTGTTTCAGCCCTCGGGGACGTTGCTGGCCAGTGCGGTCGGCCATCCGCTCAACAACCCGATGAGGGATGCGTTTACGCCGAATCAGATTCTGTACCGCTGCGACATGGGTGATGCGGATAAACTCTTTGAAATGTATTCCACGAATGGCGACAGAGAAGAAGCCGGTAAATATGCCACCAGCGAGGTTGAAGGCGCTTATTTTGATAAGTTCAAAAATGTGGCGGTCAGACTGACCAACCTTACCACGGGTGAATATTACAGCCGCTACTGGAAAGCACGGCAGCTTAGTGCCAGCGACTGGTATACCGATGGGCAAAAAATCTACATCCCGGCCAGTATATTTAGCAGTGTGCTCTACGAAATATTTAAAATCGATGAAGGTAAACATTACGTCAATAGTGACAACTATTATTTTGAGACAAACAATCAACCCCGCGGATATATTGCATTTAAAGGTCCTGGACTGGAAAGTAATAATCTTTATCCCGGTGCGGATCATTCCACGGTGTGGAATGGCTGGCACTATGACTGGCCTGTTGGCTGGAGTTCGTGGAAGACAGTCACCTATGTTCGCGGCGCAGCCTGCGAGGTGTACGATTACCCCGCGGTCGTCTCTCTGCCATTAACCAGCGTGGGTGTTTTAGCCGCTGGAGGCAGCAGCCAGGCACCTTTTTCCATTACCCTCCGCTGCGAGACCGGGGCAACGTCCGGGATCAAGAATTCCACTGTGACATCAGCCAACGTCGCAATGGGTTTTCTGGTAAATCAGCCTCGGGCCGTGGCAATGGCTCAGACGCTGGGCCTGACCACCAGCAGCGGTGGATTAACCTGGCTGCTCGACACAAACTATGGCGACAATAACGGCGGTTCGGCCTCTGGTGTAGGGATAAAAATTTACAACAGTGCGGGTGCCGCACTCAACCTGTTGCCCGATATAAGCAGTACCGGCACAGGCAATACGCGTGGATGGTATGCTTATAAAGATTTAACCACACTTACGTCATCAGACAACGGTGAGATCTACAGCGGCGATTTTACTGCCTCCCTTGAGGCTATTCCCGGACAAGTTATCACTTCAGGAACCGTTAATGCACAGTTACAAGTGGTGGTCAGTTTTCAGTAGCAGCCTGTATTTACTCACGGCGTTATTGTCAACGCAGGCAGTTGCCGTTGTAAACATTGATAAAACCCGCATTATTTTCAATGCCAACGAGATTGCGCAATCCGTCAATCTGGTCAACAGTGAAAACAGCCCTGCCGTTTTACAAATCTGGACAGATGACGGCGATATCTATGCCCCGCCAGAGAAGAGCAAAACACCGGTCATGGCTATGCCGCCGGTCTTGAAAATGCAGCCCGGCGAATTACGCTCTATAAAGCTGATGCTGACCTCACGCGCTGGCTTGCCCCCCGGGAAAGAAACCCTGTACTGGCTGAATATCTACCAGATACCGGCGCTCAAAAAATCTGACAACCAGCGCGATAAAAAAGTCGTTCTGCCGCTGCGTATTCGCCTGAAGGTTTTTGTACGTCCGACAGGGCTGGGTGCCCCCCGGCCGGAAGATGCACAAAAACTACGCTTTACCCGACAAAGCCAGCAAATCATGATTTCTAACCCTACGCCCTGGTATATGAGCCTGAACGCGAAAGTGGAAAAAGCGGTATTGAGAAATATTATGGTCGCACCGCTGTCTGATATTGTGGTTCCCGTCACCACTTCCGTTAATCCCGGTGCAAACGTCGAATATGAAGTGATTGACCAGAACGGTAACGTTGAGAAACATCGCAGCACGCTTCGCGCGACTGTTGGGAAGTAGCCGAATTACCTATTTCTGGCACAAAGAGAGTTGATATGGAACGCTGATGAGGCACTGAAATGCAGTGCCTCTGACAAGGTTCGTTCTTCAATGAAGCGCAGTTTTTATCTGTTTAATTTTTCGTAAGCGGGCAAAACACAGCATTCAACTGGAAACTTCCATATTCGATATTATCTCTCTCATCTTCTTCGTTTTCATACACCATAATTTCCATAATTGCCTCGGTAAACAGATAGCCATTAATGGGCAAAATAAACATGTTTTCATTAATTATACCGTCCTCGACAAGATTATGGTAAATTTTAACATTCTCCTTTTGATACTCCAGGAAGTCGCCGACAGTGTCGAACCTGTCAGCCGTAGTTCCATAAGGAAAAATATTTCGCGTACCGTTGTAGTTAATGAATACGTATCCAGGGCTGACAAATGGACCACCGGACCAGTGTATTATGCCGGTATCGCATCCGACCCGATAAAGGCGCATCGCTACCTTGTATTTTTTTTGCGCCTCCGTAACGTCCGGATTGATTTCTACTGCCCCCATAGAAAGAATATCTCCGGGCTGATGACCGTTCAGACTCCATGGGATCATTTTTGCATTTCTGAAAAACCACATATATCGCTCCTTTGTGTTATTTTAAATTCACTCTGAAAAATTTAACGACCATAACTGTGAATGTCTTTTGATTTGCTAATCATGATTGAAATCAGACAGCGCACAAGCAATACTCCACGGTCAAACCGTTGAGTTATCAATTCTTGATTTAAAAGTGGCACCTGCTGTGACATATCAGCCATTCACTTTGAATGCCATCAATTCATGTATATCATCGCTGATTAAGTTTCTCTGTCGTTGAATAAGTTTGGGAAAGGGGTAAAAACTTCACCCAATCAATCTACATCATCACCTTATGAGTTTATTGTTCAAAATCAGTAAAACTGTCAACCAGTCGAAATTAAACCTTAATATTTCAATGAAAAACCCATGAAGCAAAACCATTATAAGTCAGTTACCCATCTAAGCATTTATTTAGAAAATGGCTTTACTAAAAATAGCAAAACAGCCATATCGGATAGCTTACAGCCCATGCATGAAGTGCAGTTTTATTTAAATATATATCCGTTTAAATTTCCGAAAAAAATAACAGCGACCTGTTTAAACTGAGGAGGAACTGACATTACGGCAGCCTTGAAATGCAATACAAGGTCAATATGAAAGAGGTAAAGATGACAGAGAAGAGATGAGGATTTTATGCCTGCCCGATTACAGTATGACCGGCGCATCACGTTCTTGCCCTGGATGGGGCTATTTCATGAAAGAAGGAGTGAAAATTTAACCGTTACGCGTCATCAATTACGATCGCTGAACGGATAGATGAGACTAAGCGTCGAAAGGGGTTATGAAGATCTTAAGGTTATATCGCGAGCGTTCATGTCTGTTTCATTCCCGTTATTTCTTCCGGCGATACGCTTCGTAGAACGCGATTCATATCTACGGTAATGCGGACGCGATAGAGACTCACACAGCGTTGTAACACTGTGTGGTCCGGCTACGGCGATAAACGTACAGACCGTGCCGGGCCCCCGAGACAGGATGACTACGCTGAAAGATTACGTTCAACAGCGGCTAAAACGTCATCACAACGAATCGCACGTAGCCCCGCATGTGATTCTGCAGGGCGCAATACCTGATGCATTGTGCTGTCCTGAACAGGCGCAGCGCCATCAATCGCATTCTGATCACTGAACAACGCCACGGTCGGCGTTTGCACGGCCACAGCCAGATGTAAGGGGCCGGTATCGCCCACCACCAGCGTTTTAAAGCCGCTGATCTTTTCCGCCAGTTGAATGAGGTTTGTGGTGCCCGCCACATTTTTGACCCGCTCACTGGGCACTTTCATGCCGTCAATGATGCGTTGGTTCAGGGCCTTTTCGCCCGGAGCACCTACAAGTTCAATGGTCAGATCATCATGTCGGGAAATTAAGGTATCGATGAGCTGTGAATAATAGCTGTCAGGCCAGCATCGCTCCATACTGGATGCGCCAGCATGAATACCAATGACCGGCGCGTGATTAACCTGACGCTTGAAAGGCGCCGGAATAAACATGGCTTCTGAGGGCATCGGAATACCGACAGCACTCAACAGGTCTTTTTTCTGACGGATAAGATGAATATTGCCGTGCTTTCGGTTGTCATGAAACGCGGACAAACAATTTTCCAGAATAAATTTTTCTTTGCCCTGGTAGTCCGCGTAATAAACGTCTTTCAGTATGTAGTCAGACCCGGCCAGCGAGGCGGCAACAATGTCATAGGGTGCGCGCGAATGCAGGATAAAGGTCGCTTCAACCTGCTCTTTACGCAGCGATTTGACCAGTTGCATCATACCGCCGATTTTTCCGTCCCAGTATAATATCTTGTCAATCAGGGGGCTTCCTTCCACCAGCGCAAGATTACGTGGCTGAATCACCATGATGATTTTGGCATCGGGCCAGCGATCTTTTATCGCGCCAATAGCGGGCGTGTTAAACATGAAATCGCCAAGTGCCGTGTTCGAAATAATTGCGATGCTTTTGAGATCATGGTGCTCAGAAAAGCGGTCAATTTTTTTGACGCGATAACCCGTCAACCTCCATAGCGACAGGAACAATCTGGCGGCTTTTTGCTTTGCGATTTTACTCATAAGTGGTCCTGACTGACGCCTCATTATCCTTACTGTGCCCCTGCCCCTTTTACGTGTGGTCAAGGCAAGAAGCGCATGTTTCTTAGTCACGCAGACTGGCGGAAAACTGCGGGCGCAGTATATAGCATAAAACGTGAAGGGCGAAGCCAGCGTTCCCCTCGGACGGCGTTTTATCGGCAACGCCACATGCAGCCGTTCATCCAACCTCGCTTTCAATAAAAAACGGGAACCAACCGGCTCCCGTTCTCGTTTAACCCAAATTCTGGATTACATATTCGCGATAATCGCGTCACCAAACTCTGAACATTTCAGCAGCTTAGCGCCATCCATCAGACGTTCGAAGTCATAGGTCACGGTCTTGGCAGCGATTGCGCCTTCCATGCCTTTAACAATCAGGTCTGCGGCTTCGAACCATTCCATATGACGCAACATCATTTCAGCGGACAGAATCACGGAACCTGGGTTCACTTTATCCTGACCTGCGTACTTCGGTGCCGTACCGTGGGTGGCTTCGAACAGCGCACATTCGTCACCGATGTTTGCGCCTGGTGCAATACCGATACCGCCAACCTGCGCCGCCAGGGCGTCAGAGATGTAGTCACCGTTCAGGTTCATACAGGCGATAACGTCATATTCTGCCGGACGCAGCAGGATTTGCTGCAGGAAGGCATCGGCGATCACGTCTTTTACGATGATCTCTTTACCGGTGTTTGGATTTTTAAATTTCATCCATGGGCCGCCATCGATCAGCTCGCCGCCGAACTCGTCTTTCACTAACTGGTAACCCCAGTCTTTGAAGGAGCCTTCGGTGAACTTCATGATGTTGCCTTTGTGTACCAGCGTCAGTGAATCACGATCGTTAGTGATGGTATATTCCACTGCTGCACGGACCAGGCGCTTGGTGCCCTCTTCCGAACACGGTTTAACACCGATACCGCAGTTTTCTGGGAAGCGAATTTTCTTCACGCCCATTTCTTCACGCAGGAATTTGATGACTTTATCCGCTTCTGGCGTGCCCGCTTTCCATTCGATACCGGCATAGATATCTTCGGAGTTTTCGCGGAAGATCACCATATCCGTGTCTTCAGGACGTTTTACCGGGCTTGGTGTACCGGTGTAGTAGCGCACCGGACGCAGGCAAACGTACAGATCCAGTTCCTGACGCAGCGCAACGTTCAGAGAACGGATGCCGCCGCCAACTGGCGTGGTCAGTGGGCCTTTGATCGCTACGCGGTATTCTTTAATTAAATCGAGGGTTTCTTGCGGCAGCCAGACATCCTGACCGTAGAGTTCAACCGATTTTTCACCGGTATAAATCTCCATCCAGGAGATTTTACGCTCGCCGTTGTAGGCTTTTTTCACAGCGGCATCAACCACTTTCAGCATCACTGGTGACACATCAACGCCGATACCATCCCCTTCGATGTAAGGGATAACCGGGTTATTTGGGACAACCAGTTTACCTTGATTCAGGGTGATTTTCTGACCTTCCGCCGGAACAACTACTTTGCTTTCCATTAACCTCTCCTTCGAGCGATTTTTTGTTAATGATTTGTAAGATGCGCGTCAATACTACTTGAATATTCACGCCACGCCAATCACCGCAATTTCGCGTTATAATGCGCTGAATGTTCCAGACTGCAAAGCGTATGCGAAAAACTAATCAGACTTCTCATCCAAATAAACGATTCAGCCGACAAACACGTTCTGTGCATCGCAAGGCGTCCTCGCCGCCTGCCGTCCGCCGCGTGCTTCTGTTCAACAAACCCTTCGATGTTCTGCCGCAATTTACCGATGAAGCCGGCCGCCGCACCCTCAAAGATTTTATCGACGTGAGTGACGTTTACGCGGCGGGCCGACTCGATCGCGACAGCGAAGGACTGATGGTCCTGACTAACGATGGCCCGCTACAGGCGGCGCTGACGCAGCCCGGCAAGCGCACCGGCAAGATTTACTATGTGCAGGTGGAAGGCGCGCCTGAGGAAACCGATCTACAACCTTTGCGCGATGGCGTTAATCTGAAAGATGGCCCGACGTTACCGGCTGGCGTCGAAAAAGTGGCTGAGCCCGACTGGTTGTGGCCGCGCCAGCCGCCGATTCGCGAGCGCAAAGCCATTCCAACACAGTGGCTGAAAATAACGCTTTTTGAAGGACGCAACCGTCAGGTCAGACGTATGACGGCCCATATTGGCTTTCCAACCCTGCGTCTGGTGCGCTATGCCATGGGCGAGTTTACGCTGGGCGATTTGGCCCCGGGTGCCTGGCGCGATATCAGCGCACAAGATTGACTGCCATTATCATTTCCATAACTTTAAGTTAACAATTCAGGAGGATCGATGTTTAAACCGCATGTCACCGTCGCGTGCCTGGTGCAGGCTCGGGGTGCATTACTGGTCGTTGAAGAACGCGTCAACGGCATCGCCACCTGGAACCAGCCTGCCGGTCATCTTGAAGCCGATGAAACGCTGCATGAAGCCGCATCACGGGAATTGTTTGAAGAGACCGGCATTCGGGCCGAAATGCAGTATTTTATCGGCATAAACCAGTGGATCGCCCCGGATAATACGCCTTTTGTGCGGTTTCTGTTTGGCGTGGATCTGGACGATATCCAGCCAACGGCTCCGCAGGACAGCGACATTGATTGCTGCTGGTGGGTCGCGCCAGAGCAGATTCTGTCGGCCTCTAACCTGCGTTCGCCCCTGGTTGCCGAAAGCGTACGCCGCTGGCAACAGGGCGTACGCTATCCGCTCGACCTGATCAGCCCGTTCAACTGGCCGTTTCATGAAGGTGCGCACCCGCGTTCAGCGTGATAGAATGCGCCGCCTGTTTTACTGTTTTGCGAGCTTGTGATGTCTGATAACTGCCAGAAAAAAGTGATCGTCGGAATGTCCGGCGGCGTCGATTCTTCCGTTTCCGCCTGGTTACTGCAACAGCAGGGCTATCAGGTTGAAGGCCTGTTCATGAAGAACTGGGAGGAAGACGATGGCGAGGAATACTGTACCGCCGCTGACGATCTGGCGGATGCGCAAGCCGTGTGCGACAAGTTAGGTATTAAACTGCACAAAGTGAACTTTGCGGCAGAGTACTGGGACAATGTCTTTGAACACTTCCTGGAAGAGTACAAAGCGGGCCGCACTCCCAACCCCGATATCCTGTGTAATAAAGAAATCAAATTTAAGGCGTTTCTGGAGTTTGCCGCAGAGGATCTGGGTGCAGACTTCATCGCCACCGGGCACTATGTCCGCCGTCAGGATATCGATGGCCGCAGCCACCTGCTGCGCGGTCTGGATGGTAACAAAGACCAGAGCTATTTCCTTTACACACTCAGCCACCAGCAAATCGCGCAGAGCCTGTTCCCGGTCGGCGAGCTGGAAAAGCCTGAAGTGCGTCGCATCGCTGAACAACTTGAGCTGGTGACGGCGAAGAAAAAAGACTCCACCGGCATTTGCTTCATTGGTGAACGCAAGTTTACCGAATTCCTCGCGCGCTACCTCCCTGCCCAGCCGGGTGAAATTGAAACCGTCGACGGACAGATTGTGGGTGAGCACCAGGGCCTGATGTATCACACGCTCGGCCAGCGTAAAGGGCTGGGCATTGGCGGTCTTAAAGAAAGCAAAGACGATCCCTGGTACGTCGTTGATAAAGATGTGGCGCGCAACCGCCTGATCGTGGCGCAGGGCGGCGACCATCCCCGACTGATGTCAGTGGGTCTGATTGCCCAGCAGTTACACTGGGTTGATCGTCAGCCGCTAACCGCACCGCTGCGTTGTACGGTGAAAACCCGCTACCGTCAGACCGATATCCCCTGCGAAATTATCCCGCACGGCGAGGATAAAATTGAAGTCCGGTTTGATGAGCCCGTTGCTGCGGTCACGCCGGGTCAGTCTGCGGTGTTCTACCTTGATGAAGTCTGCCTGGGTGGCGGTATCATCGAAGAACGTTTGCCTTGGGTTGCCGCATAAGACCGGTGCGAATAACGCGTAAACAGGAGTAACCGTGGCAAAAAACTATCAGGACATTACCTTTGCACTGGCGGGCATTTGCCAGGCGGCCCATCTGGTGCAGCAGTTAGCCAATCAGGGACATTGTCAGCCGGAGGCGCTGACGGTGTCACTGCGCAGCGTACTGGACCTGAATCCTCCCTCGACCCTGGCGGTATTTGGTAACAACGAAGCCAACCTGCGCCTGGGGCTGGAAACCCTGATGGCCGTGCTGAACAGCACGCAACGTCAGGGCGCTGGTGCCGAACTGACCCGTTACACGTTGAGCCTGATGGTACTGGAGCGCAAGCTCAATGCGAACAAGCAGGCTATGAACACCCTGGCCCAGCGTATCAGCCAGCTCGATCGTCAGCTGGCGCATTACACGTTGGAATCCGACACTATTCTGAGCGCCATGGCGGGCATTTATGTCGATGTGATTAGCCCGCTCGGCCCACGTATTCAGGTAACCGGATCGCCGGCAGTGCTACAGAATTCCCTGCTACAGAGTAAAGTTCGCGCCACGCTGCTGGCCGGCATTCGTGCCGCCGTGTTGTGGCAACAGGTTGGCGGAGGCCGACTGCAGCTGATGTTTTCGCGCCAGCGTTTACTGCGCGAAGCCAAATCGATTTTATCCCGCCTGCCATTGACTTACTGAGTCAGTGAGGCAAACACCGTTAAATGAATCAGGAGTTGCACTGATGGAATTATCCTCTCTGACCGCCGTCTCACCTGTCGATGGTCGTTACGGCGATAAAGTCAGCCCGCTGCGCGCAATTTTCAGCGAATTTGGTTTGCTGAAGTTCCGCGTTGAGGTTGAAGTTCGCTGGTTACAAAAACTGGCTGCGACCGCAGAGATCAAGGAAGTTCCTGCATTTGATGCTGACGCAAACGCTTTCCTTGACGAGATCGTCGCCCGTTTCAGCGAAGCAGACGCCGCACGCATCAAAACCATTGAGCGCACCACCAACCATGACGTGAAAGCGGTTGAGTATTTCCTGAAAGAAAAAGTGGCGGATGTGCCCGCCCTGCATGCAGTGTCGGAATTTATTCATTTTGCCTGCACCTCTGAAGACATTAATAACCTTTCCCATGCGTTGATGCTGGAAACAGCACGCCGCGATGTCATTCTGCCTTACTGGCAGCAGCTGATCGCCGCCATAAAAGGCCTGGCGCAGGAATACCGTGATATTCCCCTGCTGTCTCGCACGCACGGCCAGCCCGCTACGCCATCGACTATGGGTAAAGAGATGGCCAACGTAGCCTACCGCATGGAACGTCAGCTGCGTCAGCTGTCGCAGATTGAAGTGCTGGGCAAAATCAACGGCGCCGTGGGCAACTACAACGCGCACATTGCGGCGTACCCGGAAGCCGACTGGCACCAGCTGAGTGAAGAGTTTGTTACCTCGCTGGGCATCACCTGGAATCCCTATACGACGCAAATCGAGCCGCACGACTACATTGCCGAGCTGTTTGACTGTATCGCCCGCTTTAACACCATCCTGATCGACTTTGATCGCGATATCTGGGGTTATGTGGCACTCAACCACTTCAAACAGAAAACCGTTGCGGGTGAAATCGGCTCGTCGACCATGCCGCATAAAGTAAACCCTATCGATTTTGAAAACTCGGAAGGCAATCTGGGCCTGGCCAACGCGGTCATGCAGCATCTGGCCAGCAAACTGCCGGTTTCCCGCTGGCAGCGTGATCTGACCGATTCTACCGTGCTGCGTAACCTGGGTGTCGGCGTAGGCTATGCGCTGATCGCCTATCAGGCCACCTTAAAAGGTATTTCAAAACTGGAAGTGAACCGCGAGCGCCTGCTGGATGAACTGGATCACAACTGGGAAGTGCTGGCCGAGCCGATTCAGACCGTGATGCGCCGTTACGGCATCGAAAAACCGTACGAGAAGCTGAAAGAGCTGACCCGCGGTAAACGTGTTGACGCCGCAGGCATGCAGGCCTTTATCGACAGCCTGGCGCTGCCTGAAGAAGAAAAAACCCGTTTAAAACAGATGACCCCGGCAAATTATCTTGGCCGTGCGATTCAAATGGTTGATGATCTGAAATAATATCCCTTCTGCAGACCGGTTCCCGCCGGTCTGCGTTAACCTGCTGTTTAATTCATTTCGCTTATACTTATTTAAATTCGTTTCGATCTGATGCTAAGGAAATCCTATGCGTGTTCTGGTTGTGGAAGATAATGCCCTGCTGCGCCACCATCTTTCAGTACAACTGCGAGAAATGGGTCATCAGGTTGATGCTGCTGAAGATGCCAAAGAAGCCGATTATTTTCTCCAGGAACATTTACCTGATATCGCGTTGGTTGATCTGGGCTTACCCGGTGAAGACGGCATGTCGTTAATTCGTCGCTGGCGCAATGATGCCGTGCGTCAGCCTATTCTGGTGCTGACCGCCCGTGAAGGCTGGCAGGCGAAAGTCGAAGCGCTGGAAGCCGGTGCGGATGATTACGTCACAAAACCGTTTCATATTGAAGAAGTTGCCGCACGCCTGCAGGCATTAATGCGCCGCAACAGTGGTCATGCGTCGCAAATTATTGCCATGCCGCCGTTTCAGGTCGATTTATCGCGTCGCGAACTGACGGTGAATGAAAGCCCGGTTAAGCTGACCGCCTTTGAATATACCATCGTGGAAACCTTAATTCGTAATGCGGGCAAAGTGGTGAGTAAAGATTCATTAATGTTGCAGCTGTATCCCGATGCCGAATTGCGTGAAAGCCACACGATCGATGTATTAATGGGCCGCCTGCGCAAAAAAATCCTCGCGCTGCATTCTGACGAAGTTATCGCTACCGTTCGCGGCCAGGGTTACCGCTTTGATCTCTGATGATGTCCTGGCTTAAACGTTATCGCCCTATTTCGCTGCGGACACGCTTTTTACTGGCCTCCGCAGCCATCGTTCTCATTCTCTCGCTTTCTTATGGCATGGTCGCCGTGATTGGCTATGTGGTGAGTTTTGATAAAAACACCTATCGCGTGATGCGAGGCGAGAGTAATTTATTTTTTACCCTGGCACAGTGGAAAGATAATAAGCTGACAATTGCGCAGCCCGAGCGCACCATGCTTAATTTCCCCACCCTGGTATTTATTTATGATGAACACGGCAAGCTGCTCTGGCAGCAGCGTGATGTGCCGGAAATTCGTGAGAAGATTCAACCCGAATGGCTGTTAAAACCTGATTTCTACGAGATTGATACCAACAACAGCACCAGCCGGGCCGCCATGGGCGACAATCTGACGGCACAGCAGCAGCTTCATGCGTGGGATGATAACGACGATGACGATCAGGATACGTTTACCCATTCGGTTGCCGTCAACCGCTACGATGCCACCACCAACCTGCCCGCCCTGACCATTGTGGTGGTCGATACCATTCCACAAGAGCTACAGCATTCCGATGTGGTCTGGTCATGGTTCAGCTATGTTCTGGCCGCTAACCTGATTTTAATTGTCCCGCTGCTCTGGCTGGCGGCGCACTGGAGTTTACGGCCGATTGGGCATCTGACGCTTCAGGTACGCGAACTGGAAACCGGACAGCGTGAAAATCTGGACGATAAGCCGCCGCAGGAGCTGCGTTCGCTGGTGCGTAACCTCAATCTGTTGCTGACCAACGAGCGTCAACGTTACACGCGTTACCGCACGACGCTGGCCGACCTGACCCACAGCCTGAAAACACCGCTGGCGGTCCTGCAAAGTACCCTGCGTTCGCTGCGCGGCGGAAAAGAGTTAACCATCGAACAGGCCGAGCCGGTGATGCTGGAGCAAATCAGCCGCATCTCTCAGCAGGTCGGTTATTACCTGCACCGAGCCAGCATGCAGGCCGATCATAATCCCCTGCAGCGTGATCTGCATTCGGTATCGGGTTTACTGGACAGCCTGTGCTCGGCACTGAATAAAGTGTATCAGCGTAAAGGGGTGGAAATTACCCTGGATATTTCCCCGGAAATCACCTTCTTTGGCGATCAGAACGACTTTATGGAAGTGATGGGCAATGTGCTGGATAACGCCTGCAAATACTGTCTGGAATTTATTGAGGTCAGTGCTCATCAGACCGAAGATGCGCTGCACATCTATATTGATGATGACGGTCCGGGCATTCCGGAAAGTAAACGCGACCTGATTTTCGTGCGGGGACAGCGCGTCGACACCATGCGACCAGGCCAGGGGCTCGGGCTGGCCGTGGTGCGAGATATCCTTGAGCAGTACGCCGGTAATGTCATCGCCTCCAGCAGCCCGTTAGGCGGTGCGCGCATGGAAGTCGTATTTCAGCGTCAGGAAATGGAACATCGCCGCGAGTAGTTCAGGCTGCGGGCTGTTATACTTGCAGGTATTTTCAGCCCTTAGCGGACTTTCTTTATGGATTATCAGCTCGATCTCAACTGGCCCGATTTTATTCAGCGTTACTGGCAAAAGCGCCCGGTAGTGCTGAAGCGTGGCTTTAAGAATTTTATCGATCCCATTTCGCCGGATGAACTGGCGGGCTTAGCCATGGAAAATGAGGTCGACAGTCGGCTGGTCAGCCAGCCAAACGGAAAGTGGCAGGTCAGCCATGGTCCGTTTGAAAGCTACGATCACCTGGACGAAAACAACTGGTCACTGCTGGTTCAGGCGGTCAATCACTGGCATGAGCCCTCTGCCGCACTGATGCGCCCTTTCCGCTTTCTGCCGGACTGGCGCATTGACGATCTGATGATCTCGTTCTCCGTGCCCGGCGGCGGCGTGGGTCCGCATTTCGATCAGTACGATGTGTTTATTATTCAGGGCACCGGCCGCCGCCGCTGGCGCGTCGGGGAAAAAGTGCCGATGAAACAGCACTGCCCGCATCCTGACCTGCTGCAGGTCGAGCCGTTTGACGCCATTATCGATGAAGAAATGGAACCGGGCGATATTCTCTATATTCCGCCGGGTTTCCCGCATGAAGGCTACTCCCTCGAAAATGCGCTGAACTACTCTGTAGGATTCCGCGCGCCCAGCGGACGTGAACTCATCAGCGGCTTCGCCGATTATGCGCTGGCCAACGAGCTGGGCAGCCTGCGTTATACCGATCCCGATGTGCCTTCGCGCGACTGCCCGTCGCTGATTTTGCCTGAAGAAGTGGAAGGCTTACGCAAGGTGATGCTGGATGTGGTGAATCAGCCTGCGCATTTTGAGCAGTGGCTGGGCGAATTTATTTCACAATCACGCCACGAACTTGACGTTGCGCCACCGGAACCGCCTTATCAGCCCGATGAAATCTATGATGCGCTGCAACAGGGCGATGTATTGTCTCGTCTGGGTGGATTACGTGTCCTGACGCTGGGCAATGCGATTTATATCAACGGCGAGCGCGTCGAATGCGCCGATCCGCGCGTGATGTCCGTGCTGGCACATCGCGATGAAATCACCCTGGATGATCTGGGAGAGGCTCTTGACGATCCGGCCGTGCTGGCGCAGATTGCCGGGCTGATTAACGCGGGTTACTGGTATTTCGGCGCTGAATAAACCGCTGGAGAAGTGTTGTTCCCATCCGTTTACGCCGTCTCCTCGCCCTGCCTGGACGAGGAGACGTTGTTTTAACCTTTCTTCTGACCGGCCAGTTCTGCCAGGCGAACGATGACGTCGACGGACTGCGCCATGATGTTCAGCGAGGCAAACTCGTGCTTGCCGTGGTAGTTATAGCCCCCGGTAAACAGGTTTGGACAGGGCAATCCTTTCCATGACAGGGACGAACCGTCCGTACCGCCGCGAATCGGTTTCACCACCGGCTCGATGCCGCAGTCGCGCATCGCCTGCAAGGCCAGATCGATAATGTGCGGGAAAGGTTCGACTTTTTCGCGCATATTGCGGTAGCTGTTGCTGATCTCTACCGTAATACCACAGCCGGGATGCAGGTCTTTATTGATCTCATCCGCAATTTGCTGCAGTGTGCGTTTGCGTTGTTCAAACGCCTCGGTATCAAAATCACGAATGATGTAGTGCAGCTCAGCGTGCTCAACCGTGCCTTTCATCTGGTGCAGATGAAAGAAGCCCTCATAACCGTCTGTCCATTCCGGCTTCTCTTTCGCAGGCAACGCTGCACTGAAACGCGTCGCCAGCTCCAGCGCATTGACCATGACATTTTTCGCAGACCCGGGATGAACATTGTTGCCCACGACTTTCACCAGCGCCGAGGCCGCATTGAAGTTTTCGTATTCAAATTCGCCCAGATCGCTGCCGTCGACGGTATAGGCCCAGTCAGCCGCAAAGCCTTCAACATCGAAATGCGACGTGCCCCGCCCAATCTCTTCGTCTGGGGTAAAGGCAACGCGAATGGCACCGTGCGGAATATCGCCTTCCGCCAGTCTGGCCATGGCCGTCATGATCTCGGCAATGCCCGCTTTATCATCCGCGCCCAGCAGGGTTTTGCCATCGGTGGTGATCAGGGTATGACCGATAAGCTTATGCAACACGGGGAACATGACCGGTGACAGCACTTCATCACCATTGCCCAACGCGATATCGCCGCCCCGGTAGTTTTCGATGATTTGCGGATTAACATGTTTCGCGGTGAAATCCGGTGAGGTATCCATGTGCGAAATAAAGCCCACCACCGGCGTTGGCCAGTCCACATTGGCCGGTAGCGTGCCCATCACACAACAATGATCGCTCAGGCTGACATCCACAAAACCCAGGGCCAGCAGTTCTTCCTGCAACTGGCGGGCCAGTACCCACTGACCTTCGCTGCTGGGCACCTGACGTGCCTGCGGTTTTGCCTGCGTCTCTACTACCACATAACGCAAAAAGCGTTCTAATAGTTGCTTCATATGCCATCCTTAAAATTTACCGCCGGTCATTATTGATAAACCGGCAAGACATCGTGTTGCGTCAAATCATTATCGTTCAGGTTAAGGCTGCCGGGGCATATTCCGCACGCCAGACAGCATAAAAAAACGGGCAATCGCTGGTTTTTGCGGCGGTTAACGCAACCCTGCCCTGCATCAGCCAGATTCAGAGTCAAAACCGGGGCGCGCTTTTTCCCACTATCGCGGCCCTTTTCTTTGCTGACAGGCTCTTGTGTCAGCAGACAGAAATATTAATAAGGCAAACACGCACAGCCGTTTCGGGCACCTGTAACCTTTGTGATGCGCCCCGGGAAGCATCCGGCTGCGCTCAAACATACGGCGGCGGGGTTTAACGCGACTGAGGATGAGAGGAGGCAGGCAACAGCCGCATGCCGTTCGGAAACCGCACGCAGGCCGTTAACCCGTGCATCAACAGGCGGCCTGACTCCCTGCCGCCGCTGGGCTGCCGTAAACCCTGAGGCCGGCGTGTGGCGCGACCGTCTTACTGCTGAAAGTGTTTTCTTTCAGGTGTGCGGTGGCATCACACACAAGATTATTTGTGCAGCCCGTGCAACAGCTTATGTACGAAGGCGGGAACCACTTCACTTGCGAGCCCATAGTGACTTTCGGCAAACTCATTGCCCACCTGACTGGGCTCCAGATTCAGTTCCACCGTGTGCGCGCCTTGCAGCTTCGCCTCATGGACAAAGCCCGCCGCGGGATACACGTGGCCTGAGGTGCCAATGGCGATAAACAGATCGGCCTGTTCCAGCGCCTGGTAGATGTCTTCCATACCCAGCGGCATTTCGCCAAACCAGACGACATGGGGGCGCAGGACAGAGGGAAACTGACAGCAGGTACACCGGTCGTTCTCCGTGACGTCTTCCTGCCAGTCGATCACCTGTCCGCTACTGGCACAGCGCACTTTTAACAATTCGCCGTGCATATGCAGCACACGGCTGTTGCCCGCGCGCTCGTGCAAGTTATCGATATTTTGCGTGACAAGGAAAAAGTTGTCGCCCAGCACCTGTTCCAGTTCTGCCAGCGCCAGATGCGCGGCATTGGGCTGGATCTCGGGCTGCTGAAGCTGCTGACGCCGCGCGTTATAAAAGCGCTGCACCAGCGCCGGATCGCGTCGGAAACCTTCTGGCGTGGCGACATCTTCAACCCGATGCTCTTCCCATAATCCGTCCGCGGCACGAAAGGTCCTGATACCGGATTCGGCGGATATCCCTGCCCCCGTTAACACGACGATGCGCGGCAACGGGTGCGCCGCCAGTTCGGCCTGACGATCGCGTTCGAAAATACGCTGGCGAAAGCGCTGATGCACTTTCCTGCGTGTTTTCTTCAGGCGGGCAAGTCGTATACGGCGACGAGGTGTACGCATAAAGTCTCCTGGTGCGGTGAGTAAAACGTCCGCAGGTCAATCAACAAAGTTTGGGCCAGTTGGCCCGACAATCCAAAGAACAGGGCCGACAGCGCAGCATGAACGGCGCTGTCCGGTACGACTACTGTCCACTCAGGACACGCGCCGGATCGATGCGGCTGGCGCGCCGTGCGGGATACCAACTTGCCAGCAGGCTTAGCACAATAGCGGTAATCAGTACTGAAAACACGTCCAGCCAGTGCAATTCAGACGGCAGGAAGTCGATGAAGTAGATATCGCCGGCTAACAAATGGTGACCGGTCAGCGTTTCCAGACCTTTCATCAGCGATGTCAGATTCAGCGCCACCAGTACACCGACCACCACGCCGCTCACGCTGCCCAGCAGGCCTGCCAGCAGGCCGTACCAGATAAAAATTGCCCGAATCAGGCCATCTTTTGCGCCCAGCGTCCGCAGAACGGCGATATCACTGCTCTTGTCTTTAACGGCCATCACCAGTGTCGACACAATGTTGAAACAGGCGACGCCGATCACCAGCACCATGGCCAGGTACATGATGGCGCGAATCATCTGGATATCGCGGTACATATAACCGTAGGTGCCAATCCAGCTTTTGATATACACGTAAGCGTGCGTCACTTCACCCGCCGCGCGCACCAGTTTGGCCGCCTGGAAGGGATCGTTCATCTTCAGCGCGATGCCGGTTACGCTGTCACCCATATCCAGATACTGCTGCGCGTCCGCCAGCGGCACCAGAGCCAGGCTGTGATCCAGCATTCCGCTCAGCTGCAAAATACCGCTCACCTGCAGGCGAATACGTTTGGGTTGCAGGAGCTTATTCTCACCGTCGTTGTTCGGGATCATGATGGTGATCCAGTCGCCCTGCTTCACGTTGAGCGCCTTTGCGATACCACCACCGAGGATGATTTGTTGTTTCCCTGCCGCAAAGGATGACCAGGCATTGTCGGTGACAAAAGAAGGTAAGGCACTCAGCCGTGGCTCCTGTGCCGGATCCACGCCTTTCACCTGCAACGCTTCCATCTTCGCGCCACTTTCAATCAGGCCGGTAAAGTTGACATAGGGCGCGGCAGCCGCGATGCCAGGCACCTGCTCAATCGGCGCGATCAATGACTGCCAGCGCTGAAAAGGCTGATTAACGGCTTCGATTTCACCGTGCGGGACCACGGCAAGAATGCGTTTATTCAGCTCACGCTCGAAGCCGTTCATGGCGCTCAGGCCAATGATCAGCACCGCAACGCCGAGTGCAATGCCCACGGTGGAAATCACCGAGATCAGCGACACCATGCCGCCGCGACGACGGCCACGGCTAAAACGCAGCCCCAGTAACAGTGATAGCGACGATCCCATCAGACCGCTCCCGCCAGGATAATCTGATCGCTGAGCTGGCCGTCGCGCATTTCCATCTGACGCGTCATGCGTTTTGCCAGATGCAGATCGTGGGTGACCACCAGAAACGCCGTGCCCTGACGCACATTCAGCTCCCCCAGCAGTTCAAAAATGGCATCCGCATTGCGGGCATCCAGGTTACCGGTGGGCTCATCAGCCATGACCAGGCGGGGACGATTCACCAGCGCACGGGCAATCGCCACGCGCTGACGCTCACCACCAGACAGTTCAGACGGACGATGGGCGGCGCGGTGTTCCAGCCCGACGGCGGCCAGCATTTCCCGCGCGCGTGCCTGGGCTTCGCCTTTAGCGGTTTTGCCAATCAGCAGCGGCATCGCGACGTTTTCCAGCGCGCTAAAGTCAGGCAGCAGGTGGTGAAACTGGTAGATAAAGCCCAGTTCGCGGTTACGCAGTTCGGCCTTATCAGAAGAAGACATGCTGTTCAGCGAACGCCCGTCAAACACCACATCGCCCGCAGTGGGCGTATCCAGGCCGCCCAGCAGGTGCAGCAGGGTACTTTTTCCTGACCCTGAACTGCCGACAATCGCCATCAGTTCACCAGGTTGCACATCAAAATTCACGTTGCGCAGTACGTCGGTCTGTACGCTGCCTTCCTGATAGCGTTTGCACAGGTCGCGGCACTGCAACAAAGGAGAGTTACTCATAGCGTAAAGCCTCAGCGGGTTGTACGGCGGCAGCGCGCCATGAAGGGTAAAGCGTAGAAAGCAGCGCAATCACCATTGCGCTGAAGGCGATAGTCACCACCTGCCACAGATTAATATCCACAGGCAGCGCGGCACCGTCCAAAAACAGGCCAATGACCGGCATCAGGTTATTAAGCTGGCTGGCTAACAGGACGCCAAGCAGCGCCCCGAGCAACGTGCCAATAATCCCGGCACTGGCACCCTGCACCATAAAAACGGCGACAATCTGACGGCGGGTTAATCCCTGGGTTTGCAGAATGGCCACTTCACCCTGCTTCTCCATGATCAGCAGGCCCAGCGAGGTGATGATATTGAAGGCCGCAACGGCAATGATCAGGCTCAGCAGCAGCCCCATCATGTTTTTCTCCATACGCACGGCCTGGAATAAATCCCCTTTGCGTTCGCGCCAGTCTTTCCAGACCATGCCCGCGGGCAGAGCCTGTTGGCTCACGCTGTCAACCTCAAGCGGCTTATCCAGCCACAGACGCCAGCCGGTAATATTGCCCGCGGGATAGCGCATAATGCGCGACGCATCCTGCTGGTTAACCAGAATCTGATAGCCATCAACTTCGCTGTTAGCCGCATACGTGCCCGCCACGGTAAACAGGCGCTGGCTCGGCACGCGCCCCATGGGCGTGAACTGGCTGACGGACGGCACCATCAGGCGGATCTGATCACCCCGTTTCACGCCCAGCTGCGAGGCCAGTTGTTCGCCCAGGATGACGTTATACTGACCGGGCTGTAACACGCTTTGCGGCGTGTTAACGAGAAAAGGCGTCAGGGGATCCTTTTCGTCCGGCTGGATCCCCAACATCACCCCGACTGAGACGTTGTGTGCACTTTGCAGCACCACATTACCGGTGGTCAGCGGCGCGATGCGGTCAACGCCGTTGAGCTTGAGTGCAGAGGCAGGGAATTGCTGCGGATTGATGCTGCCCGTGTTGCTGGTGATCAGCGCCTGTGGCATCAGGCCCAGGATGTTGCCCTCAAGCTCGCGCTCGAAACCGTTCATCACAGACAGCACAGTAATCATGGCCAGCACGCCAAGCGTGATACCAATGGTGGAGAGCCAGGAGACAAAGCGACCGAAACGATCCGCTGCTCTTCCGCGCATGTAGCGCAGACCGATAAATAGCGCGACAGGTTGATACATGGTATCCAATGTGCAGTTGCTGGAAAATAAGTAGAGAGGATGATAAAGGAGCTGTGCACTTTATGAAACCTCTAACCCTCTGAGTCTGCTGCAAAGTTGTATCAGAATAGGTTAGCAGACGGTTTGATGCACAGGATTAAGCCACAAAGATGATGTTTATCGTACGATCATCCACGCCCCACATCGGTATACTTATTCGGGTAAAGCGGTGACGGCTATGACCGTGACTCTGATGTACCCGATTCACTTTCCTGCGAGCCCTGTTCGCAAAAAAGATTTACACACAGCAACCCTTCTGCATCGCCTGCATCAGGCGAAGCGGCAGAAAAAATCTGCCGCAGAGGTGATCCCCATGGCGTATTATGGAATGATGACGCCCTGGTAAAAATGGAGCAACCTCGAGATCACATGTCCGAACCGACTCGCTATACCCTGCCCGTGAAATCAGGCGACCAACGCCTGCTCGGTCAGCTGACTGGCGCTGCGCACGCGGTTGAGTGTGCCAGCATCACTGAGCGCCATGCAGGTCCGGTGTTAATGATTACACCCGATACGCAAACCGCCCTGCGTCTGCTGGACGAGATTCGTCAGTTTACCGATTTACCTGTTACCCACCTTGCGGACTGGGAAACGCTGCCTTATGACAGCTTCTCACCCCACCAGGATATTATCTCGGCACGTCTGTCCACCCTGTATCAGTTGCCCACGCTGCAACGCGGCATGCTGATTATGCCGGTCAACACGCTGATGCAGCGTGTTTGTCCTCACAGCTACCTGCACGGTCATGCGCTGGTGATGCAGCAGGGCCAGAAACTGTCACGCGACCGCCTGCGCGACCAGCTTGAACAGGCCGGCTATCGCCATGTCGATCAGGTGATGGAGCACGGCGAGTACGCCACACGCGGCGCCCTGCTCGATCTGTTCCCGATGGGCAGTGATCAACCCTACCGTATCGATTTTTTTGATGACGAGATCGACAGCCTGCGCCTGTTTGATGTCGACAGCCAGCGAACGCTGGAAGCCGTTCCCGCCATTAATTTGCTGCCGGCCCATGAATTTCCCAGCGATAAAACAGCCATTGAACTGTTCCGTAGCCGCTGGCGTGAAAACTTTGATGTGCGCCGTGAGGCAGAGCATATTTATCAGCAGGTGAGCAAAGGCACCCTGCCGGCCGGTATTGAATACTGGCAACCGTTGTTCTTCGACCAGCCGTTACCGTCGCTGTTTAGCTATCTGCCTGACAACACGTTGATCGTGAACTGTGGCGATCTGGAAGGCAGTGCCGAGCGCTTCTGGCAGGATGCGAATGCGCGTTACGAAAACCGCCGTGTCGATCCCATGCGCCCGCTGCTGGAGCCGACCACGCTGTGGCTGCGCCCGGATGCCTTAATGGGGGAACTCAAAGCCTGGCCGCGTATCCGTATGACCCATGAGGTGCTGCCGGCCCGGGCCGCCAATACCAACCTGGGCTATGAATCCCTGCCCGATCTGTCCGTTCAGGCGCAGGCGAAAGCGCCGCTGGATCATTTACGTCAGTTCCTGGAACAGTTTACCGGTGATGTGGTGTTTTCCGTTGAAAGCGAAGGCCGCCGTGAAAGCCTGCAGGAGTTGCTGGCGCGCATTAAAGTACGGCCGAAACCCATTCGTCATCTGCGCGAGGCCCGTGACGCACAGTATGGTCTGATGATCGGTGCCAGCGAGCGGGGCTTTGTGGATACACAGGGGAAGCTGGCTTTCATCTGTGAAAGCGATTTGCTGGGCGAACGCATCAGCCGCCGCCGCCAGGATACGCGCCGCACCATTAATCCGGACATCCTGATTCGCAACCTGGCGGAACTGCATCCGGGCCAGCCTGTGGTGCACCTTGAACACGGCGTCGGGCGCTACATCGGCCTGACCACGCTGGAAGCTGGCGGCATTCAGGCAGAGTATTTGATGCTCTCCTATGCCAATGACGCCAAGTTGTACGTCCCGGTTTCCTCCCTGCATCTTATCAGTCGTTATGCCGGCGGTGCCGACGAAAATGCACCGCTGCATAAACTGGGCAGCGATGCCTGGTCGCGCGCGCGGCAGAAAGCGGCGGAGAAAGTGCGCGACGTGGCCGCTGAACTGCTGGATATCTATGCTCAGCGTGCCGCCAAGGCCGGGTTTGCCTTCAAACATGACCGTGAGCAGTATCAACTGTTCTGCGAAAGTTTTCCGTTTGAAACCACACCCGATCAAACCCAGGCCATCAATGCCGTGTTAAGTGACATGTGCCAGCCGCTGGCCATGGATCGTCTGGTGTGCGGTGATGTGGGCTTTGGTAAAACCGAAGTCGCCATGCGCGCGGCCTTCCTGGCGGTGGAGAACAACAAGCAGGTGGCGGTGCTGGTTCCCACCACCCTGCTGGCTCAGCAGCATTACGATAATTTCCGTGACCGCTTCGCTAACTGGCCGGTGCGCATCGAAATGCTGTCACGCTTCCGTAGCGCCAAAGAGCAGAATCAGATTTTGCAGGAGGCCAGCGAAGGCAAAATTGATGTGCTGATTGGCACTCACAAGCTGTTGATGAGCGACATTAAGTGGCACGATCTGGGCTTACTGATCGTCGATGAAGAACACCGCTTTGGCGTGCGTCATAAAGAGCGCATCAAGGCGATGCGCGCCGATGTGGATATCCTTACGCTGACCGCCACGCCGATTCCCCGTACGCTGAATATGGCCATGAGCGGGATGCGCGACCTGTCCATCATCGCCACGCCACCCGCGCGTCGTCTGGCGGTAAAAACCTTTGTACGGGAATACGACGACTTAGTGATTCGCGAAGCCATTTTGCGTGAAATTTTGCGCGGTGGTCAGGTCTATTACCTGTATAACGATGTCGAAAATATCGAGAAAGCCTCGCAGCGGCTGGCGGAACTGGTGCCGGAAGCGCGCATTGCCATTGGTCACGGACAGATGCGCGAACGCGATCTGGAACGGGTGATGAATGACTTCCATCATCAGCGTTTCAATGTTCTGGTATGTACCACCATCATCGAAACCGGCATTGATATTCCGACGGCGAATACCATCATTATCGAACGGGCCGATCACTTCGGGCTGGCACAGCTACATCAGTTGCGTGGTCGCGTGGGCCGGTCGCACCATCAGGCTTATGCCTGGCTGCTGACCCCACATCCCAAAGCCATGACGACCGACGCGCAAAAACGTCTGGAAGCCATCGCCTCCCTGGAAGATCTGGGGGCAGGCTTTGCGCTGGCTACGCACGATCTCGAAATTCGGGGTGCCGGTGAACTGCTGGGTGAAGAGCAAAGTGGTCAGATGGAAACCCTGGGCTTCTCGCTGTACATGGAACTGCTGGAAAATGCGGTCGATGCATTGAAAGCCGGTCGCGAGCCTTCGCTGGAAGATCTCACCAGTAATCAGACCGAAGTAGAACTGCGCATGCCTGCCCTGCTGCCAGAAGACTTTATTCCGGACGTGAATACCCGTTTATCGCTGTATAAACGCGTAGCCAGTGCCGAAACGGAAGAGGAGTTGCAGGAGCTGAAGGTGGAAATGATCGATCGCTTCGGTCTGTTACCCGATCCGGCGCGTAATCTGCTGGACATCGCCGTGCTGCGCATGAAAGCGCGAGCGGTGGGCGTGCGCAAAATTGAAGCCAGCGACAAAGGCGGTTATTTTGATTTTGCTCCGCAGAACAGTGTCGATCCGGCCTGGCTGATTGGTCTGCTGCAGAAAGATGCAAAGCAGTGGAAACTGGAAGGTCCGACACGGTTACGCTTTACCCGTGAGCTGACGGAACGAAAGGTGCGCATGGACTGGGTGCAGTCATTTATGAACCAGTTACTGGAAAATCAGGTCGCGTCTTAACCGCGCTTATCGTTTTGCTTCATTGTGCTGACAAGCCGCCTTACGGCGGCTTTTTTTATGGTTGGCTGAGAAGTGCGTATCATGCGCCTGTTTCCGCTGCCACGCTTTTCATCAGTAGCGTACATTCATGCCGTGGTGTCAGACAGGCTTTTTATGCGGATCACACGGTGACTGACGTCGGCCAATCAACAGCGCGCCAAGGCAGGCACAGGACGTGACCAGCATCAGGGGCGTCAGCGCATAGGTAAAACTCCCCGTGCTGGTGCGAATTAAGCCGATTAGCCAGGTGCCCACAAACACGCCCAGATTATTAAGGGCGTTGATTTGCCCGATGACCACAGCCGCCGCGCTGGCGGGGATCATCTCGGTTGCCATCGCCCAGAACGGGCCCTTAATCATCGACGCTGCGGTAATGGTCAGGCATAGCACCATCAGCATCGGCCAGAGATGGGTAACATACATGCTGGCCGCAAGACCGGTCGCTCCCAGCAATAACGGAAAAGCGGTGTGCAGACGACGCTCGCCTGTCTGGTCAGAGTGACGTCCCCACAGATACATCGCCAGGCTCGCCACCGCGAACGGAATGGCATTGACTAAGCCAATCTGAATAACGCTCAGGTTAAAGGTTTTAATGATTTGAGGTTGCCATAATGCCAGACCATTGGTAACGGCGGTTCCGCCCAGATAAATAAGCGTCAGCAGCAGCACGCGCGGACTGAACAACGTGGCGAACAGGCTGACGCGCGGGGTTGTCGGGGCGGCACTTTTCTGTTCTTCCGCCATCGTATGGCGTAACCAGCTGCTTTCCTGCGGGCTCAGCCATTTAGCCTCCAGAGGCTGCCTCGGCAACATCAGAAAAGTCAGGAAGCCCAGCGCGACAGCCGGCGTACCTTCAAGGATAAATAACCAATGCCAGCCACGCAGGTTCATCAGGCCATCGAAATTAAGCAGTGCGGCGGACAGCGGTGAACCCAGCACGCTGGACACCGGCAGCGCCATCATCAGGATGGCCACCATTTGTCCACGATAACGTTTGGGAAAACAAAGCGTAAAGTAATAAATGACGCCCGGGAAAAAGCCGGCTTCCGCGATCCCCAGTAAAAACCGGAGAAGATAAAAAGATACCGGGCCCTGCGCCATTGACATGCCCGCCGCCAGCAATCCCCATGCAATCATGACGGCAGACAGCCAGCGGGTTGCGCCCACTTTTGTCATCACCATATTGCAGGGCACGGCGAAAAGGCAGTAGGCAAAGAAAAACAGCCCTGCACCCAGGCCGTATGCGGCAGCGGATAAGCCGATGTCGCCATTCATTTGTAATGCCGCAAAGCCGACGTTGACGCGGTCCAGGGACGCCAGAAAATAGCCTACCGTAAACAGCGGCATCAGCCGCCATGCCATCTTGCGCACTGTGCTGTGCTCGACTGAGGTGTTATCACGCATTGAACTGTTCCCTTTTACTTTTGCACCGAAGCAAACCGGTTTTGTTATCAACGGTTAGCCTGCTTTCTCAATGCATTTGATAAGAAAGAGTAATTAAGCGTAATGCTCTTTCCCTGACTGTGCACTTTGTTCTAAATATGTAAAAATCCAGCAAGTAATGTGTTACAAAAACTGTCCTGACGTGACTGCCTGTGAATCGCGTGAATGAAAATGTCAGTCTGACGCCGCCGCTTTAACGCAGTCATATTTACCGGGCAACCGGGATCTGATGCATAAGGTCAGCCATGCACGGCGAGCAGCCTGGAAGAGGCTATCGTTCGGTTGCGCGCTTTAGCGTTCGGATAAGCAAAAAAAAGCGCATCCGGAGATGCGCTTATCATTTTTGTTATGTGTGCTGTGTGACCGCAGTGCGGCAAGCTTTGCCCTTAAGCCTTGTCGCCGTTCAGGATCAATTGTCCGTTACGGTCAACCGGAATACGCGTACCCGGATCGTTTTCCATACGGATTTTACCCTGCTGGTCGCCGATCTTGTAGGTTACGTCATAACCCAGCATCTTTTCTTGTTTGTCGTATACGGTTCTGCAACGCTGTTCAGACGTCGTGTAGGTATCACGATCCTGCAGGCCGCCCTGAACCTGGTTACCGGCATAACCGCCTGCCAGTGCACCGGCTACCGTTGCGACATCGCGTCCGCGACCACCGCCAAACTGATGACCCAGCACACCGCCCGCTACCGCACCCAGTACTGAACCGGCGATACGGTTTTCATCCTGAACCGGACGACGATGCGTCAGCGTCACGTTACGACATTCCTGACGCGGTTGTTTGATAGATTCTTTTATTGGTGTTGCTGACAGCACCTGTGCGTATTGAGGACCACGGTCAAACACGTTAATGCTTGCTACGGCGGCAACACCCAGTGCCGCTGCCACGCCAATACCGATACCCGCTAACATTGATTTATTCACAGGAAGTTCCTCCTGAAAGTGTTACCGCGCATTCCTGCCGCTGGATATCCCTCACAGCACTGGCAGAACCGGCGTGCGCGACTCGCCGTTTGGTTGAGATAAGTTTTACAGATGTAAAGCTTTTGCAATATCGGAATTTGGGAAGAAAATCGCGCCAACAGTGGTACTATCACGTTTTCGGAGAGTTCTGAACAGGAATGACAGCGTAAAATCGTGCGCGGGTTTCGCCACCGGAACAGCACCGGTGGCGAAGTCAGGCGAATCCGCCCCGTACTCTTAGTGCAGTTTCAGCCGGGGGCGAATCACCCGGTTCAGGCTCCCCACCACCATCATCAGGCCAGTTTTGATATAGCCATGCAGGGCGACCTGATGCATGCGGTACAGGGAGATATAGACAACACGGGCGATGCGCCCTTCAATCATCATAGAGCCACGCATCAGGTTGCCCATCAGGCTTCCTACCGTACTAAAGCGCGACAGCGACACCAGCGAGCCGTGGTCTTTATAGACGTAGGCTTTCAACGGCTTCCCCCGGTACTGCAGCAGGATGTTATCCAGCGCACAGGAAGCCATCTGGTGAGCTGACTGCGCACGCGGTGGTACGAATCCGCCACCCGGCAAGGCACAGGATGCGCAGTCGCCGATAGCGTAGATATCCTCATCCAGCGTGGTTTGCAGCGTGTCTTTGACCACCAGTTGATTAATGCGATTCGTTTCCAGTCCACCGATGCCTTTCATAAAATCAGGCGCTTTGATGCCCGCTGCCCAGACCATTAAATCGGCTTCGATAAATTCGCCGCTCTTCGTGTGCAGGCCCTGCTTATCTGCGCTGGTGACCATCGTTTGTGTCAGCACGCGAACACCCAGTTTTGACAGTTCCTGATGGGCCGCAGCCGAAATACGCGGTGGTAAGGCTGGCAGGATACGTTCGCCCGCTTCCACCAGCGTTACGTTCAGCGCTTCGCTGTCGAGCGCCTTATAGCCATAGCTGTGCAGTTGCTTCACGGCATTATGCAGCTCCGCCGACAGCTCAACGCCTGTTGCTCCGCCCCCGACGATGGCGATATTGACCTTCTCCAGCGCCCCTTCACTGGCCGAGAATTTCAGGAACAGGTTGAGCATTTCGTTATGGAAACGGCGAGCCTGGTGCGGGTTATCAAGAAAAATGCAGTGATCTTTGACGCCCGGCGTCCCAAAGTCGTTTGAGGTACTGCCCAGCGCCATCACCAGCGTGTCGTAGGCCAGTTCGCGCTCGGGCACTAATACGTCCCCCTGCGCATTGACCACTTCGGCCAGCTGAATCACTTTCTTTTCGCGGTTGATGTTAGTGAGCGAACCCAGTTGGAACTGGAAACCGTGATTACGGGCATGCGCCAGATAACTCAGCGCATCAATCCCCTCATCCATCGATCCGGTAGCGACTTCATGCAGCAGCGGCTTCCACAAGTGACTGTGGTTGCGATCGACCAGAATAATCTCGGCTTTCTTTTTACGCCCCAGCTTGTGGCCCAGTTGCGTGGCCATTTCCAGCCCGCCGGCACCGCCGCCAACAATAACAATTTTCTTAACAGATGCAGTCAACAAGGACCCCCTCAAATTGTGAACCAAAAGTTAATCAATGGTTAAATTAAACCTTAATAAACATAGGGTTGGCGACATAACATCGCTATCTGAAGGCAGAATACCATGACGGCCCCGTATGGGCCTCAGAAAATTGATGTACATCAAATTTAGCAGACTGTTCCTGGCATAAAGCCCGGCATCGTGCGGTTGCCGCGTTGTGTTACACGGTGGTTTTGAAGGCGTTGATTCGCTGGAGATGGGGCGAGAGATTCCTGAACTTATGGCTTTCGCTTTCGTCCCAGATAAGGGGGTAATAAGGCTGGAGCAGCGTCGCGGTGCGCTGGCTGTCAAGCGCCTCATCATGACGCGCTAAAATGGTCAGGCAGCGGTCACGATTACGCTCGCGAAAATCGCTGACGCACTTGGTGGCTATATCCAGGTACTCTTCAGGACGATCAATCCTGCCTTCCATGGTCTCGAAGGGAAAGAGGTTGGGATTAAACAGGACCTGACGGATACCGCATAAAAAACCAATACGCTCGGACCAGTAGCCTCCTAAGCCGACCCCGCAGATCAGCGGACGGGGATCATCACTGAGGCCCAGCATTTTATCCGTTTCTTTCAGCAGAAATTGCATGTCGTGTTTAGGATGACGGGTGCTGTAACTGATGAGTCTGACATCAGGATCGATAAACTGCAGTTGCAACACTTTTTCGTGGTTGCCCGGGCTCGTCGCGTCAAAACCGTGCAGATAAATAATCATGTTTATCCTCTATGGCTGTCGCGCCGGGCAACCTGATGGCTATAACGCGGCTTTATGTGCCAGCCAGCGCGCCTGTAGCGCACTGAGCTGCTGCGCATTGTCTTTCCAGCGGCGACTCGCTTTCAGGCTCTCCCGGCTCAGGGTTCCACGATGATACAACTGCATGACAGGCTCCGCTTCGATCAGGGTCAAATTATCTATGACACTGACGGCGCCCTTGCGATCGTTACAAACCAGAACCATGTCACAACCGGCAGACAGTGACTGCTGCGCACGCTCCGCATAGCTGCCCATCACGGCGGCACCTTCCATGGAGAGATCGTCAGAGAAAATCACGCCCTTAAAGCCCAGTTCCTGGCGTAACACCGTTTTCAGCCAGTAGGGTGATCCGCTGGCAGGAAGCGGGTCCGCTTCGCTGTAGATCACATGGGCAGGCATAATGGCATCCAGCGCCTGTTCATGAATCAGCGTACGAAA
This sequence comes from Pantoea sp. PNA 14-12, assembly GCF_004364735.1. Taxonomy (NCBI): domain Bacteria; kingdom Pseudomonadati; phylum Pseudomonadota; class Gammaproteobacteria; order Enterobacterales; family Erwiniaceae; genus Pantoea; species Pantoea sp. PNA 14-12. Next base: position 690,923 of record NZ_SOAJ01000001.1, on the reverse strand, counting down.
AATGGCCATATCGTGCTCGCGCACCTCGGCTTCACGGCGATTGTCGCGCGGGGTTTCTTTATGGGAATCTGCGCTGACCGCACCATGACCGGGGAAATGCTTACCGGTCGTCTTCATTCCCGCCTCATGCATACCGGCAATAAAGCGGCGCGCTATCGCGAGGGCGATCTGCGGATCCGCGTGAAATGACCGGTCGCCAATGGCCGCACTGATGTGGCCGATATCCAGCACCGGCGCAAAGCTGATGTCGATATCCATCGCTATCATTTCGGCGGCCATCTGCCAGCCTGCCTGCTGGGCCAACTCCCCTGCCGTGCTCATATCGTGGAGCGCAGCAAAAGACTGCATCGCCGGTAGTGTGGTGAAGCCGTAACGAAAACGCTGTACCCGCCCACCTTCCTGATCGACGGCCACAACCAGACGAGTGTGCGACGCGGCGCGGATCTGACGGACCAGCTCGGCCAGTTGCGCCGGATCGTGGTAATTGCGGGCAAAAAGAATCACGCCACCCACCAGCGGATGGCGCAGTATGTCGCGCTCTTCGGCATCCAGCTCGAAACGCTCAACGTCCAGCATGAGTGGGCCGGGAAAACGTGTTGTCATAACCTGTATCCTGTCTCTCTGCGCCTCTGCGCAAAGCCGTTAAATCTGTGACCAGCTCTGTTGAGCCAGCTGTTGTAATTGGGCATCGCCACTCTGTTCTGCGCGCAGTTGATACCAGCTGGCCACTAGCAGGTGCAGCCATGGTTGCCAGCGACGAACCTGACGCTGAAGTGAAGCCAGCGGTAACTGCATCCGCTCAGCATAGTCGGTTAGCCAACCCGTTTGCTGATCCGGCACGGCTAAACAGACGGCGGCCAGCTCCAGCGCCACATCCCCGTCCGCGGCATATTCCCAGTCGATAAGATGCAGCCCCTGCGATGACTGGATCAGGTTGGCAGGATGAACATCCATATGCAGCGGGGCAAGGCGCAACGGACGCGGCTCACCCTGCTCTGTCAGCCGTTTTAGCTGGCGCAGCCAGCAATACTGACGCTGCTGGCACTGCTGCCAGTATTGCCACAGCAGGGGTAACAGCACGACACGATAACCGGTCAGCGGCTGGTGATGAAGCCGCTGGAGGAGCGTAATCACCTCGTACCGCTGTGCACGAAAACCCGCCTCATCCAGCACCTCACCTTCCTGCCAGGGCAGGATAAGGCCATGGCGGTTACCCGCCAGCGGCGCGTTCACCAGCCCGCTGGGCTGCAACTTGCGCAACACACGGTGCTCGCGCTGGCGATTAACGAACGGTATCGCGGGATGCGGTGCCGGGCGGAGAAGATAGCGTCCCTGTGCGGTCAGGATGCGACAACTCTGCCCGGTTAAGCCCGCGAGTGAGGTCAGGTTGACCGGCTGCTCACCCGTTGTAGCCTGAATCAGCTGTAAAAAAGCGGCATTAATTCTGGGCGACACCGTTGCCCGACCAGATAATTTCGCCCGTCTGCACCAGCATGAGCTGCATCTGGATGGTCGGCGTTTTGACGTCACCCTTCGCCGTGCTGTAAAGCACATACTGGGCGTTAACGTTACGCGCCAGGCCAATCGCTTTACTGCGTGAGTTAAGACTGTCGTCCGGCGAAAGCCCCAGCGCCTGTTTGGCCTGCGCCAGCTGCTCCGGCGACACCAGGCTGAACTTACCATTGTTGTTCAGCGCCGTCTGAATGGCACTGGTTGCCTTCTCCGACTGGAGTGAACCGTTAGTGTTGTTTTTGATACGATCCACCAACAGCACGCTGCCCGGCTGCACAGTTGCGGCACGCACCATTTGGGCGACCAGCGGCTGTACGGTGGCATCCCAGTTAATTGTCACCAGCTTTGGCGGCTGCGGAACGGGTTGAGGCTGAGGAACCGGCTGCGGCTCAGGCTGAGGAACGGGCTGAGTCTGCTCCTCGGGCTGAGTTTGCTGTTCCACGGGGGCAGGCTGCTGCTGTTTCAACATACAGCCCGAAAGAATAAGCGCCATCATCAGTGCGCCAGTACGATTAACACTGCGAATCACGTAACAGTCCTCAGAGATAGATATAGAGACGAACCTTGCTGGCCGTCAGGTTACCCAGTTGCGACACTGCAGCGACGCTGCCGTCAGGCGGCACCGTGACAATCTGCGCGGGTTCACGCGGCGTTATTTCCAGCCCTTTATCGTCGTACCAGTAATAACGATAGTGCACCACAACCGGCGTTTCACGCTGATTGTAGAGTATGCTGCTGGCACGTTTCTGACCGTCGTGGTCATCCAGCGTGGGCTCATCGGTAATAATGCCCGCTGAAAGCACGGATGATTCCATCACCAGCGACTGAGACGTATTGATCATCGGTTTATCACTACTGCAACCGGTCAGACTCAGCAAAACGGCCAGTCCTGTCAGCCATGAACGCATAGCAAGGTCCCCTTCAGGGATCAATGTGACAGCATCGGACCAAGCGGTTTACCGCCTACCAGATGCATATGAATATGGTAAACTTCCTGACCACCGTGCTGATTGCAGTTGACGATCAGGCGATAACCCTCTTTATCAATCCCTTCTTCACGCGCAATCTTCGCCGCCGCCGTGAACATCCGGCCAAGCGCCTGCTCATGTGCCGCCTCAACATCGTTGGCGGTCGGGATAAGAATGTTAGGGACAATCAGGATGTGCGTGGGGGCTTTAGGCGAGATATCGCGAAACGCCGTGACGAGTTCATCCTGATAAACCACGTCGGCGGGAATTTCGCGACGGATGATTTTACTGAAAATCGTTTCTTCAGCCATAGAGAGCAGTTCCTTTAGCCTGGGTAGATAATCTCTCAGTATGCGGGAGAAATTCGTTTTCTTTCAACCTCGCGCCGCTCTTTCTTACATTAAGTGGCGGTGTTTAACGCATTTCCGCCCTTGTAAGGGCACGAAACGGGCCTTTCCATTTTTATCACCCCACAGTCAGTGTCGTCTCCTTTCCTGCGACCTGCCGGGTAATGAAACGATCACGTATCTCTGGTTTTCACGCGCAGCAGCCCTGCAAACGTTGGGTCGTTGCCACAGTCTCCGCTCCCCTGCTGTCCTGGCCGGGTTGACGGATATCACCCGCTGTCTTTCCGTGCAACAACAGCCCTTTCTGCTCTACGCACTGTTGACCCCAACAGTCGGCTCATCCACAGCGTGACGGGCGTTGCTTAAGTCCCTGCATTACTGAGCGGGGGTGACAGCAAAAGGTTGCAACATTTGATCATTAAAGCCCTATCATTTCTTGCCGAAACTATAAATAACGTGTCGGATTAGTTTGATCCCGAGCCCGTCGCGTTTTACACCGCTTCAGGCCGTTAAATCTTGATGCGCAATAACGTGCCTGACTGAAAACGATTACAATTAACCGTTAAACAGGATGTTAATTATGCGATTCTTACAACGCGTTAAACTGTCACACCGACTGATTTTTCTTACCGCTTTTTTTCTCATCGCCATGGTCATTATTGCCGTTATCTGTCTTCATTCCCTCAGAACACTGGCGGCGTCAGAACAGCAGTTATACACATCGCGGCTTGAACCGGTTCAGATGATGAACGTGGCGGCCCGCGAAATGGCGACCCACTTTCGACGGGGCTATGCGTATGTTTTTCCGGGTGGCAACGTCACCGCGGCCGAATCCCGTCAAAATACGATAAAATTTAACCAAAAATCACAGCAGTCAGTACAGACCGCAGTGGATTTTCTGAAACAGTCCCAGGATCCCGCGTTGGTCGCGATTACGCAAAAAGTGTTGCAGGCCTGGCCGGACTATCTGGCCTCTATGCAGCGGGTTTATGCGCTGGCGAACAATAACGACATTCCGGGCGCCCTGAAGGAAATTGCCACTCAGACCGACCGCCTGCACGTCGCTGTCAGAGATCCGCTGCTGGAGGCCGTGAAGATTTACAACGCCTCTGTGCATCAGGTCATTGATGACAATGTTTCCCATATAGACAGTACCTCGTTCACGCTCATTCTGTTAATCGGTCTGACCTTCCTCGCCGGCGGCGTACTCGGTACGCTGATTTTTATCTCCGTCATGAAGCAACTGGGGGCGGAACCGGAAGTGGCGGTCCACATGGCGGGACTGATTGCGCGTGGTGACCTTCACGGGCACAACGAAACAAAACCCGGTGATACCTCCAGCCTGATTTTTCAGTTGTCTGTGATGCGTCAGCACATCCGCGATCTGATCAGTGAAGTTCAGGACGCCGCTGAGCAGGTGGCAAAATCCTCCGCAGAAATCGCCAACGGCACGCAGGATTTGTCACGCCGTACCGAGTCTCAGGCATCTGCACTGGAAGAAACCAGCGCCTCAATGGAACAGCTCTCTTCGGCAGTACAGAGCAATGCAGATAATGCGCGGGTGGCCAATGATGTCGTCAAACACGCGTTTCAGATTGTGGCCAGCGGCGGCCAGTCCGTCTCGGATGTAGAAGAGACCATGCACGCTATCCAGGACAGCAGCAGCCGGATAGGGGAAATCATTAGCGTGATTGACGGCATTGCTTTTCAGACCAATATCCTGGCGCTTAACGCGGCGGTCGAAGCGGCCCGGGCGGGCGATCAGGGACGGGGTTTTGCTGTGGTAGCCGGTGAGGTTCGCAGCTTGGCACAACGCAGCGCCGTGGCGGCTCAGGAAATCAAAGCGTTGATTACGGAGAGCCACTCGCGGGTAGCAACCGGGGTGAATAATGTCAGCGTGGCGGGCGAGACCATGAAGGCGGTGGTGAAAGAGATTCATCGCGTTAACGATCTGGTTGCCGAAATCAGCACCGGAAGCCATGAGCAGAGCACCGGCGTGAAACAGGTCGGCATTGCCGTGGCGCAGATGGACAGCGATACGCAGCAGAATGCGGCACTGGTTGAAGAAACGGCGGCGGCCACAGCTCAGCTGCAACGGTTGTCCGATCTGCTGTTGCAGACGACCTCTAAATTTGTGACGCGTCAGGCCAGCTAAAGCCAGCCCCAAACAGGTTATCGCCGTCATGCCGTTATGTCATGCCATAAAAAAACAGCGTTGAGTCGGAACTCAACGCTGTTTATGAAAGGCAAAAACGTACGCTACGGCCTGTTACATTTTACGGATATAGTCATCCATATCGGTTTTCAGGTTATCAGATTTGGTGCCGAAAATGGCCTGAACCCCTGAACCTGCCACGACCACACCGCGTGCACCCAGGTTTTTCAGTTCTGTTTGATCGACCTTGCTGACATCCGCCACGCTGACGCGCAGACGGGTAATACAGGCATCCAGGTTGGTAATGTTATCTTTACCGCCAAACGCCGTAACCAGTTTGCCCGCCATTTCGGTGCCGGTTGCTGATGACGACTGCTCGCTGGCGCTGTCTTCACGGCCTGGCGTTTTCAGATCCAGCTTAACGATCAGCACACGGAACACGGTGTAGTAAACCGCCGCATAAATCATCCCGATGATCGGGAACAGCCAGATTTTGCTGCTGTTACCACTCAGAACGATAAAGTCGATCAGTCCGTGAGAGAAGCTGGTGCCATCACGCATGCCGAGCAGAATACAAATCGGGAACGCCAGACCGGCCAGGATCGCATGGATGACATACAGGACAGGCGCAACGAACATGAACGAGAATTCGATCGGCTCGGTAATCCCGGTCAGGAACGAGGTCAGTGCAGCCGAAATCATGATGCCGCCCACTTTCGCCCGGTTTTCTGGTTTTGCCGAATGCCAAATCGCAATGGCGGCCGCAGGCAAGCCATACATCTTAAACAGGAAGCCACCCGACAGTTTACCTGCGGTTGGGTCACCCGCCATATAGCGCGGAATATCGCCGTGGAAGACCTGACCTGCCGCATTGGTATATTCACCAATCTGCATCTGGAAAGGGACGTTCCAGATGTGGTGCAGACCAAATGGCACCAGCGCACGTTCAACCACGCCGTAAATACCAAAGGCGACCACAGGGTTCTGATAGGCTGCCCACTGTGAGAAATCCTGAATCGCTGAACCGACCGGCGGCCAGATAAATGACAGTACCAGGCCCATTGCGATAGCCGCCAGACCGGAAATAATCGGCACAAAGCGCTTGCCCGCAAAAAAGCCCAGATACTCAGGCAGCTTGATGCGATAGAAGCGGTTGAACATGTAAGCCGCGATGGAGCCGGCAATGATACCGCCCAGCACACCGGTGTCCGCCAGGTGTTTGGCCTCAATTTCTGCCGCAGGCAGATGCAGCACTAACGGTGCCACCACGGCCATGGTTTTCACCATGATGCCATAAGCCACTACCGCCGCCAGGGCCGAAACGCCATCGTTATTGGTAAAGCCCAGCGCAACACCGATGGCAAAAATCAACGGCATATTCGCAAAGACCGAGCCGCCCGCTTCCGCCATAACATGTGAGACGACCACAGGTAACCAGCTAAAATTGGCGGAACCTACTCCTAATAAAATACCGGCGATAGGCAGAACCGACACCGGCAGCATGAGCGATTTACCAACCTTTTGTAAGTTGGCAAAAGCGTTTTTGAACATAACGTGAAACTCCTGAGTATGAGTGCGTTTTTCGCGCAGTGCGCGTGGTAAAGAGGGAGGTTCTTTACCGGTTGGCGTTATCCGCCATTTTGATTTATTACGAAGGGTAAAATAAATTACGCCTCGTTACTTTGACGGCTATCACGTTTCGCAAACCAGAGCGCTCAGATGGGTAAACATACGTGCATAACCGCCTATTTTTTCAGCGAAATCCTCTGACTCTGTTGGACAAAAACAGAGTCAGCAGCGGATATTTCGTATTTATTACAAAGCTTGAAATAAACTAACTGTCAGGCGCCGAGGCGGCTCATGGGGATATGGAAAAGCGTGGAGAAATTCTGCGTGGTGGTTGCCGCCAGCGTCTCGATATCCACGCCTTTCAGTACCGCCAGATAGTCCGCTACATCGCGTGTATAGGCCGGTTGATTCTCCTTGCCGCGATAAGGTACAGGTGCCAGATAGGGCGAATCGGTTTCAACCAGAATACGATCAAGGGGAACATAGCGTGCCGCCTCGCGTATCTGCTCAGCATTACGGAACGTCACGATCCCTGAGAAAGAAATGTAGAACCCCATATCCAGCAGCTTCGCCGCGGTCGCCTGATCTTCCGTAAAACAGTGTAGTACACCGCCGCAGCGTTCAACCTGTTCTTCACGCAGAATCGCCAGGGTATCTTCACGTGCATCACGCGTGTGCACGATGATCGGCTTGTTCAGCGCGATCCCGGTACGGATATGCTCGCGAAACGAGTGCTGCTGCTGCGCTTTGGTTTCCTGCTGGTAATAATAATCCAGTCCGGTTTCACCCAAGGCCACCACCTGTGGATCGGCGGCCAGCCGACGGAATTCGTCGACATCGTAAGGTTCCTCCTGGTTCAGCGGATGTACACCGCAGGAGAGTGCGATATTTTCGCGACCGCCTACCAGCGCCTTTAACGTGCTAAAGCCAGGTAACGTTGTGGCAATGGCCAGCATAAACCTGACGTCGCGCGCTGCCGCTTTGGCGATCACGTCATCAAGATCCTGATGGGTTTTTTCATAGTCAAGGCCATCAAGATGGCAGTGGGAATCAACAATAAACATAGTTTTCTCAGTCAGCCGGGTACTGCGGGCTTCAGGTTGTCCGCCCAGCTCAGTAGCCTGTCAGTTAACAAAAGTTCACGATTCACTGCCGCAACCTCTGACAGCGTTTCGCGGCAGCGCATCCAGTCCTGAGCGCTGTTGTTCAGCGCCGTTTGCGAGAAATGCTGCGCCAGCATCGCCACCACATCCTGACGATCCACATTGGTCAGCCACTGTGCCGCACCCTGCTGCCACTTGATGGCATCCAGTATCAACGCCAGCAGCCAGCCTATGCGCGTGCCTGGGTTATCAGTATTCAGTACTGGAAGCAGTTGCAGGATGTCCTGTTGCAGGGCGCTGGCAAGGGCATCACAGAGTGCCTGCCTTGCCTGCCATGCTCGCTCATCCAGCAGCGCCAGGGCGGCACCGGGCGCGCCCGCACTCAGGCGCAGCGCAGCCAGTAAGTGTGACTCGTCATACGCTCCCTGCTTTCTGAGCCATGCCAGACTGTGGGCTTCGTCTGGCGGTGCCAGCGTTAAGACCATACAGCGGCTGCGCAGCGTCGCCAGCAAACGCGAAGGTTCACGACTGCTCAGAAAGAACCAGCTGTTTGCCGGCGGTTCTTCAAGGGTTTTCAGCAAGGCGTTCGCTGCCGCATCACTGAGCTGCGACGCATCGGGTAGCCAGACGACTTTAGCCCCGCCCTGCTGTGCATGGTGGTACATTTTTTCCGTCACCTGGCGCACGGCATCAATGCCGAGCGTGGCTTTGCCTTTTTCGGCTTCCAGCCGGTACCAGTCAGGATGCGTGTTTGCCTGCATCAGTTGACAGCCATGACAGTGACCGCAGCTTTTCAATCCATCGCGGCGCTGACACATCAGCCAGCGGCTCATTCCCCACACCAGGGCATCATCGCCCATGCCTTCCATGGCATTCACCAGCAGCGCGTGATGCGCGCGATCCGCCTGGTGCTGTGCAATCACCTGCCGGTAAGGCTGGTTTAGCCAGGGATACCAGTTCATGCCCGCTGTTCCGCCAGCCAGGCAGACAATGTAGATTGCAGCGCGGTGGTCACCTGTTCCAGAGGCTGCGTCGCATCGATTGTCCGAATCGTCGCATCTTCTGCCGCCAGGGCCAGATAGCGGTTACGTGTGCGTTCGAAAAAGCGCAGTGACTCCTGCTCGATGCGATCCAGCGCACCACGAGCGCGGGCACGTTGTAATCCTGTTTCCGGTGTGACATCCAGATACAACGTCAGGTCAGGACGAAAATCCCCCAGCACCGTATCACGCAATGTACGCATCAGTTCGGCATCAACCCCACGGCCGCCGCCCTGGTAAGCCTGAGAGGAGAGATCATGCCGATCGCCCACCACCCAGGCGCCGCGCGCAAGGGCCGGTTTAATCACGGTTTCGACCAGCTGGACACGGGCGGCGTACAGCATTAACAGTTCCGCTTTATCGGTCACCTGCTCGCCCTCAATGCCCTGCTTCACCAGAATACGGAGCTGTTCAGCCAGCGGCGTACCGCCGGGTTCACGGGTAAAGACGATGTCTTCAATCCCGTGTGCCTGTAACGTTGCCACAATGGCCTCACGGGCCGTGGTTTTTCCCGCGCCTTCCAGGCCCTCGATCACAATAAACTTACTGTCCATTTTTTTCCTTTAACGCAAGCCGGTAAGCCTGGACGGCCTTGTTGTGGCTGGCAAGATTGGTCGTGAACGTATGTCCACCTTTGCCATCCGCCACAAAATAGAGGTAGTTGGTCTTTTCCGGATGGGCGGCGGCAATCAATGAGGCCTTACTCGGCATCGCAATCGGGCCTGGCGGCAAACCACTGATGATATAGGTATTGTACGGCGTCGCTGTTTCCAGATCTTTGCGCGTCAGCGTGCCATTGTAGGCTGCGCCCATACCGTAAATCACGGTCGGATCGGTCTGCAGGCGCATGCCCGTCCGCAGTCGGTTAATAAACACAGAGGCCACTTTCGCCCGCTCTTCACTGACGCCCGTCTCTTTTTCAATGATCGACGCCATCGTCACCATCTCCTGCTCATTCTTGTAGGGCAGGTTGTCCATGCGGCCTTGCCAGACTTCATCAACCATCTTTTGCATTCGCTGATGCGCACGCGTCAGCAACGCAATATCCGTTGTATTGGCGGTATACAGATAGGTATCCGGGCAGAAGCCCCCTTCCAGTTGATTTTCATCCAGCCTGAGCGCTTTTGCCACGGTGGCATACTTATCATCAGGCAACGTATGTTTTACATAGGGTGCCTGGCGTAATTCACTCAGCCACTCCTGCAGGCGTTGTCCTTCTACAAAGCGCAGCGGGAACTGGGCCTCTTTGCCGCTGGCTAGCAACGCCAGTAGCTCGCGCACCGTCATTGACGGTTCCAGACGATAGGTCCCGGCTTTGAATTTTGCCAGTTCAGGCTCAAACTTCAGCAACGCGCCAAACCAGATGCTGTGGGGAATAATATGCTGACTTTCCAGTTGGGCTTCTAATGCCACACGGCCCGTCCCGGCGGGCAGCGTGTAAATCGTTTCCTGGGAAAGGGTCAGACGGCTGGCAGCAAGTTGCTTCACCTGCCAGTAGCTGACGCCTGCGGCCGCCAGCAGCACTGCCAGCACACCCGCAATAATTTTTTTGCTTCGACTCATTCTGCTTCCATTATCGTTTTACAGCTTGCCTGTAGCTGGTTAAACAATGTGCGTTGATGAAAGGTCACCGCATCAAGTTGTCGAACGGGCAAGACAGGCATGAGCGTATTACAGATGACAATTTCGTCTGCGGCTAACAGCGACGCCAGCGTCGCCTGCACCACCTGACAACTCTGTCCTGCTGCACGTATTTGCGCTATCAGATTCTGCCGCATAATGCCGTCAACGCCAGCCTGATCCAGCCGGGGCGTAAAGATCGTGTTGCCGCTCCGCCAGAATAAATTGGCCGCACAGCATTCCACCACCCAACCTTCGGTGTCAAGCACCAAGGCTTCATCCGCGTCTGTCTGCTCAAGATGGGCACGAATCATCACCTGTTCAAGCCGGTTGAGATGTTTTAGCCCGGCAAACTGGGGGTTGCGTGCCAGCCGGACCGGACTGACCACCAGCCTGACACCGGTATTTTCTAACGCAGCATAGTGTCCGGGCCAGTCAGAGACCGAGACAATGCGCGTCGGCCCGCTACAGCCCGCACGACTGTAACCGCGTCCCCCACTGCCTGCGCTGATAATGACTTTAAGCACCGCGCTGTCATGGCCCGAGGCCGCCTGCAGCATTTCCCCCGCCAGAGCCTGCCAGTCAACATTCTGTAACCACAGGCGTTCGCAGCTTTGCTGTAGCCGCTGAATATGCCAGTCAAACAGCGCGATATTGCCCTTGATGATAGCGGCCGTGGTAAAGCAGCCATCGCCAAATTGTACGGCGCGATCGCGGGCCGTGAGATGAGATTGTTCGATGCCGTTAATCCACATTACCGCGTCTCCCGTATCGATATCGTGGTTGTCATGACGGTGATTTTATCGGTTTCTCTTCGTCGCTGGACAGAAAAAAGGCCCGCATAGCGGGCCTTTTAAGCAATCATAAACGCCAGGTTTAGATTTTACGGAAAATCAGTGAACCGTTAGTGCCACCGAAACCGAAAGAGTTACACAGCGTATATTCCAGTCCAGACACCTGACGTGCAGTGTGGGGAACGAAATCAAGATCGCAACCTTCGTCCGGGTTATCCAGGTTCAGGGTCGGTGGAACCGCCTGATCGCGCAGCGCCAGAATCGAATAGATCGATTCAACCGCGCCTGCCGCACCCAGTAAATGGCCGGTCATCGACTTAGTTGAGCTGACCATAACCTTGCTGGCAGCCTCACCAAACACTGATTTCACCGCCTGCGCTTCGGCTTTATCGCCTGCTGGCGTTGACGTGCCATGCGCGTTGACGTAACCGATCCTGTCAGGCGTCATCTGTGCATCACGCAGCGCATTGATCATCGCTGCGGCTGCGCCAGAGCCGTCTTCCGGTGGCGAGGTCATGTGATAGGCATCGCTGCTCATCCCAAAGCCCACGATTTCCGCGTAGATTTTAGCGCCACGCTTCTTAGCATGCTCGTACTCTTCCAGTACGATAATGCCCGCGCCGTCGCCCAGTACAAAACCATCACGGTCTTTATCCCATGGACGGCTTGCCGCCTGTGGGTTGTCGTTACGTGTAGACAGTGCACGCGCCGCGCCAAACCCACCTACACCCAATGGTGTACTGGCTTTTTCCGCGCCACCTGCCAACATCACGTCAGCATCGTTATAGGCGATGATACGTGCCGCATGACCAATGTTGTGAACGCCAGAAGTACAGGCGGTCGCAATGGAAATGCTGGGGCCTTTCAGGCCATACATGATGGTGAGATGTCCCGCCACCATATTGACGATTGTGGAAGGCACGAAGAAAGGGCTGATTTTACGCGGACCGCCGTTCACCAGCGAGGTATGGTTTTCTTCAATCAGACCCAAACCACCAATGCCCGAACCAATTGCCGCGCCAATCCGGCCTGCATTTTCCTCGGTCACTTCAAGACCGCTGTCCTGCATGGCCTGAATGCCTGCCACGATGCCGTACTGAATGAAGTCATCCATCTTGCGTTGATCTTTACGGGAAATAAAGTCATCGCAATTGAAATCTCTTACCAGACCTGCAAAGCGTGTTGCATAGGCGCTGGTATCAAAATGGTCGATCAGGTTAATGCCGCTCTGACCGGCAAGGAGAGCACTCCAGGTAGACTCTACGGTATTGCCGACAGGAGACAACATGCCAAGACCAGTCACAACTACACGACGCTTAGACACGTTCGTCCTCCAGGGAGGGAAAAAAATGACTATTGTGGGGCAAACATAAAACTCAGGCGGTCAATTGACCGCCTGAAGATATTCATTAGCCTTTGTGGCTATTGATATAGTCGATCGCTGCCTGAACGGTAGTGATTTTCTCAGCTTCTTCGTCTGGAATTTCAGTATCAAACTCTTCTTCCAGAGCCATTACCAGCTCAACGGTATCAAGAGAATCGGCACCCAGGTCTTCTACGAAAGATGCAGAGTTGGTCACTTCTTCCTCTTTCACACCCAGCTGCTCACTGATGATTTTCTTAACGCGTTGTTCGATATCGCTCATACTATTTAATTTCCTATCAAAACTCGCTTTCGCGATGGTTTTCGTAGTGTATAAAATGTTGAAAAAGATGCAACAAAATCCCGGCTGGTCTAACCACGATTTACGCTATTGTGCGGTTTTATACGCAAATAATGCAAATGATTTCGTGATTATCAGACCATATACATGCCGCCATTGACGTGCAGCGTCTCACCCGTGATGTAGGCTGCTTCGTCAGAGGCTAAGAATGCAACAGCATTAGCAATTTCCTGCGCTTCGCCTAAGCGACCCGCAGGCACTTCTGCCAGAATACCGGAACGTTGATCTTCGTTCAGTGCCCGCGTCATGTCGGTCTCTATGAAGCCCGGAGCCACGACGTTGACGGTAATGCCACGTGACGCGATTTCCCGCGCCAGTGATTTGCTAAAGCCAATCAAACCCGCTTTTGCTGCAGCATAGTTTGCCTGACCCGCATTACCCATGGTTCCGACAACGGAACCAATGGTGATGATACGTCCCATGCGCTTTTTCATCATGGCACGCATCACCGCCTTAGAAAGACGGAAAACTGATGTGAGGTTGGTATCAAGGATATCCTGCCACTCATCGTCTTTCATACGCATCAGTAAATTATCACGCGTAATGCCTGCATTATTGACCAAAATGTCCACTTCGCCAAATTCAGCGCGAATTTTCTCTAAAACGCTGTCGATGGAAGCGGCATCTGTCACATTTAACAGCAGGCCCAGTCCCTTATCGCCAAGGTAAGCACTGATCGCATCGGCACCACTTTGGCTGGTTGCAGTTCCCACCACTTTTGCACCACGTGCAGCCAGGGTTTCTGCAATCGCACGGCCAATGCCGCGGCTCGCGCCCGTTACCAACGCTACTTTACCTTCAAAGCTCATGATTTTCCTCTTATTCCTGTGCAAGTGCCGCAGCCAATGACGCAGTATCGTTCACCGCTGCCGCAGACAGGCCATCTACGATACGTTTGGTCAGGCCAGTGAGCACTTTACCCGGACCCATTTCAATCAGTTGCGTCACGCCCTGCGCAGCCATCGCCTCTACGCTTTCTGTCCAGCGTACCGGGCTGTAAAGCTGACGAATCAGCGCCTGACGAATCGCGTCGGCATCCGTTTCGGCTTTCACGTCGACGTTGTTAATCACCGGCACCTGGGGTGCCTTAAAGGTGAGCGTTTCCAGCGTCAGTGCCAGTTTTTCCGCCGCAGGCTTCATCAGTGCACAATGCGAAGGTACGCTGACCGGCAGCGGCAACGCGCGCTTGGCACCCGCCGCTTTACAGGCCGCGCCTGCACGTTCTACCGCATCTTTGTTACCCGCGATAACGACCTGGCCTGGCGAATTGAAGTTCACCGGCGAAACGACTTCACCCTGCGCACTTTCTTCACAGGCTTTCGCAATGGCCGCATCATCAAGACCGATGATCGCCTGCATGGCACCGGTGCCTTCTGGCACGGCTTCCTGCATCAGTTTACCGCGCAGTTCAACCAGTTTGATTGCGTCCGCGAAATCCAGTACGCCCGCACAGACCAGCGCAGAATATTCGCCCAGGCTGTGGCCCGCCATCAGCACAGGCTGTTTGCCCCCCTGCTGCTGCCAGACACGGTAAATCGCCACAGAAGCGGCCAGCAGCACAGGCTGCGTCTGCCAGGTTTTGTTCAACTCTTCCGCGGGCCCCTGGCTCACTAACTGCCACAGATCATAACCGAGGGCCTCAGAGGCTTCACGGAACGTCTCTTCAACCACCGGATAAGCGGCAGCGAGTTCTGTCAACATGCCCACAGACTGTGAGCCCTGACCTGGGAAAACAAAAGCAAGTTGCGTCATTTTCAGTTCCTGTCAATCAAAAGCGAACCAGCGCAGAACCCCAGGTGAATCCACCACCAAAGGCTTCCAGCAAAATAAGTTGTCCGGGTTTGATGCGGCCATCGCGCACGGCTTCATCCAGTGCGCTGGGCACCGATGCGGCTGAGGTATTTCCATGACGATCCAGCGTGACTACCACTTTTTCCATGGTCATGCCCAGTTTTTTCGCCGTGGCGCTGATAATGCGAAGGTTTGCCTGATGCGGCACCAGCCAGTCCAGCTCTTCACGCGCAATGTTGTTCGCCTGCAAGGTCTCATCAACGATGTGCGCCAGTTCTGTCACGGCCACTTTGAAGACTTCATTACCCGCCATTGTCAGGTAAGCGGGTTGATCCTGATGCGCGCGATCCTGATAAGGCAGCGTCAGCAATTTGGCGTAACGGCCATCAGCATGCAGATGGGTAGAAATGATGCCCTGCTCTTCACTTTGACCCAGTACCACTGCGCCCGCACCGTCACCGAACAGAATGATCGTGCCACGATCTTCAGGATCGAGCGTACGCGCCAGGACATCAGAACCGATGACCAGCGCATGTTTCACTGCACCATTTTTGATGTATTGATCGGCAACGCTTAACGCATAAGTAAAGCCTGCACAGGCCGCAGCCAGGTCAAACGCGGCGCAATCCTTGATTTCAAGCATCTGCTGAATCAGGCAGGCAGAGCTGGGGAAGGCATGACTGGAAGACGTGGTCGCCACTATGATCAGGCCCACGTCATTGGCATCGACGCCCGCCATCTCCAGGGCACGTTGTGCTGCCTGGTGGCCCATACTTGCAACAGTCTCATCCGGCGCAGCAATACGGCGCTCACGGATGCCGGTACGGGTAACAATCCACTCGTCCGAGGTCTCCACCATTTTTTCCAGGTCGGCATTGGTGCGGACCTGGCTGGGCAAATAACTGCCCGTACCGATAATTTTGGTAAACATCTAGGCTTTGTCACTCCTGGCTAATACAGCGTCCAGACGGGCGGCAATGTGTTCAGGAACCTGCCGCCTCACCGCCTGCTCGGCCTGATTGATCGCCATGGCAAAGGCATGTTGATTTGCTGCGCCATGACTCTTGATCACTGTCCCGCGCAATCCTAACAGACAAGCGCCATTATACTGGTCGGGGTTGAGATGGCCGAAACGCCTGACCAAACGCTTTTTAACCCAGCGCCCCAGCAACGTCAGCCACCACGACCGCTTTTCACCTTCTCCCGATGATTTCAGCAGAGAAAGGAACATTCTTACCACGCCTTCCATTGTCTTCAGTGTGATGTTTCCAGCGAAACCATCACAAACCAGCACGTCCGTTTTGCCGGTCAGCAAATCATTACCTTCAAGGTAACCAATGTAATTAATTTGCGGTAATGCCTTCAGACTTAACGCCGCATCGCGAATGCTTTCAAGCCCTTTATGCTCTTCATGGCCAATATTGAGAAGTGCCACGCGGGGATGCGCTATGCCCAACACTTCTTCGGCCATGACCGCGCCCATTACCGCAAACTGCACCAGCATCGCACTGTCAGAATCGACGTTGGCACCTAAATCCAGAATGACCGTCTTTCCCTGATGTTGGTGGGGTAAAACGGTCATCAACGCCGGACGCTTAATGCCGTCCAGCGGCTTCAGTAATAATGTCGCCAGCCCCATCAGCGCGCCGGTATTGCCGCTGCTGACGCAGGCCTCTGCCCGCCCTTCTTTCACCAACTCTAACGCCACTCGCATTGAACTGCCGCGGCTGTTACGTATGGCTTGTGCGGGTCGCGCATCACTTGCAATAACGGATTCTGCAGGGACAACCTGCAAACGCGCCAGCAGGGCGGAATCAGCTTTGGCAAGCAATGGCGTGAGAATGTCGGGGTCTCCGACCAGAAGAAGGATAAGTTCCGAATGAGAGGCCAGTGCCTGCAATGCTGCAGGCACCGTCACGCAGGGACCGAAATCCCCGCCCATGGCATCGATAGCCAGGGTCAAACGTGTCAAGGTATCGCCTTGCTAAGCAAAGATCTTACTTAACGATAACCTTGCGACCGCGGTAGTAACCATCCGCAGTGATGTGGTGACGCAGATGAGTTTCACCAGAAACTTTATCTACTGACAGAGCAGCAGTGGTCAGCGCATCGTGCGAACGACGCATACCACGCTTAGAACGGGTGGGTTTATTCTGTTGTACGGCCATGGACCTTACTCCTATTACTTACGCTTTAAACTGGCTAATACGGCAAATGGGTTTGGTTTTTCTGCCTCTGCAGGCAATTGGCCAAAGACCATGTCCGCCTCGGACACTTCACAGTGTTCAGAATCGTGCACCGGAACCACAGGCAGCGCGAGAATAACTTCATCCTCGATAACCGCCAGCAAGTCGATCTCACCGAATTCGTTGACATCAACCGGCTCGTACGCTTCCGGCAACGCCTCGGCCTGCTCATCAGATGAAACAGGACTGAAGCAATAGCTTACGTGAACATGATGTGGAAAAACCTGGTTGCAGCGCTGACAACGAAGCGTAACCTCAACATCAGCAGTACCCGTCAGTACTGCCAGACGCTGGTTATCAACCGCGAACGACATGGCACATTCAACATCACTGTCCACACTGACGACCGACTCAGCCACACGCTCGACCTGTTGCGAGGTATAAACACCCTGGTAATCAAGGCGTTTTTGAGCGGTGCGGACGGGGTCCAGCGTCAGGGGTAATTTTACCTTTTGCATAGGGCGCGCATATTAACTTTGTAATCACATAGAGTCAAAGAAAAAGGCCGTTGGACAGCATCTTTCAACCACTATTCGCATCCAGTGCGGCGCACAGTTTAAAATGACTGCCACCAATTCGCTATCAATATTGAAAAAAAATGACAGCATCGATTCTTTTAGCATCAACCTCACCGTTTCGTCAGGCGCTGCTGAGCAAGCTTGGCCTGCCTTTTACAGTGGATTCACCCCAGACAGATGAAACGCCGTTAGAAAATGAACGCGCAGAGGATCTGGTTACGCGCCTGGCCATAGCCAAAGCTCAGGCGCTGGCTGAGCGTTATCCACATCACTGGATCATTGGTTCCGATCAGGTCTGCGTCCTTAACGGCAGGATTACCGGAAAACCCCATACGGCGCAGAACGCAGAAGCACAGCTGCGCGCTGCCAGTGGCAACCGCATAACCTTTTACACCGGCCTCGCCCTCTACCACCCTGCCAGCCAGCGACTGATGCAGTGCTGTGAACCTTTTACCGTGCATTTCCGCACGCTGAGTCAGGCCGACATCACCAACTATATAAAGAAAGAGCAACCGCTACAGTGCGCCGGCAGTTTCAAAAGTGAAGGACTGGGCATCTGCTTATTTGACCGGCTTGAAGGGCGCGATCCGAATGCGTTGGTGGGACTACCGCTTATCGCGCTCAGCGCGATGCTGCGTGAAGCGGGCATCAATCCCCTGGGAGCGTGATGCCGCCCTGCGTCAGTTTTTTTGCTGGCGCAGCTTCGTCAGGCACTGCTGTAACGTGTCATCCAGCGGCGCTTCCATACGCAGGGTTTCCCCTGTATTCGGGTGCGTAAATGTCAACGCAGCCGCGTGCAGGAAGAGCCGATCCAGCCCCGTAGAGACCAGTTTGCTGTCAAAGTCGCGCTCGCCGTAACGATCGTCAAAGGCGATGGGATGACCGGCGTGCAAGGTGTGTACACGAATCTGGTGCGTACGCCCGGTTACCGGACTGGCTTTGACCAGCGTGGCAAACGCAAAACGTTCTTCCACTTTAAAGCGGGTTTCCGACGGTTTGCCGTCACTGCTGACACGCACCATACGTTCACCGCTTTGCAGAATATTTTTCAGCAGCGGCGCCTGAAGCACTTTGATATGCGAGGGCCAGTTGCCCTGCACCAGCGCAAGATAATCTTTCTGCATGCCCTTCTCACGCAGCTGTTCATGCAGCGAACGCAATGCTGAGCGCTTTTTGGCCACCAGTAAAATGCCGGACGTATCGCGGTCAAGGCGATGTACCAGCTCCAGAAAGCGCGCTTCCGGACGCAGGGCGCGCAGTCCTTCAATCACACCAAAGCTTAAGCCGCTGCCGCCGTGTACGGCTGTACCGGACGGTTTGTTCATGACCAGCAAATGATCGTCTTCAAAGAGGATGGCGTTAGCCAGTGAGGCAACTTTGGCCAGTTTGGGCGAGACAGCGTCCTCATCACGCTCCGCCACACGTACTGGCGGAATGCGCACCTCATCGCCTTCTTCGAGTTTATATTCAGGCTTGATGCGTTTTTTATTCACGCGCACTTCACCTTTTCGCACGATGCGATAAATCATGCTCTTCGGCACGCCCTTTAACTGGGTGCGCAAAAAGTTATCAATACGTTGTCCGGCGTTTTCAGCCGTGATGGCGACAAACTGTACGCCGGGATTCTCTGTTTTCATGGCGGCGATTCTAAATAGTGTCCCCTGATAGCGCCACCCCTTTTTATGTGCTTAACTCTCTGCGTAGCGTCGGGATGAGCAATCAGATTGCTGGCATTTTCAACAGCCTGAATGCGCTTTCTGTCGCAGGGTTCTTAAAATGTAAAGAAAATTGATCAGTCAGTTAAAGTCACCTTGCTATATGAAGGTTAGCAGTGGAATAATGCTTAGGTTTCTTAGCTGAGGATTCAGATAAGAAAAAAAGCGAAATTAGTTATTTTGTCGGATTGAGCAGACACGCAGCAATGGCGTAAGACGTAATGCGAAATCAGGCACTTAGCGGGCTGCGGGTTGCGGCCTGGACATGAGATGGAGTGCACGGGTTTACAGAATTATCTCTCGCATTTCCACTATCTGGTGCTGTTGTTCCTTATGAAAAACAGGCCACCGACGTTATTTGCGCCCCTCGCGCGGTCGATAACCGTGAGGTTGACGACATTGCACTAAGTCACGGGGCCATCGGTTGATACTCGTCCAGGGTAACTATGCCCGCAGCTTTAATCACTCATGAAAGAATAACGAGTACGTTACGATGAAAAGAATGTTAATTAACGCAACTCAGCAGGAGGAGTTGCGCGTTGCCCTGGTTGATGGTCAACGTCTGTACGATCTGGATATCGAAAGTCCCGGACACGAACAGAAAAAAGCCAATATCTACAAAGGTAAAATCACCCGTATCGAACCCAGCCTTGAAGCGGCTTTCGTCGACTACGGTGCAGAACGTCACGGTTTCCTCCCTCTCAAAGAAATTTCTCGCGAATACTTCCCTGCTTCCTACAACGCTCACGGTCGTCCAAACATTAAGGATGTGCTGCGTGAAGGCCAGGAAGTTATTGTTCAGATCGATAAAGAAGAACGGGGTAATAAAGGCGCCGCCCTGACCACCTTTATCTCGCTGGCAGGAAGTTATCTGGTATTGATGCCGAACAACCCGCGCGCGGGCGGCATTTCTCGTCGAATTGAAGGTGACGACCGTACCGAACTGAAAGAAGCGCTTTCGGCACTGGAACTGCCTGATGGTATGGGGCTGATTGTCCGTACCGCAGGTGTAGGCAAATCAGCCGAATCGCTGCAGTGGGATCTCAGCTTCCGTCTGAAACACTGGGAAGCGATTAAGAAAGCCGCTGACAGCCGTCCTGCGCCCTTCCTGATTCATCAGGAAAGTAACGTAATCGTGCGCGCATTCCGCGATTACCTGCGCCAGGACATCGGCGAAATTCTTATCGATAACCCGAAGGTCCTGGAACTGGCGCGTCAGCATATTGCGGCTCTGGGCCGTCCGGACTTTACCAGCAAGATCAAGCTCTACACCGGCGAAATCCCGTTGTTCAGCCACTATCAAATCGAGTCGCAAATCGAGTCCGCTTTCCAGCGTGAAGTGCGCCTGCCTTCCGGTGGCTCGATTGTTATCGACAGCACCGAAGCACTGACCGCCATCGATATCAACTCGGCACGCGCTACGCGTGGTGGCGATATCGAAGAAACCGCGTTTAACACGAACCTCGAAGCAGCAGATGAAATCGCCCGCCAGTTACGCCTGCGCGACCTCGGCGGTTTGATCGTTATCGACTTTATCGATATGACGCCGGTTCGCCATCAGCGCGCGGTAGAAAACCGTCTGCGTGAGGCGGTCCGTCAGGATCGCGCCCGTATTCAGATCAGCCATATTTCACGTTTTGGCCTGCTGGAAATGTCCCGCCAGCGTCTCAGCCCGTCACTGGGCGAGTCGAGCCATCATGTCTGCCCGCGCTGTAGCGGTACCGGCACCATTCGTGATAACGAGTCGCTGTCACTGTCTATTCTGCGCCTGATCGAAGAAGAAGCCCTGAAGGACAACACCAAAGAAGTGCATGCTATTGTCCCGGTGCCTGTGGCCTCTTACCTGCTGAATGAAAAACGTGAAGCGGTCAATGCTATCGAAAAACGCCAGGGCGGCGTGCGTGCGGTTATCGTACCGGACGACCGGATGGAAACGCCGCACTACTCCGTGTTGCGCGTGCGGAAAGGTGAAGAAACGCAGACGCTGAGCTATCACCTGCCTAAGCTGCACGAAGCCGAAATGGCGATGCCTTCGGAAGAAGAACATGCCGAACGTCGTCGTCCAGAACAACCGGCCCTGGCGGCATTTGTGATGCCTGATGCGCCACCGGCACCGACGGAAGCAGCGCCGGAAGCGACCAAAGCGCGAACTGCGCCGGTTGCTGAAACCGCCCCTGCAACGCCATCCAACGGAACAGGCTTTGTTGGTCGCCTGCTGGCGGGCCTGAAAAAAATGTTCGCCGGTGAGCCTGTGCCTGCCACGGCAGAGCCCGTTGCTGAAGTGACCGAACCGCAGAAAACCAGCGGTGAGGAGAACGGCAATCAGCGTGGCGATCGTCGTAACAACCGCCGTAACAATAACCGCCGTGAGCGCACGCCACGTAATGGTGACACCACTCAGCAGCGTGAATCTCGGGACAACCGCGAAACCCGTGACAATCGTGAACCACGTGAAGACAACCGTCGTAATAAGCGTCAGGGGCAGTCTAACGAGGCGCGTGATGAACGTCCGGCGCTGAGCGATGAAGCTCGCCAGCAACGCGATGAGCAACAGCAGCAGCGTCGTGAACAGCGTGCTGAACGTCAGCGTCGTCGTCAGGAAGAGAAACGTGCCCAGCAGGAAGCGAACAGCGCGGTTGAACAGGCCGTTGAAACCGCTGAGCCCGTTGCGGCTGAAGCACAGGACGATGAGCGCGTTCAGGCTATGCCACGCCGCAAACCGCGTCAGCTGACGCAAAAAGTGCGTGTTGGCGACAACAATGATCAGCCTCAGCATGCTGCCGTCGAGTCAGCAGAATCTGTTGAAGCCCGCAAGATTCAGCCGGTTGCAGAAGCCTCACAGGTCGACGACGCGGACGAAACCGAAGCGCGTGAGAACGCCAACATGCCGCGTCGCTCTCGTCGTTCACCGCGTCATCTGCGCGTCAGTGGTCAGCGTCGCCGTCGTTACCGCGATGAACGCTACCCAACACAGTCTGCTATGCCATTAGAAGCCGCTTCGGCCTCACCTGAGATGGCGTCAGGCAAAGTCTGGGTGCGCTATCCGGTCGCACAGACGAACGAAGAGCAGACCACACAGGATGCCGTGAAAACCGCACAGGACGACAGCCATGCAGACACAGCACCTGCTATCGCCCTGCCTGTGGCAGCGGCCGTAGACGAGGCGCCGGTTTCACAGCCCGATCCAGTACAGGTTGCTGAACCCCAGACAGACACGCCGGTTACTGTGGTGAATACGGATGACACGCAGGCGATTGATGCTCCTGTGCATCAGGAACCCTCTGTGATTCCTGCGGCTGCAGAAGCCCGCGCCGACGCCGTCGCGCAGCAGGCACAACCTGCCGATGTCACGGCTGAAGACGCGCATAAGTCCGACGTGACCGCCGCGCCCGAGGTCGCCCAACACGAGCACGTTGAGCCCGCAGAGCAGGCCGGTACGGCGGTGAGCCCGACAACCGAAGCTCAGGTTGACGCGGTGTTAAATGCACCGGTTGCTGCAGAGGAAACCGTTGCACCCATCACCGAACCGCATGCGCCTGTGGCTGCGCGCGACGTTGCTGTAGAAGCCCTCCAGGCCAATGCGGAAACGCGCTGGAAGCACTTTGCGTCAGCCCCAATGACCAAAGCGCCTGCGCCAGCATGGCAACCAGAGCCTGCGCGTCACAGCGACTGGCAGCGTCCTTCCTTCAATTTTGAAGGCAAAGGTTCTGCGGGCGGCCATAGTGCTACCCACCAGGCAACGGCCCCTGCGACCAAGCCATAAGCACGGTTCGCAGACGTGATAAACCCGGCTCCGGCCGGGTTTTTTATTGTCTGTTACGGACATTTCGGGTGAGGTATGCGGGCAGAAACACCACGGAGGGATCATCCTGAGGTATGTAATCAGGGCTACATTAGCCTGATCCGTGCAGCACAGCGTCAATCATGCAGCAAAGGTTCTCCGCACAGGTCGCCATGTTAATTGAGCAGCGAAAGAGGCATTACGCAGACAAAAAAAATCCCACCGTCCCTGTAGGACGATGGGAAAAACTAAGCGCACCCGGTTAAAGTACGCCTAAAATTTTTATGAATTTAACTGGAACAATGACATCTGAGACATATCAGTGAAGGTCTTATAAGAAGCCTGCAGCGCCTGTTGTTGCATGGTGTAGCTGGAAATCGCCTGGGTGTAATCCACATCCACCAGGCTACTCATCTGCGAGTCATAAATCACTTTGCGATCGTCACCCTGCGCATTCAACGTATCCAGCTCTTTCAGCTGTGTTCCGATTTCGGAACGTACGCTGAGCACGTTGTTAAGCGAGTTGCTCAGACCACGGTTGGTTTTATCCATTGCCGCTGAAAAGGTCGCTTTGGTGGCATCATCCGCGCCATTCTGGGGCACTTTTAGCGCACTGATAGCACTGTCCAGCATATTGAATAAATTCGTTTCACTGGTGCCACCGTTCGGTTCTTTCACCGCGTTGCTGGTGATCGACATTACGATGCTGTTACCGGTATGACCGATCGTCATCGTACGGTCCGTATCGACTTTTTGCGTAATCGCGTCGGTTCCGCCCTGATAGGTCACACCGCCGGCACCATCCACAAACGGTGGTGTATCAGTTTTATAGCCGGCAAAGATATAACGCCCGTTGGCGTCTTTGCTGTTGACCTGGTTCAGTAACTGCGCACGCACCCCTTCCAGCTGCGTCGCATACGAGGCGCGGTCATCGTCGCTCAATGAGCCGTTTGAGGCGGCCACAATCATCGACTGCGCGCTCATAATGCTGTTTGTCACACCGTCCAGCGTGTTTTCTTCCAGGGATAAGCCCTGGTCGGCGAAGGTACGGGCAACCGCATACTGGCTTGCCTGCGCCTGAGTTTGCGATAACACCACGGCACGGGAAGCGGCGATCGGATCGTCAGAGGGGTTAGATACTCTGTATCCGGTAGACAGCTGTTTGCCCGCACTCAACCAGGAGGATTGCGCATCACTTACGCCGCGAACCTGCTGGTCAAAAATCATATTTGTACTGAGTCGCATGATGTCCTCTGCTCTTAGTTAATGCTAAGCAGGGCGTCAAAAACGGTGCTGGCCGCTTTTAAAACCTGCGCATTCGCCATGTAATATTGCTGGTATTTGGTCAGGTTCGCATACTCTTCGTCCAGGTTAACGCCGGAGACAGACTGCTGACGGTTTGTTAACTGCGTCACTACGTTCTGCTGCGTTGTACTGGCCGTTTTCAGGGCCTGTGTTTTGTTACCAACGGTACTCACCATCGCGCCATAGGCCTGGGACAACGTAGAATTACCGTTGACGATTTTGGCATCCTGTAGCGCCAGCAAATTTTGGGCATTGCGGTTATCACTTTCACCGCCTGGTGCCGCCGCCGCCGCAATCTGCGAGCCGCTGGTAATCGCCACTGACATGTTAGTAATAGCGTTCTGAACCGGCTTCACCAGGAAGCTGTCTTTGGCATTCGGCGTACCGTTGACCGTCAGACTCATCCCGTCCAGGCTGAGCGTCGTCACGCCGCCCGAGGTGGTGGGCGTCAGGGTCGTTTTGGCATTGTCTGACAAACGCGTAGCTGACCAGTTTGTTCCGTCATAACTGACGGTGTAATTCGATGCCTGCAGAGCACTGGCATTGCTCCATGCTGCGGTCATCGTTGCAGATGAGGTGTTTTTACTGTTGCCCTGAACAGTTGGGCCGCCAATAGTAAAGAAGTCGACGCCCTGATCACCATTGCTATCGAATCCCTGCTTGTGCACGGTGTTAAAACTGGTCGTAAAAGCGGCCGCAAGCTGTCCCAATTGGTTTTGAGCAAGGTCTAAATCCTGAGAGCGGAAGCTAAGAAGGCCGCCCAGAGAACCCGTTGTTACAGAGGATTCCGGAATCTGTACATTA
The DNA here is from genome assembly GCF_004364735.1 of Pantoea sp. PNA 14-12. Classification (NCBI taxonomy): domain Bacteria; kingdom Pseudomonadati; phylum Pseudomonadota; class Gammaproteobacteria; order Enterobacterales; family Erwiniaceae; genus Pantoea; species Pantoea sp. PNA 14-12. Next base: position 665,931 of record NZ_SOAJ01000001.1, on the reverse strand, counting down.
CCGGCCTGTGCATCCACATAACCAATTGTTGTACGGGTAATATCACTGTTTGATGGCATGGCAACCATTTTGGTTGTCTGATAGCCGTTAACTAATGAGGTGCCGTTAGCCATCGAAACGGTATAACTACCATCCTGTTGTGACACCGTCACACCGACAATATTATTTAGTCCGTTGACGAGCTGGTCGCGTTGGTCCAGTAAGTCATTCGGCACCGCACCGTTACCCGTAGTGAGTTTCGCGATTTGCTGATTGAGGTTCGCAATCTGACTGGTAAACGTGTTGATCTGATCCACATTGGCCGCAACGTCCGTATTGACGCTGTTTTGCAGGTTGGTCAGATATTGCGCCTGGGTCTGAAACTGATTGACCAGCCCCTGGGAGTTGCTGAGCATAGACTGACGCGCTGCGGGATCGTTAGCATTACTGACCACGTTCTGCATGTTGCTAAAGAAGCCCTGAATCGCACTCGACAGACTCGTTGTCGAGGTTGACATCAGATCGTCGATATTGGAGACCTGCGAATACTGCGTATTTGCCGCATTGTAGGTGGCTGAAGACCCACGCAGCTGCGCTGCGATAAAACTGTCGTATTCACGCTGAACACCGGTTACGTTAACCCCGTTACCGTAATAACTTTTTCCCTGCAGGGTACTGTTGGCTTCTGCCAGAATCGTCGTCTGACGTGAATAGCCGGCAACGGTGTAATTGCTGATGTTATTACTGGTGGTGCTTAAGGCGGCCTGTGCGGCACTGAGCCCGCTCATTGCGGAGTTAATTATGCTGGACATCTCGGTTCCTTACATTCCCCGCTACACGGGTCGCTGTCATCAGTGTGGTCGCCAGCGTGCGCTGGCGCGCCTGGCTCTTGCTGCTATTATCGGCATGCTTAAGTGAAACTTGAGGCACAATTCTCAGAACAATGTGCTTAAATCCTGGCTATAAGCTTTCACCACTTTTTCACCCATGCTCTTGAATTGCTGAATCATTCCCATCAGTTTTTGCGCATATTTCGGATCGGTGGCATAGCCCGCAGCCTGCAATGCCTGGGCGCCCTGCTCCGCGCTCTGTGCATTGGTGACAGCCGCATAACGTGGGTTATTTGAAAGCAGTTTGACGTAGTCGTTTAACGCTTCGAAATAAGAACTGTAAACCCGGAATGTCGCACGCACCTTTTTAGCTTCACCGTGCTCATATTCTGTGGTCATGATATCGGTCGTTTCGCCTTTCCAGTTCCCGCTGGCTTTGATGCCAAAGACGTTATAACTCGGCTTTCCATCACGGGTCAGGATTTGACGTTGCCCCCAGCCTGACTCCAGTGCAGCCTGCGCCAGAATCAGGTGATGAGGGATACCACTCTGCTGACTGGCGGCCTGAGCGGGCTGAGTCAGTTGGGCAATAAAGTCACGACTGTCGCTTGGCAGGCCGGTGGGCGAAGGCGCGGGCAGGCGCGGCATAGCTTTGCGCACCATTTGCTCCAGCGGCGTGGCGCCGCTGGTGCTCATGATGAAGCTGTTATCCAGCTTCATCGGCACCGTACCGGCGCGCTCGTCCGGGGCTTTGGCGGGTTCCATCTGTTTAACGATGATATCCGCCAGGCCCAGGCCACGTTTACCGATGTCCTGCGCAATCTGCTGATCGTACATTGATGTGAAAAGCTTGGTCTGTTCATTGCTGAGAATGCCGTCCTGCGGTAACGCTTCACGCATACTCTTCAGCATCATCTGAACAAACATCCCTTCAACCTGCTGCGCGACCTGCAGTGCTTTCCCTTTGGGATCGGCAGTGACATCGCGTTTCAGGTCGTTCAACGAGCGGCTGTCAAAAGCCGCATTCATCAGCGATTGCGTATCGTTCATCAGATAATTTCCAGTTTTGCGCGCAGGCAACCCGCGCTCTGCATTGACTGCAAAATAGACATCAGTTCGATAGGCGATGCACCCAGCGCATTCAGCGCACGCACCACGCTGTTCAGGTTGGCGCTGGAGTTAACCCGTTGCAACGCACCGCCGCTCTGACGCAGATCGATCTGCGTATTGGTAGTAGCGACAGTCTGTCCACCCGCCAGCGGCGTGTTCGGCTGACTCACGTTTTGCTGCTGATTGACCGTGACAGACAGGTTGCCCTGAGCGACCGCACAGGTGTTCAGTTTCACTTCACGATTCATCACAACAGAGCCGGTGCGTGAGTTAATGATGACTTTGGCATCCTCAACCGGCACGGAGACATCAATGTTCTGAATCTCTGCCAGTAAACGAACCTGCGCACCATTATTCGGAGACACGCGGACCTGGACCGTACGGGCGTCCAGCGGCTGGGCCGAACCGTATCCGCCACGGGCGTTGATCGCATCAGCAATTCGTTGCGCCATGGAGAAATCTTCGGTGTTCAGCTGCAGGTTAATCGTATTCTGCGAACCAAAGTTGCTCTGCAGTTCACGTTCAACCGTTGCCCCATCGGTAATCCGTCCACCGTTAAGCTGGTTGACCTGAACGCTGCTGCCGCCTGCTGCGGCACCCGCGCCGCCGACCAGAATGTTACCCTGGGCCAGCGCATAAACCTGGTTATCCACGCCTTTCAGTGGCGTCATTAACAGCGTGCCGCCGCGCAGGCTTTTCGCGTTACCCATGGACGACACCACCACATCCAGCGTCTGGCCCTGGCGGGCAAACGAAGGTAGCCTGGCGGTAACCATCACGGCGGCGACGTTTTTGAGCTGCATGTTGGTGCCCGGTGGCACGGTAATGCCCAGTTGCGACAGCATGTTGCTGACGGTTTGGGTCGTGAACGGCGTCTGCGTTGTCTGATCGCCTGTTCCGTCCAGGCCCACGACAAGGCCATAACCCAGCAGTTGGTTATCACGCACACCCTGTACGGTGGTTAAGTCGCGGATCAGATCGGCACGCGCCATCAGGCTTACGCCTAACAGTAATCCCAGACCGACACGCCATAATGTTAGCTTTTTCATTGCAACCTCTTAGAACGGCGAGATATTCAGGAAGAAGCGCTGCAACCAGCCCATATTTTGCGCTTCATTGATATAACCATTTCCGACGTACTCAATACGTGCATCGGCCACGGCTGTAGACAACACGGCGTTACTCGCACTGATGGTGCGTGGGTTAACCACGCCCGAGAAACGAATAAACTCGGTGCCCTGGTTGATCTCAATTTGTTTTTCTCCGACCACGTGCAGGTTGCCGTTCGACAGAACCTGATCCACCGTGACGGTGATGGTGCCGGTAAAGGTGTTGTTAGCAGATGCCCCACCTTTGCCTGCGAAATCATTTTTGCCACCCGCCGCAAAGTTGGCTTTTTCGCCCGTTGCGCCGGCTAAACCTTCTAAACCGGTAGGCACTGCAGTGATACCCAGACTGCCGCTGCCGTTACGGCTGGCATTCGAGGTCGAACTTTTGCTGGCACTGACGTTTTCCTGCAAGGTGATAGTCAGCGTATCGCCGATATTACGTGGGCGGCGATCTTCAAACAGCGGCTGATAGCCGTAGTTGAGCGGCGCAACACCCTGAAAAATGGACCCATTTACCACAGGTGGCGCAGAGGGCAACGGCTGAGCCGTGGTCGCTCCTTGCACCAGTGGCGTGCGTGGCACCAACGCACAACCGTTAAGCGTCAGCAGTGCGGTGACTACTAACCAATGTCCAGGCTTAAGAATATGTTGCATCGCCACGGAGTTACGACCTTATTTATGACTAGTCTTCAGGCCAGCCTTAGCTGGCCCTGTTCGTGTTACAGCTGTGTCAACTTCGCCAGCATTTGATCGGAGGTGCTGATCGCTTTGCTGTTAATTTCGTAAGCACGCTGCGTCTGGATCATCGTAACCAGTTCTTCCGCGACGTTTACGTTAGAGGTTTCGGTATAACCCTGATACAACAAACCGGCACCGTTCTGCCCAGGCGTACTGTCCGTCGGCGCACCCGATGCCTGCGTTTCCTTGTAGAGGTTTTCACCCACGCTATCGAGACCCGCATTGTTCATGAAGGTGCTCAGCGTTAACTGTCCGACCTGGGCGGCCTGCGTCTGCCCCTGCTGGGTTACGCTCACCACACCATCACGCGACACGGTGATACTTGTGGCGTTGGCTGGAATGGTAATACCAGGCTGCACAGGGAAACCCGCGTTGGTCACCAGTTGGCCGTTCTGGTCAACCTGAAATGAACCATCACGTGTATACGCAGAAGTTCCATCTGGCATCTGGATTTGGAAAAAACCCTGGCCGTTGATGGCGATATCTTTTGAGTTGTTGGTTTGCGACAGGTTGCCCTGCGTATGCAAACGCTCGGTCGTCACCGGACGTACACCAGTACCGATTTGCAAACCTGACGGCAGCGTCGTCTGCTCAGATGACTGCGTGCCCGGCTGACGCATGGTCTGGTACATCAGATCTTCAAACACGGCACGTGAGCGCTTAAACCCGTTAGTACTGACGTTGGCCAGGTTGTTGGCGATCACGTCCATGTTCATCTGCTGTGCATCAAGACCGGTTTTGGCGATCCATAAAGAACGAATCATGTATTTATCCTCGCGCCTTAGCTGCCGATGCTGAGCAACTGGTTGGCTTTCTGTTCGTTTTGGTCAACGTTGTTAATGACCTTCATCTGCATCTCGAAACGGCGGGCATTGGCGATCATATCGACCATCGTTTCCACCGGCTTCACGTTACTGCCCTCAAGCACACCCGGCATGACCTGCATAGTCGGATCGGCCTGCAGGGCTGCGCCACGTGTCGCCTGCGTCGCGGCGGTGGGACGGAACATGCCATCGTCCCCACGCTCTAACTCTTTACCGGTTGCCTGGACGAGCTTCAGACGGCCCAGTTGTACAGTCGCATTAGGTGAGTCGCCAGCGTTCAGCCCGGTAATAGAGCCATCAGCCGCGATGGTGATCTCAGAACCTTGAGGGATCACAATCGGACCACCTTCGCCCATTACGGGATTGCCCTGCACCGTCAGCGTACCGTCCGAACGAATTTGCATGTTGCCGTTGCGGGTATAGGCTTCGCTGCCGTCGGCGGTGCGTACAGCCAGCCAGCCATCCTGCTGCATTGCCACGTCCAGTGGGCGCTGGGTGTAATCCATGGCCCCCTGACTCATGTCGGCACCCGGCGTGGACGCCGTGACCAACGTGCGCGTGGGCAGTGACCAACCAGTGACCGGTACAGCACGCAACGCGTTCAGCTGCGCCCGGAAACCGGGCGTTGAGGCGTTGGCGAGGTTGCTGGCGGTAACCGCCTGCTGATCCAGTGTCTGACTGGCCGCGCCCATCGCGGTATATATCGCGTGATCCATAGAGCAATCCCGTTAGCGAATTAACGTAAGTTGACCAGAGTGTTAAGGATCTGATCCTGCGTTTTGATGGTCTGCGCGTTCGCCTGGTAGTTGCGTTGCGCGACGATCATATTGACCAGCTCTTTACTCATATCGACGTTCGAAGCTTCCAGTGCGCCTGCGGTCAGTGAACCGAAGGTGCCGGTATTAGCTACGCCGATAGCGGGCTGTCCGGACGCGCTGGTTGCCGACCAAACGTTGTCACCTTTTGACTGCAGACCTTCAGGGTTAGCAAAGCTGGACAGAACGATTTGTCCCAGAAGCTGAGTTTGTCCGTTGGAATAAGCGCCAGTGATGGTGCCGTCATTGTTGATGGCATAGCTGGTCAGATCGCCCGGCGCATAGCCGTTTTGAGTTGGGCTACCAAAAGTTGATGCACCGGTATTTTGCTGCTGGCTACCGACGAAATTCAGTGCAACCGTCGTGCCGTTAGCACCGTTTGCGCCGGTGAGTGGCAACGTTGCAGTACTGTCAGTTGTCGTTCCCGGAACGATGGCACCCGCTGCAGTAATTTGGGAAACGCTGGTCAACTTGCCGTTAGCGTCGAACGACATCTGGTAATTACCTACTGCAGAGCCTACAGTCGAATCCACAGCATGGACGTTCCAGGTATTGTTAGCTGTTTTGACGTAGTACAGGTCGACGTTATGGCTGTTACCCTGCGTGTCGAACATCGAAATTGTGCTCTTCGCGCTACGTGTGGTCTCATCAGAAACGTTGAATTTGGTGTCATCCAGAATCGGTGACGTTGAATTCAGGTTTGCGACTAAATTACTGGTCGTGGTCGCTCTGGCAGCCATTTGTGTCGTAGGAATAGACAGCGACACGGCGTTAGCACCTGCCTGAATGGTCGGAGGAACCCCTGACGCAGGATAACCTGTAACGTTCAGGCCCTGGGCATTGACCAGGTTACGGTTTTCGTCCAGTTTGAACTGCCCGTTACGTGAATAAAACACGGCGCCCGCCGAGTCAGTCAAACGGAAAAAGCCGTTACCGCTCAGCGCTACATCCAGTCCTCGACTGGTCGTTGTCGTTGCACCATCGTTGAAGTTCTGGATCACGGCAGCGACTTTAGTCCCCAGACCCACGTTTGAACCGGCAAACATGTCGGCAAACGCGATGGTGCTGGACTTAAAGCCCGCTGTGGCGGAGTTAGCGATGTTGTTACCGATAACGTCCAGGTTACTTGAGGCAGCGCCGAGACCGCTGACCGCTTGTGAAAATGACATTTAAATCTCTCCTGTCTACAGGTGAATCAGAGAATCTGACGTACGTCGTCAAGGGTGGCGGAGCCCATGGTGCCGAGATCCAGTTTTGCGGTATTACCCGCTGTGCTTACGCCATTGACGTAGGCATAGTTAAGTGGCTGAGCCACCTGTTGACCGCTGCTGTTACTGGCAGCAATCGCAACTTTGTATTTTCCATCTGGCGCGACGCTGCCATCCGGTAATTTGCCGTCCCACGAGAACGTGTGAACGCCGGCGGTCAGTGCGCCCAGGTCCTGGGTGCTGACCACATTGCCCTGTGCATCGGTAATCGTCGCCGTGGCGGTGGTGGCTGCGTTAGTCAGCTCCACGCCAAACGGCGTTGTCGTGCCTTTACCGACCAGAATCTGTGAACCATTCACCATCACGCCATGGCCAATCAGCGTCGAACTTTGTAGTGACTGGCTGGTGCTGATCTGACCCGAAATCGATCCCAGTGTGGTGTTCAGTTTTTCAATACCGCTCAGGGTGTTGATCTGTGCCAGCTGTGTTGTCAGCTGACTGTTATCCATCGGATTGGTGGGATCCTGGTTTTGCAGCTGCGTCACCAGCATGGTCAGGAACTGGTTTTGCAGATCCTGGGCGCTGTTACTTGTGCCGGTGCTGGATGAGCTAAGGACCGTGGGGTCCAGCTTTTCATTAACGCCTACCGCGATAGTCATTATTTTTCTCCGTTACTGACCCAGGGTCAGCGTTTTCATCATCATCGACTTCACGGTATTCAGCACCTCGACGTTCGCCTGGTAGCTGCGTGATGCCGACATGGTGTTGACCGTTTCCGCTACCACATCCACGTTAGGCATCTTCACGTAGCCTTTGGCATCCGCCATCGGGTTACCCGGGTCATACACCAGTTTCGCGGGCGTAGGATCATCAACAACCTGCGCCACTTTTACGCCACCGGTGGCCGCACCCGGCGCAGCATCGGTCTGAAAAACGACCTGCTTTGCCACATAAGGCTGCCCGTCCGGGCCGGTCACGCTGTCGGCGTTTGCCAGGTTACTGGCACTGACGTTTAATCGCTGTGATTGCGCGGTCATCGCTGAGCCGGCAATGTCAAAAATATTCAGCAATGCCATGATTATTGCCCTTGTAACACGCTCATCATGCCTTTGATTTGGCTACTGATAAGTGTGAGATCGGTTTGATATTTCAGGCTGTTATCCGCGAACTGAGTACGTTCGCGGTCCATATCGACGGTGTTACCGTCCGCAGATGGCTGATCCGGAATGCGATACAGCAAATCCATCGACGGTGCCGTGTTCGTCTGCGCTTCGATGTGACGCGACGAAGTAACTTTGAGCGCCAGGCTACTGCCTTCAGCACGTCCATTCGCCATTGCCCGATTCAGCTCGCTGGCAAAGTCGATATCCCTGGCCTGATAGCCTGGGGTGTCGGCGTTGGCAATGTTGGATGCCAGAATCTCCTGACGTTGAGCTCGCAGGTTGAGGGCTTCGGTACCGAAATGTAGCGCCGCATCGAGTTTGTCGAGCATGCTTCCTCCGCAAATGAGAATTTCGAGCTGGCAGCATAATTGGGAAAAAGCAAGAGCCATCGTCTGAATAACGCCTCAAATCGTCGCTATTTTAACTCTTGAGTTTTTTTTCAAACGCGTACACTCATCGCCATCATCAGTGAGGAAAAGCACATGCGTGGATATCCAGCCCTGTTAGCCAGCCTGCTGGCCCTGTTTGCCTTACCCGTTATGGCAGGCGATTTCAGCGCCCAACTGAACCAGTTTTTTAAAGCCCGTGATCCTGAGCATGCCACGGGCATGAACGTCGTCATTCGCACGCCACAGGCACAGTGGCCCTTATGTGATACGCCGCAATTTACGCTGCCCGGCAACAGCCGCCCGTGGGGCAATATGAGCGTGGCAGCCAACTGCGGAGAAAATCGACGTTATATTCAGGTCCAGGTTCAGGTCACTGGCCGTTATCTGGTGGCGAAAAATTTAATTGCCCGCGGCGCAACCGTGAGCAAAGACGATTTCCGTATCGAAGAGGGACGTCTGGATACGCTGCCGCCGCGCACCCTGCTTAACGATGAGACCGTCGCCGATTCTGTGGTGCTGCGTGACATTCAGCCGGGACAGCCGGTGAGTCAGTCGATGCTGCGCCAGCCGTGGCGTGTAAAAGCAGGTCAGGATGTCATGGTGGTTGCCAGTGGCGACGGATTTGATGCCAGCGGCGAGGGGAAAGCCTTAAGCAATGGCACTATCGCGCAATGGGTTCGTGTACGTATGGGGAACGGTCAGGTTGTGAGCGGTCGGGTCAGTGATGATGGGAAAATTCTTATAACACTATAAAACATTAAAGAAGCCTGTTTATTTGCCGATAGAAGAATCAGCAAAGCGATTACGCTATTATGATTCAGGTGGCAGACCCCCTGACCTTACAGGAGCCCGAATATGAGCATCGAAAGAACACAACCGTTAAAGCCCGCCAGCACCGTGCAAACACGTGACAGCAGCGAGCCGCAAACTGCGCGTGTGCGCCAGAGTGACAGCGCAACAGCGACCACGCCAGCCGCCGCTCAGGTGAGCCTGAGCAGCGCCCAGGCGCAGCTGATGAAGCCAGGCAGCCAGGACATTAACGTCCAACGCGTTGAACAATTGAAAACCGCTATTCGTAATGGCGAGTTGAAGATGGATACCGGCAAGATCGCCGATGCGCTGATTGCCGACACTAAGGCGTATTTAGAGGGTAAATAATCCCCATGAGTAATTTGCTGACCACATTAGATAAGATGCAGGAAGTGCTGGTGTCTCTGGCGACCGTTCTGGATGAAGAAGAACAACAGTTGTCGTCCGGAATGATTGACAGCAACAATTTGCAGCGCATTACCGAAGATAAAAGCGCGCTGCTGACGACGCTGAACTATCTGGATGAGATGCGCCGTAGCAACGAGAAAAGTCTGGGGACATCTGCACCTTATCGTGGTCAGAGTGACATGGCGCGCCGCTGGGAAGGTATTCAGCAGCATACACGTCGGTTACACCGTGCCAACACGCACAACGGCATCCTGTTACAGCACCAGATTACCTTCACGCATGATGCGTTAGACGTGCTTAAGCCGCATCAGACGCAAGCGTTCTACGGACCGGATGGAAAAGGTCAGGGCCAGGCGACGCTGAGCCGTAAAATCTGATAACGTCAGTCTGGTGATCACGCTGTCCATTTTTGAAGAATCCGTCATCACGCGTGGATGACGGATTTTTTCATGCTGTCGTCACAGGGCGGCGGCTCTGTTATGCAGAATATCTGTCCCCTTCGCCCAACAGATGCAGTGTCCAACGCGCTATACATCCTGCACCTCCGGCATCCCGGATAACGTCTCTGCTCCAGCGCATCCCTGCGCATACTGCCTGTTCTGATAAGAAGCGGACGCCGATTTAGCCTGCCACGATCTGGCAGGCATTCGTCTTAAAACGCTTCCCAGTTGTCATGACCTTTCTTCGGTGCCGCTGCTGCAAAAGCAGGAACGGCGGGAGCAACGACTACAGTGGGGGCGTCAGACGGTGTTAACGGGGCTCGTTCAAGTTTAAAGACGGCCACGGCTTTCGTCAGTTTATCCGCCTGATCCTCAAGGGAGGCCGCAGCGGCTGAAGCCTCTTCAACCAGTGACGCATTTTGCTGGGTTACTGCATCCATTTCTGTGATCGCTTGGCTGACCTGCTGAATGCCTCGGTTCTGCTCGTCTGAAGAGACGGCAATTTCAGAAATGATGTCATTCACACGCTGGAATGCGTCTACCGTTTTCATCATGGTGGTACCGGCATCGCTAACCAGTTCCGTGCCGTTGTTAACCAGTCCGACAGAAGTGGCGATAAGCCCTTCGATTTCTTTTGCAGCCTGCGCGCTGCGCTGAGCAAGGCTGCGCACTTCGCTGGCGACCACCGCAAATCCGCGTCCCTGCTCCCCTGCCCGCGCGGCTTCGACCGCGGCATTCAATGCCAGAATATTCGTCTGAAAGGCGATGCTGTTAATGACGCTGGTAATTTCAGCGATCTTTTTCGAACTGCCGGAGATATCGTCCATGGTTTTGACGACGCGATTAACAATCTCTCCACCCGACTGGGCTTTTTCGGACGCATCGGACGCCAGCTGGCAGGCGTGATGCGCATTGTCGGCATTCTGTTTCACCGTCGCGGTCAGTTGTTCCATGCTGGCAGCCGTCTGTTCCAGCGACGCGGCCTGCTGTTCCGTTCGGGAGGAGAGATCGGTGTTGCCGGAGGCAATTTCCCCCGCGCTCTGAAAGATAGCAATGGCCCCATCGCGGACAGCGCCGACAGTTTGGGCAAGCGATGACTGCATACGTTGCAGGTTCGACAGTAACATACCCGGCTCGTTACGACCGCAGGCCGAGGGTGGTACGGTCAAATCGCCGTGGGCAATCAGATCGATACGGTGAAGTGACTGTCTTAAAGGCTTAATTACCACTTTTCTCAGCAGAGCAAAAGCCAGTAGCACAATCACTACGGATGCGATAAAGGCCACTAACATCGTGGTATAGCCTGTTTTAACCTGTTCAACCGCCTGCTGTTTAATGTCCATCGAGCGCTGATTGCGCATCTGAATGGCTTTCATCAACACGTCTTTATACGCTTTGTCGAGTTTGTCAGCCGCCGTTTCATCCGAAATGATCTCTTCAAAACTGTTCTGTTTGGCTGCCTCAATCATCGGCATCAACCCTTTTTGCAGGTAATCCTTAAATCGCGCCTGCAGTTGTTTATCGAGTTCGATGCCGACTGGCGTCCTGACCGGACGGTTAAGGTAAATATTCAGCCCATTTTCTGCCTTTTTAATGCTGCCCTCTGTGGCGCTGAGGAAAGCGGCGTAGTTATCCGTGTCGGCAATACGTGCCGCTGCGCCGGCCTGAATAATATTGAGCCTGGCAGAGCGCATATGCGTTGAGCTGTCGAGTAATCCCTGCCTTACCGAAATTTCATCCGTTGACACGTCAAGGGAATGTTGCCCCTGCGTCAGAAACCAGGCGGATATCGTGCTACTGCACACGAACAGAAATAAGATGCCGCCAAAAATCAGGCTGAATAAGGGAATAAGATTGAGGTTGTACCAGAAACCTGGCATCGCGTTTTCATGAGCGCGGGTATGCATTTTGATCTTCCTCTCAATGATGGACTAAAGGTACTCATCGGCAGGAAGAAGACAGGATTTACGCCAAAACGGACTTTTGAATCAGTTTCTTACAACATTATGGGCTTATCGTGCGAGGCGACGTCAGACGCTAAATAGCAATGAAAAAAACATGAATTTTTTATGACGATACGCTGTAAACAGGCTTTTCGACGCACCGTATTAACGCCTTGCGCCTGATGAGTCAGTAACGGCGTGCCCCCATCCATTATCGGGTGTCGTCTCTTGGCAACCCGCTGAGCGGATTACTCACCTGAAAATGCCAACTAATCTGCTGCGAGGGCTGCCCCCCCTAGCAAACAGGCCAGCAAAAGGGATGACAGAGGTTCGTGGCATCGCCGGGCGTGATGAAATGACTGGTCTGGCACAGAATCCCTTGTTAGTCCGGCCTGCACTGCGCAGGTTTATGACAAAAAGGCCGTAATGTTATCCATTACGGCCTGGATTACGGCATTAACCGTTGGAGGGTTTCATGGTCAGACGGCGGTTCGGCGGGCATAATCCCGCAGTCGGAAGCCCATCATGCCCAGGGCCAGGAAATAAGCGCCGCCGCCTACCGCACAGACAAGAGCCAGCCGCAACAGGCGCCATAGCATGTTGCCCTGCTCCCAGTCCGGCATCCAGTACAGCATGCCTGACAGCGCGGCCGCCATGACGATTACCGCCACCAGTAAGCGAATCAGAAAACCGACCCAGCCAGGCTGAGGTTGAAAGATTTTCTTTTTACGTAGTTGCCAGTAGAGCAACCCAGCATTGAGACAGGCACCCAGACCAATGGAGAGTGACAGTCCGGCGTGCTTCAGCGGGCCAATAAAGGCCAGATTCATTAGCTGGGTCGCGATCAGCGTAATAATCGCAATTTTTACCGGCGTTTTAATGTCCTGACGGGAATAAAAGCCCGGCGCCAGGACTTTCACGACGATCAGGCCCATCAATCCCACCGAGTAGGCAATCAGCGCACGCTGCGTCATAGCGGCATCAAAGGCAGTAAATTTTCCGTACTGGAACAACGCGACAGTCAGCGGACCGGACAACATACCCAGCGCCACCGCACTGGGCAACGCCAGTAAAAAGCACAAACGCAGGCCCCAGTCCATTAAGCGCGAATACTCTTCATGGTGGCCACTGGCGAAACTTTTTGCCAGAGAAGGCAATAAAATCGTGCCCAGCGCCACGCCTAACACGCCGGACGGAAACTCCATCAGGCGGTCAGCGTAATACATCCATGAGACAGAGCCCGAAACCAGGAACGAGGCAAAAATCGTATTGATGATCAGTGAGATCTGACTCACTGAAACCCCAAGAATTGCCGGCCCCATCTGGCGCATCACGCGCCACACGCCAGCATCACGCAGGTTGATCCGCGGCAGGACCAGCATGCCCAGCTTTTTCAGATGCGGTAACTGATAGCCCAGTTGCAGCAGTCCGCCGACCACCACCGCCCACGCCAGCGCCATGATGGGCGGATGGAAGTGCGGTGCGGCGAACAGCGCAAAGCCGATCATGCTGATATTCAATAGCGTGGGGGCAAACGCCGGCACCGAAAAACGGTTCCAGGTGTTTAATATGGCCCCAGCCAGCGAAGCCAGCGAAATCAGGAGAATGTAGGGGAAAGTGACGCGCAGCAGCGCGCTGGTCAGGGAAAATTTATCGGCTGTATCGGCGAAACCCGGTGCCGTCACCAGGATGACCCAGGGGGCGGCAACCATGCCTGCGACGGTCACGAGCGCCAGCGCCAGGGTCAGCAGACCGGAAACGTAGGACACGAAGAGCCGCGTAGCCTCTTCGCCCTGCTTACTTTTATACTCGGCCAGAATAGGAACAAATGCCTGCGAGAAGGCCCCTTCAGCAAAAATACGCCGCAGAAGATTGGGTAGTTTAAACGCAACAAAGAACGCATCGGTCGCCATGCCGGCACCAAACACCCGTGCCACGATGGCATCCCGGGCAAAACCCAGCACGCGGGAAAACAGGGTCATTGAACTGACCGCTGCCAGCGATTTCAACAAATTCATAATTGACGGGGCATCCTGAAAAGAATCGGCAAAATGAGTGACTTAGCACGGGTCCTGTCACACGTCGGGCGATAGTCTACTGCGATCGCGTGAAATGACCAGCACTGAGTGTTACAAGGCGTTATTCCCGTTCCACGTCACGCCACATGGATTCGACGATACGTTGCGCCAGCAGTGCCTGCTCACCACTCGTTTCCGGCTTTGTCTGATTTTCGATGCAGTGAACAAAATGTTCTGCCACGCCCACAAATCCGCGCTGAGCCAGGTGGCTCTGCCAGGCAGCAGGCGGCGTGATCACTACGCCTTCACCGCACTCTTCCTGCCAGTCGCGCATGTCATGAATATCAATGCATTTGCCATCACAGATGGCGCTGATACGTTCGCGCTGGCTGCCTGCCCGACGGTGCATACTGGTGGTTACCTGCAATCCACCCGCATTGAAATGGTGCTCGGCGTAAAGCATCTGTCCCTGTTCATTGGTCGCAATATGGCCCTGACGGGGCAGCGCACGGCCTCCTGCCAGCCACAGAGCCGTATCAACGACATGCAGGTAATCATCTAACAGTGTAAAGTGCAGATCCTGTGGACCCACGCTGTCGCTGCGGTGTTTTTCGATACGCAGCGCAGCGGCGGAGTGCATTTGTGTTTTCAGTTGCTGATAGCAGGGCGCGAAACGCCGGTTAAACGCCACCATTAGCTTTCGTTGTTTCTTTTCGGCCAGCGCGACCAGCGCCTCTGCCTGATTCAGGGTTTCTGCCAGCGGTTTGTCGACACAGACATCCTTGCCAGCCTGAAGCAGTGCTTTGACCACGTCGTAATGGCTGGCCGTACTGCTGTGCACAAATACGGCGTCACAGGCGGCAGCCAGATCGGTCAGTGAAGGGAAGCAGGTGATACGGTAGCGGTCACAGACGATGCGGGCGTTGGCCTGATTCGGCGAAAATGCACCGACTAACTGCCAGTTATTTGCCTGCGATAACACAGGCAACCAGGCCTTTTGCGCAATACCGCCCAACCCAACAACACCAATGCGAATCGTCATTTATTGTTCTCTTTCCAGTAATTGCGCCAGTTGTGCCTGAAGATCGGCAACGTGCTGCTCAAGCGCCTCAACCCGATCCCGCAGCGCGGCATCGTCCGCCGTGGCTGGGTGTTGCTCCAGCGCCCCGAGTTCGACCTCATCAGCAAACATGTGCATAAAACGGCTTTCACGTTTACCCGGCTCCCGTGCCAGTCGCATGACCATGGGCCCCTCAGCGCGCGACATCAACGTGTCAAGCGTCTGTTCAACGTCGCTGACGTCGGCAAACTCATGCAAACGCCCACTCCGGGTCCGCAGTTCACCAGGGGTTTGCGCGCCACGCAGGAACAGCAATGTGAGAACGGCAACTTCTGCGCTACTGAGCTGTAAATTACCGAAGGCGGAATTGCAGAAGCGTTGCTCGTATTTCACCACGCGCTGGCCGAACCCGCTGTTGGCGGTCACCAGATGCTTTTTAATCAGGAGATCGAGCTGATCCTGCACGTCGCTTTCGCTCAGCGTCATCACGGGCTCGCGATTAGATTTTTGATTACAGGCGGTAAGCACGCCATTTAATGAAAGAGGATACTGTTCCGGTGTGGTGATTTGCTTTTCCAGCAGGCAACCCAGCACGCGCAACGCATGCGCCGACAAGGTCATCTTCATTGCGAACTCCTCATTTTACCCACGACGATTGGGTGTCCATTCCTTGCTGGTCAGCGCAGTCAGGACATGATCCTGCCACTGACCGTTAATCATCAGGTAGTTTTTAGCATAGCCCTCTTTTTCGAATCCCAGGCGGGCCAGCAGGTCACCACTGCGCTGGTTATGCGGCATGTAGTTTGCCATGATGCGGTGGATATATTGCTGGCGCTGCATATAGCGAATCGCCGACTGCAGCGCTTCAAACATCAGGCCCTGCCCTTGCCACTTCTCGCCAAGCGAATAGCCAAGATAGCAGGCATGAAAAGCACCGCGCAGGACATTGCTAAAATTCGCCACGCCACGCACTTCCGTTTCATTGCTGTCCATTAAAATAAAATAGAACGCCGAGCCCTGTTTATGCATATCAGCGATCAGGCCCAGCCGGGCTTGCCAGCCAGAGGGATAACAGTGGCTGTCATCACGCACCGGCTCCCAGGGTTTAAGGAAGTCACGGTTTTCCGCGTAATAGTCGGCTAAACGCCATGCATCGCGTTCATGAACCAGTCTTACCACCAGCCGCTCGGTCGTGAGTCGCACCCTTGGTGCGGCAGAACGATAGCCAAACATCATCTCTCCTGAAGTCCATGGCGGGAAGGAAATGCCAGTCATTGATAACTTTCACTATAACCGCCGCCAGGTCTGCGGTAAAACGTTACGCATATCACAACAGCCAGGTCGCTGAATTATCGTCCGGCCCACCGTGCAGCGCAGACGCGTCAAAAGACCTGTTCATATCTCCGATCCAGAAAACTGGTTCGGTAACCACATCGGTTTCTTAACCCTGTGCGCTGTCACTGCCCCGCCGCGTAAGAAGCCGTGGGTGCCGCAAGCCGCCCGTTTTAACAGCGGAAGATCGGGGCACTTTCTTCCGGAAGGCATTTTCGGCAAATCCTTATCATCCCATTCCTGATGACAGACGGTTTGCATTCAGGCAGGCTATGCCACGAGCGAGTTTTTCAGTTAAACGAGGGAAGTATGAAGACGGTTTTTCACGGGCTGGCTGCCCTGTTTTTAGCGGTTTTACTGAGTAGCTGTAATCAGTTAACGCAATACACAATTAGCGAACAGGAAGTCAATCAGGCCCTGCAAAAACATAATAACTTCGAAAAAGACATTGGCGTATCAGGTCTGGTCAATGCCCATATTGTGTTAACTAACCTGAATAGCCACATTGGTCGGGACGTGCCAGGGAAAGTCACCTTATCGGGCGATGCCAAAATTAATGTCTCCTCACTCTTTGGTCCGCAACAGGCCGATATGCAACTCAAAATGCGTGCGCAGCCAGTGTTTGATCAGCAGCAAGGAGCCATATATTTGCGCGATATGGAAATCGTCGATGCGCAGGTTCAGCCCGAGAAGATGGCCTCTATTATGAAAACCCTGACGCCTTATCTGAATCAGTCGTTAAAAAGCTACTTTGATCAGCACCCCGCCTACGTGCTGAGCGCCGATCGCAGTAAAGCGGAATCGCTGGCGAAAAAATTCGCGAAAGGGCTGGAAGTGAAGCCTGGTGAACTGGTCATCCCCTTCACCGACTAACCGCCTGACAGGCAGCTTTACCGTCATCTTATCCGCGCCTTCAGGCGCGGATTTTTTTTAAAAAAGAAAAACAGGTGCAAACGGTTGCCTGAGTCCTTATGCTTATAACCCGGCCTAAACACGCCTTTCGTTTATTCTACTTGCCGGAGCCGCATTCATGACCGCACACCCTCAGCAACTTACTATCCGCCGTCCAGATGACTGGCATATCCATCTTCGTGATGATGATATGCTCAACACTGTGCTGCCCTATACCAGCGCAGTCAATGGTCGTGCTATCGTCATGCCCAATCTGGTTCCGCCGGTAGTCAGCGTCGCGGCGGGCGAAGCTTATCGCAATCGCATTCTGGCTGCCTTACCTGATGGGCACGCTTTTACCCCCCTGATGACCTGCTACCTGACCGACTCGTTAGAGGCCGATGAGCTGGCCCACGGTTTTCAGTCGGGATTGTTCACGGCCGCCAAACTGTATCCCGCTCATGCCACGACCAATTCAAGCCATGGTGTCACCAATATTGCTTCGATTGCCTCAGTGCTGGAGCGGATGCAAACGCTGGGAATGCCGCTGCTGGTGCACGGTGAAGTGACGGACTCGCACATCGATATTTTTGACCGCGAAGCCCGCTTTATTGAAACGGTGATGGAACCGCTACGCAAACAGTTCCCCGCGCTGAAAGTGGTGATGGAACACATCACGACCAAAGATGCAGCTGACTATGTGGAAAGCGCCAATGAAAACCTGGCGGCAACGATTACGCCGCAGCATCTGATGTTCAACCGCAACCATATGCTGGTCGGGGGTATCCGCCCTCACCTGTACTGTCTGCCGATCCTGAAACGCAATACGCATCAGCAGGCGCTGCGCAGGATTGTCGCCTCCGGTCATCCCCGTTTCTTTCTGGGTACCGACACCGCGCCTCATTTGCGCCATCTGAAAGAGAGCAGCTGCGGCTGTGCGGGTGTGTTCAACGCCCCTACCTCCCTGCCCGCGTACGCTACCGTATTTGAAGAGCTCAATGCCCTGCAGCATTTTGAGGCATTTTGTTCTGAAAATGGTCCGCGTTTCTATGGCCTGCCGCTGAACGAAGGCACCCTTACGCTGGTGCGTGAGCCATGGACGGTAGAAGAAAGCATTGCAATGGGCTCTCATACGCTGGTGCCTTTCCTGGCCGGGGAAACCCTCAACTGGCGTATAAAATAATTTCGCTTGCCTCCGCTATATTTATACTGTAATTATATACAGTATCTTATACGGAGGCTTTTATGCGTGTTGAAATTACCGTTGCCAAAACCCAACCTCTTCCCGCTGGTGCGATGGAAGCTCTGAGCCAGGAGCTGTCGCGCCGGATCGATGAACAATTTCCGCAATTCACCAATCAGGTCAAAGTGCGTTACGCCACGGCGAATCAGCTGAGCGTAATGGGCGGTGACAAAGACACGCGTGAACAAATCAGTGAAATCCTGCAGCAAACGTGGGAAAGCGCTGACGACTGGTTCATTACCGATTAACCGCCACTGTGCTGTTTTTACCGGGTTTCGCCACCCGGTTTTTTTATCTTCATTTATGCCTGACTAACCGCTCGCCCATCTGGACTCCGAATGACCAATGCCCTATGCTGGCGCTGATCATGCATAAAAGGAGTTTCATCCCATGACTACAGATAAACCCGAAGAAGCCATGACCTTTGGCGAGCTGCTGACGCTCATCGGTGAACAGCAACGCCGCTTGACGGTGCTGGAAAACGCCTTTTCCAGCCTGATTTTCTGTCTTGATGACCGGGCCAGTCAGTTGCTGGTGCATAATCTTTCGCTTGAAGCGCAAAATCAAAACCATGATGAGCAATTGCAGCAGCAGTTTGCGCGCCTTGCAGAGACATTACAAAAACGTAGCGGTTCAGCAGGCGTTGAAACTTCCCCTCTTTAACCCTGTTTAACGACCTTAATAAGCCTTTTTTATTGTTCAATTAGGACAATTGCACGCCCGGTATTCAGGTATTATATCTTCTCAGCCTGACTGTTTTAGAGATAATCATTCTGCATTCAGGCTTTCCATGATACGTTTTAATCAGTGAATCGCCATTTTGCTGTTATAATTGTTTCGCAGTGGAAATTAAAAGCCGCATTGAACCTCATCATGCACTTCGTTTAACGAGTAATAAGGAGGTTATAATGGACAGTCGGAAAGATGTAATTCAGACCCATCCTCTGGTGGGCTGGGATATCAGTACTGTTGACAGCTATGATGCGATGATGATCCGTCTGCACTCCCTTTCGTCGCAGGATCAAACTGAAGAAGACGCGGACGTCGGCCCGACCTACTGGCTGACGACAGATGTAGCCAGGCAATTTATCTCTATTCTCGAAGCGGGTATCGCTAAGATTGAATCTGCCGAGCAAGTAGAACGACTACGAAAGAAGCATTAATACTGCTGCATCAGCGAGGCACCCACCCGGGTGCCTTTTTTCATGGACTTTCTGGTATGCTATTGATTATGTAACCCTTTCAGGAGTTCCATTTTCATGATTTACGATCTCATTGTGGTCGGTAGCGGTTCAGTGGGTGCAGCGGCTGGCTATTATGCGACCCAGGCTGGCCTTTCCGTGCTGATGATTGACAGCGCACATCCTCCCCATCATCAGGGTGCTCATCACGGAGAAAGCCGTTTGATTCGTCATGCCTATGGCGAGGGCGAACGCTATGTACCGCTGGTATTGCGTGCGCAAACGTTGTGGGATGAACTGGAACAGCAGGCGGGCGAGCGCATTATGCATCGTTGCGGTGTCCTGAATCTTGCGCCTGTCCAGTCTGAATTTATTCAAAACGTCGTAAGCAGCGCCCAAACCTGGCAGCTCCCTGTCGAGGTGCTGCAGGCGGCTGACGTGCGCAAGCGCTGGCCACAGCTGGCGGTTCCTGACGGATATCTGGGCGTTTTCGAACCAAACTCTGGCTTTTTAAAAAGTGAACAGGCGGTTCGAAGCTGGATACAGCTGGCAGAAAAACAGGGCTGCGCGCAGTTGTTTAACTGCCCGGTTACTCAGATCCGGCGTGACGGCGAATTGCAACAGGTTACCACGCTCGATGGCCTTTACCGCGGGCGCAAACTGTTGGTCAGTACGGGCACCTGGGTGAGTAAACTGGTCCCCGATTTGCCCATCGCCCCTACGCGTAAAGTGTTTGCCTGGTATCAGGCTGATGGCCGCTACAGTGAAAACAATGCGTTTCCTGGCTTCACCTGCGAAATGCCGGATGGCAGTCAGTATTATGGTTTCCCGGCGGACAACAATGCTTTAAAAGTTGGTCGTCATGATGGTGGTCAGCTAATGGCAACACCTGAAGACCGCAAGCCGTTCGGCAGCCTTTCCGCCGATGGCAGTGAAGCCTTCCGGTTTCTCCGTCAGTTTTTACCGGGCGTTGGGGTTTGCCTGCACGGTGAAGCCTGTAGCTATGACGTGAGTCCTGATGAGGATTTCATCATTGATACACTGCCGGGCGAACCGAATCGTCTGATCATCACCGGTTTAAGCGGGCATGGCTTTAAATTTGCCAGCGTGTTGGGTGAACTCGCCAGTCAGTTTGCACAGAATAAACCGTTCAGTTTCGATCTTACCCCTTTCCGTTTATCGCGTTTTCACGCCTGACCGTACGGCGCGCGTGCAGTGCACCGCGCCGCATTGACACAGATTTACACGCCAGCCCGTTTTACCGCTTTTTCTTCTGCCATCCAGGTGTTTCAGAGATGTTTTCTCCATCAGTCACATCATGCCGCCGCCAGACAAGGGCGTTTATTCAATAATCCTGCGCTTAGTCAAATCGGTTCACCAAACCCATTGCACCAGCAACAATAAATTTATAGAAAAGTAAGCATCATTGATTTTGTATTTCATTCTGTAGATTCTTGTTTCCACGTATTCCTTTGGTGCTTTAGCACAATGTCGCTGACAAATTCCTCCACCCGTTACGGTTTACTCACGATTTTTCTGCACTGGTCAATGGCCGTGGTTATTTACGCCATGTTCGCGCTGGGCCTGTGGATGGTTGGCCTGAGCTATTACGACAGCTGGTACCATAACGCGCCTGACATTCATAAAAGCATCGGCGTGTTATTAATGCTGGCGCTGGTCATCCGACTGGTATGGCGTGTGCTTTCGCCGCCCCCTGAACCGCTGCGTAGCTATTCTCCTGCGGTGCGCTTCGCGGCAGTGTTCGTGCACTGGCTGCTTTACAGCCTGCTTATTGCCCTTCTGCTGAGTGGCTATCTGATCTCGACTGCGGATGGCAAACCCGTGTCTGTTTTCGGTTGGTTCTCGTTACCGGCGTTATTCAGTGGCGCGGGTGAACAGGCGGATTTAGCAGGAAATATTCATCTGTGGCTGGCCTGGAGCATCGTGGTGCTGTCGGTGTTGCATGGTCTTGCCGCGTTAAAACATCACTTTATTGACCGCGATATCACCCTGAAAAGGATGCTGGGACGGCGCATCCACTCTCCCTCTGAAAAGGAAAAATGATATGTTCAAAAAAACGCTTCTGGCTGTTACCGCTACTGGCCTGCTGCTGGGATCACTGACCGCTAATGCCGCCGATTACAAAATCGATAAAGAAGGCCAGCACGCCTTTGTTCAGTTCCGTATTCAGCATCTGGGCTACAGCTGGCTGTATGGGACGTTTAAAGATTTTGATGGCTCATTCACCTTCGATGCAGACAATCCCACCGCCGATAAAGTCGATGTCACGATTAAAACCAACAGCGTGGATACCAACCACGCCGAGCGTGACAAACATATTCGTGGCCCTGAATTTCTGAACGTGGCGAAACATCCCACCGCGACGTTCAAATCGACTTCCGTGAAAAAAGACGGTGACAAACTGGCGGTCACCGGGGATTTAACGCTGAATGGCGTGACAAAACCGGTGACGCTGGAAGCCAAAATGATGGGCGAAGGAAAAGATCCGTGGGGCGGTTATCGTGCCGGTTTTGAAGCTGAAGGCGAGATTGCGCTGAAAGACTTTAATATCACCCATGACCTGGGCCCTGCCTCGCAGAACGTCGAGTTAATTATCTCTGTTGAAGGCGTCCGTCAGTAACAAAACACCCGCCTGAAGTCGGCCTTCAGGCGGGGTCGGTTATTTCCGCGTCGGTGCCGGAATGGTCATATTCAGCAAGCCACGCGACTTGTTAAAGATTTTATTGCCATTCTCACGTCCCGCCCGACGGGCACGCTGTTCTTCGGGCGACAGACGGGCTTCTTCCTGGCACAACGGGCTACAGCAGTGCTCATACTTCTCGGCACAACTTTCGCACTGTATAAACAGTAAGTGACAACCATCATTGACGCAGTTGACGTGCGTATCGCAGGGCTCACCACACTGATGACAATGCGCCAGAACATCATCTGATATACGCTCGCCCATGCGTTCATCAAAAACAAAGTTTTTACCTTTAAAACGCACCGGTAAATTTTGTTCCCGCGCCCGACGTGCATATTCAATAATCCCACCCTCGACATGATAAACATCCTGAAAACCGTTGTGCCGCATCCAGGCGCTGGCTTTTTCACAGCGAATCCCCCCGGTGCAGTACATCACGATTTTTTTGTCTTTCTTGTCTTTAAGCATATCCACGGCCATGGGCAGTTGATCGCGGAACGTGTCGGCAGGCACCTCTAATGCGTTATCGAAACGCCCGACTTCATACTCATAATGATTGCGCATATCGACAAAGACCGCATCAGGATCGTCGAGCATGGCGTTAACTTCGGCCGCTTTCAGGTAGTTGCCGACGTTACTGGCATCAAAGGTGTCGTCCTCAATCCCGTCAGCCACGATGCGATCGCGCACTTTCAGGCGCAGCACCCAAAACGACTTGCCATCATCATCCAGCGCAATATTCATGCGCAGATTGTCCAGCGCGGGATCAAAGCCGTACAAAAAGGCTTTCATAGCCTCGTACTGGCTGGCTGGCACGCTGATCTGCGCATTGATGCCCTCATGGGCAACGTAGATGCGACCAAACACCTTTAATGCGGTTAACCCGACATAAAGCGCATCGCGAAAGGCTTTGGGATCGGCAATGGTGAAGTACTTGTAAAAAGAGACTGTGGTGCGCGGTTCGGTTTCGGCCAACATACGCGCCTTCAGCTCTTTATTGGAAACAAGGTTGTGTAACACTGGCATGGTGTTCGTTCCTGTTATCAATAGAAGAAATTTAGCGCGCACATGATACCTGAAATGAAAAAAATGCGAAGCGTATAAGAAAAATTGATAGGTAAAACGGTAAATTTCGTTGCGCGATGGTGTTGTGCCCTCATTTTCATCTTCTGCAACACCCGGAGAAATGCTCTAACATTTCAGCCGCGGGGAAAAAAATGGCACAATAACCGCAACTGACGAATAACAGCACCGCAGGTGCACGACGCAGGATAACAGTATTCAAGATGACCCAATTGCCTCAATTTTCACGTGCACTTTTTCATCCCCGCTATTGGTTGACCTGGTTGGGTATCATTTTTCTTTATATTTTGGTCCTGTTACCTTATCCCCTGCTCTACGCGCTGGGTAGCGGTATTGGCCGTATCGCTATGCGGTTTATGAAGCGACGTGTGGCCATTGCTCGCCGCAATTTGGAGCTGAGCTTTCCGGATATGCCGACCACCGATCGTGAAGCCATGATTAAGCATAATTTTGAATCTGTGGGCATGGGTCTGATTGAAACCGGCATGGCGTGGTTCTGGCCCGACTGGCGGATTCATAAATGGCACACACCTTCCGGTCTGGAACATATTCAGCAGGCCCATGATACCCAGCGCGGCGTGTTACTTATCGGTATGCATTTCCTGACGCTGGAAATTGGCGCGCGTATGTTTGGCATTCATAATCCCGGTATTGGCGTTTACCGGCCGAATGACAATAAATTAATCGACTGGTTACAAACCCGCGGTCGTATGCGCTCCAATAAAGGCATGCTGGATCGTAAGGACCTGAAAGGCATGATCCGGGCCTTAAAACGTGGGGATATCATCTGGTATGCGCCCGATCATGATTATGGTCCCCGCAGCAGCGTGTTCGTCCCCTTCTTTGGCGTCGACAAAGCCGCCACCACCGTAGGGACACATATGTTAATGCGTACCGGAAAACCGGCGGTTATCCCGTTTGTGCCGCGCCGTCTGCCGGAAGGACGCGGTTACGAGTTGATCATTTTGCCTGATGTCAGCGCTGATTTTCCGCTGACCAGCGAAGAAGACACCGCCGCGCGCATGAATAAAGTGGTGGAAGAAGGCGTACTGCTGGCACCTGAGCAGTACATGTGGCTGCATCGCCGCTTTAAAACCCGCCCTGAAGGCGAACCCTCGCGCTATTAACCTCACCGCTGCCCGACACCGATGCGGGCAGCGCTTTTCCCTTACGGGGTGGTAAACCGTTTGTTCTGCACCCGACCTGGCGGTACGACCTCGCCCTGCCCCCATTCCACCGTCGGGCATGCCCTTCATGTTAAGCTGGATAATGCGTTGCGGTTGAACAGGAGAAAACGATGCTCTGGCTGCTTTCAAAATATGCAATAACGGCCCTGATGGTGGTGGTGATCTCGGAAGCGGCAAAACGCAGCGATCGTCTTGGCGGCCTGCTTGCGGCGCTGCCACTGGTCACGATTCTGGTGCTTGTCTGGATGAAACTGGAAGGACAAACGCAGGCCAAAATTGCCGCCCACGCCTGGTACACCTTCTGGTATGTGGTGCCGACCTTGCCCATGTTTATCCTGTTTCCTTTTTTGTATCAGCGTACAGGCTTCTGGCTTACCCTGGGACTGAGCTGCGTCCTGACGCTTATCGTATTCGTTCTCTGGGCCGTTCTGCTGAAACGCTGGGGCATCGAACTGCTGTGATGGCCTTCTCTGCGAGACAAGCCAGCACGATGTACCGCCTGATTTCATCACATCATTTTGCCTGCCGAACCGCCAGACATATTCGCCCTCTGACGCACTGACTTTCTCTCCTGCGATTTTGGTCTATCCTTCACTGAAATCACGTTAATCAGGCAAGGAGAGAAGCATGAGTATGTTCACTACACTGGAAGAAGCGATTGACGCTGCGCGTGAAGAGTTTCTCGCCAACCATCCAGACCTTGAGCAAGATGATGCAGCTATCAATCAGTTCGGTCTGCAAAAATATGTTATGCAGGATGGCGATATCATGTGGCAGGCAGAGTTCTTCGAAGACGAAGGGGATTCAGGCGAATGTTTACCGATTCGCAGTGGTGAAGCCGCTCAGGCAATTTTTGACGGTGACTTCGATGAGATTGAGTTGCGTCAGGAGTGGTTAGCGGAAAACACGCTGCATGAATGGGACGATGGCGAATTTCAGCTTGAGCCTCCACTGGACAGTGAAGAAGGTAAGGCTGCCGCCGAAGAGTGGGAAGACGATAACAGCGATTCCGATCGCGGTTACGTGTAAGGTCCATGGCTGGCGTCGACCGGAATAAGCAACGTATCGACAACCAGTGATAACGGCAGGTCGAGAATGGTGATAATCCGCCATGCCCCCTCTCTGACGTCCCACTTTACGCCGGGATAAAACTGGTTACCGTGTCCCTGTCCGGGCACGGTACGGCTGATAATACTGCCACAGCCGCTCAGCGTAACGATAGCGAGGGACAGCAGCGTTAACATAACGAGTTTATTCACAATAGCGACTCAGGTTAGACAGCCGTCATTTTAATCACGACTCAGGTGGCGTTACCATCCTGTTTACGTAAAACTGCAAAATAATGTTGCTGTCTGTGTCGGGCCAGGGACAAAAAAAAAAGCGGCATCTTTGCCGCTTTTTTCATTATGCCTGATGCGGAAGCGCGTCAGGATTGAGCGAAAGTTTTTGATAACTCTCTACCCACTGATGGTATTTCTCGCCACTTTCCCACAAACGGGTGTGAACGCGCGCCAGTACCACCGGATCGCTGATCAGCTGCAAACGTTGTTCACGACCCAGCTTCTCGGGCGCATCGCTCAGTGCCTGATCAACCCGCCGATCGCGCGCATGATCTAACAACTGGCTGTGCTTGTGCCGTGAGGTCGCCAGCGCTGTCGCCAGTGCGTTAAACGCCGGGTTAAACAACGCGTGCATAAAGCCGTTTTTCAGGACGCGCTGGCGGTTCAGCTCGACGTAACGGTCAGTATCGATCAGCTCTTTTGGCGGATCATACTCTTCCGGAATCAGGAACAGCTTCGCCTTCTTGGTCTTCAGGCCCAGCCCCGAACGGCTCGACATCACTGAGACAAACGGTGACAGAATCAGTGAGAAGACAATAGGCGCCAGCCACCACAGGAAGTTGAGATCCAGCCAGCCCATTCCGGCTGCCCATACGATACCCAATGCCATCTGCGAGCCATGACGTTTAAAGGCCTCGCTCCAGGGCGTTGCATCATCATCACGCTGCGGTGAGTTCCAGACGACTTCCCAGCCCAGGAACGCGCTGACCACAAATACGGTGTGGAACAGCATGCGCACCGGTGCCAGCAGAACCGAGAACAGCATTTCCAGCAGCAGCGACACAAACAGACGCAGTGCACCACCGTAAGGTTTCGCGCCTTTACACCAGATCAGCACTACGCTCAGCAGCTTCGGCAGGAACAGCAGCACCAGCGTGGTGGAGAACAGCGCAATCGCCAGTTCAGGACGCCATTGCGGCCAGACCGGGAACAGCTGTCGAGGCTGCAGGAAGTAGGTCGGTTCCATCAGCGTGTGGACCACCTGTAGGGCGGTGGACAGCGCAAGGAACATAAACCACAGCGGGGCTGAAAGATATGACATCACGCCCGTCAGGAAGACCGCACGGTGAACCGGGTGCATCCCTTTAACGAGGAACAGGCGAAAGTTCATCAGGTTACCATGACACCAGCGGCGATCGCGTTTAAGCTCATCCAGCAGATTCGGTGGCAATTCCTCGTACGAGCCAGGCAGATCATAGGCAATCCATACGCCCCAACCCGCACGGCGCATCAGTGCCGCTTCCACAAAGTCGTGAGACAAAATGGATCCCGCAAAAGACCCTTCACCGGGCAGCGGTGCCAGCGCACAGTGCTCAATAAACGGCTTCACACGGATGATGGCGTTATGGCCCCAGTAATGCGATTCCCCTAACTGCCAGAAATGCAGACCCGCGGTAAACAACGGCCCATAAACACGCGTCGCAAACTGCTGGCAGCGCGCATACAGCGTGTCCATTCCGGACGCTTTTGGTGACGACTGAATGATCCCGGCATTCGGGTTCGCTTCCATCATGCGCACCAGACCGGTCAGACATTCCCCGCTCATGACGCTGTCCGCATCCAGTACGACCATGTAGCTATAGTTGCTGCCCCAGCGACGACAGAAGTCATCAATGTTGCCGCTCTTACGCTTCACACGACGACGGCGACGGCGGTAGAAGATCTTTCCTGCCCCACCGACATCACGCACCAGCTCCATCCAGGCCTTTTGCTCAGCAATAGCGATATCGGCATCGTAGCTGTCACTCAGGATATAGACATCGAAGTGCTCAGCGTTGCCTGTACGCACAACGGATTCCCAGGTGGCGCGCAAGCCTGCGAACACACGACCCACATCTTCATTACAGATGGGCATGATCAGCGCGGTACGGTGCTCTGGATTCAGCGCCTCATCCCCGACTGTCGAGTAAGAGATGCTGTATTTATCCCGGCCGATCAGCAGTTGTAAAAAGCCCATCAGTGCTGTCCAGAAGCCCGCCGACACCCAGCAGAACAGAATCGCAAACAGGAACAAAATCCCCGTCTGCAACACATAAGGCAGAATCTGCATGACAGACTGCTGCCAGTTCTGGTTGATCATGTCCATCGGATCCAGCAGCGTCCAGCCCTGGTAAGGCAGAATGGTCTTCATGTACCACGTGGCCACCACGGTTTGAAACACCGTAAGAATCAGGAGGATATAGCGGCGAACAGAACCGACATGGCGCCATTTTTCTTCTGCGCGCTGCTCTTCCGCCGTGGCATAACGCGGAACCGCCTTATGACCCCGTAATGAGTCCCAGGCACGTGCCAGCGGGTTAGTGCGCCAGGCTTCCGGAAACATCAGCGAACGCTTCACCTTTGGCATCGCTTTCAGGGTGGTACGTTCCAGATAGTCTTTGCCTAGCTGTGCACCACCCGCGAGGGAATCAGGCCAGGCCATTTCAACACGTGATGAAACGGACTTCAGCGGTGCATCGTCAGGACGATCGCTGGCGGCCACATCCTGACCCAGCGATTCGTGCAGTTGATGGAACGTCTGGGCATTCTGTAAAGACGCCGCCAGACGCGCTTTTCCTGCCGCATCCAGCGGCAGGGCTTCTACATAGCGTTGAGGTGTAAAAGTCAGATTATTCATTGGCAGGTAACTGATAGCTCCAGGTTTCCGTCAATGTTTTGTCACCGCTTACCAGCGCGGCACGCATTTCAGTCGCCTGCTTGTTATCTTTAACCCGGATACGCAGAACCAGGCGCCAGCCTTTGGTAACCGGATTGTAGCGAACGCTCTGTTCCACCACTTCCCCGTTTTTACCTACGCTGACCTGAGGCGCAACCTGGCTGTCGGCCGGCATTTCACTCATGTCTTTCCCTACGAAATCGATGGTGAAGGCCACGGTGCCATCCGGCTGACGAACCAGGTTTGACTGCTTCACGTCGCCCGCCGAGCGCAGCGTATCTTTGACCCAGGCAACATCATCTGAATGCAGCTTGTTTTCATTACGGCCAAAGTGCAGACGGTAGTCAAAGTCCATGGCTTTGCCGGGTTCCGGCAGATTTTCCGGTGTCCAGAACGCCACGATGTTATCGTTGGTTTCGTCAGCGGTGGGGATTTCCACCAGCTCAACATGGCCTTTGCCCCACTCGCCTAATGGCTCAACCCAGCCGCTTGGGCGCAGATCGTAACGATCGTCCAGATCCTGATAATTATTGAAATCACGTCCGCGCTGCAGCAGCCCGAAGCCTTTCGGATTTTCAATCGTGTAGGTGCTGACCGCCAGATGGCGCGGGTTGTTGAGTGGACGCCAGATCCATTCACCATTGCCGCTGTGGATCGACAAACCGTCCGAATCATGCAGTTCAGGGCGGAAATTCGAGACCGTCGATGGCTGATTGCGGCCAAACAGGAACATGCTGGTTAACGGCGCGATGCCCAGTTTACCAACCTTGTCACGCAAATAGACCTGCGTCTTAACATCGACGGTAGTCTCCTGGCCTGGGTGAATCGTGAAACGGTAGGCACCGGTGGCACGTGGAGAATCCAGCAGCGCATAAATCACTAACTGCTTGTCCTGGGGTTTTGGACGTTCAATCCAGAACTCTTTGAAACGCGGGAACTCTTCACCTGACGGCAGCGCGGTATCGATCGCCAGACCACGGGCAGACAGACCATAAACCTGGCCTGCACCAATCACACGAAAATAACTGGCCCCCAGGAAGCTGGCGATTTCGTCATCTTTCTTATTCTTGCTGTTCAACGGATACAGGACTTTAAAACCGGCAAAGCCAAGGTTTTTAACCGCATCAGCATCGTGCTTCACGTTGCCAAAGTTGAAATAGTCAGGATTGTATTTGATCTCACGTACGGTATTGGCGGTGATTTCATTGATCTTCACCGGCAAATCAAAGTACATGCCCTGATGGTAAAACTCGAGCTTAAACGGCGTACGCAGTTTGCCCCAATACGCTTTATCGTGGTTGAACTGAATCTGCTGATAATCAGCAAATTTCATGTCACGAAACTGAGAGGGTAAATTACTTTTTGGCGCTTCAAAGCTTTTTCCAGACAACTCTTTCGCTTGTTTCGCGACATCATCAAAGTTAAACGCCCAACTGTTGTTGGCATACAAAGCCAGCAGGACCGCTGCGCCAATCCAGCGCATTTTCGTCAGCCCCACATTATTTTTTACATTAGTCAGCACATCCCCCCCTTTCGTGTGCTTAATACAAACCCGCTTATCTTAATGGATAATTCGGCTTTCCGACAGCATATGCACAACAATGTTCCCGATAATCATCTACTCGCGAGGTGATTTTAGGACAATTAAACGTTACGGGCTCAACTGAGATTCAACTGATAGTATACTCTGTTATCTCCAGCTAGAATTTCCCTCCAACATAAAACGGTTTCAGGGCGAAACCGCCTAAAACGTACTAACGAACTGGAACTTTATGAGTACAAAAAAACCTGAGCGTGAATATTTTCTCGACTCCATTCGGGCCTGTTTGATGTTGTTAGGCGTGCCGTTTCACGTCTCCCTGATCTATTCGTCTCAGTCATGGGCCGTCAATAGCCACGATGCCTCACTGTGGCTCACTACGCTCAATGATTTTATTCATTCGTTTCGTATGCAGGTGTTCTTTGTTATCTCGGGCTACTTCTCTTATATGCTCTATCTGCGCTATCAGCCTCAGCGCTTTCTGAAAGTCCGCTTAGAGCGCGTCGGGATTCCGATGCTCACCGCGGTTCCGCTGATCACGCTGCCGCAGTTCTTTATGCTGAAAGCCTGGACTCCGAAGCTGTCGAACTGGAACAATTTATCGCTGTATGACAAGTACAATACGCTGATGTGGGAGTTGATCTCGCACCTGTGGTTTTTGCTGGTGCTGGTGCTGCTTACCACACTGGGCATGCTCACCTTCCGCTGGCTACGCGATCAGCAGCGCAATATTGACTACCAACGTGTCGGCTGGACAAAGCTGGCTCTGGGGCTGTTGTTGTGGGCCGTGCTCTGGGGAGCGGTACGGCGGGCGATTTTTTATGCCCACCCTTCCCTGTTGGGCGATGCGCTGTTTAACTTTGCCGTTATGCAGTGTCTGTTCTTCCTGCCGTTTTTTATGCTGGGTGCCCTCAGCTGGAAACATCAGGCGCTGAAAACGCTGTTTGTCCGGGCAAACCCGCTGCTGTACGTCGGGGCCGTCGTGATGCTGGTCGCCTACATTGCAAACCAACGGCTGAACAGTGGTGAAGGCTGGCTGTATGAAACCGACGCGCTGATCAGCAGCATGATGGGGCTTTGCATGCTGAACGTTTGTTACAGTCTGGGTCATAAATGGCTGAATTCTCACTCTCCTCAGATTATGTACCTGGTCAATGCCTCCCTGTTCATTTACCTGGTGCATCACCCTTTGACCCTGCTGTACGGAATTTTTATGACGCCGCATCTGCACAACAACACGTTTGGCTTTTTTCTGGGCCTCTTAATGGTGTTTAGTGCCTCCTTCATTTTGTATGAGTTGCACCTGCGCATTCCTCTGCTGCGCTTTCTGTTCTCCGGTAAACCGCAAAAGCGTTAAGGTAAAGGCGACCGTCCGGGTCGCCTTTTTATTACAGTAGCCACTCAATAGGCAGCCGCCAGACCAGCCGGACCTGCAGACGTTGCCACCAGCTACAGCCGGGCTCATGCTTATGCACAACCTGCTGCGCTTCGCCCGGATATTCCAGCCAGTTTACCCGGCCCCACTTATCCAGTTGCAATGTCCAGGCTCTGTCACGCATGGATTCACTAAAGCGCCGGTGGGTTTCCGTGGCCAGGGTTTCACTTTCGATCACCAGTCCCATCTCCGTGTTTAACACGGCGGAACGCGGATCAAAGTTAAACGAGCCAATAAACAGGATGGCTTCGTCTACCGAGAAGGTTTTCGCATGCAGGCTTGAACCAGAATTCCCGGTTAACCCGCGATCGTGCGGCGCATCGTTTACGCCCGCCTGCGGCTTTAACTCATACAGCGCGATGCCATGACGCAGGAGCTTTTTGCGCCACTTGGCATAACCGGCATGCACAACAGAAACGTCGTTCGCTGCCAGAGAGTTCGTCAGAATCGCAATTTTCACGCCTTTACGCTTTAGCGACAATAACTGCGCCACGCCCGCGCGGGTGGGAACAAAGTAGGCGGAAATGATATCAAACTGACGCTGGGGTGAACCGATAACCTCCAGCATGCGCTGGGGCAGAAGCGATTTGCGACGGGCTTTACCCAGCCCCTTGCGCGGATCGTCACTCAACAGCCGGGCTTTTGCCCAGACAAACGGTAAGCTGTCCTGCGTCAGTTGCTGAATCAGTGGCGAATGGCTCAGTCGCTTCAGATAGTGCTGAACGCCCTCGTTCTCACGCCATTCGGGAGGCAGAACGACTTCAGGATGTGCCGTCACGTCCTGTTCCAGCACATCGTCCAAAGGGGAAACCGGTTTACTGTGCCAGTAGCGTTCAAAATCCTCCGCCACTTCCTTGACCACGGTTCCAATTGCCAGCACGTCGAGATCGGCAAACAGCGGTTCGTTACCTGTCCCAAAGTATTCATCGCCAATGTTGCGCCCACCCACCACCGTGGTGATGCCATCGGCGGTAAAGCTTTTATTGTGCATACGACGATTGAGGCGTGCAAAATCAGTGAGGTAACCCAAGGCGCGCAACGTGCGAAAGGAAAAGGGGTTGAACAGTCTGACGGTAATATTTGGATGATGATTAAGCTGCGCCAGCGTATCGTCCAGCCCTGGCGTATTGTTATCATCGAGCAGGAGCCGGACTTTCACGCCGCGATTGGCTGCATCCAGCATGGCGCTGAACAGGAGCCGACCAGACATGTCGTTTTGCCAGATATAGTATTGAATATCCAGCGTCTTTGTCGCTTTTTCCATCAGCAGGTAACGGGCAGCAAAGGCATCCAGCCCGTCACTCAGCGGATGAATACCGCTTAGCCCCGGATGACGCTGCCCGGGCGGAACAAGCCGTTGCTCAAGCCAACTCTGGCTCGGTGCAGGCTGGGGAAGATTAAACGCTTCGGTCATGGAGAGTCCCTGAATCTTACGGTCATTTATTATTATTCCTTCGCGCGGCACGGGATGCCAGTCGCGGTTGCTCAGCTGCAAGACTGAAAGCAATGTTTTTTAGTCTAGACTTACTCCAACGATCTGTGACCGACATTTGTCCGGCAGGAGAGGAATATGCGCAACCAGCCTATCACTGACGATCACGTACACCATCAACCCCGTCTGTTTCAAAGCTTTTTTCAGGGCAGTTTTCCCTGCTCTACCGCCTGCCGCACGCCTGGTAAGCGCCTGGATATGGTGATCAGCAGTGGCCACGATATGTTGTTCAGAAAAGACTATGCCGCGCTGGTCGATTTGCACCTGTTGACCGCACGTGACGGTGCGCGCTGGCATCTGATTGAGAAAACGCCAGGCCAGTACGACTGGCGTAGCTTTTTACCCATGGTCGATGCGGCGCGGGATCAACAGTTGCAGGTCATCTGGGAGCTGGCCCATTTTGGCTATCCGGACCATCTCACTATCTGGAAAGCCAGCTTTGTCGATCATTTTGAACGTTATGCCCGTGCGATGGCGACATTGCTGCGCGATCGGGGAATCGAACAGCCCTTTTTTACCCCGATTAACCAAATATCGTTCTGGTCCTGGGCGGGTGCGGAGGTGGCCTGGTTTAATCCTCACGTCAGTCAGCGCGGAAAAGAGTTAAAACGGCAACTGGTCCGTGCCTCTCTGGCGGCGATACAGGCGATTCGCGACGTGATTCCCGCGGCGCGATTTGTCCTTACCGATCCGCTGGTACAGATTGCCCATCATCCTGATAACCCCGACAGTAAACCCGGGGCCGATGCCCAACATCAGGCTCAGTTTGAGGCCTGGGATATGCTGGCCGGTCGCCTTGATAAGGAACTGGGCGGGCGCGAAGAGTATCTGGATATTCTGGGTCTGAATTATTACCCCGATAACCACTGGTATTTTCCCGATCAGCCCATGGACAGAGACGATCCCGTACGGGCCCCACTCCACCTGTTACTGGCCCAGTACTGGCAACGCTATCAGCGCCCCATGTTAATCGCTGAGACGGGCGCAGAAGGCGAGGCACGGGCCCCCTGGCTGCAGGAAGTCAGTGAAAATGTTATGGTCGCGCTGGATCAGGGTATCGCGATGGAAGGGATTTCTCTGTACCCGGTGGTTGAGTATCCGGCCTGGGCCGATGACAGACGGTCGCCAGGCTCACTGTTAGGGCTGGCCGATCCGAACGGCAACCGAACGGTACACGAGAATCTGGCACTGGTACTACGAAGCCAGCAGATTAAATTCAGTCAGCGCGTTCAGCGTTGACCGGTGGGCGGTTTAGGATAGCAGGTTTGTGCATCGACATGGTCGACGGGCGTGGTAAGACGGCTGTCGTTAAACCATGTCATCAGAAACAGAAAGGTGACACCAATCAGGCAAGCCGTCAGCAGCCCAATAATCGCAATCAGTTTATCATCGCGCGATTCCATCCCTCACTCCTTTCAGGTCCGGTTGATAAACACTAGCTCATCCAAAGCGTGACGATCAGAACGAAAATTATAAGCGTTACCGACGTCACTGCAAGCACCACAATCGCGAAGTGCGCATCGGCAAGCGGCTGAGCCACGGGTTCCTCATGCTCTTCTGGTGGGTGGGGTAAGAACATGCTCTTCCTGGTCAAAACGGCATAATGGGGCGATAGTGCGCGACAGTGTAAAACAAACCCGTCGCGTTAGCCGTGATTTTACAAAACAGACCGCTGGCAAACTGATGGGCGACGATTACGGCCCCCTGGCGTCAGCCTGATGCCGTGCCCCACTCTGGTTTTCGCCCGACCAGCCCCCGCCGAGTGCACTGTATAACGCGATTTGGGCCTGCAACAGATTATTCTTTACCGTTACCAGATTTAGCTGCGTGGCAAACAGGGTGCGTTGCGCATCCAGTTCGTCCAGATAAGAAGCATAGCCATTTTGATAGCGATTCGTTGCAATACGCAGTGCCTCGGCGACAAACTGCTCTTGCTTCTGGAGCGCTTCACGCTGTGCTTCGCCCTGGCGAATGGCATCCAGCGCGTTATTGACTTCGGAGAACGCGTTTCTTACCACTTTCTCATAGGTGTAAAGTGCCTGATTGCGAGAAGCCATAGCGACATCGACCTGGGCAGTCAATGCTTCACGGTTCAGCAACGGTGCCAGAATACTGCCCCCTACGCTCCAGAGGCGGAACGGATCGTCCACCAGCTGATGCAAAACGGAACGCTGTAATGTGCCCGACGCTGTCAGATTAATTCCCGGCAGTAACTTCGCCTTTGACGCAGCCAGGCTGGCATCGGCGGCCAGCAGCTGGCGCTGCGCCTGGACGATATCCGGGCGACGATTCAGTAAGGCTGACGGCAAAATGCCCGGTATCGTCTGTGGCATCAGGACAGTAAAGTCGCGGTGACGGGCCACCTCCCGAGGGTTCATGCCGACTAAAATACTGAGCGCGTTTTCCTGCTGAGCAATCTGATGCTGTAACTGCGGCACCTGGGCTTGCGCGGACTGATACTCCGATGAGGCCTGCATCCACTCCAGCCGGGACGTATAACCTGTTTCAAACTGACGCTGCGCCAGTCGGAGCGAGTTACGCCGTATGGCCAGCGTCGCTTCGGTCACGCGCAGTTGTTCATCCAGCGCGCAGAGCGTCATATAACCCGATGCAACGGAACTGGCGATGGTCAGTTCTGCGGCCGACGCGGCCGCCTGCTGCGCCTCCAGCGTGGCGCGGGTGGCATCAATCGTATCGGCCCGTGCGCCCCACAAATCGACATTGTAACTGGCCTGAAGCTGCCCCTGAAAAACGGAGGTTTCATAAGGCTGCCCGGTCACAGCCGACAGGGCACGTTGACGCGTTGCCGCAACCCCGCCACTGAGCGTGGGAAAGTTATCGCCCTCAGCGCCACGCAGTTGCGCACGATATTGATCCACCCGCGAACGGGCTATCAAAATATCGGGATTATGCTGTAATGCCTGCTCCACCAGGCGGTTCAGATCCCGATCGCCAAACGCCTGCCACCAGGCCGCCTCTGGCGGCGCGGAAGGCCCAACCTGTTCGCGCCATTTTGACGGAATGGGTAACGAGGCCGGGGCTTTCTCAACCTGGGTGCTGCACCCTGCTAACAGGGCGGCCAGCATGCCTGCCACTAACCGAGCGCCCTTCATGGTGCGGTCTCACTGACTGGTGAGGCCGCCGTATCGATACTGACCTCGACTGACATGCCGGGCCGTAACTGTTGCTGCACCTCCGGCGCGACGTCAATGCGTACGGGAATACGCTGGGCGATTTTCACAAAGTTACCGGTCGCGTTATCCGGTGAGATAGCGCTGAATTCTGAGCCTGCCGCTGGCGAGATATCGGCAACGCGACCGTCGAAACGTTTACCATCCAGCGCATCGACACGAATCGTCACCGGCAACCCCACGCGGATATGCGCAAGCTGGGTTTCTTTATAGTTTGCGATGATCCACTTATGTGCAGGCACCACGGAGGTCAGGCGCGTCCCGGCCGTCACATAGGCGCCTTTACGCACCGATAACTGCCCTAACTGACCCGCATCGGGCGATATAATACGGGTGTTTGCCAGGTCGATTTCAGCCAGCTCCAGCGCCGCCTGCGCACTGGCAACGTCCGCCTCCAGCGACGCCCGGTTTACGATCACCGTTTGCAGATTTTGCTGAGCGACTGCAACCTGGGCTTCTGCCTGATGAAGCTGAGCCAGCCCCTGCGCGTTCGCTGCGCGTGCGGCATCCCGCTCACGCACGGAGAGCGAACCATCCGCGGCCAGATTCTCTACCCGCTTCAGATCCAGGCCACTTTTCACCGCCTGCGCTCTGGCGTTTTCCAGAGCGGCTTTGTTGCTCTGGATCGTGGCCTGCGCGCTGAGACGCTGCTGTTGGTTGTTGCTCAGAGCGGCCTGCTTCATGGCCAGTTGTGCCTGCGCCTGATGCACTCGCTGGCGATAAATACGATCGTCAATCGTCATCAGCACCTGACCTTTTTTGACCGGCTGCAGATCGGCCACGTTCACAGCAGTCAGATATCCGCTCACCTGCGGGCTGATAAAGGTGACCTGGCCGCGTACATAGGCGTTTTCCGTGCTCTGGACCGGACTGGTAAAAGGCCATAGCTGCCAGGCATACAGAATAACCAGCACACCAATGACCGCAATGCCGCTCCCCAGGGCGATGGAGAGAATACGACGGCGATTGGCCCG
This sequence comes from Pantoea sp. PNA 14-12, assembly GCF_004364735.1. Taxonomy (NCBI): domain Bacteria; kingdom Pseudomonadati; phylum Pseudomonadota; class Gammaproteobacteria; order Enterobacterales; family Erwiniaceae; genus Pantoea; species Pantoea sp. PNA 14-12. The sequence goes on along the minus strand of NZ_SOAJ01000001.1, from coordinate 628,838 downwards.
ATCGCGTTCTGCTGCCTGAAGTTCATCCTGCTGACTCATACTTACTCCGTTCGTTCTTGTGCGGCGGCGAGCTGACGCTGCTCTGCCAGATGAAATTTGGCCTGTCGCCAGTCAAGGTAGCGTCGACGTGTTAAACGCCATAACACCCACATCAGCGTAACCAGCGCCAGAGTTGCGGTCAGCAGATAGGTGTCGTTGTAGGCCAGGACGTTCGCCTGCAGGGTGGCGACGGACTGAAGCTGGCTGGTGCTTTGGGCACTCAATAATACGCTATCGCCAATCTGGCTGCTAAAGAGCCCACCATATTGCGTAAGCCGATCGCTGACGTTGGGATCCAGTAACGATAATTGATCGCCGAGCAGGCTGGAGTGATATTTTTCACGCCAGACCTGAAAGGTTCCCAGAATCGCGGATCCGATTAAACCGCCCAGGTTTTGGCTCATGCCGAACAGGACCACGAAACTGACCAGATTTTTAGGCTGCGTGACGACGCTGCCAATCCCCATCAGCATGGCCGGCGCCATGAAAAAGGCACTGCCGAACCCCAGCAGAAACTGACTCAGGTACATATTGTTCGCGCGCGTGACCGGGCTGGATTGCGCATCCATCAGTGAGGCGATAATCATGACGACCAGCGATGCGACGATCGGCCAGTTAAGATGGGTAGGCTTGATCGTCAGCGCGCTGGCGGCAATGCCCGCCACCACACCGGCCATGATGGCAAGCGCCAGGCCGTGCATTTGATCATTCTGTAATCCAATCTGCTGCAGGAAGCCGACTGCCCCCGTATTCTGCTCTGCCAGTACGATGCGAATCATGATCATCACAATGCCTAAACGCACGATCATTCCACTGCTGAGCCAGCGCGTGTTAATGAGTGGATTGCGGCGATTGTGCTCAATCACAAAGGCACTGACGATCAGCACCAGCGCCAGGGCTGAACAGATCCCCAGCCAGGGCGTACTGAACCACCACTCAATACGGCCCAGCGACAGCACGCCACACAGCAACGCCATGCCCGGAGCCAGCAGGATAAACGTCAGGAAATCCATCTTTTCAAAAGCTTTAATACGATCGCCCGGCGGCAGCTTAACCACCAGCACCGCTCCTAATGCAATCAGCGCTAAGCCCAGCTCAAACAGATACAGCCCTCGCCACTCGTCCAGTTGTAGCAACTCACTGGAGAACAGGCGCGCCAGCGGAATAGCGAGCTGTGAGGCGGTGAGACCAATGACCAGCGCTTTTAAGCGATGCCTGGCAGGCCAGGCCTGAACCTGGTAATAAATGCCCAGCGAGCTTAGCGCCGCACCGACCATGCCATGGGCCGTGCGCACGATAATCGCTGAACTCAGATCGTTGGCAAACAGATGGAAAAAGGCGACCAGGACGTACAGCACCAAAAACGCTTCGGTAAATACGCGTAAACCAAACTGCTGGCGAAATTTTACCAACAGCAGGTTGATGGAGATGTTCCCCATCACATACACCGCGGGCAGCCAGGCAATTTCGTTGGAATAAGCCGCGAAGGTGCCTTGCAGATTGGTCAGATTAGCCGTAACCAGCGCATTACTTAACGCGCCGGTCAGCGAGATCAGCAACCCTATCAGCCCAAAGGCAACACGCTTGGGTGGGGAATGGATTGGCGTCGAAGGCGAGCCCGGCAGCATGGGTTTTTCATGAGGCAACCATTCACGCGCAGCGTAGGGATTGCGCCGGGCCATACTTACATACTTCCCATTCGGGTCAGCAGCGTTTGTAAAACGCGCTCTACCAGGGCGATTTCCTGAGGATCAATATCCGCCAGCAGTTGCGTGCGCAGCGCATCGGCCTGCGTCTTTACTTTTGCGAACGCTTCATTGCCCTTCTCGGTCAGCACCAGATGACGCTTGCGGCGATCTTCGGCGGGCTGGACCCGGGATAACAGGTCCTGTTTCACCAGGCGATCCACCAACGGCACCATACTCGCATCTTCCAGGCCCATTAACTGCGCCAGTTCGGTTTGCGTGAGGCGTTGAGGTTCACTGGCGATAAGCCCTATCGCCATCCAGCTACTGGTGCTCAGACCGCTGTCTTTAAGATGGCGGTCAACGGCCAGGCGCCAGGCATGGGCGGTCAGGTGCAGCAGGTGGGTAAAGGTACGGTTAGATGACATTTATAAGTAGCTGCCTAATGATTAGAGTTCTAATTAATTGATTAAGTTATTATACGCAAAGCAAAATGCGAAAGAAAAGCATCTGTACTGTTAAATACTGGATAACAACGTCAAAATGTCCAGTCATGATCCTGCTGTCAACACCTCGGGGAGGACAAAAGCGTGAACACCTCCACCCATAACTGGGTCGATCTGCGCCGCGACGCGCGTAGCGGCATCGAAGCGATACGGGCGCATTTTACCGGACATGCTTACGATCCTCACTGGCATGACAGTTACTTAATTGGCGTGACGGAGCAAGGCGTGCAGCAGTTCCACTCCCGTCAGAAACGTCATCGGAGCCGACCGGGCACGGTCTTTATGTTGGAACCTGAAGAGCTTCACGATGGCGATGCCATTGATGCACAGGGCTTTACCTACCGCATGCTCTATCTGTCACCTCATCATCTGCACCAGCAGTTTGCACCTGGCTGTCTGGACAGTGCGCCCGGCAGTGAACTGCGTTTTGCCACCACGCTTCAGGATGAGAAATGGCTCTCCTGGGCGGTCTGGCACGCCTTCGACGCGCTCTGGCACAATCACCCGCAGTTAATCAAAGATGCGGCGCTGGAGCGGCTATTCCGCCATCTTCGTCACTTGCCTGTCTGGCGCAATACGCGGCCGGATGTGGCACCGACACTGGCCCATCAGGCACGAGACTGGCTTATTGCTTACCACGTCGATAACCCCGGCATTGCCCAGATGGCACAGGCGCTGAACGTGGATCGTTTTCGGCTTTCCCGCCTGTTCCAGCAGCAGTGGGGCCTGCCGCCCCACGCCTGGTTGGTACAGTGGCGGCTCAGTCAGGCACGCCGACGGCTGGCTATGGGCCATTTACCCGCTGAGGTGGCTGCCGATCTTGGCTTTGCAGACCAGAGTCATCTGGGGCGCTGGTTTAAACGCGCCTGCCAGCTGACGCCTGCACGTTACCAGCAACTGTGCACAAATCTTCCAGACGCTGATCACTAGCCTTGCCACAATGGCATTTTGTGTCAGGAGAAGATAATGAGCGACTTACGATGTGTCATGATTTTGAACAGTGCGTTACCGGCCGGCAAAGCCACCAATGCTGCCGCCGTTATCGCTCTGACGCTGGGACAACGTCATCCCAGTCTGGTCGGTGAAGACCTGGAAGATGCGACAACGCAGCGCTATCCGGGGCTCATCCCCGTTGGCATTCCTGTCCTGGGGGCCGATAGTGCGCAACTCAGCACCGTGTGGCGTCAGAGTGAACAGACAGACTGTGACATTGTGGTCTTTCCCGAGCAGGGTCAGTCAACCACCGACTACCAGGCCTTCAGTGACACGATGAAGACGCTGCCCGCCCCGGAATGGCGCCTGCTTGGGATGGCGATAGTGGGCGACAAAAAAGCGGTTCGCAAACTCACTGCAAAACTCAACCTGTTTAGTTAACCCTCCCGGGAAAGCACGCTGCTTTCCCGTCGGCCTGGCCCGCTTGTACACATTTCCTGTACAGGAAAGCGACAAACAAAATTCTTAACATCCTAATTGTTAAGGATTAGCATTTTATGCTTAATAATCTACTTGTACAAATAAACTTTAATTGTATAACTTTACATACAACGAGTTGTGATCACGACTCTGCAACGAATGATGCATCTGCGTCGCCTCTGAAGGTGTAATGGATTTCCACCCTCAGAGGTTTCTTTTTTGATTTTGATGACCTGCTTGTTGAGTTTGGCGCCATTGTATTTTTATGCGATGGCTTTTAGGTCTGTTTGTCGCGCACTCTACCGGGTAGCCGACTTTTTCAAAGGCTGACACATGCAAAACACACTGCCCCAAACGGATAAAGAGATCGCGGATTACTTCACCGCTGCGGCGACTAAACCCGACAGCGATATGGAGATTCTTGGTCTCGTTGTCGCGGAAATCTTACAGTCAGGTATGGCCGTCAATAATAAAGCCATTATTTCGAAACTAATTCATCGCCTCGAGCTGGAGCGCGACGAAGTCTCACTGGACGTTTATCGTCATCTGCTTGAGATGGTGGTGTATAAAACGCCAGACGACCTGACGGTATAATCCTTTCTCCATGGATGGAGTCATTTCGCTTTTTCTGGCTTCTTCTCTGAGCTGTCGGTAACATTCGCCCTTCACCAAATCCTGTCTTCCTTGCCTTTCGCGCAAGCTTAAAATAAAAGAGCCTGTTTACACTATGAATCAACAACATGATGTCGCCACAACAGCCGTTGTGGAAAACGATGTCAGTGTCGGCCGCGTCTTACGCTCGCCTGCACTGCTGACGCGAGAATGCCTGGCCGGCGTGATCACGGCGCTGGCGCTTATTCCGGAAGTGATCTCGTTTTCGGTTATCGCCGGTGTCGATCCGAAGGTCAGCCTGGTGGCCTCTGTCGTACTCTGCCTGACGCTGTCTTTGCTTGGCGGCCGCCCTGCCATGGTAACCGCCGCAGCGGGTTCGGTTGCGCTGGTGATTGGGCCTATGGTCCATGCGCATGGCGTGGCCTATATTCTTCCTGCCGTTGTAATGGCCGGGATCATTCAGATTCTGTTCGGCGTGACAGGTATGTCACGTGCGATGCGTTATATTCCCCGTTCGGTCATGATCGGCTTTGTGAATGCGCTTGGCGTTTTAATTTTCTTTGCTCAGGTCCCGCATGTCTGGGGTCAATCGCCGCTGGTGTGGGCACTCTTCGCCGTGACGCTGGCCATCGTGCTGCTCCTGCCCCGCGTGCTGAAAAGTGTGCCCTCTCCCTTAGTGGCCATCGTGGCCGTGACCGCCGTGGCGCTGGCGATGGGCTATCGCGTCCCGACGGTGGGTGATGAAGGCCCCATGAGCGCAGGTCTGCCAGACTTTACGGCACTGACCGTTCCGCTCAACTGGCAGACCTTATCCATCGTCTGGCCCACCGCGCTGAGCGTGGCGTTTGTAGGACTAATGGAATCGCTACTGACCGCCAAGCTGGTGGATGACCTTACAGATACGCCGTCCAGCAAACGTCGCGAATCCTGGGGGCTGGGTATAGGTAATATTTTGGCCGGTTTTTACGGCGGTATCGCCGGATGCGCTATGATCGGACAGACCATTGTCAACGTGGAACTGGGTAAAGCACGTAGCCGGGTTTCAACGGTTGCCGCCGCCCTCGTGCTGTTACTGCTGGTGACGGGCCTGAGCCACATCATGGCGCAGATCCCGATGGTGGTGCTGGCCGGCATCATGATGATTGTCGCCGTCAAGACGGTCAACTGGCACAGTTTGCAGCCCGCGACGCTGAAACGGATGCCCTGGTCAGAAACGCTGGTCATGCTGTTAACGGTAGGTATTACCGTGTTAACCAGTAACCTGGCGCTGGGGGTGCTTGCGGGTGTAGTGGTGGCAATGATGTTGTTTGCCCGGCGCGTCGCGCATGTGATTCATGCGGAAAGAACGTTGAGTGAGGACGGACAGTCTGTGCGCTACGATGTTCGCGGACCGCTGTTTTTTGCCAGCAGCAACGATTTGTTTGAGCACTTCGATTACGCACATGACCCTAAATCTGTCACCATTGATTTAACGCACGCACAGATATGGGATGCCTCCACCGTCGCTGCACTGGATGGTATCGAATACCGTTATCAGCGTCATGGTGCCAGCGTCACCATTGAAGGGCTGGATATGCGCAGCAGCGATTTTCATCGCCGCCTGAGCGGTAATCTGAGCTGAGACACTGGCCTGCTGCGGCACGCAGCAGGCCCCTCTTACGCCTGCTGTCGCCGTGCCCGATAGCGCGCGACCATCGTTATTAATGCCTGGTATAACAGGCCAGCATAAAGACTCATCAAAACCGCCAGGCCAATTTCTTTGCCCTGCGCCTGCCATGACATAAACCACATGAAGACGCCCCATAACACTGAAAAAATCAGCCAGCCGCGGACGAATTTCAAAATGCCATTCATAAACGCCACTCCTCTTTTGTGATGCGCTACTTTAGCTGGCGTTGAAACAAAAAACCGGATTAAACGCGCGAGATGAGAAGTATCTCAAAAAACGGATAGAGGGCGGAATCGCTTCGCTTTTCTGCTTTACCCCCGTTATGTTTAGTAACAGCTAACTACAATTAGCTTACTGTTAATTTCACAAGGGAAATAGCATGAATCGTCGTCTGACTTTTTTCGCTGCTGTTGTCGCTGCCTCAACATTGACCGCGTGCGCACCGCCGCCACCGGGCCCCGGCTGTGCGCCACCCCCACCGCCACACGATCATCGCCCGCCGCCGCCTCCGCCACCACCACCGGGTCAGGCACTGGCCCCACCACCGGCAGGCACCGTTGCACCACCGCCGCCTGCAACCGGGCAGCAACCGCCACCACCGCCCGCCCGCACCTGGTGATCTCCTGAAATCGCCTCACCTTTCATTTAGCCTGCCTGAGTCGTTCATATATCAGGCAGGCTGAATGCGTTTAGCTGTCCGTGATACAGGGGTAAAGGACTACTGAGGTTTTTGTGGATGTTGATCGATGCGCTTTACGTGTACCAGTTCTGCCAGGGTGATTGCCGGGCGAAGTAATAACTGAAGGCTCCCCACGACAAATAACCATGTTCCACCTGTCATCAGCGAGTCGAAGAAAAACAGGATGCTGCCCGTCAGGAACCATACTGCGATAAAGAGATCGTTGAGCGCGCCAAGAGCGCGGTAACGTCGAGCGATGATGATATGATCTGAACCCACAGTGATTTCTGCTTTGTTTCCCGGCACGGCTTGCCCTTCTCTGAATAATGAAATGACTGCAGACAAGATTAGTACACAGAGAAGAAAGGTAACCTGCTGGCCTCAGCCTGTCCGCCACAGTAACCCCGCCGCGGGGGAAAAAAGTCGTATCCGACCGTAAGAACATATCGTTTAACGCCTGCCAAAACATCTCCACGCCATTTTTATGTTGATTGTCAGGGAACACACTGCCATTGCTCAAACGACGGATAAGCGCTTAACGGCCCCATTAAGTCTTAGGGACACCTGCTCTGAATCTGACTCTGCCGCTTCTGCCAGCACGATCAATCTCGCAAAACCGAATAGCGACACGCTGTAAAAGTCAGTCAACGGGATAAGAACAGAGCACGTTGCCCGCCTTCCGCACCGAAGGCTGTCGGCAATATAAAAGGTTTATTTTTTACAGCGGCTAAAGCCTGCCGCGGGATTGCCGATAGTAAGAAAGTAATTGTTAGAACCTTACATTAATAGCCAATTTTGCTATGCCCACATCCGAGTGGGCTTTTTTATGCCTGCAACATACACATCGTGCCTTTTGCTGATCAAAAGTTATTCACTTGTATCTAAAAACCCCATTCGCTGTATGCTTGCCGGGTCAGCGCATGCTGACAACTGGATTTTCCCTTGTAACGATTTCTGCCTGTGTAACGCAGGCTTTTTTAATGAACGGATTGAACCGCTTAAAATCCGCAGCCTTCTCAATCTGCCCCCTTTTCCTCGCGTTTATTTTGGCCCTGAATGTATTGATCAAAGGTAATCCATTCCGTTTTGATTGAGAAACGGCAATGATGCGTGACAGGATTGCCCGTAGCCAAAGGCGAAAATACCAGATAATGCCGTCTGTCACCGTCATGTCTGTCAAAACGGGATAGAGAGCATAGTCAAAACTGTTACTGGTTTTGCTACTGTCACCCACATTCAGGACGAGCGTTTTCGGTAATCGATATCATGCTGCCTGTACCCGTAAAGCCTCTCTTTCTCAGTCTACCGGGCTTGTTTCCACTCATCGTGCAGACGCATCTTGATGCCCTTGCTGGATTGCCAGACGTGGCATGTTATAAAAAACAGCTTCAGGTCAGCACAGGAGGAGACAAACGGCAAAGGGAGAAAGGGGTTTAACAAGAGCCTGAGACCAGAATCAGAAATGACATAGCAGGAAGGGCTTATAAAAACAAAAAACCGCCCAAAGAGGCGGCTTAAACGACATTGCTACGACTTGATTTTATGGATGTTTCAATATGGTGCCCGGGGCGGGACTTGAACCCGCACGACCTTACGATCGAGGGATTTTAAATCCCTTGTGTCTACCGATTTCACCACCCGGGCGAGGTATAACTGGAGGCGCGTCCCGGAGTCGAACCGAGGTACACGGATTTGCAATCCGCTGCATAGCCACTCTGCCAACGCGCCTAAAACCGATTTGCCGCCAGGATTGCCTGGCCTGCGAATTTGGAGCGGGAAACGAGACTCGAACTCGCGACCCCGACCTTGGCAAGGTCGTGCTCTACCAACTGAGCTATTCCCGCATCATCTTACCATTCAGATAACTCGCTGCTGAAGGGTCAGACTTTACTACACTTTATCGAACTTACTGATTTTTCTTAGCTTCTGCAGCTGTGCTGCCGTTCGATGCGATGCATTCTACTGAGATGACGCGGTGAGTCAATAAAATTATCCCCACATTGCGTCCGTTTGCTGCTTTTTGAATCGCATCGATCACGGTTCGAGCAAATCGCCTCTGGCAGCGCTTAAATACTGGAACATGGACCAGAACGTCAGCACCGCAGCAATGTACAGCGCGACCACGCCAACACCGACCACCATACTGTCCGGACGCCACAGCAGAGCAAAAAGCGAAAACATCTGCGCGGTGGTTTTCACTTTACCGATCCAGGAAACCGCAACGCTGCTCCGTTTACCTATCTCTGCCATCCACTCACGCAGGGCTGAAATAATAATTTCACGGGCGATCATCGTGGCAGCGGGCAGCGTGATCCACCAGGCATGGAAATATTCCGCAACCAGTACCAAAGCAATGGCCACCATCACCTTATCCGCCACCGGATCGAGAAACGCACCAAAGCGGGTTGTCTGCTTCCAGCGGCGAGCCAGGAAGCCATCGAACCAGTCGGTCACGGCGGCAACAACGAAAATCAACGCGGTAACAAAGGGCGCCCAGTGAAAAGGCAGATAGAAAGCCAGCACAAAGAACGGAATAAGAACGACGCGAAACAGGGTAAGACAGGTCGGAATGTTAAATTGCATATGCTGGTAACTGTCTGGATTGGGTGGTGTTTAACGTATGTTCCTACATTGCCCCCCCTGTTTCAATGCTAGTGTTTCAACGAGTAGTAGATTTTTTCCGCCAGCGCATGCGATATACCGGGCACATTGGCGATCTCCTCGACCGACGCATTCATCAACGGTTGCAGGCCGCCCATGTACTTGAGCAACTGCTGTCGCCGTTTTGGTCCCACGCCCTCGATACTTTCCAGTGCGCTGGTGTTTTTGACTTTGGCCCGTTTTTTACGGTGCCCTGAAATTGCATGATTGTGAGCGTCATCACGAATATGCTGAATGACATGAAGCGCTGGCGCATCGGGTGACAGAGAAACGCCCTCGCCTTCTGGCTCGAAAAATAAGGTTTCCAGACCGGCTTTACGATCGGTGCCCTTTGCAACGCCCAGCAAAATGGGGCGGGATTTATCCCAGGGCACGTCCAGCTCTGCAAACACCTGTTTTGCCTGTGCCAGCTGACCTTTGCCTCCATCTATCAGGATCACATCGGGAATTTTTTCTTCTTCAATCGCTTTGCCATAACGGCGGCGTAGCACCTGGTTCATGGCCGCATAGTCATCGCCGGGTGTGATGCCGGTGATGTTATAACGACGGTAGTCAGCACGAAGCGGGCCGTTTTGATCAAACACGACGCAGGAAGCGATGGTTTGTTCACCCATAGTATGACTGATGTCAAAACACTCCATGCGGCCAATCTTCTCCAGTTTGAGAAATTCGGCCAACGCGGTGAGGCGCTGATGAATCGTGGAATGCTGCGACAGACGCGTTTTTAATGCCGAACCGGCATTGGTCCGAGCCAGCTTGAGGTAACGCGCGCGATCGCCGCGGGGTTTACTTTGAATGTTTACCCGTCGACCGGCTAATTCTGTCAATGAGTCTGCTAGCAACTCACGTTCGGGCAAAGTGAAATCGAGTAAAATCTCGCTGGGCAAGGTGCGCATTTCGCTGCCCTGCAAATAGAACTGTCCGACGAAGGTCTGGACGACTTCAGCCAGGTCCGTATCCGCAGGCACTTTGGGAAAATAGCTTCGGCTTCCCAGTACTTTCCCCTGGCGGATAAACAGAACGTGCAAACATGCCATTCCGGCGTCATAGGCAACGCCAATCACATCCAGATCGTCGCCCTGATTAGAGACAAACTGCTTCTCGGTAATGCGTCTGACGGCCTGAATCTGATCGCGCAGCCGGGCCGCGTCTTCGAAGCGCAGTGACTGACTGGCTTCTTCCATGCGCGTCACCAGCAGATTCAGCACCTGATCGTCTTTGCCCGCTAAAAACAGTCTGACGTAATCTGTCTGCTGGGCGTATTCCTCCTCACTGACCAACCCTGCCACGCAAGGGCCAAGACAGCGGCCAATCTGGTACTGCAAACAGGGGCGCGTGCGGTTGCGGTAAACGCTGTTTTCACATTGCCGTATCGGAAAGACCTTTTGCAGCAACGCCAGCGTTTCTCTTACCGCATAACCATTAGGAAACGGACCGAAATACTCCCCTTTGGCGTGCTTAGCGCCCCGGTGCATTGCCAGACGCGGGTGTGTGTCGCCACTCAGAAAAATGTAGGGGTAGGATTTATCGTCACGCAACAGAACGTTATAGCGCGGTTGATAAAGCTTGATGTAATTATGCTCAAGCAACAACGCTTCGGTTTCAGTGTGGGTTACGGTGACATCAATGTGATGGATGTTACTTACCAGCGCTTCGGTTTTTCGGCTACCCACCTGGGTGCGAAAGTAGCTTGTCAGTCGCTTTTTCAGATCTTTCGCTTTGCCGACATAGATAACCGTTCCGGACACATCGTACATCCGGTAAACACCTGGCTCGCTGGTGACCGTACTGAGAAAATTTTTGGGATTAAAGAGGTCACTCACTACTGATTAATGGCTCCGCATTGAACAGGCCATGTCTGATGGCCAGATGCGTTAACTCTACGTCGCCACTGATATTCAGCTTACTGAACATTCTGTAGCGGTAGCTGTTAACGGTTTTAGGACTGAGATTCAGCTGCTCGGAAATTTCCGTCACCTTTTGTCCTTTGGTGATCATCAGCATAATCTGCAATTCCCTTTCCGACAAACAGCTGAAGGGAGATTCGGCTTTTTGCGGCTCAATCTGGCTTAACGCCATTTGCTGAGCAATGTCCGAGGCAATGTAGCGTTGGCCGGCCTTAACCGAACGAATCGCGTTCACCACTTCCTGCGGCGCGGCACCTTTACTCAGATAACCTGCCGCACCGGCCTGCATCACTTTGGCAGGCAGCGGGTTTTCAGTGTGAATCGTCAGCATAATAATTTTGATATCCGGGTTGTAGCGCACAATTTTGCGCGTGGCTTCCAGCCCACCGATACCCGGCATATTCATGTCCATTAAGATGACGTCAACCTGATTAGCCCGACACCACTTAACTGCATCTTCGCCACAACACGCTTCGCCAGCGATCACCAGACCTTTGATATCTTCAAGAATACGGCGGATGCCGGCACGTACCAGCTCATGGTCATCGACAAGAAGGACAGTGATCAACGCGAAGCACTCCGCAGCTAATAAAGAGGTAGCATTTAACGATTGCAAGCGGCAATCATACCTGTTTTTGCATTAAAAGCACAGATACAAAGTGGCAGGTCAGATCGCGTCAGTGTTTTATCTTCATGCCACCTGGCTCTGTTCTTGTTTACGCCTGCACGAACAGACATGACAGCCTGCATAATGTAAAAAAAATGTTTTATCAATCAGTTACAACAATCAGACGATATTGTATTTATGAGATTTTTACCGAACTGCGACGCTCTCCTCAGCTACTATTCACATCCGTGATTAATTAATATGACTGAACTGACATAGTTAAACAGCCTGCGTTGCCCACGCTAACAGCAAGTGGTCTTTCGTGTGATATACTCACCGATTGCTGCGCGTAAAGATTGTAGAGACGATGTTAATCACCAAGGAGAAATTCATGAGCGATGAAGATTTCGCTACCTCGCAGGAAACGCAAAAATTATCTGATGAAGTGGCTTGCCTTAAGATGATGATTACTTTGATCCTGAAAGGGATGGGCCAGGCTGATGCTGGAAAAGTAATCATTAATATGGAACGTTATGTGAAAACACTGGGCGAAAAGCCGCAGGCAGACGTGTTCAGTAACACCATTAAACAAATCAAAGCGGCTTATCGCCAGTAATGGCTTGTGCTGCCCCCGCCCGGGGGCAGCGCGCTAACCGTTCGAATGCCAGTTAACGGACACGCCGAGTGAAGGCAGCACCTCTTCCGGGCTGAAACGCCGCGTACCACGGTATTTCTCTGCCAGCGCAGGTTGACTGACGGGGATACGGATGGCAAAGAGATTATCCTCTGACAGAATTAAACCCGGCGTCAGAGGTTCATAGACGACCTGATGTTCTTCAAACATTTTTTCCAGCATCGGCGTAGCCGAACTGATAATGCATTCAATGCCGTTCAGCTCCGCCAGCTGTACCGCATGCCACAGAATATTGAGCGGTAGCTCAGGATCCACTTCCAGTCGTGCAGAGAAGCGGGACATTTCCCAGACCTTTTCATGATCGAACGGCAAAACAATGCCTTCCGTTTGCTCGGGTTCCGTCCAGGGCATCAGGCGGGCGCAGCCGCTAATGCCGCTTCGCACGCTCCAGGCGATTAACCAGGTCACATCAGAGCGGTCATACCGGTCATATTCTTGCCCTGGTGTACTCAGACGCGGTGGAATCGACCAGCCTTCACCCCGCGCAAACACGCTGTAACGGTAGCTGCCAAGTTCGGCAAGCAAAGAGGATGGCATATCCTTTAACTGCGTTTGAACTATTTTCATCATGCGCCTCTGACATCCCCATGTTTGCAATGATTTCTATGCGCCTGCCAAAAGCGCACCCGCGCAGGGTAGAGAAGTCCCTTTAGGTAAGGAACTACTAAAGTTGGCAGTTGCTTTTCTTTTAAATCACACCAATTGCTGCGGCATAGCAGGCAATCTGCGTTTTATTGGAAACATTAAAACGTTTTTTCATATTTTTTTGGTAAAAATTTACGGTGTGTTCAGAAATCGACAAAATAAGTGAAATTTCCTGAGAGGTTTTTCCCTCTGCGGTCCATTTCAAAATTTCCAGCTCACGCTGGCTGAAATCATTTCCCTGAACCATCAGCGCTTCATCATTGAGGCGTTCAAGTAAGCACAAGCTTTGCTCGGCGAGGAAGTGCAACTTTACCTCCAGCTCCACTTGCCGACAGTCAGTAATAAAGGGACGATGCGAACCTATAGATAATATACCAACGGCTCGATTTGACGCCATTGCAGAACAAGAAAATCCGCTCAGCAGCCCAAAATTACCCGCTTCTTGCCACATTTCCTTCGCCGAGCAAAAGAGTTCAGGTGTCCATTCCACCCCCTTTCCAGCACGCAGGCAGCGCTGCAACACGGGGTCAATGGCATAATAATTCCGTTCCTTATAACGTTTAATCCACGCTTCGGGGTAAGTATCATGCAAATAAACTCGCGGACGCGTAAAAGGAACGCGATGCTGGATAAAAAAAGCGAAAAAATCGAAGCCCAGTGACTGGATATAATCCTGTAAAAGCCCCTTTAATTGCGGAGCTGCCGTTAATACCTGAAAGTGCTGTTCGACATTTTCACGCCAGGAAAAATAATCTTCACCTATCATATTGCCTCAAATTCAACAACTTGCCGGGTGTTTCTGATTAACACGTTATGTAATTAATTTACTCTTTGTTGCGACGTCATAAAAAGCATTATTTTCATTCTGGCGACAACGACCTGCAGAGAAAAGGATAAAAATACAGGGTAAGCAAACGCTTCGGGATAACTCAGGCGAGTGCAACAGAGGAAATAATAAGATTTTTCTTATATTTTTTCAATCATTTAACATAGCCATGATCAACAAATCTCACTCGATAAGTTGCGCCCGGCAACTTATTATGCTGAAAAAAAACGCAGATCATATCTTGTAAAACACGATGTCTTTTTCAGGCAATCACCGCCGCATGTTTTCTGCAGTCAGGCAGGGAAAGCACCCCTTTTCTGGTACGCGTTTTACCCGGATCTTTTGGTCCTACAAAAGATGGCTTATGGCTCTGCGTCGTAGGGCAGACGGCCGTACAAGGCCTGTTGAACGGCCAGCATAACGGCACTGCCCGTCTTTACAGGCAAGACGCCTGGCGGATGGCGCAGACCGGTGACCGCTGTCATTTTGGCCTGGTGCGGGCTTGTACAGATAACTTATTTAATAAATAGCGCATCTGAAAAGAGAAAAATAATTATTTAACGACACTGTCATCCTCCTTTATTTATGTACAGATAACTCAAATTTATCGCCCTGTTAAAACGGCATCATTCACCCAGTCAGGTAATAATAATGCAGTATACTCTCTCAATTTGGTCATTTAGCAGGCAATGAACGGTGATAACACCGGGTGAATGATTTAAATAACACTGACGCCATGAGAAAAAATAAGCAGATGTGACACCCTTTTTAAAACAGTAAAAAAGCAGAACAGAAGAAAATAATATTAAACCCACGACACAGTTTTACGGTGAAAGTAAAGGTTAATCTCACCTGCAATAACCCGCCCCCCGCATGCCCAGATGAAAATGTGTAGCATGCGCGCGATTATAATCAGGCCCAAGCGCATTACCAAAAAAGTTACAACCCGATCGCCATAATGCATGAAGTAATAGTGATTTCTGGCCAGGTTGTTGCCAGTTTTTTCCTGGCACCAACCACTCGCCGTTAGCAAGCTGGTAGGCGGTAATATCCCAGGCATCCGCGCTGGCATGTTCACTCAGCCGTCCGGTGGCCTGATGGTAGATGTTGCGGCAGGCATAACTTCCGACATGTTCAATTCGGGTCAGATCACTGCCAGACAGATGTAACATTTGCTCGCGGCTGTAAGCCACGTACATTGTAGCCGCAACGGCCATTGGGCAACTGGCGAGGAAACTGCTGCTGAGCGAGACGGGCCCAAAATTTTGCAGCCTGAGGGGGCCGGACAACGGACAGGCCCCTGTCACCGCCGGCCGTTGACTGAAACGTACAACGCCGGCCTGCTGTGCACGCTGCATCACGTCAAGACAGGCGGCGGGATCAGTTTGCAGTCTTTTGAGTTTTAATCGCGTCATCCAGCCCGGCGGATCCGTTACAGAGAGTGGCGTAAAGGGATTAAATTGCGCAGGAAGGTGCTGTTTTAACCATGGCAAACTCATCCACCCCACTCCGGTCATGATGATAAGCAGAACAAGTGTGCGCATAGAACCTCTGTAGCTGAAAGAAGCTGTACGGAGGTAGTGTAGAAGCACACGGCAGGATACGCTTAAAAGATGACACAGGGTGATGAAATATTACTTAATCTGACGTAAAAATCGCCAACGTTAAGTGAAAGCGCCGTTTTAATGCCAGCGTTGTCCGATATTGTTAAAAAACAATTACCGTTTTCATTAACACTTCCACTATCTTATGCCAAATTGCTCCCGGCAATCCGGTATTCTCAACAGCCACCAGAGCTGACACAACATCAAGACAGGAAAGACACTTTCATGGTTGATCAATCTACTCAAACGCAGGCGAGCTCACAGGGCGATGACACGCTGCGACGTAATCTTCATAACCGACACATCCAGCTCATTGCTATTGGCGGTGCGATTGGCACCGGTTTGTTCATGGGCTCGGGTAAAACAATTAGTCTGGCAGGACCTTCGATCATTTTCGTTTACATGATCATCGGCTTCATGCTGTTTTTTGTCATGCGGGCAATGGGTGAATTACTGCTGTCGAATCTTGAGTATAAATCCTTTAGCGACTTTGCGGCTGACTTACTGGGTCCCTGGGCCGGCTACTTCACCGGCTGGACATACTGGTTCTGTTGGGTTGTTACCGGGATTGCCGACGTGGTGGCTATAAGCGCCTACTTCCAGCTCTGGTTTCCCGGCTTTTCGATCTGGATGAGCGCACTACTATGTGTTTTTGTTTTCCTGGCCTTAAACATTGCCACGGTGAAATTATTTGGCGAGATGGAGTTCTGGTTTGCCATCATCAAGATCGTGGCGATTGTCGCGCTGATCATTACCGGCATTGTATTGGTGTCCATTCATTACCCGTCGCCGGGTGGTGGCACCGCTGCACTGAGTAATATCTGGGATCACGGGGGGCTTTTCCCGAAAGGACTGAGCGGATTCTTTGCCGGATTCCAGATCGCCGTCTTTGCGTTTGTCGGTATCGAGCTGGTGGGTACAGCGGCGGCCGAAACGCATGACCCGCACAGGGTTTTACCGCGGGCCATTAATGCCATTCCGCTGCGCGTCATTATGTTCTATGTTCTGGCGCTGCTGGTGATTATGTCCGTTACCCCGTGGACCGAAGTGATGGCCGATCGCAGTCCGTTTGTGGAAATGTTCGTGTTAATTGGCCTGCCAGCTGCGGCCAGCATTGTTAACTTCGTGGTCCTGACGTCGGCGGCATCCTCAGCCAACAGCGGTATTTTCTCCACCAGCCGCATGCTGTATGGTCTGTCGCAGCAGGGCGTTGCCAGCCGTGCTTTTGGTCGTTTATCGTCACGCGCGGTGCCCACGACCGGCTTGTTCTTTTCCTGCTTCTGCCTGCTGTGTGGTGTGGCTCTGATTTACCTGATCCCAAATGTGATGACGGTCTTTACGCTGGTGACCACCGTGTCTGCCATTCTGTTTATGTTTGTGTGGACCATTATCCTGTGCAGTTACCTTGCATATCGTAAAAAATTTCCGGAACGTCATGCCGCCTCGACATTTAAAATGCCTTTAGGCAAATTCATGTGCTGGGCATGTATGGCGTTTTTTGTCTTTATACTGGTGCTGCTTACACTGCAGGAAGACACGCGACAGGCGCTCATGGTCACGCCGTTGTGGTTTATCCTGCTCGCCGCAGGCTGGCAACTGCGTCGACGCACGCGTCGTTGATATAGAGACTGAAAAAAGCCCGACGCACGTCGGGCTTTTTTATAACCGCTCAAGTATACGATTGACGCCGCGGCGCAGGGCCCGTTCACCAGACGGCAGGCGCTGTGGCTGCAAATCAGGGCTTTCCGCCGTGCCCAAACCAAACGTAAACGTGTAATGGCTCCCTTCTCCCATACGCAAATCTGCAATGGTGACCTGCCCGTCACGCTCATCCATGGCATAAAAGCCATGGCTGAACCAGGCAACACGTTCTGCCAGCCAGTTTCCTTTAAACGGGACGAATAGCTCAGGATGACGCGGCCGCCACGTTACCGTGACAGGACGAGCAGGCGACAGCAAAGACCAGTAAGCCTCGCCATAGCGGTCAGGCGTGATGATGACGCTGCGCCAGACCAGCGTATTGAATGCCGTTGGGGTGACCAACACCTTGTCAGTCGCCACCCCCTGCTGTTCGAGTGAGTGTTTAATGTGTTCATCAGCCACCTGCTGAATGACCATACTCCAGGCAAGGTAGCCGGTACTGAGTGCCAGCCCCGCGTGATTCCAGCGTAATCCCCGTCTGTTACGCCGCCACAAAGCGACACAGAGCCCGATGATAAGCGGCAACGTATAAAGCGGATCGACGATGTACATGCTGCCAATCGCATAAGGATGATCGGTGAGAGGCAGCCCAAGCTGAGTGCCATAGACTGTCATCAAATCAAGAAGGGGATGCGTGATCAGCGCCAGCCAAATAGCAGGCCACCAGGCGATCCATGTCACGCCGGATTTGAAAAGCCGCGCGACCAGCGCGGCGAGCAACGGTGAACACAACGTCAGATAGAGTAAGGCATGGCTTTCAGTCCGGTGCAGCGTCATGTTGCGGATAGCATCACCGTGGTCGATAAACACATCCAGATCGGGCAATGTGCCACTGATTGCGCCTACCGCCGCGGCTTGCCAGGCAGGTACGCGCCGCCCCATCACAGCCAGCGCCACGGATGCGCCCAGAACACATTGTGAAACAGAATCCATCACGCCACTCCCTTGTCTGTTACAGGGCTGAGTTTGATCGCGTTTTATTAACGAACGCGAATGCCTTCAATAATAATGCGCTGAACGTTCTCCACCGTTTCCTCGAAGAAAACAGGATTGCTGAGCTGATTCCCCGTGATCGCTTCGACCTGGCTGGCAAAGTCAGCATAATGCTGTGTCGTCGCCCACAGCATAAAGATCAGATGCTGAGGCGCAATCGCCGCCAGCCGTCCTTCAGCTATCCAGCGCTCAATTATCGCTGTTTTGTCGTCCATCAACGTCTTCAGATCGCCGGCCAGTTCACCTTTCAGCAAGGGCGCACCCTGCAGCATTTCCAGGCAAAACAACTTTGATGCCTGTGGATAATCGCGAGAAACCTCCAGCTTAAGGCGAATATACTGACGCACGGCGCGCAACGGCTCCTGCTCGTAAGTCAGGGCACGTAGCGGTGCCAGCCAGACATCCAGGATCTCTTTTAATACGGCAATATAAAGCGCTTCTTTAGAGGGATAGTAGTACAGCAAATTGGTTTTGGAGACGCCAGCCTGCTCCGCGACTTTCTCCAGCCGCGTCCCGTGAATACCAAACTGGGAAAAACAGGTCAGGGCAGCCTGCAGAATTGCCGCACGTTTCGCTGCAACGGCGACCGCACGACGCGTTGGCCCGGGCGTAGCCTTTTTCATACGTATCTCCTTCACGTTACCGTTACGCATCACGGCAACAGACTGTTTTCAGGCGTTAACGTGCCGACAGCTGTGATATACGGCGCAGGGAAAGGGCCACACTGACAGGGCCATAAGCACTTATTCTCGCGCCACTATTCATCGGAAGAGGCCGATGGCATGCTACGTTTCCAGCGCAACTCGCTGACAATGACCCCGCAGACAATCAGGATACCGCCAAGAATGGCAGCGGCCGGCAGACGCTCGCCTGCTAAACGCCCCACCACACCCGCCCAGACCGGTTCACCGGCATAAATGACCGTGGCGCGTGTCGGTGATACGCTGCGTTGAGCCCAGTTCATTGTTACCTGTATCAGCGCACTGGCTGTGCCGAGCCCGACCGCGCTGACTAACAGCGGGGTCGATAACGCAGGCACGGATTCACCATTCGGGATCATAAAGCAGAAGGCACACAGTGAAGCGACAGTCAGTTGAATGAAGGTCACCCGACGCACATCAACCTGACCGGCAAAACGACTGATAAGAATGATTTCTCCGGCAATAGCCAGCGTGCTGAGTAACGTCGCGGCTTCCCCTTGATTCAGCGCAATTCGGCCATCCTGCGGCCCCGCGACCAGAATCAATCCGCAGAACGCCAGTGAAATACCCAACCACGCCATCAGTTTTGGCGGACGGCGCAGAAACAGCCACTGCAACAGCGGCACCACGGGAACATAAAGCGCGGTGAGAAACGCTGACTGACTGCTGGATATCGTCTGCATGCCCCAGGTTTGTAAGCCGTAGCCCCCCGCAATCGTGAGGCCGATCATCGTGCCCGCTTTGACTTCGCGCCAACAGACGGCAGCAAGATAGCGGCGGAAAAAAAACGCCAGTAACAGCGCAGCGGTAGCAAAGCGTAAACCGACAAAGAAGAACGGACCTGAATAATGCATCGCCTGATGCACGACCAGAAACGTTCCCCCCCAGATTACCGTAATAAAAATAAGGACCAGTTCCTGACGCGTAATACCGACGGTCAGTTTGCGAGTCGTATCCGACATAATTCACCTGTATCTGTTTTCAGGCGCTATTGTGATCAGTGCTCCGGGCGAATGCAATTCCGTTTGCTGCCGCGTGACTGTCGCCTCGCATCAGGCGGCACCCCGTCGCCTGACAAGGTCTGGGCTGGAGCGATAACAGGTGAACATACCTGCACCGGTTTGCGATCTTCTGATGCATGAACGTTCAGTGCCACATCGCTTCACGTGAGGCGGCTTGATGTTCATCGAAGGACATGTGCGTGAAAGCCTGTGTGACATTCCACCTTTTAGGTCTCTGGATCGCTGAAAATTACATTTAGAAACAGACTCTACGCTAAGAATTGACTTAAAAGACGACGATTAATCCTTAAAAAAATCCATTCTCAGCATTTTCAGTGTCGTTACGCTGACTGTCTGACCGGTGATTTCTCACAGTCAGGTAAAGCTCTTCTATACTTTTCGATGTGTTGACTAACTCCCGGAGAGATCAATGGCTAAGATTCTGGTGCTTTACTATTCAATGTATGGACACGTTGAAACCATGGCGAACGCTGTCGCGGAAGGCGCACGCAAGGTGCCTGGCGCCCAGGTAGATGTGATGCGCGTCCCCGAAACCATGGATGCACAACGCTTTGCGGAAGTTGGCGGTAAAACTCAGCAATCCGCGCCTGAAGCGACGCCAGAGATACTGCCTGACTACGATGCCATCATCGTGGGCACCCCTACCCGTTTCGGCAACATGTCAGGGCAGATGCGAACATTCTGGGACCGGACAGGCGGCCTGTGGGCCTCTGGCGCGCTCTACGGCAAAATTGCCAGCGTCTTTACCTCCACCGGTACCGGAGGAGGACAGGAGCAAACCATTACGTCTGTCTGGACCACCCTCGCCCACCACGGCATGGTCATCGTGCCTATCGGCTATGGCACCAAAGAGATGTTTGACATTTCTGAGGTCCGCGGCGGTACGCCTTATGGCGCCACTACGCTGGCCGGTGGTGACGGTTCACGTCAGCCAACCCAGGAAGAATTGATTATTGCCCGTTTCCAGGGCGAACACGTTGCCGGGCTGGCAGCAAAACTTAAGGACTAACCTTCCAGAAGGAGATCAGTATGTCGACGAATCAGTCAAAAGCACATCACGTAGGTGAATGGGCCAGTTTGCGTCACACCTCGCCCGAAATTGCCGAGGCCATTTTTGAAGTCGCAAACTATGACGAGCGCCTGGCGGAAGAGATCTGGCGTCAACAGGGAAGCGATGACGTATTAATCCGCGCGTTTGAAAAAACCGATCAGGACGTCCTCACGTGGGACGACAAAACGGTTGAGCGAAAGAACGTCTGACGGCATGGCGGGCCTGGCCCCGCCCTTTTTTTTATCGTTGACCACGGAGAATTCTATGTCTTCCTATCAAAGCATCAACCCGGCAAACAATCAGTTAATGAAAAGCTGGCCTTCCCATGACAGCGCGGCCGTGACGCAAGCGCTGGAAACGGCGGATCGGCTGTTCCACTCTGCCTGGAGTAAAGGCGCTATTCAGCCACGACTTCAGGTATTGAAAAAACTGGCTGATCTGATTGATGACCGTGCGGAAGAACTGGCGACTATTGCCAGTAAAGAGATGGGCAAGCTGATTGGCCAAAGCCGTGGCGAAGTCAAAATCTGCGCGCAAATCGCCCGCTATTACGCTGAGCATGCAGAACGTATCCTGAAGCCACAACCTTATGAAAGTGAGTTGGGCGACGCCTGGGTTGAGTATCATCCCATTGGTGTGCTGGTTGCGGTCGAACCGTGGAACTTCCCCTACTACCAACTGATGCGCGTGCTGGCACCAAATCTGGCACTGGGTAATCCGGTACTGGCTAAACACGCCAACATCGTGCCGCATTGTGCCGATGTCTTCGAAAAGCTGGTGAAGGAAGCGGGCGCGCCTGAGGGTGCCTGGACCAACCTGTTTATCTCTACCGATCAGGTTGCGGAACTGATTGCCGATGACCGGGTACAGGGCGTGGCTCTGACAGGATCCGAACGGGCGGGAAGCGCCGTTGCTGAACAGGCTGGTAAGCATTTGAAAAAATCCACGCTGGAGTTGGGCGGGAATGACGTCTTTGTGGTCACGGAGGATGCCGATCTGGATGAAGCCGTTCGTCAGGGCGTGCAGGCGCGACTGAGCAACTGCGGTCAGGTCTGTACAGCAGCCAAGCGTTTTATTCTGAACGAGAAGATTGCGGATACCTTTATCGATAAATTCAGTGCGGCGCTTAATGCAGCGGTGTTGGGCGATCCGCTGGATGAGAAAACTACTCTGGGACCGCTTTCGTCGGCTGATGCGCGCGATCGTCTGGTTAAACAGGTTGATGAAGCCGTCGCAAACGGCGCTAAGCTGGTCACAGGTGGTAAAGCGGTGGCGGGCGTAGGATGCTATTACCAGCCCACGCTGCTTACCCATATCACCCGCGATAACCCTGCCTATTTTCAGGAGTTTTTTGGCCCGGTGGCGCAGGTTTATGTGGTCGCCAGTGATGACGAGGCGGTGGCCCTGGCCAATGATTCACACTATGGGCTGGGCGGTTCCGTGTGGACACGTGATATTGCGCGTGGCCGTAAACTGGCCTCCGCCATTGAAACGGGCATGGTGTTCATCAACTCGCAGAGCGACACCTCTGCGGAGCTGCCTTTCGGCGGTGTGAAGCGTTCTGGCTACGGACGCGAACTTTCGGATCTGGGTATCAAAGAGTTTGCGAACCAGAAACTGGTGGTTGTGGCCGGATAAGCGCAGCCTGAAGCGTAAAAAAAACCCCGTCTTAACGGGGTTTTTTGTTTTCAGTGACCGAAAGCTATTAGTTGGCTGCAGCGGGCTGCTTCGCAGGACTGTTATCTGTTTTATTTTGCGCGTTGGCGACGTTTTCCGCTTTGGCTTTGTCATCCGCTGCTTTCTGGGCAGCAGCCTTATCAGCGCTGGCCTTCTCATCCGCCGCCTTTTGCGCAGCGGCTTTATCCGCGGCGGCTTTATCAGCTTTCGCTTTCTCGTCAGCCGCTTTGTCCGCCTTTACCTTATCGTCAGCCGCTTTCTGGGCAGCAGCGCTATCAGCCGTCGCCTTATCGGCGCTGGCTTTATCGTCAGCTTTTGACTCCGCAGGATTCGCCGCGCCCGCGTTGGCACTGGCCGCTGGCTGCTCTGCCGCCGCCGGTTGCAACGCGGTCCCCTGCAGCGCGCTGTTCAGCACCTGGGTAAACTGCTCCCAGCTGCAGTAACCGTTCGCGTCAGTCGGGCAACCCGCCAGTTGCAGGGTGACGCGCTTCGGTGGCGTTTTCAGACTTAACACCTGGGCATCGCGCAACTGATCGGCGGTCTGATACACGTATTCCATCTTCAGCAGGTCTTTGTTGTTTTTGGCATCATGCCAGCGTTCAAACACCACCTGTCCACCGATGGGCGTTTTCTCATAGGTCTCTGGCAGATCATAAGGTTTGACCTGTAAGGCGCTCAACAATGACGCTATGTTGGAGTCATGCCCTACCATCAGGGTCACTTTGGGTGAGTCAGCTTTATCCTGATCGATGAGCTGGCTGCGGATATAGTCCACCAGCGGAGCCGCGACGTTGCGTGCCACATCTGGTGTGGTAAACAGCGTGTCCTGATAACCGTTTTTGATCGCTGACAGTGACTGCCACTGCTCAGGGGTTTTAATTTGCCCCCAGGCAACCTGATCCAGCGGGAAGCCTTCGTAATATTGCAGCGTAAAGGCATCCATAAGGGAATTCCCCACTTTCAGCGGTCCGTTCACGCCAGGCTCTTTGCCGTTTTCAACAATAAAGGTATTTTGCCCACTGCTCAGATCGCACTGCTTTTTGTTATTACAGGCCGGAGAAGACTTGTAGTCGACAATTTTGTCCAGACGCTGATACGCTGGCTTCAGGGCCAGCTTCTCATTAGCGGCAGTCATGTCCGCCAGCGCTTTTTTGATGAATTCTTCATTGCCGTCGGTGATCACGGGATTAAATACCGGATCCATGCTGCCCATTTCATCCTGATGGGTCACCGTAATATCACAGCCCGGGAAGGCACCATTTACAAAAAACTGGGCCGTCGCTACGGTACGTTGCAGGCTGTTTGCGTAGACAAACACACTGTTGCTGTCCGGACAGGCGCCGTTCTTCACCAGGCCCTGCTGCGCAAGCCACTGGCGCGTGTAGTTACCCATATAGACTTCCAGCACGCCACCTTTGGTGGTCAGTTGCCCGCCGGGCACCTCCCACTCTGGCCAGCTTTTTTTGGTGGACTGTGCCAGTACGCTACCGTTATCCGCAAGCGGCGCACGCAGATTATGGCGGCTAAACATCAGTACCTGCTGGAGCTGCATCTCGTTATCCGCGGCGTGGGCCAGCGTCCCGATCGGTAATGCAGCGAGTACCGACAATGCGCAAAGACTCAGTTTCTTGATCATTGTGCCTATTCCATTCATTCAGTAAAAAAACACTCTGGCTATCAACCGATTAGCTCGCCATAGAGCGACGTGACGGATAGTGTAACTCAGCTTGCCCCTGAAAAGCGCCAGGTGACAGTAAAAACAATTACTGGACTATAGCAGAGATACCGGACGCGGGTAAAAACAGTCCAGTTTACTGAAAAGGCAGGGATAATAATGAAGAAATGTGTCAGGCACGTAAAACGAAACAGGCCAGCACGCTGTGCTGGCCTGTGAATGTGGCGGAGGAAGAGAGATTCGAACTCTCGGATGGTTTCCCATCGGCGGTTTTCAAGACCGCTGCCTTAAGCCGCTCGGCCATCCCTCCGGGTTGTCATACTACTGCAAAGGCAAGATGCGATAACGCTGTCTTGCCACTTCACTCTTTAAGAGATGAAGTGGCGGAGGAGGAGAGATTCGAACTCTCGGATGGTTTCCCATCGGCGGTTTTCAAGACCGCTGCCTTAAGCCGCTCGGCCACCCCTCCGCAATGACGCGCACTATAAACATCCCCTATGGAGATGTAAAGCCTGTGATAATCCGTTCGCCTGAAAAACAGTCAAAAAAGCGTTATTCGTTGTCAAAATCGCCAGTGTGCTCAAAGAATTAGCGTTTTTTTCGCGTAAAGAAGGGTAAAACCTCTTTTCCCGCTTTATCGCGCTGCGTATTCTCAACGCATATTTGGTGTTCTGCCTTACAGGAGCGCAACATGGACAGAATAGTTTCATCATCATCGCGACAGTCATTACTGAGTACGCACAAGGTCCTGCGTAACACCTATTTTCTGCTGGGCCTGACCCTCGCCTTTTCCGCGCTGACCGCAACAGCGAGTACACTGCTGGCCCTGCCCGCCCCGGGTTTGATCCTGATGCTGGTGGGCTTCTATGGTCTGATGTTCCTGACCTACCGTCTGGCTGACAGCCCGGCGGGAATTTTAGCTGCTTTCGCATTTACGGGCTTCCTGGGCTACTGTCTGGGTCCTATCCTGAGCACCTATCTGGCCGCAGGGATGGGTGACGTGATCGCCCTGGCGCTCGGCGGAACGGCACTGGTGTTTTTCTGCTGCTCTGCCTATGTGCTGACGACAGGACGGGATATGTCCTTCCTTGGCGGCATGATGATGGCGGGCTTTGTCGTGTTACTGGTCGCCGTGGTGGCGAACCTGTTCCTGCACTTGCCAGCGCTGCAACTGGCGATTAGCGCCCTGTTCATTCTGTTCTCGGCGGGGGCTATTTTGTGGGAAACCAGCAACATCATTCATGGCGGCGAAACCAACTATATTCGTGCAACGGTCAGCCTGTATGTTTCCCTCTATAACATCTTCGTGAGCCTGTTAAGCATCCTGGGTTTCTCACGCAGTAACTAACGCACTGCAGGTAAACTGAAAAACCCCGCTCAGGCGGGGTTTTTGCTTTTTCTGTGGGGCCAGTTTGGTAAACTGCAGCCCGAACGAATCTGAGGATGCACTATGAATTACAACGGTGACGAAATTGCTGTCGATGCCGAAGGTTATCTGAAAAACCATCAGGACTGGAGCGAAGGCCTGGCGCTGCAGATTGCGGCAGAAGAAGCCATCACCATGACAGATGCCCATTGGGAAGTCGTGCGCTTCGTACGCGACTTTTATCTGGAATTTAATACTTCCCCCGCCGTAAGAATGCTGGTGAAGGCGATGGCAAAAAAGTATGGCGAAGAAAAAGGAAACAGCCGTTACCTGTTTCGCCTTTTCCCCGAGGGCCCTGCTAAGCAGGCAACCAAAATTGCCGGTCTGCCAAAACCGGCAAAATGCCTGTAATCAACCCGTGGTGAAGCCGTGCGGCATGTCAGCGACATGATGCGGCTCCACCAGGACCTTTTCTACACGGGCTGTGCGCGGCCCGCCCGCTTTTAACCAGTCAAGTAATGCATTGACCTGTTCGGCATCGCCGCAGGCCAGGACTTCCACACGACCATCTTCAAGGTTCCGTGCGTAACCCTGCACGTTAAGTGTGTTTGCTTTCGCCTGGGTGCTGTAACGGAAACCCACGCCCTGCACCGTGCCCTGTACCCAGGCTTTGTAACAGACCTTCGCCATGGCCTTCTCCTGCCTTTCGTTGCAATTTGCCGTTATCCACTGGACAATAGCGCCTCATTTTTTCAGGTAAGCATAGCAAATATGACCGTTCGATTGATTCTCGCGAAGGGACGTGAAAAGTCCCTGCTCCGTCGCCATCCCTGGGTTTTCTCTGGGGCCGTTGCTCGTCTGGAAGGCAAAGCGCAACAAGGTGAAACCATTGATGTCTGTGACAGTAATGGCAAATGGCTGGCTCGCGCCGCCTATTCACCGCAGTCACAGATTCGCGCCCGCGTCTGGAGCTGGCAGCAGGACGAATCCATCGATATCGCCTTTTTCGTGCGGCGTTTTCAGCACGCGCTGGTATGGCGTGAATGGCTGGCTGAGCGCGATGGGCTGGACAGCTATCGCCTGATCGCTGGCGAGTCGGATGGTCTGCCTGGCGTGACTATTGACCGTTTCGGACGCTTTCTGGTGCTGCAGTTATTATCCGCCGGCGCAGAATACCAACGCCCGGCTATCATTTCAGCGCTGCAGCAGTGCTTTCCGGATTGTGCTATCTACGATCGATCTGATGTCGCTGTCCGTAAAAAAGAAGGGCTGGAACTGGCGCAGGGCACCGTTACCGGTGAGTATCCTCCCGCACTCTTGCCGATCACCGAACACGATATGAAACTGCTGGTGGATATTCAGGGTGGGCATAAAACAGGCTATTACCTTGACCAGCGCGACAGCCGTTATGCCACACGGCGCTATGCCAAAGATGCTCGCGTGCTTAACTGTTTCTCCTACACCGGTGGCTTTGCCGTATCAGCGCTAATCGGCGGTTGTCAGGAAGTTATCAGTGTAGATACGTCTCAGGACGCGCTGGATGTTGCACGACAAAACGTTGAGCTGAATAAGCTGGATCTCGCGCGTGCTAAATTTCAGCGCGATGATGTCTTTAAACTGCTGCGCCGCTACCGTGATGAGGGTGAAAAATTTGATCTCATCATTATGGATCCGCCTAAGTTCGTGGAGAATAAAAGCCAGCTCATGGGAGCCTGCCGGGGCTATAAAGACATTAACATGCTGGCCATTCAGTTACTGAATCCCGGCGGAATATTGATGACCTTCTCCTGTTCGGGATTAATGGCTACCGACCTTTTCCAGAAAATCATCGCAGATGCCGCACTGGATGCCGGCCGTGACGTGCAGTTTGTTGAACAGTTCCGCCAGGCGGCCGATCATCCCGTGATTGCAACCTATCCTGAAGGACTTTACCTGAAAGGCTTCGCCTGCCGCGTCATGTGACTTGAAATGACTGTCCCTGCCCCCATATAACAGGCAGGACAGTTTTTTTCGGAGGTCATCATGATTGCCAGTAAATTTGGTATTGGTCAGCAGGTTCGTCATCGCCTCTCCGGCGTGCTGGGTGTCATTGTCGATGTCGATCCTGAATACGCGTTAGATGAGCCGCACCTGGATGAAATTGGTGCCGCCGATACCATGCGCAGTGCGCCCTGGTATCATGTGGTGATGGAAGATGAACAAGGCAGTCAGGTTCATACCTATGTGGCTGAAATTCAGTTGGCCGGTGAAACCAGCCCGGAACATCCTGAGCAGCCCTCAATGGATGAACTGGCCGCCTCGGTACGTAAACAGCTTCAGGCTCCTCATCTGCGCCATTAACAGCGGGCGGCAACGGTGTTGCCGCGCCTGATATTAGTGTCCCAGCCCTAGTCTCGGGATCTCGATTTTGGGGCAACGATCCATAATCACCGTCATTCCCGCATCCTGGGCCAGCACGGCGGCCTGCTCATTGATTACCCCAATTTGTAACCAGAGCGAATCGGCTCCGGCAGCGATGGCTTCCTGAGCCACTTCCCATGCCGCCTCTGAATTGCGGAACACATCCACCATATCGATTTTTCCCGGCACCTCTGCCAGCGATCCATAGGCTGTCTGCCCTAACAGGGTTTTGCCTGACAGCTTCGGACTCACCGGAATAACCTCATAGCCTTGATCAAGCAGATACTTCATTACGCCATAACTGGGGCGTTCCGGACGATCACTCGCCCCCACCAACGCGATGCGTTTTGTCCGGGTCAGTACGTCACGAATAGTCTGATCATTCATGTCCATCTCCTTTCACTTTAATCTTTAGTGTAGATGAGGCGTTACAGAGTTCGCACCTGGCGTAAAGACATATTGTGCCGCTTCGCTCGAATATATATGTATAATTGTAAACTTAATGCCATAATGTAAAAAATTGCTACATCCACCCACTTTTGACCGGAGTCGAAATGAAGCTGTCAATGGCTGTAACGGGGTTTATTGCCCTCCTCGTTTCGGCGTCCTGTTCTGCAATTACGTTAAAACTTGATCCGCAGATTACGCTAATGGTACTGGACGGGCGTAAGATATCAGGCTCTCTCTTGAAAGGGGCCGACAGCCTGGAGCTTGAACGGGGTCAACATCAATTTTTATTTCGGGTAGAACAACCGGCAGATCCGCGTAAGACGGCGCTACCGGGCTACCAGTCCGTGCCCATGATCGTGGCATTCACTGCGGCGGCAAAAACCATCACGATTCGCCTGCCACCGCTGACCAGTGCGCGCGAGCGACATAACTTCGACCGAACGCTGGCCTTCAGGCTGGTGGACGAGAAGGGCAAAGAAATATTCAGCGTGCGCGATCGTCTGCCCACCAGCCCGGGCGTGGACATCGAAAAAGCCATGGTTAAGTATAATCGCATGGGCCTGGCGGCCTCTGTGCCGCAATTCGCGAATCTTACCGCGCCCTCTCCTTCCGCCCAACTGACGGCGGACCTCGCCTGGTCCGTTCAGAGCACAACGCCTTCAATTCAGCGCTGGTTTGAACGTTTTGATGAAGCAACCCGCCAGCAATTTATCAATCTGGTCAAAATGCTGCGGGCAAGTTGATAGACAGAAAGCGTACAAGGTAAACTGCGGCAACGGGCTGTTGGGCTCACTGGCATCAGGATGCTGTTATGGACTACACCGTACGAACGCTTGGTCAACAAAAACATATCGCGCTGGTCGCCCATGACCATTGCAAAGCTTCTCTGCTGGACTGGGTTACACGAAACCAATCCGCACTTGAACCCCATATTCTTTACGCAACCGGGACGACCGGTAATCTCATCAACCGTCACACCGGTCTGAACGTGAACGCGATGCTCAGTGGCCCGATGGGCGGCGATCAACAGGTCGGTGCGCTCATTGCCGAAGGCAAAATAGATGCGCTGATGTTTTTCTGGGATCCGCTTAATGCCGTGCCTCACGATCCTGACGTTAAGGCCCTGCTTCGTCTGGCGACAGTGTGGAATATTCCGGTCGCCACCAATCGGGCAACGGCCGATTTTATTATTCAGTCACCGCTTTTTTCGCAGACAGTGGACGTGCGAATCCCGGATTACGCGCGCTACCTTGCCGAACGCCTGAACTGATTCAGGCTTTACGTAATACGGGTACATCCAGTGCCCGGAACGCATCGACAAAGACTGAGGGTTGCTGTTTATCGAACAGCAACCAGACCTGTTGCCGCGCGCGCGTCAGGGCAACATACGCCAGCCGGCGCTCCTCTGCATCGGGGAAGTCTTCGGGCTGCGGCAGCAGCCCCTGCTCCATAATGGACTCACGCTGCGGCGCGGGAAACCCTTCTTTGCCTTGCTGCAGACCCAGCACAATGACGTAATCGGCCTGCTGACCTTTACTGGCATGAATGGTCATAAAATCGATACGCATTTTTGGCCAGCGGGTTTTTGCTTTATCCAGCAGTTCAGGACGCAAATAGTGATAGCGAGCCAACAGCAGTACGCGCTCATCCGCTTTAACATAACCGCTTAGCTTGTTAAGAAGTGCCTCAAGCTGATCGTGCGGGAGCAAAGCAATCGACTTTTTATTCCCTTTCGTCAGACTGTTTAAGGGCTTACGCAGTTGATGCGGATTTTGCTGGATAAACCGATTCGCCACTTCACCAATACGATCATTGAAACGATAGGTCGTATCCAGCACACAACGATCGCCCTCACCAAAATAGTGATGGAATGCCGTTGTCAGACTCATCTCTGCGCCGCTGAACCGGTAAATTGCCTGCCAGTCATCGCCCACCGCAAACAATGTCGTGCGTGTGTTTTGCTGACGCAGCGCGCTGAGTAAAGCCGCGCGTTGTGGCGAGATATCCTGAAATTCGTCAACCAGAATATGCTTCCAGGGGCTGACAAAGCGGCCCTTTTCAAGGATCGCGATGGCCTGATGAATCAGCCCGGAGAAGTCGACTGCGCCCTCGTCCTTAAGCGCACTTTTCCAGGCCTTCAGAAGGGGTGCCATCAATTTAATCCGCTTACTGAATACGTCGCGCAGCGCGTCAGGTACATCCTCAATCATGGCGGCCTGCGCGCCGCCATGCATCCGCATCAGGCCAAGCCAGCGTTCAAGACGAGACGCCAGGCGCTGTGCTAAACGATCATCCTGCCAGAAAGGGCCTTCGCTGACCTCCCACTCCAGTTCATCACGCAACCATTGCCGCCAGCCATTCGCCTGGGCTTTCTTTTCATTACACTGCTGGCGCCAGTGGTCGATCAGCCATGTCCGACGCGCGTCGGCATCGCTTTCGAGTTTACTGATGACCGGCTGTTTATGACTTCCTTCCCGAATGATATGCAGGGCCAGCGCATGAAACGTACGCGCCTGGATATCCCCGGCCCCTAAGCGGCGTTGAATACGGTCATTCATCTCTTCCGCCGCATGACGACCAAATGCCAGCAACAAAATCTGATCGGCAGCGGCCAGTCTGCGCTGTAACAGCCACCCCGCGCGGGCCACTAATACTGACGTTTTGCCGCTGCCAGCGCCCGCCAGCACCAGCACAGCGTCTTCGCCGTTAACCACCGCTTCTGCCTGTGACTCGTTCAGCGGGGTGGATTCCACCGTGGCGAAAAAATCCCGGTAGCGGGTCAACATGGCCGCCGTCCAGTCACGATTGCGCTGCGTCATCGCCGTCTCGACTTGCTGCAGCCAGTATTGGCAAAATGCCCAGTTTTCACGGCAGGAATCAAACTGCTCAATGCGGGAAAGCGGCAAAGGTAACGCGTCAAACTGTTTGCGGATCTTATCTTTGATCGCCTGAAGTTCGCTGCGCTTCAGCCAACGCTCCTGTTCGCTGAATCCCTGAATGTCGTCGCGCAGCGCCTGTAAAACCGCCGCGCATACTTCACTCATTTCCTGACTCCAGCTTTGCCACGACTGCATGAGGTAGTGGAAAAAACGCTGCGTCTCCTGCCATTCCGTACCGTGCAAACGCACAACCTTGTTGTCCGCCAGTAAGAATTCCAGTTCACCCCACACCATTCCCCGTTTACAGGTGATGTCGGACAACTGATTGAAGGGGATCAAATATTCGTGTTTGTCGCCGCTGACCTCAACGCCCGCGGATAACAGGCGAACACGATGATAAGGATGCTGGGCAAGCCGTTTGCCCATGGATGTTGCTTTAAGTTCCACGCCGACACCAACGACCGAGATAGAGAGTAATCGGAGTTTACCTGTCAGACTCTTGACGCTCCAGCCTTAAAACACGCTAAACTTGGCGGCACAGATTGCGGAGTGCAAAAGGAAAAGCCTGTTATGCGTACTGTTTTAAATATTCTTAATTTTGTCCTGGGTGGATTTTTCACCACGCTGAGTTGGTTATTCGCCACGCTCATCAGTATCGTCCTGATCTTTACCCTGCCCTTAACGCGCTCCTGCTGGGAGATCACTAAGCTGTCATTTCTGCCGTTTGGCAATGAAGCGGTCCATGTTGACGTTCTGCGCCCGGAGAATAAAAGCTCTATCATGAACACCGGCGGCACGTTTCTGAACATTTTCTGGTTTATCTTTTTCGGTTGGTGGTTATGCCTGTCGCACATTTCTGTCGGCATCGTGCAATGCATCAGCATTATTGGTATTCCGGTGGGCCTCGCCAATTTCAAGATTGCCGCCATTGCACTCTGGCCGGTAGGACGTCGGGTCGTCTCTGTGGAAGAGGCGCGTGCCGCGCGTGATGCCAATGCCCGCCGCCGCTATTAGTATGCTGTCCGGGTGGCGAAAGTATCTTTTTAACAGCACCTGGCGTTATCTGCTGCGCATTCTGTTTGCCTTATCAGGATGTGCGGCTGTGCCCTGGATACTGCAGCAAATTGAGTGGACGATTCCGTTAACCCTCGGCGTGGTTGCCGCCGCGCTGGCCGATCTGGATGACAGGCTGGCCGGGCGGCTTAAAAACCTGCTGATTACCTTACTTTGTTTTTGCATCGCTTCGGTTTCAGTAGAGCTGCTGTTCCCGCATCCGTTGGTATTTATTATCGGCCTGGCAGGTTCAACATGGGGATTCATTCTGTTAGGCGCGCTGGGACAGCGCTATGCCACCATTGCATTTGGCGCCTTACTGATTGCCGTTTACACCATGCTGGGCATTGGGTTGTTCTCACAATGGTATATGCAGCCCATGCTGCTGTTGGTTGGGGCACTGTGGTATAACCTGCTGACGCTGCTGGGCCATTTAATGTTTCCGGTTCGTCCGGTGCAGGAACAACTGGCAGCCAGTTTTTCACAGCTGGCCCACTATCTGGATGCCAAAGCCAATCTGTTTGATCCTGACGCGGGTGAACAGGATGATGCTGCATTTGTTAAAGCCGCGATGGTAAACAGCCAGCTTGTTGCACAGCTCAATCTGACCAAGACCACCTTGCAAAGCCGTTTACGAGGTGACAGAGGCTCACGCGGTACCCGACGCAGCCTGCACTATTACTTCGTGGCTCAGGATATCCATGAACGCGCCAGCTCTTCGCATCTGCAGTACCATCTTCTGCGTGGCGACTGGCGTTACAACGAGATCCTGTTTCGCTTTCAGCGTTTACTGAATATGCAGGCACAGGCCTGTCGCCAGCTTGCCCGGGCGATTCTGCTGCGCGAACGCTGGGAACATGATGGCCGCTTTGAGCGTGTTTTTGAACGTCTGGAAAATGCGATTCACCGGCTGGCGCAGAGCGAGCCGGATGCCGCCCACACCGGTGCACTGCTTTGGCTGCTTCGCAACCTGCAGGCCATCGATGCACAACTGGCCTCAATCGAAACCGAGCAGGCGCAGGCAGTTGATCCGCAGCACAGCGACAACCTGCTGTCACGCGAAGAACTGAGTGGCTGGAGTGATATTAAACTGCGCCTCAGCCTTCACCTGAGTCCGGCCTCTGCCCTGTTTCGCCACGCCGTACGCATGTCGATTGTGATGTGTGTGGGATACGGATTTATTCAGATTACCGGGCTGGAGCGCGGCTACTGGATCCTGCTGACCAGTCTGTTTGTTTGCCAGCCTAACTATAGCGCAACCCAACGCCGACTGGCGCTACGCATTGGCGGCACGCTCGCGGGCATTGCGCTTGGACTGCCCCTGCTCTGGCTGGTCCCTTCCATTGAAGGCCAACTGGTCTTGATTGTGGTCACGGGCGTCATGTTCTTTGCGTTTCGTCAGGTGCAGTATGCTCATGCAACCTTGTTCATTACTCTGCTGGTGTTGTTCTGTTTTAATTTGTTAGGCGAAGGCTTTGAGGTGGCCCTGCCCCGGGTAGTGGACACGTTACTGGGCTGTGCGCTGGCCTGGCTGGCCGTCACCTTTATCTGGCCAGACTGGCGTTTTCGCCAGCTTCCGGCGGTGGCGACGCGCACACTCAATGCCAATTGCCGTTATCTGGATGCCATTATGGAACAATACCATCAGGGCAAAGATAATCGCCTCGCTTACCGTATTGCCCGCCGCGATGCACACAATGCTGACGCGGAACTGGCCTCCGTCGTGTCGAACATGAGCAGTGAAACCCGTACCAACCCTAAGCTGCGGGAATCGGCCTTTCAGCTACTTTGCCTGAACCACTCGTTGCTCAGCTATATCTCCGCGCTGGGGGCGCACCGCGATAAAGTCACTGATCCAGCGCTGCTGGCGCTTCTCGACGACACGGTGTGCTATGTCGAAGATGTGCTGCAAACCGACATCGTCAGTGACAGCCGGGCTGAGGAAATGCGTCGGGAACTGGAACAACGCCTTACCCGGTTTACCGCCGGGTCTGATTCGCCTACGCCACTGGTACTGCAGCAACTTGGGTTACTGGTTGCCTTGCTGCCGGAAATCGCTCGCCTGCGGCGTGCTTTAGGTTCTCACTAAGGCCCTTTCTTCGCCTCTTCCACTGTTTTGAGCGCAGCCTGGTACCATTCACCCAGCTCCGCTTTAACCGTTGGCGGGAGAGCGGCTTCATGATGACCCGAAATAGCACCCTGAAGCGCCAGCAAGGTTTTGAAACCGAGGTGCTGGTTATAACGTTTTAGTTTTAACCAGCACGCCCTGGCTCCGACCTCGTGCAGGTGTTTAACGCTGCAAATGCCTATCTCATGCAACATCATTTCCAGCCGTAAGCTGACATTAGGCAGATCTTTTAAACGCACCCGGCCTTGTCGGTCATCCTGTTCCCGACGGGCGGTCTGTAGTGAGGCCGCTGAGAGCGCAACCAGATGCTCCGGGTCACACCATAAATTTTCATCGACCCTGAAATAATTCAGGCTGACCGGCATACCGCGTTTGCGAAAAATAAGCGGCTCCAAGGGGCGTTTAGCCACATATTCCCGCAGGGCTTCGCTGGCGCGCAGATAAAGCTGATCGTCTTTTATCAAGGCAAACACGACGCGCTCAACAGCTAAGGCGTAACCGCCAAACTGAGTACGGGATTCGACATTACCTAAAGATGCCAGTTGTTGTTTTGATCGCAAAACGACCCGCTGTTCTTTCTTCATATCATCACCTCCTTGTAACAAAAACCTGTTAAAAACGTTACTATTCAGTCGGTTAGAAGATAAGAAAATTCAGTTGCAGGTTCAATGAATAAATCACTTTGGCGTCAACATTATGCGAATTTTGCGAGGCATTTTCAGAAATTCAGGTTGATCTTTATCCAGGATGTCATTACTGTATATCCATACAGTCAACTGCTGAGTGATTAATTTATGCGCACCCAACATCCCCGTAATGTATGCCCGACTCACCGTTACGCTTCGCCTTCTGACCCCGCTTCTCAGAGCGGCTGGATTACTGAATTGCGCTATAGCGAAAAACCGGGAATGATGCAGATGCTGCTGTTACCGTTGCTTCAGCAACTGAGCCAGCAATCCCGCTGGCAGCTTTGGTTAACACCGGCGCATAAGTTGAGTCGGGTCTGGATGCAGGAAGCAGGCTTGCCCCTGGAGAAAAGTATGCATATCGCCGACGCTGAACGTTACAACGCCGTCGAGGCCATGATTAAGGCCCTGCGTACGGGAAATTACAGTGTCGTTTTAGCCTGGATTCCCTACGATCTGGATGAAGATGAGCGTCGGGAACTAGAGCTCGCTGCGGCTGAAGGTGAAGCGTTAGGACTCATCCTGCGCTCGGGTGAGTCCTCTAAAACGCCAGTCAGACCAGAAAGTCGGCTAAAAATTCAGTCTGATTTGTTTCATTAAGTAAAAAATGAGATTTATCTCAAGAAATTTTTTCTCTCGCGTTGGGCTAAGACACTGATTCTGCTCCTGCCAGTAATGACAATGGCTTAGCCCCCATTTTGCGGGTTACCCCCATCACAGAAGTTCACCCTAAATTGTTAGAATTTATGTATAAAACACTGTTTTTTTACATAAGTGCCTCACATCACACTTGTAAGTTTCCAATCTCGTTGTAGACTTTATCTCGCCAGGGTGCTCAATAACCTCCGTTTTTTGCGGTAGAGTCATAAGCGAGCGTTTTGACCCGGCGAAGGATTAAACCAAGAGCAACCTTTATGCTCATTGCCTATTTGGATGATAACGAGGCGCAAAATGAAAAAGACAGCTATCGCAATTGCAGTGGCACTGGCTGGCTTCGCTACCGTAGCGCAGGCCGCCCCTAAAGATAACACCTGGTACACCGGTGCTAAACTGGGCTGGTCTCAGTATCACGACACTGGCTACTACGGTCACGGTTACCAAAATAACGACGGCCCAACTCACGAAAGCCAACTGGGTGCTGGCGCATTCGCCGGTTACCAGGCTAACCCATACCTGGGTTTCGAGCTGGGTTATGACTGGTTAGGCCGTATGCCTAACAAAGGCAACCAGGTTAACGGCGCTTTCAAAGCACAGGGCATCCAACTGGCTGCTAAACTGAGCTACCCAATCGCTGACGATCTCGACGTTTATACCCGCCTGGGTGGTATGGTATGGCGTGCAGATTCTACCCAGCAAGTAGTTGGCGGCAACCGCATCAGCGACCACGACACCGGTGTTTCTCCACTGGCAGCGGTTGGTGTTGAGTATGCTCTGACCAAAAACTGGGCAACCCGTCTGGATTACCAGTGGGTGAACAACATCGGTGACGCACAGACCGTTGGTGCTCGTCCAGACAACGGCATGCTGAGCCTGGGTGTTTCTTACCGTTTCGGTCAGGATGATGTTGCTGCGCCAGCTCCGGCTCCAGCTCCAGCACCAGCGCCAGTTGTTCAGACTAAGCGCTTTACTCTGAAATCAGACGTTCTGTTCACCTTCAACAAGTCAACTCTGAAGCCAGAAGGTCAGCAGGCTCTGGATCAGCTGTACAGCCAGCTGAGCTCAATGGATCCTAAAGACGGTTCAGTCGTTGTTCTGGGCTTCACCGATCGCATCGGTTCAGAGCAGTACAACCAGAAACTGTCTGAGAAACGTGCTCAGTCTGTAGTAGATTACCTGGTATCTAAAGGTATCCCTGCTAACAAGATCTCTGCTCGCGGCATGGGTGAATCTAACCCAGTGACTGGCAACACCTGTGACAGCGTGAAAGGCCGTAAAGCCCTGATCGATTGCCTGGCGCCAGACCGTCGTGTAGAAATCGACGTTAAAGGTATCAAAGACGTGGTAACTCAGCCTCAGGCTTAAGTTATACGTGATAAAAAACCCCGCGCATGCGGGGTTTTTTTTGTCCTTTAATCCGGAGCAGGCCTGAATATTGCTCCGTAAACTACCCGTTGTCAGTATCCGACTTGCCCAGTATAGCCTGCAAATCCTGCTTCAGCGTCGACATCTGGCTGGCGTACTTTTCTTTGCGTTCGGCATCTTCAATTAGCTGCACAATCGTTTCAGACAGGGTGCAGTTGCGCCGTTGCGCCAGGCCGGCCAGCCGCTGCCAGACCAGATATTCCAGATCGATGGATTTTTTTCGTGTGTGCTGATGCTCGGCATTGAAATGCCGTTTTCGCCGCGCACGGATCGT
This sequence comes from Pantoea sp. PNA 14-12, assembly GCF_004364735.1. Taxonomy (NCBI): domain Bacteria; kingdom Pseudomonadati; phylum Pseudomonadota; class Gammaproteobacteria; order Enterobacterales; family Erwiniaceae; genus Pantoea; species Pantoea sp. PNA 14-12. The sequence goes on along the minus strand of NZ_SOAJ01000001.1, from coordinate 591,153 downwards.
TTGTTTAAGCCGGTTGTCCAGTTCGGGATGAATGTGTTGGCTAATCCAGTCGTTAACGTCGACGGGATTATTCTCCATCATTAACAGCTTATCGACTGCCGCCTGTGCCGCGCTGAGTTCAAGGTGACGCGTGATCAGTTCACCTTCCCGATGTTTTTTCACCAGGTATTTCCACTTCCATCCACATTCAAGATTTTCGAGCTGCTGGTATTTCATCGGAATCTCATCGTGATCACGTAACGAACTAAGAATAACAGCTTTTTTACTGGATGCAGCAACGAAAAACATGTCGTCAGTGTCACAACTTCTGATTGAACTCCGCAGTGCTTAAGCACAGTGAATCCTGTATAATCTCGCTTTTCTCAAAACAGACAAATGCGATTATTTTGACCAGCACTCAACTCACGTGGCAAACCTTACAGCCGGATAGCGCGCAATATCAATCCGTTTTCTCCCGAATTGCTGATGAAGAAACCGATGCTTTAGCAACGGTGCAGCCCCGATTGCTGAATGCGCTGGCCCACTTGCACCATCAGAGTCAGGGTTTTCCTTTGCTGCTGGTTCGCAGCCAGGAAAACCGCGATTATCTCTCGCTGATCGCCAGTGCGGCACGGCGCGTAATGGGCACCGCTTCGTCCCTGGCGGGCGGGGATTATCATATCCTGGCCGACAACGTCACGTTGCAGCCGCCCACTGACAGTCAGCGTCCTTTTACCAGCCAGGGTGGTGTGCATTTTGCCGACTGGATTGAGCAGGAGCAGCTGTTTGGCTGTGTCCGGGTACATAAAGATCGTATTCAGCTGGAACCTGGTCTGATCCATCGTGCCAATGGCGGAACGCTGGTGCTTTCACTCCGTGCGCTCCTCGCTCAGCCCCTGCTCTGGCTGCGGCTGAAAAGAAGCATTGAGCAAGGCTACCTCGAATGGCTGTCGCAGGATGAGCGCCGCCCTTTGCCTGTCTCTGTCCCGCCGCTTCCGCTGAAGTTAAATCTGGTGCTCTGTGGCGAACGCGATACGCTCGCTGATTTTCAGGAGCTGGATGCCGAAGCGCATGAGATGGCGATTTACACTGAATTTGAAGAAAACCTTCAAATTGTGGATGAAGATGATGTGCTGGCATGGTGCCGCTGGACAGTAGATTTGGCCGCACAGGCTGATATCGCTGCGCCAGATGAGGACTTTTGGCCTGAGCTCATCAAAGAAGGCGTTCGCTATAGTGGCGATCAGGAAACCTATCCCCTTTGTCCACGTTGGCTGCTGCGTCAGCTGCGTGAGACCGCGTTGATGGGTGAAACACTAAACGCTGAAGCCTTGCGTGACGCGCTGGAAGCACGTCTGTGGCGCGAAAATTATCTGAATGAACGCATGCGTGATGAGATTTTGCTGCGCCAGATTTTGGTCGAAACGGAAGGCGAAGTGGTGGGCCAGATCAACGGTCTTTCCGTCGTGGAATATCCCGGTCACCCGCGGGCCTGGGGCGATCCCTGCCGTATCACCTGCGTGGTTCATCCTGGCGACGGTGAATTTACCGACGTCGAACGCAAAGCGGAGCTGGGCGGCAATATTCATGCTAAAGGCATGATGATTATGCAGGCCTATCTTATTGCGGAGCTGGAGTTAGATCAGCAACTGCCTTTTTCTGCTTCGCTGGTGTTTGAACAATCCTATTCGGAAGTTGACGGCGACAGCGCGTCGCTGGCAGAACTGTGTGCTCTGATCAGTGCCCTTGCCGATACACCGCTAAATCAGCAAATTGCGGTCACGGGCTCGGTCGATCAGTTTGGTAACGTCCAGCCGGTCGGTGGCCTGAATGAGAAAATTGAAGGCTTCTTCGACATCTGCCATCAGCGTGAGCTCACGGGTCAGCAAGGTGTGATTATTCCTGCCTGCAATGTGCGCCACCTGAGTCTGAATCAGCAGGTTGTGAGTGCAGTCGAAGCCGGTCGTTTCCATATCTGGGCAATCGATACGGCTGATGAAGCGTTGCCCTTACTGACCGGAAAAGTCTGGAACACGGAAGACGGCGAAGGCGAATGCCTGCTGCGTACGATTCAGGAGCGCATCAGTCAGATGAATCAGCCTGAGCCCACCCCTCGGGCATGGCCGTTGAGATGGCTTAACTGGTTCAACCACCGTTAATCTCATTTGCTCAGTGTACAACTGTTCGCTAATATTCGTGATTCACTAAAAGAAGGCTTAATAAGAACATGGTAGATAAACGCGAATCCTATACCAAAGAAGACCTGATCCTGTCTGGTCGCGGTGAACTGTTCGGCGAAAATGGTCCGCCACTCCCTTCCGGCAATATGCTGATGATGGACCGCGTAGTCAAAATGACCGAGGACGGCGGGAAATATGATAAAGGCTTCGTGGAAGCTGAACTGGATATCAATCCAGATCTGTGGTTCTTTGGCTGCCATTTCATTGGTGATCCGGTGATGCCTGGCTGTCTGGGCCTGGATGCGATGTGGCAACTGGTTGGCTTCTATCTCGGCTGGCTGGGTGGCGAAGGAAAAGGCCGCGCGCTGGGCGTGGGTGAAGTTAAATTCACCGGTCAGGTTCTGCCAGACGCGAAAAAAGTCACCTACCGCATTCACTTTAAACGCGTGATTAACCGTAAACTGGTTATGGGCGTGGCAGATGGTGAAGTGTTTGTTGACGGGAATTTGATCTATACAGCCAGCGATCTGAAAGTTGGCCTGTTCAAAGATACTGCTGCATTCTGACGTTTCATTCCACAGAAACGAAAACCTCCGCACAGTGCGGAGGTTATATCCCTTTTCAGTGACATCCGGCTAAGCCGCAGCCGACCTGTCCTCCATGGCTTGTCGCCAACCTCCCAACCAGTGAGACTTAGCGTCTATCATTTGATACGGACACATCTCTTTAGAGCGTCCTGTAATGCCAGCTTGATAACCACGTGAATGGGCGCGCTCAAGGCGGTCTCGTTTCTGTCTCTTCATACTCCGTGTCCCTCATGTAAGGTCTGTGGAATCTGGTGGAAAGAAAAAGGTGGCGAATTAATGTTCAGCCACCCTTTTGTTTTACTCGCTCTGTATGAAAAGATCAATGCGCAATATTCACGCCAGTGTCACAAATATGACCTGCTCCAGACATATACTTTCTGTTTCACCCTATGAAACTGTGACGATATCCGTATGATTTATAAAGAAAGCCTGGAAAACGTCAGAAAAATTATATGTGCTGAAACAACACGTTAACTAAAGCCCTGTTGCGGTTGACTCTGCCGTGGTTGCACCGCGTGCAATCTGCTGTGCGATTTGCTGCCAGCCCTGTGCCAGCGTTTTAACCAGCGAATCATAGCCATCTTCCCGCTGCGGTAGCACCAGATTAAAAGCCTGCTTTGTGAAGCGCCCCTGATGTTCCAGTGTCCACTGACCGCTGATAACCGCCTTGCCATCATAACGGCCCTGGAAATCATTCACCGTTACGCTCAGCGTATCGTGCTCCTGACCGATAAGCGTCTGGGTAACCAGACGGCCGGGTAACGCTTTCGTCAGATTAGTGATCAACGTTTGTTGCAATTGCTGATCGAGCGGGCTGGCCCACAGATTATTAGCGGCAATGACATATTTTACGTCGCTGGTCTGATAGACCAGCCCATTGCCCGCCAGATAGTCGGGGACCGTAATTTGCTGCACCCATAATGTCGGCTGCGCATTCGCCTCGCTGCTTATCACCTGCATTGAGGCTGCCCCCGAGGGCAGCTGATAATAGGTGGTATTGACCGTACTGCTACAGGCACTCAGTGCGAGAGCGGCAAAAAGCATTAATCCTTTTTTCATTGTTTCGCCCTCTTTGGCTGGGGATCCTGTCCCGGTTTGGCCTCAAACACTAACGCATTACTTTTCGCATTTAACGTTTTTAACACGGGCTGAAGTTCACGCAGCACCTGATCAAGCCGTTGCATATCGCCCACCAGCTTGCTGTAAGCCGGGGAGCCTGGCTGTAACCCTTTCATGCTACGGTTCAGCTCACGAAGCGTCTGCTGCGTTTCTTCTGGCAAGGTCTTCATCGCCGGACTGCTGGTCACCACATTGATGTTATCAATAGTACGCTGCAGATCCCTGAGCGTCTTCTGACTCTCTTTCAGTGTGCCCGTGGCTTCCGTCACCATGTTGTTCAGCGGTAAACTGTTAATCTTATCCAGCGCCGCCATCAGTTTTTGCTGGATCTGACTGAGGCCGCCGCTTACTGTTGGAATTACTTCGTATCCCGCGACCTTATCCGGACCGGTATACGGCGGTGCGTTATTATAGAAGTCGATATCCACATACAGCGCACCGGACAGCAAATTGCCCGTTTTCAACGTTGCGCGCAGGCCACGTTTCTTACCATCCTGCAGATGCTGCTCAAGATCGAAGTTTTGCCCTAAACGGTTAATAAAGCGATCGGGTTCAATACGAATTAACACCGGCACGCGATAATCATTATTTAACGCCTGAGCGGTGCCCGCATTCATGAACGGCACTTCCGCAACGGTACCCAGACGAATGCCGCGGAATTCAACCGGCGCGCCCACCTGCAAGCCACGAATCGAATCCGAGAAGAACATCAGATAGTCGATATGATTGGTGTACAGCGAATCCTGAATACTGCGTTGATCGTCGAACAAATGATATTCAGCCTGATTCTGCGCCGCTTTGCCTAAATCCCACCCGTCCGGGACGTCAAAACTCACTCCGCCGCTAAACAGCGTGGTCAGGGATCCCATTTCGACGCGCATCCCTGAGGCCGACATATCGACCGCGATGCCGCTGTCTTTCCAGAAGCGCACATTGGTCGTCACCAGGCGATCGTAAGGCGCGGCGATAAACAGCTGATAGGTCATCAGGCGTTTATCCGTGTCGAACGTGCTGGTTTCAACGGTGCCGACACGAAAACCGCGGAACAGAACCGGATCGCCCGGATTCAGTTGGCCTGCTTTATTACTGTCGAGCGTAATCCGGATACCTTTGGCATCCGGCGGCGCAAGCGGCGGTGAATCCATCAGGGTGTACTGCTCCAGAGGCGCTTTTTTGGTGCCAGGCTGCAGCTCAATATAGGCCCCGGAAAGTAACGTGCCCAGACCGGTGATCCCTTCACGGCCCACCTGCGGTTTAACTACCCAGAAGACGCTGTCGCTGTGCAACAGTTTTTCCATACCGGCATTCAGTCGGGCTTTAATTTCCACATGATGAAGATCGTCCGTCAGCACCGCACTTTCCACCACGCCAACGTTCACGCTGCGACTTTTAATCGTGGTTTTGCCCGCTTCGATCCCTTCTGCACTCTCGGTGATCAGGGTCACTTCGGGCCCCTGATGGCTGAAGTGATAAAACAGAATCCAGCCGCCTATTAATAACGTGACAATAGGGACGATCCATACCGGTGACCAGCGCTTGATCTGGTCCACTTTGGCATAACCGTGATTATTTTCCGTCAAGATGCGGCTCCTTCATGTTTTTCTCACCAGCACGATCCCAGGTTAAGCGCGGGTCAAACGTCATTGCCGCAATCATGGTCAGAATCACCACCAACGCAAACAACACCGCTCCCCATGCCGGATAAATTTTCATTAATTGCCCCATGCGCACCAGCGCAGAAAGCACGGCAATCACAAAGACGTCAATCATTGACCAGCGCCCCACAAACTCAACGACTTCATAAATCCGGTGCATTTTGTGGCTGTCGCGCTGCCCTCGCCCACTGGCATCCCAGCACAGCCAGCCAATCGCCAGCATTTTCAGAGACGGCACCATAATACTGGCGATGAAAATCACCAGCGCGACCGGATAAGAGCCATCGCCCCACAGCAAAATGACGCCAGCCATGATGTTGGACGGCATCGCGGAGCCCAGGGTTTCCGTAATCATGATGGGCAGCAGATTGGCCGGCACGTAGAGCATAACGGAGGTGATCAGCAGTGCCATGGTCCACTGCAGGCTGTGCTTACGTCGGGCATGGGCGACTACGCCACAACGGGGGCATTCCTGCTGCGCCACGGGCAAGATCGCCGTACAGCAAGGACAGGAGCGCAGCCCCTGCCTGAGTCCGCTAATGCCGGGCTGTGGCGCATGCGGCAAAGGCGGCGGTGGCTCAATTTGCAGCCAGAGCCAGCGACGGTCCAGGCACTGAAACGCCCGCAGTTGTAAAAGACAAAACAGACACCAGGGCCAGAAACTGGTTTCAAGGCTGATTTCGCCATAGGCCATGAGCTTCACAAAACTTACCAGCACACCGGCCATAAAAATTTCGGCCATGCCCCAGCTCCGCATATGAAACAGAATACGCGCCAGCCCCAGTTTCAGGCTAAGGGGCATCTTGACCTGGTTGACCAGCAGGACCAGCGTGACCATGCAAAACGCCGGAATCGCCTGAACAAACAGCAGAAACAGGGTGGCCAGGCTGGCATAGTCATCGGCCACCATGACACCAGGAATTTGCATCAGGCTAATCTGGCTGGAGAGCCCAGCCACTTTCATGGTGATAAACGGGAACAGATTGGCCAGGACTAACATAAACAGTGCCGCCAGCGCATAGCCGGTGGGACGTTTGCATGGCTCTGACCAGTTGACTGTCAGGGACGTGTGGCAGCGCGGGCATGACGCGCGGCTGCCAACAGGGATATCCGGCAGTTTGACCATCAGGTCGCATTGTGGACAAAGCATCCACGCACTGGTTTTGTCTGCAGAACACATTCCCTGACCCTTATCGCTAGCCGCCGTTTTTCATTGATTCCAGTTCTTCCCAACGCGCAAACGCGGTTTCCAGCTGCGCTTCCACCTGAGCCAGTTCATCCAGCACCGGCTGCGTTTTATCGTGCGGCTGGCTGAAGAAATCCGGGTGGCTCATGCTTGCCTGCAGTTCGCCGATACGCGCCTCTAACTGTTCCAGTTTTTGCGGTAACTGCTCCAGCTCACGCGTCAGGTTATAGCTTAGTTTGTTCGCGCTGCGTTTGGCAGATTCATTTTTCGGTTCAGCAGACTGAGCGGCACGATTTGCCTCTTTCGCTTTCGCGGTCACCTGCGTTTTTTGCTGCTTATAGGCCGCACGCTGCTGTTGGGCATCGTGATAACCCCCGACGAAGGTGCCAATCTCACCATTGCCTTCAAAGATCCAGCACTCCGTCACGGTGTTATCCACAAACTGACGATCGTGGCTGACCAGCAGCACGGTGCCCTGATAGCCGTCGATAAGCTCTTCCAACAGTTCCAGTGTTTCCACATCAAGGTCGTTGGTCGGTTCATCGAGGATCATCAGGTTACTTGGGCGCAGAAACAAACGCGCCAGCAGCAGGCGGTTACGTTCTCCACCGGACAGCGCTCTGACAGGTGTCATCGCCCGCTTGGGATGGAACAGGAAGTCCTGCAGATAACCCAGCACATGGCGGGGCTTACCGTTCACCAGCACTTCCTGCTTCCCTTCGGCGAGGTTATCCATCACCGTTTTGTCGGGATCGAGTTCTGCACGATGCTGATCGAAATAGGCCACTTCAAGCTTGGTGCCTGAATGCACGCGGCCATGGTCGGCCTTAAGCTGTTGCAGCATCAGGCGCAGTAAGGTGGTTTTGCCACAGCCATTTGGGCCAATCAGGGCAATCTTGTCGCCGCGCTGAACCTGCGCCGAGAAATCGTTGACCAGTTGCTTGCCGTCTACCGCGTAATCGACATTCTCCAGCTCAAAGACAATTTTGCCGGAACGGGACGCTTCGCCGACCTGCATATTGGCTTTACCCATCACCTCACGGCGCTCTGAGCGCTCGCGACGCAGGGCTTTTAACGCGCGAACGCGGCCTTCATTACGGGTACGGCGCGCCTTAATCCCCTGACGTATCCACACTTCTTCCTGTGCCAGCTTGCGATCAAACTCGGCGTTTTGCATTTCTTCAACGCGCAAGGCTTCTTCTTTGCCTTCCAGATAGGCGTCGTAGTTACCCGGCCACGAAACCAGTTTGCCACGATCCAGATCCACGATACGGGTGGCCATATTGCGAATAAACGAACGGTCATGAGAGATAAACACGATGCTGCCGCTGAAACTTTTCAGGAAGGTTTCCAGCCAGTCAATCGTTTCAATATCCAGGTGGTTCGTTGGCTCATCCAGCATCAGTACGCGTGGATTACTGACCAGCGCGCGTCCGAGCGCGGCTTTACGTAACCAGCCGCCCGATAACGACGACAGCTCCGTATCCGGCGACAGGCCAATCTGCTGCAACACATCATTGATGCGACTTTCCAGTTGCCACAGATTGTGGTGATCCAGAATGCCCTGCAAGCGTGCCATCTCATTGAGGTTCCTGTCGCTCGGATCCTCCATGACCTGATGGGAAATCGCGTGGTAGGCTTTCAGATGCTCCGCCTGTTCCTGTACGCCTTCTGCCACAAAGTCGTAAACCGAGCCGGTAATATTTCGCGGCGGATCCTGTTGCAGACGTGCGACGACCAGATCGGTCTCATAAATGATGCGACCATCATCCAGCGGTTGCTCGCCGTTGATGATTTTCATCAATGTGGATTTACCCGCACCGTTACGACCAACCAGACACACGCGCTCATTCTCTTCGATGTGCAGCTCGGTGTTATCTAACAGCGGCGCATCGCTGAAGGAGAGATAAGCGCCGTGGATACTAATTAATGACATGTAGCTTATTCCTTACCGGCATGTGTAATCAGCCAGCAGTTGTGAATTTGGCGATTACGCGCAAAATCCTGTGACAGGGTTTTCTGTGTGATGTCCTGCGCCTGAAGGCCTAATGCCTTAAGGCCGTCCAGATCCATTTTGAAACCACGTTTGTTATTCGAGAACATGATGGTGCCGCCTTTGCGCAGCAGACGCTTCAGATTGCGCATCAGCATCATATGGTCGCGCTGCACATCGAAACTCTCTTCCATACGTTTAGAGTTTGAGAACGTAGGCGGATCGATAAAGATCAGATCGAAATTTTCATCAGTTTCATTCAGCCAGCTCAGGCAGTCCGCATGCAATAAGCGATGCTGACGGCCTGTCAGGCCATTCAGCCGCAGGTTCCGTTCCGCCCATTCCAGATAGGTGCGCGACATATCCACTGTGGTCGTAGAACGCGCGCCGCCCAGCCCCGCATGGACGCTGGCGGTTCCGGTGTAGGCAAACAAATTCAGGAAATCTTTGCCCTGGCTCATCTGGCCCAGCATTTTGCGCGCGATACGGTGATCGAGGAACAACCCGGTGTCCAGGTAATCGGTCAGATTCACCAGGAAGCGGGCATTGAATTCCTGCACCTCGAAATAATCGCCCTTCTCGCTCAGTTTCTGATACTGCGCTTTGCCCTTTTGGCGTTCGCGGGTTTTCAGGATGAGGCGGCTGGACGGCAGCTCCAGCACGCTGAGCGTCGCGCTGATAACATCGAACAGGCGCTGACGGGCTTTATTTGCGTCGATAGTTTTCGGTGGCGCATATTCCTGTACCACTACCCAGTCCGCATAGCGATCCACCGCCACGTTGTAGTCAGGCAGATCGGCATCATAAATGCGATAGCACTCAATCCCTTCCTGGCGCGCCCATTTATCGAGCTTCTTCAGGTTTTTACGCAAGCGGTTAGCATAATCTTCGGCAATCTGGCTGGCGCGCTCACCACTGGCGGCAGATAACTGATAATTTTTCTGTACGCAGTCCAGTGGTCCGTTTTTCGCCTTGAACTGTCGATCGGCGCGCAGTTGCAGGCAACTGAGCAGCTCGGGTGAGGCGCTGAACAGCGATAAGTTCCAGCCCGCAAAATGCTGCTTCATCAGCCGCCCCAACTGACTGTGCAGGGCAATAAGCGCAGGCTCGCTTTCCAGACGCTCACCGTACGGTGGGTTACTCAGTACCGTGCCCGTTACGCCGTTCTCAAGCGGATTGTTCAGCTTCAGCAGGTCCTGTTGCCCAAAGGTGAACAACTCGAAAACGCCTGCGCGGCGGGCGTTGGCTTTCGCCCATTCCAGCACCCGGCCATTATTATCGAAACCATAAAAACGTGCCTGACAGGCCGCCGTGCCCGCACGGGCCCGCGCCTGCGCATCGCGTTTAACGTCCAGCCACAGGCTTTCGTTAAAGCCGGCCCAGGCCGTAAAGCCCCACTGGCTCCGGAGTAAACCTGGCGCACGATCGCAGGCCATCAGTGCCGCTTCAATCAGCAGCGTACCGGAACCACACATCGGGTCGATGAGCGGCGTAGTTGTTTGCCAGCCTGAACGCATCACAATGGCTGCGGCCAGGTTCTCTTTCAACGGCGCCTGACCGGTTTGCTGGCGATAACCACGCTGATGTAATGCGCTGCCGCTGAGGTCCAGTGCAATGCTGGCGCGATCGTCGTCGAGCCAGACGTTAATGCGGATCTCCGCCTGTTCACGATCCACATCCGGTCGTGGCAGATTGCGGCGGGTAAAGCTGTCAACAATCGCGTCTTTGACACGCAACGCGCCAAACTGACTGTTACGGATTGCCTCGTTAGTCCCGTTAAAATGCACCACAAAGGTTTTATCGCTGCCAAAGGTAGCAGGCCAGTCAATGCCCTGCACACCAAGATAAAGATCGAGATCGCTGTACACGCCCACCTCCGTCAGCGGAAGCAGAATGCGCGACGCCAGACGGCTCCACATCAGGCTTTGATACATGACGCGATCGTCAGCTTTGAAGTGAACGCCTCCCTGTACCACTTGCAGGTCCTGCGCGCCCAGCGCGTCCAGCTCATTTTTTAACAGCTCTTCGAGCCCACGCGCCGTGCTGGCAAACAGAGAATTCATATCGTCACTTTTTACTCTTGAGAAAATTGTTGCGCATTATAGCGAATCGCAGACCTATGTCATAAAGTTAGCTTCTTTTGTCTTGCGCGCCTGCTTCAGGAGACTGTCATGATTACGCTTTCCCGCTTGTTTATTCATCCTGTTAAATCAATGCGGGGGTTGCAGGTTTCCCATGCCTGGGCTGCCAACAGCGGATTGACCTTCGATCGCATTTTTATGGTGACCGAACCCGATGGCACTTTTATTACTGCGCGCCAGTTCCCGGAAATGGTGCAGTTTACGCCCGCCGTCACCCCTGAGGGATTATTTTTACAGGCGCCCGACGGCAGTCAGTCGCTGATTCGCTTCGCCGATTTTACGCAAACGGAAGCGCCAACAGAGGTATGGGGAAACACCTTTACCGCCCGTATCGCGCCGGAGGCGATCAACCAGTGGCTGAGTGCCTTTTTCCCAAGACCGGTCCAACTGCGCTGGACTGGACCACAGCCGTCACGCCGCGTGAAGCGCTTCACCGAGGTGCCGCTGGGGTTTGCCGATGGCTATCCTTATCTGTTAGTGAATAATGCCTCTCTGCGGGATCTGCAGCAGCGCTGTCCGGCCAGCGTGCGCGTTGAGCAATTTCGTCCTAACCTGGTGGTCAGCGGTGCGCCTGCCTGGGATGAAGACAACTGGGCGGAGATTACGGTAGGTCAGGTACATTTTGCCGTCCCTAAGCCCTGCAGTCGTTGCGTGTTTACTACGGTTAGCGTTGAAAATGGCCAGAAACATCCTGACGGACAACCTCTCGCCACACTTCAGGGCTTTCGCACCGCACAGGACGGCAGTGGTGACATTGATTTTGGCCTGAACCTTATTGCGCTAAACAGTGGGATTATTCGTGTCGGTGATGACGTCAAGGTCGTCAAACGCCAGCCGCCACGCGCCTATGGTGCGGGAGAGGTTGTGGAAACCCTCAAGCCGCAGCAGCAATCCCCCAATGCGGTGACGATTTCGTATCAGGGCCAGACATTCAGCGGCGATAACCAGCAAATTTTGCTTGAGCAGCTCGAAGCCCAGGGGTTCCGCATTCCCTACTCGTGTCGGGCAGGTTTGTGTGGCAGTTGCAAAATCACCCTGGTGGCGGGAAAAGTGAAGCCCCTAAAACAGAGTGCCATCCGTGAGGATGGCACAATATTGAGTTGCAGTTGTATTCCTGCCGGCGATATTGATGTGAAGTAAGTTACACCGCGCGTGCATAACGCGTGGTTTTTTCCTGCTGATGCGGTTGAAGACGGTCGTTCATCACTTTAATCGCATCCCCTAACACCATTCCTTTGCCCGCCAGCGTTAACGCGGGCTGCGCCAGCAGGCAGAGCGCGGCGTTATCGCCATTTTCAACCACCAGCAAACGTGCCTGCTCGCCATTCTCGGCCAGCGTGACCTCAACCATCTCGCCGACCGCAGGTTGCATTGGCTGGCGATGTGCGGAGAAATGCCAGCTTTTGGGCATCAGGGGTTTTAGAAAGCGGGCGGCCACCAGCGCATTTAACACCAGTTCGGCGCGCTGATTACTGCTTAACGGGCTCTGGCGGCACTTCTCTTCAAAGGTGAAATAGAGCGCGGCGTCATCAACACAAAATCCGGATTCCGTGAAAGCATCCGGTGTCAGCATTTTGCGTGCATAGCGGGAACGAAAAAGCATACCGTCAGCCAGATCGAGCATCATCCGGTCGTGCTCGGCGTCATAATACCAACGCCAGTTGTCATCGGGTTTAATTTTCATCGTGTGCCCTGTATTTACCGCTGTGCTAAAGGCAAAATATCTGTCGAAGAATAATGAATGCTGAAAAATCGTGCAACAGGACAAAATATAAACGAGCCGGAGAGAGAAATAAACCCCCCGGCGCATTAATAGAGCGATTCTCTTAGATGTGGGTCACGATATCTTTAATTAAGCCCGGACCTTTATAAATAAAACCAGAATAAATTTGAACGAGCGTGGCGCCGGCAGCGATTTTTTCTCGTGCCGCGGTCAGTGAATCAATTCCGCCCACGCCAATAATGGGCAAACGCCCCTGCAGCTCTTGTGACAGACGCTGAATGACGGCGGTGCTGCGCGACTGAACCGGACGTCCACTTAATCCCCCGGCTTCCTCGCTATATTTCAGTCCATTCACCAGGGTACGATCCAGCGTAGTATTTGTGGCAATGACGCCATCAATTTGGTGGCGAACTAAACTGTCAGCCACCTGGATCAACTCGTCTTCAGAAAGATCCGGCGCGATCTTTACAGCGACAGGCACATATTTGAGATGCCGCTTTTCCAGTTCTTTTTGTTTTGCTTTGATGGAACTGAGCAGATCGTCAAGCGCCTCACCATATTGCAGAGAACGTAAACCTGGCGTATTCGGTGAAGAAATATTGATGGCAATATAACCGGCATGGGCATAAATTTTCTCCATGCACAGCAGATAATCGTCTTTGCCCTGCTCCACTGGCGTATCTTTATTTTTGCCAATATTGATGCCCAGCACGCCCTTGAATCGGGATTTTTTGACATTTTCCACTAGATTATCCACGCCGAGATTATTGAATCCCATGCGGTTAATAATCCCTTCGGCTTCAACTAAGCGAAACATGCGCGGCTTATCGTTACCTGGCTGAGCCCGTGGCGTGACCGTTCCCACTTCAACAAAACCAAATCCCATTGCGCCAAACGCATCAATGCACTCGGCATTTTTATCCAGCCCGGCCGCAAGGCCCAGCGCATTATCAAACGTCAGCCCCATACAGGTCACGGGGCGCGAGGGTAAACGCTGGCGGATAAGGGCTTCCAGCGGCGTGCCGCTCATAAAGCGTAACTGCTGAAAGGTGAGATGGTGCGCGCGCTCAGGATCGAGCCTGAATAACGCCGGTCGGACGATTGAGTAAAACATGCACTCTCCTGGAAGACGGAAGCGACGGTGGAAATCAGTGCACAGGAAATTGTGCGCCAGAATGGTAAGGTGCTCTGGCGCAAAAGTAAATCGTGGGGCGTTAAGCGAGGAAACTGTTTGACGCAGATTTGATCTTACACAACGGAATCGTTTGCCGTGCGCGAATTCATCCTGTCCGGAAACGCATAGTCACGCCAGATATTGTGGCGAACCATAATGCCAAAAATACCGATACAGACCAGCACTTCCGCCAGCACCATTGACCATGCTGCGCCGATCGCGCCAAATTTCCACGCCAGCAAACAGCAAACAGGTACGTTGACGACGCCCGCGGCCATCATCACCATCATGCGCTGACGCGCCAGCCCGTGCGGAATCAGAATCTGCAGTCCGGCGGGATAGGCGATATTGCCGAACAGGAAGCACAGCACAAAGACGCGGAGAACATCGGCTGACGGCAGGAAGTCTTTGCCTAACAGCAATGACACCACCTGATCGGCAAACAGCCAGGTAAAGATCACAATAGACAGACTGAGGCCAAAAGACAGCATCAGGCTTTTACGTGTGGCAGCAACCGCAGCCGCTTTATCGCGACCAAACAGATGGCTGACGCGCGGGAAAAACGCGCTGCCAATCTGCTCCGGTACAGAATTCGCGGCTTTGCGCAGCCTGTCCGCACCGTTGTAGATCCCCACCATGTAGTGGGAGGTAAAGCTGGCGAGAATCACGACGTTTACGCTGTTAAACAGGTTAGCACCGGCAATGGCGATAAACACATCTGCACTGTCGGTAATGCGCTGTTTGATCTCTTTCGGTTCGAAGCGATACGCGCCAATCACCTTCATTTCCAGCACAAACTTCAGCGTAATAATGGCGTTAATAATGGATACCGCGCCCGGTATCAGCGCCGCCAGCCAGGTATCGTCTGGTGTTTTCACCAGTAAAAACGTCAGCGGGATGGCACAAAAGTTGCCAAAGGTGGCGATCATCGCCGTTTTACCCAGCTTCTCAAAACCCTGCATCAGCCAGCCAAAGGAAAACAGTGAACCGACTAATGTGGTGCAGTTAGCCAGAATAATAAAAAACAATGAATGCCAGGACGGATTAAACCAGGTCGCCGTGAGCAATGTGCCGCTGGTCAGCAGCAGCAGCATCAGTTTGGCATTGAATGTTGACCAGAAGAGTTGCGTCACGCGCGCCTTGTCATCACGGTGGTGGGCAATGTCTTTAGTCGTAAAAACATTGAACCCCCAGTCAGAAATCGTACTGCAGTAAAGTACGCAGGCGATGGCCAACGCCAGAATCCCCATATGATCGACACCCAGCACGCGCGCCAGGTAGGGTAAGGTCGCCAGCGGAAACAGGAAAGAAGCTCCCCGGTACGCCAGCAAAGATAAGATATTGACTACTAAACTTTTATCGAGCACTTTTGCCATGTCGCAACAACCTTATACACATTGCATGCCTCACCTTCTCATTTCGCTCAGGTGCAAACAATATCACTTGCCATTTTTCGGAATTACGGAACGCGTTTGAGTTCTTTTTTCACTTTATGGCTTTGCAATAAAATGAAGGTTTCCGGACTGTTGAACAGCAGCCACTCTTTCAGACTACTGGCTTTAACTCTGCGCCCGAAATAACGAATCGCATTAAGCACATAGTCAGGAACGGGCGTCTGGTTGTAGAGCGACAAATAAATCATCAACCGGAAGGAATGAAACAGGTAGGCTTTTTCTAAATCCTTTTTCAATTCACTTTTATGCAGTGAACGGCACAATGTGTTGAAGGTTGTAATAAATGCATTGTAGCGTTGAATAAAAAAGGTCGGGTTTTTGCTACTGTTGGTCAGTGAGCCGCCACGGATGCGCTGTTTGTAATAGGTTTGACGGCTTACCCAGACCTGATTGCATTTCATAAACACCGATAACGTAAAATTATGGTCTTCATGAACACGATCGATAAAACGTAACTGATGCTGCTGGATGACGCTTTTTTTCACGACATAATTCCAGGCGGCGGAAGTATACGAACCGTTTTGTAACAATCCCAACAGGACATCCTGCGGGCGCTGAATGCCAAACAGGCCGTGCCTGACTTTCGGCCACGTAATTTCCGGTTTGTCTTCACGGTAAGCACTGGAATTAAAACAAAACAAATCCGTATCCGGATAATGCTCAATGACCTGAGCCAGTTCGCTGACAAGGCCGTCCACCACCACATCATCAGGATCGCAGAAAAAAACAAACTGTCCTTTAGCGGCCTCTACGCCTTTGTCACGCGCATTGCCTGCTCCTCCATTCGGAATCGTGATCACCTTGACATGGGGCAGGTGCGCATAATGCTGTTCAATTAACGCCACTGTCCCGTCAGTCGAACTGTCGTTAACAATGATAATTTCATTCGGCGCGCGAATTTGACTTACCAGGGAGTCAACGCATTCAACAATATATTTCTCAACGTTGTACGTTGGAATAATGACCGATAACAGGATGTCAGACATACATGATTTCTCTGCTGTTAGAAAATGAAAAATAAAATCCACCAGCCTGAGACAGGCACTGACTAAGGGCGAATAGTTATATTTAAAATAACAGGCGCTTACATTGAGCAGCGTTATTTTAATGCCTGATGCCGCAAAATGCCTGCCTCAATATCGTGCGGAGGCAGCACAGGCAAAAACCATCGTAAGAAAAACTAAAGTTTAATCACTTACCTTTCGTCACTTTGTTGAGAAATCATTTAATAAATACATCAGTCCCCTTTTCACTTTCGCCCTGCCGCCTGTAACCAGTTGTGAAATTCCATTAAAATTTTTATAAATGCTGGCCCTGTTTATCTGATACTTTTGTGGAACCCGTCTTAAACTCAGGCTTACGGCATCACAAAACCCCATTGAAACATCGAATCTTTTTCGCTTTTTCCATTTTGATAACTCACAGTCAGAAAAGACCACTCTTTTCTTTCATGGATTTATTTCAATATTGCGATATTCAAGTAACCAAATGTACGAAATCCATCTGCGACAGAGAATTCATTCATCCGGATTAATGTATCCCGTTACTTACCAGGCCGTTTTTAAGATTTGTCGTAGCGGTTTTCTCCTGGATTCCAGATGCCACGCCTTATCTTCCTTTTGCGCTTTTCACCTTTAGATTGTCAGAAAAATCATTTAAGCCCTGCCGTGGCCTCTGCCAGGATGAAAGCCTGAGTTCTCAACAACAGATAATCAATAACTTTCAGTTATAAGGAGTAGTGAATGCGAGTGCTTACCCTGGCAGGCAGTCCACGGTTTCCTTCACGGTCCACCTCGTTACTGGCGCTGTGCCAGCACAAACTGGAAGCGCGCGGCGTGGAAGTTATTCCCTGGAATATTCATAACTTTCAGCCGGAAGACCTTATTAACGCCCGCTTTGATTCCCCGGCGATTCTGGCGCTGAGTGAGGACTTGTCTGCCGCCGATGGTCTGGTGATTGCTACGCCCGTTTACAAGGCGTCTTTCTCGGGTGCGCTGAAAACGGTACTGGACCTGTTGCCCGAACGCGCACTGGCCCACAAAGTCGTGCTGCCGCTTGCCAGTGGTGGCAGCGCAGGCCACATGCTGGCGCTGGATTACGCACTCAAGCCCGTTTTAAACGCGCTGAAAGCGGAAGAAGTGCTTCATGGGGTTTATGCCGAAGATAAACAGATCACGCATTACGATCGTCAGCCAGAACTGGATCCCCTTCTGGCCACCCGCCTGGATGAGGCGGTGGATTCTTTCTCACTGGCGTTGTCACGCCGTCATCAACCGGTTGCCTGGGCAGTATAAGGATTAAGCATGAAACGGATAGTAAGCGCGTGGTTACTGGCAGGGATGTTGATAACGGGAACTCAGGTTTATGCTGCTGAGCCAGCCCCCGAACAGGTGCGTATCGGCTACCAGAAAGGATCGGTCAGTATGGTGCTGGCAAAAGCTCACCGGTTACTGGAAACGCGTTTCCCTCAGACCAAAATACAGTGGGTTGAATTTCCAGCCGGGCCGCAAATGCTGGAAGCCCTGAACGTTAACAGTATTGATATTGCCAGTACCGGCGATATTCCACCCATTTTTGCCCAGGCGGCGGGGGCAGATTTACTCTATATCGGCTCGGAGCCGCCTAAGCCCAAAGCCGAGGTGATTCTGGTCAGCCAGGACAGCCCGCTGAAATCGGTGGCCGACCTGAAGGGCAAAAAAGTGGCCTTTCAGAAAGGCTCCAGCTCGCACAATCTGTTACTGCGCGCACTGGAGGAGGCCGGCCTGTCAATCAAAGATATACAGCCGGTTTATCTTACGCCTGCCGATGCCCGAGCGGCCTTTCAGCAGGGTAACGTTGATGCCTGGGCGATATGGGATCCCTATTATTCCGCAGTGCTGCTTCAGGGGCACGTTCGCGTTTTAAAAGACGGTACCACACTCAATCAGACCGGTCCGTTCTACCTTGCGACGCGCGTATTCGCCCAGAACCATAATGACTTTGTCTTAGCAACGCTCAAAACCTTTAGCGATGCGGAAGCGCTGACGCGCAGCGAACGTGACCAGAGCATTCATCTGCTTGCCACCTCCATTGGCCTGCCTGAGGCGGTCATTGCCAGTAATCTGGATCATCGTCCCCCTAGCCCGGTCAGTCCGGTCAGCGCGCACACTGTTGCGTTACAACAGAAAACCGCCGATCTGTTTTATGCCAATCACCTGATTCCCGTGAAAGTATCAATTGCCGATCGCATCTGGCATCCCCGTAGCGTGACGCAATAAGGAGAGAAAAATGAGTGTTTCCGTATTCTGGTTCCTGCCCACCCATGGTGACGGTCACTACCTTGGCACGGCCGAAGGTGCGCGCCCGGTCGATCATGCGTATCTGCAGCAGGTCGCGCAGGCAGCCGATCGCCTGGGTTTTGGTGGCGTGCTGATCCCGACCGGCCGCTCGTGTGAAGATGCCTGGCTGGTGGCCGCCTCATTAATTCCGGTCACTCAGCGCCTGCGCTTTCTGGTTGCCCTGCGCCCTGGCGTGATTTCACCGACTCAGGCCGCCCGCCAGGCCGCGACGCTCGATCGCCTGTCTAACGGACGTGCGCTGTTTAATCTGGTAACGGGCGGCGATCCCGAAGAGCTGGCAGGTGATGGCGTTTTCCTCGACCATCGTGAACGCTATGCCGAATCGGCCGAGTTCACCCGCGTCTGGCGCCGGGTGCTGGAAGGTGAAACAGTAGACTACGAGGGCAAGCATGTGCATGTGCGCGGGGCGCGCCTGATGTTTAAGCCGGTGCAGCAGCCTCGTCCACCGCTGTGGTTTGGCGGGTCATCAGAGCCCGCTCAGGATCTGGCCGCTGAACAGGTTGATGTATACCTCACCTGGGGCGAGCCGCCTGAACTGGTAAAAGAAAAAATTGAACAGGTGCGCGCTAAAGCCGCTGCTCAGGGCCGCCAGGTTCGTTTTGGTATCCGCCTGCATGTCATCGTCCGTGAAACCAATGAAGAAGCCTGGCAGGCCGCCGACAAACTGATTGCTAACGTCGATGATGCCACCATTGCCAGAGCGCAAAGCGCCTTCCAGCGTACCGATTCCGTTGGGCAGCAACGCATGGCCGCCCTGCACGGAGGTCGCCGTGACAAACTGGAGATTAGCCCCAATCTCTGGGCTGGCGTTGGGCTGGTTCGCAGCGGTGCCGGTACCGCGCTGGTGGGCGATGCCCCAACCGTAGCGGCGCGAATGAAAGAGTACGAAGCGCTGGGCATTGAAACCTTTATTCTTTCCGGCTATCCGCACCTGGAAGAAGCCTATCGCGTGGGCGAGCTGCTGTTTCCCCATCTGGATCTGAAGATACCTGAAGTGCCTCAACCTCGGGTCGTTCAGGCGCACGGTGAAGCAGTTGCGAACGATTTTACCCCCGAGAAAAAAGCCGCACGGGCCTGAGGAGATCGCCATGATCCGATTACGTCAATCCTTCTCAGCGGCGCTTGTGCCCTGGCTGTTACCGGTGTTACTGGTCGTGGTCTGGCAGATTGCGTCGCAGACCGGCTGGCTCTCCAGCCGTATCCTGCCAGCACCGGAGAAGATCGTCACCACCTTCTGGCAACTGGCCGCCAGCGGCGAGCTGTGGCGGAATCTGGCTATCAGCAGCTGGCGCGCGCTGCTGGGCTTTAGCATCGGCGGTTCGATCGGGTTAGTGCTGGGATTGATTACCGGCACTTCACGTCTGGGCGAGCGCCTGCTGGATACCTCGGTACAAATGTTACGTAATGTGCCTCATCTGGCGCTTATCCCGCTGGTCATCCTGTGGTTTGGTATCGATGAAACCGCCAAAATTTTTCTGGTGGCGCTGGGCACACTGTTCCCGATTTATCTGAATACGTATCACGGCATTCGCAACGTGGATCGGGGGCTGGTTGAAATGGCACGCAGCTATGGCTTATCGGGCTGGAGCCTGTTTGTCCAGGTGATATTGCCGGGTGCGTTACCGAGCATCATGGTCGGCGTGCGTTTTGGTCTGGGATTAATGTGGCTCACGCTGATTGTGGCTGAAACCATTTCCGCTAACGCCGGGATTGGCTACCTGGCCATGAATGCCCGTGAGTTTCTGCAAACCGATGTGGTGATGGTCGCCATTATTCTTTATGCCCTGCTGGGGAAACTGGCCGATGTCAGTGCGCTACTGCTGGAACGTGTGTGGTTACGCTGGCATCCGGCTTATCAACATAAGGAGGAAGCAGCATGATTAACTCCGCTATCCCGGCGCGTCTGACGGCCGGTACGCCGGTTGGTGTAAAGGGCGTCAGCAAAAAATATGGCGAGCGTACGATTCTTAATAACATTGACCTGCACATACCGTCTGGACAATTTGTGGCCGTCGTGGGCCGCAGCGGCTGCGGCAAAAGTACCCTGCTGCGTTTGCTGGCCGGGCTGGAAAACAGCACTGAGGGTCAGCTACTGGCCGGCACTGCGCCATTGCACACGGCGCGCGACGAAACCCGTCTGATGTTCCAGGATGCGCGACTGCTGCCCTGGAAAAAAGTGATTGATAACGTGGCACTTGGTCTGCGGGGCAATGCCTGGCGGGAAGCCGCACACGAGGCGCTGGCGGCCGTTGGGCTAGCCGATCGCGCCAGTGACTGGCCTGCCGCCCTGTCTGGCGGTCAGAAACAGCGCGTGGCACTGGCTCGCGCCCTGATTCATCGCCCCGGTCTGCTCCTTCTGGATGAGCCACTCGGCGCGCTCGATGCGTTAACCCGAATTGAGATGCAGGAGCTGATTGAATCACTGTGGCAGCAACACAATTTTACGGTGCTGTTGGTCACCCATGATGTCAGTGAAGCGGTTGCAATGGCGGATCGGGTTCTGCTGATTGAGGAAGGTCGGATTGGGCTGGATTTGCAGGTTGATTTGCCGCGTCCCCGGCGGCGGGGTTCCGCCCGTCTGGCCGAGCTGGAAGCGGAGGTGCTGGATCGGGTGATGCGTCGCAGTGCGGCAGATAAACCGCCGCGCTATGCGCAACAGCGCTGATGAAACGGCGGGCCATGGCCCGCCGTTTCATCAGGCGTTAAGCGCCTTGGTAATTTTCTCGTACAGATCGCCCGACAGTTTCTCCAGACCCTGTAGCTGCTCCAGCGCCTGGCGCATCAGCGCCTGACGGCGAGTATCGTAACGTTTCAGACGAATCAATGGCTCAATCATGCGCGACGCAACCTGCGGATTTCGGGTATTTAAATCCGTCAACATCTCGACCAGGAAGCGATAGCCGCTGCCATCTTCGGCATGGAAGGCCGAGGGGTTCCCCGATGCGAAGGCACCGATCAATGAACGAATACGGTTGGGGTTCCCCATGCTGAACGAACGGTGCGACAGCAACCGGCGCACGTTAAGTAACGCATTCTGCGCCGGGCTGGTGGCCTGCAACATAAACCATTTGTCCATCACCAGGCCATCGCGATGCCAGCGATCGTCATAGTCAGCCAGTAAGGCGTCACGGCACGGCAACTGCGCCGCCACGGCGGCCGAGAGTGCCGCCAGGGAATCGGTCATATTATTCGCGCGCTGATACTGTGCCTGAACCAGTTTATCGGCCAGATCCATGTCACCAAACGCCAGATAGTACAGGCAGATGTTTTTCAGTGACCGTTTGCCTGTTTCCGCATGATCAACGTGATAGTCCGCCTGCTGATTGGCGTTATACACGGCAAAGAATTCATCCGCCAGTTCACGCGCCAGCGTACGGACCAACGCTTCGCGCACCAGCGCAATGGCCTGCGGATCGATAATCTCAAACAGCTCGGCAATTTCGTTCTCACTCGGCAATGTCAAAATCAGCGCCGTCAATGCCGGGTCGCTGTCTGCGTCAAGCAGCACGGTGCGGAAAGCATCGGCAACGTGCAGCGGCAGTGACAAATGCTGCCCCTGCTGATGACGCGCAACATTGAGACGTAAATAGGTTGCCAGCAGACTTTGCGCCGCATCCCAGCGGGAAAAATCGTTACTGGCATGACGCATCAGGAAGGTGAGCTGGGCATCGCTCCACTTGTAATCAAGTTTCACAGGTGCGGAGAATTCACGCAGCAGTGACGGCACCGGCTGGAAATAGACGTTATCAAACGTAAACGTCTGGAACTCTTCCGTCACGTTCAGGACGTGATGCACAGGATGGCCATCGCGCTGCAACGGAATCACCTTGCCCTGGCCGTCATACAGTTCGATATCCAGCGGGATGTGTAGCGGC
Source organism: Pantoea sp. PNA 14-12 (assembly GCF_004364735.1). NCBI lineage: Bacteria > Pseudomonadati > Pseudomonadota > Gammaproteobacteria > Enterobacterales > Erwiniaceae > Pantoea > Pantoea sp. PNA 14-12. The sequence continues at coordinate 568,749 of NZ_SOAJ01000001.1, read as the reverse complement.
AGTTTTTCTTTCTGATCGGCTGTCGGTGGCGTGTGTTGCGTAACGTGCAACGTGTACTGCTCCAGTTCCGGATTGTAGTCGTCGCGTACCGTGACGGTTGGTGTACCTGACTGGCTGTACCAGCGGCGGAACTGAGACAGATCAACGCCAGACGCGTCTTCCATCGCCTGAACAAAATCATCGCAGGTGGCGGCGCTGCCGTCATGCCGTTTGAAGTACAGTTGCATCCCTTTCTGAAAGTTCTCCTCTCCCAGCAAGGTATGCATCATGCGGATCACTTCCGATCCTTTTTCATACACGGTTAAGGTGTAGAAATTATTCATTTCGATCACCTGATCCGGCCGGATCGGGTGCGCCATCGGACTGGCATCCTCAGCAAACTGCGCGCCGCGCATGATACGGACATTATCGATACGATTAACGGCGCGCGATCCCAGGTCTGAACTGAACTCCTGATCGCGGAAGACGGTCAGGCCCTCTTTGAGGCTCAACTGGAACCAGTCACGACAGGTGACGCGGTTGCCGGTCCAGTTGTGGAAATATTCATGGCCTATCACGGCCTCAATCCCCAGGTAATCCTTATCGGTTGCGGTTTCGGCTTTTGCCAGCACATATTTGGAGTTAAAGATGTTAAGCCCTTTATTCTCCATCGCGCCCATATTAAAGAAGTCCACCGCGACAATCATAAAGATGTCGAGGTCATACTCCAGGCCAAAGCGCTCTTCATCCCACTTCATGCTGTTTTTCAGCGAGGTCATTGCCCAGTCGGCGCGGTCCAGATTGCCTCTGTCAACAAAGATCTCCAGTGCGACATCACGCCCCGAACGCGTGGTAAAGCTGTCGCGCAGCACGTCAAAATCACCTGCCACCAGCGCAAACAGATAGCAGGGCTTCGGGAACGGATCCTGCCATTTAACCCAGTGACGTCCCTGCTCGTCATGACCACTGTCGATACGGTTGCCGTTCGACAACAGGAAAGGATAGCGGTTGCCATCGGCAATGATGGTGGTCGTGAAACGCGCCAGCACATCCGGCCGATCCAGATACCAGGTAATATGGCGGAAGCCTTCGGCTTCACATTGCGTACAAAGTGCCTCACCGGACTTGTACAATCCTTCAAGCGCGCTGTTGCGGTCAGGATGGATGTCATTCACGATTTTCAGCGTGAAACTGTCTGGCAACTGGCTGAGTACCAGTGCGCCTTCTTCCTCTTTATAAGCCGTCCAGGCCTGGCCATTAACTTCCAGCGAGATCAGGGTCAGATCTTCACCGTCCAGACGCAATTCAGCCCCGTTATCACCCTGGCGTTTAACCTGACTAATGGCCGTGACGCGCGTAGTCGACTCATCCAGTTCAAAGGTTAAATCAATATCGGTGATGGTATAATCGGGAGCCCGGTAATCGTGGCGATATTTTATTTTTGGCTGCTGCGTCATATTTCGTCTCGCAATGAATAGTTTACCCGTTAAAGTCTAAGCCTGATGCGTTAAGCTTGCCATGCGTAATGCATGTCGTGGGCAAAATGGCTACACTTTCTTAACAATGACACAATTCGGCCTCGACTCGCTATCCTGAAATATGCTGTGATCGCCGTCTGTTAGTGATTTATACTTTTGCGTCTTTGTGACGTTTAATACACCGGGCTCTGCGCCACCGAACAGGATGCCGAAACGCGCCATGACAGGACATGCTTCCCCGATACTGACTTCGCTGCTGGATACTGACGCGTATAAGCTTCATATGCAGCAAGCCGTCTTCCACCGCTACTATGATGTTACGGTAGCGGCGGAGTTTCGTTGCCGCAGCGATGAGTTACTGGGTTTTTATGCTGACGAAATCCGTGCAGCGATCAATGCCATGCAGACGCTGGCGCTGACCGACGCCGAATATGCCTGGTTATCTGACCTCCCCTTTTTTGCTGACGACTACCTTAACTGGCTGCGCAATTTTCGCTATGACCCTCAGCAGGTCGACGTGCAAAATCACAACGGCAAGCTGGCCATCCGAATTCAGGGGCCCTGGCGTGAGGTCATCATGTGGGAAGTTCCCCTGTTGGCCTTGATCAGCGAAGTGGTGCATCGCCATCGTACACCACACACCGGCAGTCAGCAGGCCGTGGACTTTCTGCACCAGAAACTGGCGACGTTTAAAACGCAAATTGCGGATACCGATATGTCACGTTTTCGGTTGATGGATTTTGGTACCCGTCGCCGCTATTCCCGGTCGGTGCAGGAAGCCATTGTCAGTACGCTGAAGCAGGACTTCCCCTGGCTGATGGGCACCAGCAACTATGATCTGGCCCGCCGTCTTGAACTGACGCCTGTCGGCACGCAGGCGCACGAATGGTTTCAGGCTTTTCAGCAAATCAGTCCGGTGCTGGCGAACAGCCAGCGGGCCGCGTTACAGGCCTGGCTGGATGAATATGATGACAAACTGGGTATTGCGTTAACGGACTGCATCGCTATGGACGCCTTCCTGCGCGACTTCGGCCCGGTCTTCGCCCGCCGTTACCAGGGTTTACGCCATGATTCGGGCGACCCGGTTGAATGGGGTGAAAAAGCCCTGGCGCATTATCAGCAACTGGGCATAGATCCACAGAGTAAAACCCTGGTGTTCTCCGACAACCTGAATCTGGATAAAGCGCTGGCGCTCTATCGCCACTTTGGTCAGCGTACTCACGTTGTGTTTGGCATTGGCACCCGACTGACCTGCGATATCCCCGGCGTGACGCCACTCAATATTGTCATTAAGCTGGTGCAGTGTAACGGGAAGCCGGTTGCCAAGCTGTCAGACAGTCCGGGCAAAACCATTTGTCAGGATAAAGCCTTCGTCAGAGCCTTGAGAAAAGCCTTTGACCTGCCACTGGTAAAAAAAGCCAGCTAAGCGCTATGTGACTGGGGCGCTCTGCGCCCCGCTTTCCTGGCAATAAATCTGCCCTTCCCCCTGAATTTTGCTTGTTTCCTGTTGACTCGCAAGTAACATAGCAACACCCCAGTCTGGGGAATTCATTCACACACTTCTTCTATATAGAGAGATATTTATGAGCGTAGTGCCTGTAGCGGATGTACTGCACGGTCGCGTCGCGGTTGACAGTGAAGTCACCGTACGTGGTTGGGTACGTACCCGAAGAGATTCAAAAGCCGGTCTGTCCTTTATCGCCGTGTATGACGGCTCCTGCTTTAATCCCGTTCAGGCCGTCGTCAATAATTCTCTGAATAATTACCAGGACGAAGTGCTGCGCCTGACTACCGGCTGCTCCGTCATTGTCACCGGTACCGTTGTGGCATCTCCGGGCCAGGGGCAGGCGTTTGAAATCCAGGCGACAAAGCTGGAGGTGGTAGGCTGGGTGGAAGATCCCGACAGCTATCCTATGGCGGCCAAACGTCACAGCATTGAGTATTTGCGTGAAGTGGCCCACCTGCGTCCACGCACGAACCTGATTGGTGCCGTAGCCCGTGTTCGTCACACGCTGGCGCAGGCGCTGCACCGTTTCTTCCATGAGAACGGCTATTTCTGGGTTTCTACGCCGCTGATTACCGCTTCCGATACCGAAGGTGCGGGTGAAATGTTCCGCGTATCAACGCTGGATCTGGAAAACCTGCCGCGTGACGATCAGGGCAAAGTCGACTTTTCAGAAGACTTCTTTGGTAAGGAAGCCTTCCTGACGGTATCCGGCCAGCTCAACGGCGAAACCTATGCCAGTGCGCTGTCAAAAATTTATACCTTCGGCCCCACCTTCCGGGCCGAAAACTCCAACACCAGCCGTCATCTCGCCGAATTCTGGATGCTGGAGCCGGAAATAGCTTTCGCCTCCCTGGATGATGCGGCCGATCTGGCGGAAGCCATGCTGAAGTATGTGTTTAAAGCCGTCCTGGAAGAACGTGCAGACGACATGGCGTTCTTTGCCGAGCGCGTTGATAACGACGCCATCGCTCGTCTGGAGCGCTTCGTCACCACAGACTTTGCGCAGGTCGACTATACCGATGCCGTCGAGATTCTGATGAACTGCGGCCAGACATTTGAGAACCCTGTCTCCTGGGGCATTGATTTGTCTTCTGAGCATGAGCGTTACCTGGCGGAGAAACACTTTAAAGCGCCTGTCGTTGTGAAAAACTACCCGAAAGACATCAAAGCGTTCTACATGCGCCTTAACGAAGACGGTAAAACCGTGGCCGCGATGGATGTGTTAGCGCCTGGCATTGGTGAGATTATCGGCGGTTCACAGCGTGAAGAGCGTCTGGACGTACTGGATGCGCGTCTGGAAGAGATGGGGCTGAAAAAAGAGGATTACTGGTGGTATCGTGATCTGCGTCGCTATGGCACCGTTCCCCATTCCGGATTCGGATTAGGTTTCGAACGTTTAATCGCCTATGTCACAGGCGTACAAAATGTAAGAGATGTTATTCCATTCCCACGTACGCCACGTAATGCGAGCTTCTGATTTTCAGCATTTAATATAAGAAATTCATATATATAAAGAGGTCGGCTTCGCCGGCCTTTTTTTATTTTTGTAAATTTTGATATGACTCACAAAGTTCCGTTATTTTTACATTTGGAAATACATTTTTTATCTTTGAAACAAGATTACGACTTTTGTAGCATTTTCGCAGTAGAATTACCCGATGGGGGATGGAAAGATGCGTGCAGACACAGGAGACACCAAACTTCTTTCAAGGTTCATGTAAAGATTTCTTGACGGCAGTGGCAGGTGTCCAAATAACTCCAATGAGGGTAATAAATAATGATGAAGCGCAACATTCTGGCAGTGGTTATCCCTGCTCTGCTCGCCGCTGGCGCAGCCAATGCAGCAGAAGTTTATAACAAAGACGGCAATAAACTGGACCTGTACGGTAAAGTGGATGCACGTCACCAGTTCTCTGATAACTCAGGTGATGACGGCGATCAGACTTATATCCGCTTCGGCTTCAAAGGCGAAACCAAGATCAATGACCAGATGACCGGTTATGGTCAGTGGGAATACAACATCCAGGGTAATAACTCTGAAGGTTCTGACGCGCAAACTGACAATAAAACCCGTCTGGGCTTTGCTGGCCTCAAGTTCGGCGATGCCGGCTCAATCGACTATGGCCGTAACTACGGTGTGGTTTATGATGCCATCGGCTGGACCGATATGCTGCCAGTATTCGGCGGTGACTCAGGTAACTCAGACAACTTCATGAACGGTCGTAGTGGTGGTCTGCTGACCTACCGCAACAGTAACTTCTTTGGTCTGGTAGATGGCTGGAACTTTGCGCTTCAGTATCAGGGCAAAAATGAGAATTCAAATCGCGCTGATCGTAGAGCAAATGGCGATGGATGGGGTGCATCAACATCTTACACCTCGCCAATCGGCGTAGGCATTGTTGGTGCATATAGCAGCAGCGATCGTACTGACTCGCAGGCTCAGGGTGTTGCAGCCAACGGCAATATTGTTGGCGCTGGCAAACATGCTGAAAGCTGGGCAACCGCTCTGAAATATGATGCTAACAATGTTTATCTGGCAGCGATGTATGGTGAAATGCGTAATGCAGCACCAATTTCAATCGTTACTGGCCCAACAACTACCGCTCCTGCCTTTGCAAACAAAGCTCAAATCATTGAGATGGTTGCACAGTACCAGTTTGACTTCGGTCTGCGTCCTTCACTGGCTTACGTTCAGTCCAAAGGCAAAGACATTGAAGGTATCGGCGATGCGGATATCTACAAATACTTCGATGTGGGCGCAACCTACTACTTCAACAAAAACATGGCCACCTACGTTGATTATAAAATCAACCAGCTGGACAAAAACAACCCACTGGGCATTCCTAACGACGACGTAGTCGGCCTGGGTGTGGTTTACCAGTTCTAAGTTTGTTGATGCAGTACAAAAAACGGAGCTTCGGCTCCGTTTTTTATTGCCTTTATTCAGCGCAGCCGCTACGTGGCCCCCTTCTCCCTATAAGTACCGGTAATTCTGCCGACCGGACAATGAATTTTATCGCAAACGGTTGGCATTTCGTCGTGCTGACGTTAACCTGATGCTTCATTTGCTAAAGTTCACGCTACTGGACCCGACTCATGTTTGAATCGATCTCTGCTGCACCTGCCGATCCTATCCTTGGCCTGGCCGATCTGTTTCGTGCCGATGACCGCCCGAATAAAATTAATCTCGGTATTGGCGTTTATAAAGATGAAACCGGGAAAACCCCGGTGCTCACCAGCGTTAAAAAAGCAGAGCAATATCTGCTGGAAAACGAGACCAGCAAAAATTACCTGAGCATTGACGGTCTGCCGGATTTCGCACACTGCACTCAGGAATTGTTATTTGGTAAAGGCAACGCCCTGATTTCGGCGGGCCGCGTACGTTCCGCGCAGACGCCAGGCGGGACAGGTGCACTGCGTGTCGCTGCGGATTTTCTGGCCACGCAGACGTCGGTGAAGCGCGTATGGGTCAGCAACCCGAGCTGGCCGAACCATAAAAACGTGTTTAACGCCGCGGGTCTCGAGGTGTGTGAATACTCGTATTATGATGCGGTCAACCATACGCTGGACTTTGACAGCATGCTGGCCTCGCTGAAAGAGGTTAAAGCCGGTGATGTGGTGCTGTTCCACGGCTGCTGCCATAACCCAACCGGTATCGATCCGACAGCAGAGCAGTGGCAACAGCTGGCTGCGCTTTCCAAAGCCAATGGCTGGTTGCCGCTGTTTGACTTCGCCTATCAGGGCTTTGCCCGTGGGCTGGAAGAAGATGCAGCAGGTCTGCGCCTGTTTGCGGCCAGCCATCAGGAGCTGATTGTGGCCAGTTCCTATTCCAAAAACTTTGGTCTGTATAATGAACGCGTGGGTGCGATTACGCTGGTGGCGAGCGATGCAGCCACGGCCGATACTGCCTTCAGTCAGGTGAAGTACACGATTCGCGCTAACTACTCTAACCCACCGTCACACGGTGCGGCAGTGGTGGCAACCATCCTGGGAAATGACGCGCTCCGTACCATCTGGCAGCAGGAGTTGTCCGATATGCGTCAGCGTATCCAGCGCATGCGTCAGCTGTTTGTGAATACGCTGGCGGAAAAAGGGGCGCAGCAGGATTTCAGCTTTATCATTAAGCAGAACGGTATGTTCTCGTTCAGCGGGCTGACCAAAGATCAGGTCATTCGTCTGCGTGAAGAGTTTGGCGTATATGCGGTGAACTCAGGCCGGGTGAACGTGGCCGGGATGACGCCCGATAATATGTCTGCCCTGTGTGAAGCGATTGTCGCCGTGCTGTAATCCTGTCCTTATGAAAAAAAATGGGCCTGACTGGCCCATTTTTTATTGCAGAAAAGGATTCGTCAGACGTTCACGACCTAAAGTGGATAGCGGACCGTGACCGGGCAAAAACGTCACATCATCTCCCAGCGGCAACACTTTGTTTTTGATGGCATCAATCAGATGCTGATGGTTACCCTGCGGAAAGTCGGTGCGTCCTACACCACCGTTAAAGATCACATCACCGGAAACCAGTAAACGCCCCTGTCGGTCAAAAAACACGATATGGCCTGGCGTATGACCGGGACAGTGCAGAACCTCAAGATTAACCTGACCAACCTGAACAGTGTCCCCCTCTTCCAGCCAGCGATCGGGCGTAAGCGGCGCGCAGTACTCAAGTCCAAACATCTGGCTCTGCGTGGGCAATGCCTCAAGCCAGAACGCATCCTGTTTGTGCGGGCCTACCAGTGGTATGTTCCAGCAGGCCGCCAGTTCCGCCGCGGCCCCGACATGATCAAGATGACCATGCGTCAGCAGGATCTGGCCAGGCGTTAAATCAAGCTGTTCCAGCGTTTGCCTGATTGTATCGGCGTCACCACCCGGATCCACAATCGCAGATTCACGTGTGGTGTCGCACCAGATAACCGAACAGTTCTGCGCGAAGGCGGTAACGGGGATAATGTGATAATTCATAACGCTCCATGGTCGGCACCCGCAGCGTTGCCGACGTTACGACCAGTGCCTGACCGGACCGGTATCAATATGTACAAAGTTGCTGCTGGGGTAATATCCTACACCACCCGCCCGCATTTTTAACGCGGCTTTCCGGACATTCGCCAGGCTAATCCCCTCAATATGGAAATCCATCGCCTGACCTTTGGTGTGGTAGCTGTGTTTTGCGACACCAGGACCAGATTCGCGCAGCATATTATTGGTGGCCAGAGTACGGTAGCCCGAGATCAGCTGAACGGGCTTACGCGTTTCCAGCAGCGCCTGGAGGCGGTAGAGCTGATCGAAAAGGTGGGGATCGATACTTTTGATTTTATTGGCGCGGTAGTCACGGAAAAAATGATTAAGACGCGATAACTCGCTCTTGTCGTAACTTTTACCGTTGAAGAATTCTGTTTTGAGGGTTTCACCCGTGTGAAGGTTATTCAGCGTTAAGACGCGCGGTCGTGACGTAGAGAGTGAAGCCATCGCTGACGTCGGCAACAAAGCCAGTCCCGCAGCGGCACTTCCGCAAAACAACAGTTTGCGACGGACAGAATCAATTGTAGACATGAAGCGTTTTACCTGAGAACAGAGCCAATGACACGTGCAAAAAACGCACTGGCGGAACCATAACTTTCTCGCGGTAGCACGTCAACCCATGTCTGGCAAGTTTGGAAGACGGCGCCTCATCGGAGACACCGCCTTTCTCAGGTCATCTTCCCACGCGCAATGCGCACTTACGGTTAAAAATCAACCGTTAGAGGAGCAACTGCTGCGCGCGACTCAGCACCAGACTCCCGGAACGGGCAGTATTATCATAATTGTAAATATCTGTACGAAACTGCGTTTTACCATCATCCGCGACCCAGGCGGTTAAATAATACAGGTTAACCGGTATCCGATGGCGAATAGGCACATAGCGCGTATCACCCTGTTTTAACGTCCCTGAGATACGGGCATCATTCCAGCCTACATCCTGCAGCAGAATGCCCGCCAGTTCTGACGCTTTGTTGACCCGCACGCAGCCCGAGCTGAGTGCGCGAATATCACGCTGGAACAGATTATGATTGGGCGTGTCGTGCAAATAGATAGCATCTGAACTGGGCATATTAAATTTGAAACGGCCCAGTGAATTGGTCTGCCCCGGCGCCTGACGAATTCGGTACGGGAACGACGAGGCTGACACCATGCTCCAGTCGATCATGGTGGGATCGATCACCTCCGCATCCGCACTCCAGCCCGACAGCAGGGTATATCCATGCTTATACAGGTACGTCGGGTCCTGTTTCACTTTTGGAATGATGTCCTGGCGCACCAGCGTGGTAGGCACATTCCACGGCGGATTCAGCACCACGTTGTTGAGCGCGCTGCGCATCAGTGGCGTTTTACGGTCTGGCCGGCCCACAATCACCCGCGATGTCAGCACCCGGGTGCCGTTGTTGTAATAATTCAACGAGTAATTGGGAATGTTGACCATAATGCCGTTGTGCATATCATCCGGCAGCAAACGCAGGCGTTGAATGTTCAGCGCCAGCAGGGCGGCACGTTGCTGAGGTGACACATTCAGCCATTCACGCGTACGCGGACCAATGGCACCATCCGCGTCCAGCCCCTGCCACTGTTGAAAGCGTTTTACCGCTGCGACCAGATTATCGTCATAGACATTGACGCCACTTGTCGCCGTAGGTGCCACTTGTACGTTGTCCGGCGCGCCTGGCGGTGGCGGCGGAATAGCGTTCACGGCAACGGCAGACGGGCTGACCGCGACAGGTTCACTGTGGCTGACCGTAACTGGCGCAGTAGGAACCGCATCGTCATTCGGTGCAGGTGCCGTCGTCTGTGCACTTAACATACCGCTGCGCCGCAGGATTTCCCGCAGTGCCGGTACATCATCACTGACCTGACCCGGCCTTACCGTGTCGCGATTTTTGATTTGCGGCCACGGCTGTTTATCGTTAAGCAGGTTTATTAACGCTTTGTGCATTAAGGGATACTGCGGATGTTGCGGTTCCAGCGAATTCACAAAGGCCGCTGCCCGCCCCGCATTCACGGCGTTCTGCCAGGCATTAATGACGGACACCGACGGCACCGCCAACTTATAGGGCACCGTACTGTAGAGCCACGTTTCCCCCTGTGCGGGAACCGATGAGACAAACTGCAGATAACCCAGCATGGCATCGGACAGTGTCACATCGCGGGCGAATCCGGTAATGGATGGATCGGTCAGACGCTCCACCCACCGGGTAAATTGTGGCTGGACGCCGGATAACGCTACCTCAGCCAGCTGCTGCTGAAACTTCTGCACGGCGTCATGATCCTGCCAGATCGGTTGCATATTTCGTGCGGCATACAGGGCGGCCAGTGAAGCACCGTAAAAAGGCTGACTGTCACTGGCAAACGCCTGGCGAATTTTTTGCTGACTGGCAGAAACAGAGGTGGTGGCCTGGGTCGAATGGACACCGGGCATGGCCGCGATGATAGCCGCCTGGGACGGCACGCACGGACTCAGGGCAAGTGCCAGCACCAGCCATGAACTAACCTGATGAATTGTTAAGCCTTTATTCAGTAACATCCCTGCCCCCTTCATTAATCTACCGCGCAGCCTGAGAGGAAAAAGCTGCAATCGGGCTGTTACTCATATGACTGAGTATACAAACAAAAACGGCATTTGCCTCCTGCGACAAATGCCGTTACCAGATTAACCAATGGCGCTGTTTTTGACTATCCTTGCCGCACGAATATTATGTCGTCGTTTCACTGGCCGAATCGGCTTCACTGCCGCGTTTGGCAGGCAGCGGATCGGCGGCGAAACCCCGTAATCCCACGACATGAACGTGTTCGGTGTTGTTAAACACTTTACGCATCAGTTTGTAGGTCGTGCCCTTCTCAGGACTGATGTTCTCAGGTGCAGCGATGACCAGTTGCATCTCCAGGCGCTCACAGAGTTCAAACAGCGTGGCGATTGAACGCGCATCCAGACGGGCGGCTTCATCCAGGAACAGCAAGCGGCAGGGTGAGATATCTTTCCCACGCAGACGGCGTGATTCCTCTTCCCAGCTCTGCACGACCATGACCAGGATCGACATACCGGTACCAATCGCTTCACCGGTAGAGAGCGCACCACTTTCTGCACGCAGCCAGCCATCGGAGCCACGATTCACCTCGACTTCCATCTCCAGGTAGTTACGGTAATCCAGCAGTTCTTCACCAATTGTCTGTGGCGTGCGCTGTCCCATATCAATCTGTGGATTGAGGCGTTGATACAGTTTTGCCAGCGCTTCCGAGAAGGTCAGTCGGTTGCTGTTAAACAGATCCTGATGCTGTTCATGCTCTTCGGACAAGGTATCGAGCAGCATCGCGTGTGTTTCCCGCACGTTCACGTTGAGCCGCACGCTGCGTACCTGTCCAAAGCTGACGGTCTGTAACCCCTGGTTCAGCTGGCGAATACGGTTCTGTTCACGCTGAATCGTTTTGCGAATAATGTTCGCCACGCTGCGTGAACTGATGGCCAGCGTTTGCTCGCGGGCGGTCAGCTCTTCCGTCAGACGGTTCAGCTCGATTTCCATCTGTTCGATGGCTTCAACCGGATCGTCGGTGCGGATAATGTCCTGACGGATACGTTCGCGCAGATGCTGATACACGGCGATAAAGAACTGAATTTTACGCTCTGGTCGTTTGGGATCTTCCGACAGGCGCAGCACATCGCGCAGGTGTTCGTTATCCGCCACCGCCAGGCGCAGTGCACCGAGTGCCTTATCCGACATTGAACGCAGCTCATCTGCGCTCAGGTAAGCCAGTTCCCGACGATGCAGACGCCGCTCCACGCCATTGTCCTTCACCAGACGCAGCACCATGCACCAGCCTGCTTTGGCACTGACCACCTGTTCGCGGACCTGATGATAGTTGCGCTCAAGCTGGCGCAGTTTCTTCTGCAGATTGTCCATTTCGGCTTCGCAGAAGGTGAGCTGTTTCTCCAGTTGGTTACGGCGGGCACGATTGTGACTGAGCGCGGTATACAGCTCGTCACGGCGGATACGGGCGCGTTCTTCCGCGCTGGCATCGGCCTGCACACCGATATCCTGCATCTCCTGCTGCAACTCTTTCAGCATGTCGCGTTTGGCGTCATAAGCGCTTTTCAGCGATGCCAGCACCTGAGAATACTGGGTCAGCTGCGACTGATGGGCACGCAGGCGCTCACGGCAGCGGCTGCGCTCCGCTTCCGCCTGCTCCAGACGCTGGCGCAGCTTATCACTCAGATCGGTGTTGCCACCGAGCATACTGGCCGAGTCGTCATAGCTGAAGTGGGCGCGACGCTGTACCACCTCGGTCAGCGCAAAAGCCTGCTGACGCGCGCGCTGCTGCTGCTGCTGTGCATGCTGGTAATCTGCCTGCAACTGGTCGTGCTGTTCCGGATCGCTCTGCAGCACCGCCAGCATCGGTTCAAGTTTGGCCAGCTTCGCCCCATGCTGATGGAGGAAGCGTGCGGCTTCCTGCGCGTCTTCCACCTGCTCACGGATCTCTTCACAACGGTCTGCCAGCGTGTCGTCCAGTAACAGATTCACGCGCGGCAACAGGCGGTTAAGCTGCGCAACGCCCTCTTTGGCCAGGTCAAACTGCTGACGTTGCTGCTGATTGTTGCTTTCATGCTGGTTGAGCGCACGTTCCAGCTCACCCCGACGGGCGCCGAGCTGACGAATCTGCGCTTCGGGATCGTCATCAAAGGCGACCGCCAGATGGCTACCGATAAAACGGCTGAATGACTGATGAAGCCGCTGCGTCTTTTGAACGTCAAACGACAGGGTGGCATACCGTTCCGCCAGACGATCGCGTTCGTTATTGAGCAACTCCAGCTGGTTTTCGCGTGCCGCCCGGCCGAAAAGCGGGATTTTAGGGAAGCGGGAATAGCGCCACTGGCGCTCGGCCACCTTGACCACGACGGCATTTTGTAACTCGTCGACGCTGAACACGCTGTCATCAAAGGATTGCGGATCGCCCTCGATCAAATAGAGATCTTCCGGGCACTCTTCCAGGCCATCCAGTTGCTCACGCACCAGCGAAAGATCGGGCACCACAATGGCGTGACGTGACGGGCCGTACAGGGCGGAGAAGTAAGGCGCATCGTCGAGCGTGACATCGTCATAAATCTCAGACAGCAGCACACCGCCAAAGCGTTCGGCCAGCTGGTTCAGTCGCGGATCTTCCGCACCGCCCGGCTGGCTCAAGCGCTCAATCTGCTGCTCAATTTCACGTTTCCTTGCGGCCACTTCATCACGTTCAACAGTGGTTTCACGTTCCCGCTCCAGCAGCTGCTGCATGTATTCCGTAACGTCCTGGCTGCTGGTCAACGCCTGACCGGTTTGCTCGCTGAGCTGCGTCAGGATTTCTTGCGCAGCCAGCCAGTGCGGCGCACGCGCGGTCAACGTTGCGATGCGCTGACGGAGCTGTTCCAGCTCCTGACGCATCAACATACGCTGTTCGCCCGCATCGGCAACGCTGCTGTTCAGCTGCTCGATTTGGGCTTCCAGTTCACGCTGCAATCCTTCCAGCGCATCAGGCTCATATTGCTGCCCCTGACGCTTGCAGAATTCCGCCAGCAGACGTTCTGCTTCCTGCTGCTCGCGCAGGCGCTGTTCAAGTTCGCTCAGACGCAGGCGCAGTGAAGCAAGCTGATCGGCGTGGTGACGCTGATTGCTGGCATCACGCAGGAGATCGCGCCCGACTTGCCAGGCCTCTTTACGGCTGACCTCACCGGCAATGCTGGTCACCAGCGATAAGGCCTGTTCAAACTGACTGTGCGCCGCTTCGGCCACACTCAGTTTCTGCTCCAGGCGCAACAACTGCCCGGTTGCTTCTTCTTCTTTGGCCTGGAAGCTGGCCTGCCATTCCGCCGCGTTGTCAATGTTCAGCTCAGGCAATTCACACAGCGAACGCGCACGTTCCAGAGCCTGTAACGCCTGCTGATACTGAATGGCACGGGTTTGCTGCACGTCCAGCGCCTGCTGAAAATCGGCCAGCTGACTTTTCAGCTCATCCACTTCCAGTTCGGCCGCTTCAGCACGGGCTTCATTTTCTTCCTGGATTTCACGCGCTTCGGCCACGACTTCACTCTGTTCTTCCAGGCGAAGTGTCAGATCCTCTATATCACTGTCATAACGGGTAATCTTTTCCTGCTGGCGCATTGCCGTCTGCACCAGATTCAGGTGATCGCTGGCCGCCTGATAATCAATTTCAAGATCGTTCTCTGCCCCGCTGTGTTCAGCCAGCTCTCGTGCCATTTCCACGTGGCGATACTGCTCCGACGCCAGCTGCTTGCGGCTGGTGAACAGTTCATTGCGCAGCTGTAGTGCGCTATCCAGGTGGATGCGTCGTTCGTTGGCATGACGCATATAGTCGGCCGATACATAGCTGGTGGCTTCAGAAATCAGGTGCTTAAACAGATCGCGATCAGACTGGGTTACGCGGATCGCTTCCAGCGTCATACGGTTTTCGCGCAGCGCAGCTTCCATGTCCTGGAACGCTTTACGCACGCCACTGTTTTCAGGCAACAGATAATCGCGCAGAGAACGGGTGATGGCGCTGGAGATACCGCCGTACAGAGAGGCTTCAATCAGGCGATAAAACTTACTGCGGTCGCTGGCGGTACGCAGACGACGCGGCACAATCCCCAGATCAAACATCATCGCGTGATAGTCCGTTACCGAGCTGTACTGCCGATACTGGACACCTTCCAGCGCCTCGACGCGTTCTTTGACCTCGTTAAGCGGTAACACGCGCGCCTGACGGCTGTTCAGAATTTCCGTGAGCATGTCCGTGGGCAGCGTATCCGTGGGCAGGCCATGGATACTAAAGGGCTTGATATCAACCTTTTTGTCACGTCCTGCCACCTGCTGTAACCGGACCCCGACCACCACACGTTGATGGCGTGAGTTCACTACGTCCAGCATCGCGTAGCAGACGCCTGCCCGCAGTTTACCGTGCAGGCCTTTATCGCGTGAGCCTGAGGTTGCGCCCGCTTCGGTGGTGTTACGGAAATGCAGCAGGGTTAAGTCAGGAATCAGCGCCGTGACAAAGGCCGCCATTGTGGTGGACTTACCTGCCCCGTTCCCGCCCGACAGCGTGGTGACCAGTTCATCCAGATCAAAGGTTCGGGCAAAAAACCCGTTCCAGTTGATCAGGGTTAGCGAACGAAATTTGCCGCGTTCAATCATGCCTGCTCTTCCTCCGCGATATCACCCGCATCGCTGTCATTCTCTTCACTGTCATCAGCCTCTGTGGCTGCCGTCGTGTTGTCCAGCAACATCGCTTCGCCATCGCGGATCAGGCGCAGTTGCGCTTCACGCGCATCATCACCGCTACGGACATCGGCACCAAAGCGGAAGACAGACTCGGTAATACGAAACTTGCTGCTGTCGTTGCCAAAAAACCACACCATGCCCAGACGGCGCAGGCGGCTTAAGGACGCACGCATTTTTTCCTGTAACTTAGCCCGATCGAGATCCGACCCGGTTGAACGCTGGTTAACCAGCTTTAGCAGCTTGCTTTCGTCCGCCAGGGACAGCAGTTCATCATAGAGTTCCTGTTGCGTGAAAATGCCTTCATTCGCCAGGCGTTCCGGGCTGAGATACAGATAGCAGAGGATTTTCCCGACCATCATGTCCAGTTCGGAAAGCACGGAACGGGGAATCAGCGTGGTTGAGCGTGGACGCAGATAGAAAAAGCCCTCTGGAGCACGAATCAGCTCAACGTTGTAGCGCGTGTAAAACTCTTCCAGATACTGCTGGTAATCCATCAGAAAAGCGTGGTTATCCAGCTCTTCAATGCCAATATGGCGACCGGCACGTAACTGGCTGTCCAGCGCCGGAAAAATCGGATTTGCCAGTGCCTGTGCCAGCTTAACCGGCATCACTTGTTCAATATTTGTCGATGACATGTGCCTGCACCTTGGCTCCGTAATCATTAATGGCTTGCCATTCCACAGGCAAACCGGCTAAATCGGCTTCCGCTACACCTAATCGCACCGCCTGGTCCACGACAATGCGCGCAAGGTCGAAGTGACGCGCGCGCGGGTACTGGGCCAGATAGTCGCGCATGACGGCGGCGAGGTTAAGCGGTTTTTGCTGCGTTTTATAAATCGTTAAGGCTTCTTCGATCATGGCCGCCAGCTGCTCGCGAATTTCATTAAATTCTTCGAACTCCAGTTCAGCAGGTAATTCGCCCATCACTTCGTCATTACGCAGCGTCAGCTCATCGTCACGCATATCGTAAAGACGTTCGGCATTGGCATAAGTCAGCGCCCAGGGTGAGTCAAAATAGTTCTGTACGGATACGCGCAGGCGCTGGGCAAAAACACGGTTTTTGTCCATGTCGATAGCGGTGCGGATAAATTTATGCACGTGGCGGTCATAACCAATCCACAGGTCAATGGCCTGCTGTCCCCAACTGGTGATGCGGTCGAGTTTACTTTGCAGATCGAACACCAGTTTATCGACGAAGCCCAAATCCGGGCTGTCCAGCGTCGCATCCTGAATACGCAGCAGATTTTCCTGGAGTTTGTCACCGGCCGCTTCCAGCGTATCCTGCAATTCACGCAGCGTACCGGAAGTTTCCGACAGTAACATTTCACAGCTTGAAATCGCGGCGCGCCAGTCTTTATTCAGTAGCTCCGCAATATCCGCTTTCACCGCCTGCTGCTGCTCATCCATCAGGCGTTGCGTCATATCAATGCTGTCGAAGATTTCGGCTACGGAGTATTTCAGCGGCGCGAATACGTTACGATGCCAGTGAAATTCATCGCCATTCTCCTGCGCCGCGTCGGCGGCACGCTTAAGTTCAGCGGCAACGATAGAAAGCTGCATGGAAAGCCGCAGCGTGGAGAACTCGCGCTGGCGGATATAGTAATCCGTGATGCCGATGGCCAGCGGCGTCAGACGATAAATTGCATTGCCTTCAGTTAATTCACTGGTGAAACGGTTCAACAGGCGCTGACGCACCATATCATTGATGGCGTTGTTGGCCCGCACCAGTACGGTTTCGCTGGTTTGTTCAAACGCTTTGCTGACATGACGAAACGCATCGACCAGGTCACCTTCACTCATTTCTCCGTCCATGCGCTCGCCATTCAGCGTGGCGATGGCCAGCAAAAAAGCCAGACGTTCAACGGGCAGCGCAAGGGAGAAATCGTTCTTGCGCGCCCAGGATACCAGCTCCGGTACCGTCTGGGAAAATTCACTCATAATTCGTCCTTCTGCCCGGGTTTGCGCGCGGTCACGTGGATGTAACGCCCTAAGCTTAAAAAGGGTTCCTGACGGCAAAAACGCCGCTCCATCTCAATGATTTCGTCGTCGCTTTTTGGCTCGCCTTTAGGCGGCTTCATATAGTCGCTGAACACCCGAATCCCGGCACGCTGTTCAATCTGGAAACCGCAGGCCTGTAACCAGCGTGACACATCGTCAGGATCGCGCGGATAGTCCGGTGACAGCGTGCGCTTCTTACGCTTGGTTAAGTTGGTACGAAGGTAACCAAAATTGCCCAGCGTCAGGGTGCGTAATGTTAACCCATGCAGGTTATAAAACATCAATGACAGCACGCCTCCCGGCCGCAATGTATCAAACAGGGCTTTCAGCACGGTTTCCGGTTCAGCGACCCATTCAAGCACAGCGTGAAACAATACCAGATCCACCGGCTTATCCAAATGTTCACCGACCTGCTGCGCGCTAATTTGTTTGAATTGCATGTTATGGCTCACACCCAGCGCATCCGCATTTTCCTGGGCACGGCGCAACATTTCACCTGAGAGGTCGCACAGCAGAATCTGATGGCCCCGCGCGGCCAGTCCACTGGAAATTTGCCCAATGCCACCGCCCGCATCCAGCACGTTCAGTGAGGGAGACGAGGACGTCAGGCTGGGAAGCAAGGCTTCAAGCTCATCCCAGACGATTGCCTGACGCACCCGGCCTTTGGTGGTGCCGTAAATATTTTGCGAAAATTTATCCGCGAGATCGTCAAAGTTACGATCCTGCATGGCATGGACTCCGGTATGCTGCGGTAAAACGTATGCTATTTTGTCACAGGTGCCGTAAGAATGAAGCTTTCATGCCCTTCTTCTGCTCTGGCTGCTGTTTTTTCGGACAACAAGAGGGATTTTACATGTTTTTTATGCTGAAAAAGGCATTTGGCAACCTGTTACTGCCCCTGCCTTTTCTGCTTCTTTTAATGGCTGTCGGTATTTTGCTGCTTTGGTTCAGCCGCTGGCAGAAAAGCGGTAAAATCTTTATCTCAGTGAGTTGGCTGATGTTATTACTGATAAGCCTACAGCCGGTCGCCGATCGCTTACTGTTGCCCGTCGAATCGCATTACCCGACGTGGAATGGGACTGAAAAAGTCGATTACATCGTGGTGTTAGGGGGCGGCTATACCTATAACCCGGCCTGGGCGCCCAGCTCGAACCTGCTGAACAACAGTTTGCCTCGCGTGACAGAAAGTGTGCGTCAGTGGCAGCGCCATCCGGATGCTACCCTGGTCTTTACCGGTGCGGCAGCAGGGCAAAATCCCAAAAGTAATGCCTGGGTCGCCGCACAGGTTGCCGAAAGCCTGGGCGTACCTTCATCGCACATTCGTCTGCTGGATCAGCCAAAAGATACCGCACAGGAGGCGCAGGCTGTCAGCACGCTCATCGGGCACCACCCTTTCCTGCTGGTTACCTCAGCTAATCATATGCCGCGCGCGATGCGGTTTTTCAATCAGGCAGGCCTCAAGCCGATTGCAGCGCCCGCCAATCAGCTGGCGATTACTTCGCCACTTAACTGGTGGGAACGTTTTTATCCTTCCCCGCTGTGGATGAGTCACAGCGAACGCGCGATCTACGAAACGCTGGGGAGCGCATTGCAACGTTTCTCATCCGCCTCACCTTCTGCCGCACGATCTGATGGATAGACGCAAAGGCGGACATCCGTCATGGCGCAGGCTGAGTGGACCGGAACCCGGCGCCTCAGCCGCGTGCGCAGACGGTCATCGCACAAGAAGCGGAACAGGTCAGCGAAGCATCGCGGCGCGGACCCGGGTGAGATCCTCTGGCGTATCCACGCCAACGCCCGGAATCGTTTTTGCCACCGCAACGTGGATCTTTTCGCCGTACCACAGCACGCGCAACTGCTCCAGCAGTTCGATCTGCTCAAGCGGACAGGGTTCCCAGCTGATATAGCGACGAATAAACCCGGCACGATAAGCATAGATGCCGATATGGCGCAGCAGGGTGTCACCGATCTGTTCCCGGGACTGCGCATAACGTTCACGATCCCAGGGAATCGTCGCGCGTGAAAAATACAACGCGTAGCCTCTGGCATCCATGACCACCTTGACGGCGTTGGGATTGAACGCCTCTTCCGCATCCGTAACCGGCACCGCCAGCGTCGCCATGCCGGCGTCAGCCTGAGCCAGATTGGTCGCCACCTGATGGACGATATCAGCGGGGATCATGGGTTCGTCGCCCTGAACATTGACGATGATCTGGTCATCCGCGAACTGATATTTTTCAATCACTTCTGCAAGGCGTTCCGTACCGGAATGATGGTCGGCGCGTGTCATACACACCTCGCCACCGGCAGCCTCGACAGCGCGGGCCACCTCAGGATGATCGGTCGCGACAATCACACGGCTGGCACCCGATTCCCGGGCGCGCTCCATCACATGCACCACCATTGGCTTGCCATGAATATCAACCAGGGGTTTACCCGGTAAACGGGTGGAAGCATAACGCGCAG
Source organism: Pantoea sp. PNA 14-12 (assembly GCF_004364735.1). NCBI lineage: Bacteria > Pseudomonadati > Pseudomonadota > Gammaproteobacteria > Enterobacterales > Erwiniaceae > Pantoea > Pantoea sp. PNA 14-12. Next base: position 549,049 of record NZ_SOAJ01000001.1, on the reverse strand, counting down.
GAATGATGGCAATAAAACTCATGGATGGATCTCTTCAACCGATAACGTACGGGCTTCGTTTTCCAGCAGTACCGGAATACCGTCACGCACAGGGAAAGCCAGCGCGTCGGGCTTGCAGATCAGCTCTTGCTGTTCTTTGTTAAAGTACAATTTGCCATTACAAACCGGGCAGGCAACGATTTCGAGTAAACGGTGATCCATATGTCCTCCATCTCGGACCGAGAGCGTAAGGACTAAAGCATATCACAGCGCTGATGAGAGCGGGTAAATCACACCCGCGCTGCATCAGGAATTGTTAAGCTGCCAGCGCGTTGGCCAGTGTGTCAGTAACGCCGAAGGCGCATTCTTTAGCAAGACCGTTTCGGCCCCCTGCCAACGGGCGAAGCGTTCAATAGCACGTTGCACGTCATTGAGAAAGGAAACGGTTACCGCGACGTCAGGTTCAAGCCAGATGTTGTTAATTTCCAGCAAGGCTGTTGAGCGCACCATCCGTGCATCCAGGCGGGCTTTGAGTTGGCCCCGATGCAGCACCGGTAAGACAAAATAGCCATATTTACGTTTGGCCGCAGGCGTGTAACATTCAATGCGGTAGTCAAAGTCAAACAACGCAAGCGCACGTTTCCTGTCCCATACCAGCGGATCGAAAGGGGATAACAGCGTGGTATGTGTTGCGATCAACGGCGTGGCTAATGCGGCCTGAGCGTCCCGATGCAGCCACATCTCTCCCATGCCGTCGACCTCAACCGGCATGATTTCGCCGGCCGCCTGTGCCCATAAGATAAAGTCTTTAATGGGCGCGCGCTTTAGCCGGTAATAGTCTGCCAGCCACTCACGGCGAAAAATGCCCAGACTGCGTGCGCTGTTCACTAACATCAGGCGGACAGCGTCATCCTCACTGATAGCATGCAGCGCATCCTGCCAGTCAGGCATGACACGTGAGCGTAAATCATAGACGCGCTGAAAATTATGGCGCGCTGACACCATTAACTCCCCTGAACTGAACAGGTTTTCGAGATGCCGCTTGTGGGGTTTCCATGCCCACCATCCTGGCTTATGATTTTTTCCACTGGCGAAATCAGCCGATCTGACGGGCCCGTTGTCGCGTATATAGGTAAGTAGATCAGCGATTTCCTGCTGATGTTCCGTTGCCCAGTCTGCACTGTACTTCCAGCCCAGGCGCTCTGGCGACAGCATGCGGTGCCGCAGTAACCGGTAATCTGCGCGGGGAATAAAACAGGCTTCATGCGCCCAGTATTCGAAAATCTCCCCCTGCGCCAGCGACTCGTCCAGCCAGACGGGCGGATAGTCGCCTAAGCGACTGAATAAGACAAGATACGGACTGCGGGCCACCACATTGATGGTGTCGATTTGCAACAGCGACATGCGGCTAATGCAGGCTGAAATATCCTGAAAACGTGCCCGACGTTTCACCGGACGCAATAACCCCTGCGCCGCGAGCTGAATATTACGTGCCTGCTGTCGTGAAAGTGAATGCGTGCCCATTCTCTTCCTTCTCAGTGGAAATTAGTGCGGCTCTCGTGGTGAATACATGCCACACAGGCGTTGTATATCGTCTAAGAGTAGCGTCGCTGCCTCAGCCTGCAGATGGGCATCGACGGGAAGATACCACCATGAGGATTGCGCGAATGCGCGGCATTTAACGGCATCTTTCTCCGTCATCAACAGCGTTTGGCCGGGCGTGACCAGACGCGACAGTTCCTCTTCGCTGTAAGCATGATGATCGGCAAAGGCGATCTCCGCAACGGGCGTCAGACCGTGCTGTTTTAAGGTATGAAAAAAGCGCGGCGGATGACCAATGCCGGCCATGGCGACGACATCGTGCAACGTGTTGAGCGGTCGTTGTTCACCGCTGAGCAGATGGGTTGCCATCCCCGCCTGCAGTTGCATGGCAATTTCGCCCTGCTGCGCTTCACCACCGTTAACGATCACCGCGTCTACCGTCTTAATGCGGGATGCCCGTTCCCGCATGGGTCCGGCAGGTAACCACCAGCCGTTGCCAAAACGTCGCACGCCATCCACCACCACAATTTCCCGATCGCGCTGGAGCGCATAATGTTGCAGGCCATCATCAGTCACGATGAGATCCAGTGAATGATGTTGCAGAAGGGCTTCAATCGCCTCACGGCGTCGCGGTGCCACTGCAACGGGTGCAGCTGTGCGCTGCGCAATCAGCACCGGCTCGTCACCCGCCTGATCGGTGGCGGTTTCCGCAGTGACACGCAGCGGATAGCGGTCTGCTTTCCCCCCGTAGCCGCGGGAAATCACACCTACCCGTAATCCTCGCTGCTGCAGGGCGTCAACCAGCCAGATGACCACGGGTGTTTTACCATTCCCGCCCGCGGTCAGATTCCCCACCACGACAACAGGCAAGGGCGCACGCCAGCTTTTACGCCAGCCACGCCGGAAACTGAGGCGGATCAGCGCCGTAATGGCGCCATAAAGCACACTGAGTGGCCACAGGACTAACCATAATGGCGATCGGCCACTCCAGATGCGCTCAATCATTGGCCGAACTGCATTTTATGGAGTTGGGCATAAGCACCTTTTTCCGCCAGCAGGTCGGCGTGCGTACCGCGTTCGATGATATTGCCCTCTTCCACCACCACAATTTCATCCGCTTTTTCAATAGTAGAAAGGCGATGCGCAATCACCAGTGAGGTGCGGTTTTTCTGCAGCTCATCCAGGGCAGACTGGATAGCACGCTCGGACTCGGTGTCCAGCGCAGAGGTGGCTTCATCGAGAATCAGGATAGGACAGTCACGCAGCAGAGCGCGGGCGATGGCGATACGCTGGCGTTGACCGCCTGATAGCAGCACACCATTTTCCCCGATGACGGTATCCAGCCCCTTGTCCATTTTATTAATAAAGTCCATCGCGTGTGCCATCGTCGCCGCCTTTTCGATTTCCTCGCGGCTATACTGTTCACTGCGCGCATAGGCAATGTTATTGGCAACGGTATCGTTGAACAGATGCACATTTTGCGACACAAGTGCGACCTGATTACGCAACGACGCTAAGGTGTATTCACGCAGGTCATGGCCATCCAGTAAAATCTCGCCCTGCTGAATATCATAAAAACGCGTCAGCAAACTGGCGATAGTCGATTTACCTGAGCCGGAGCGCCCGACTAAGGCAACGGTTTTTCCGGCAGGCAGCATCAGGTTAATGTTTTTCAACGCAGGTGTTTCACGGCCGGGATAGGTGAAGGTCACCCCACGGAATTCGACATCACCTTTTGCGCGCGTGATTTCACGCGTACCGGTGTCGTTCTCCTGCTCACTGTCGAGAATGGAGAACAGCGTCTGACAGGCCGCCATACCACGCTGAAACTGCGCATTCACATTTGTCAGCGATTTCAGCGGACGCATCAGAGCGATCATAGATGAGAAGACCACCGTAATGGTCCCCGCAGTCAGCGTATCCATCACGCTGGGGAAACTGGCGGCGTACAGAACGAATGCCAGAGCCAGAGAAGCAATGAGCTGAATAACCGGATCGGAGATTGAAGAGGCTGAAACCAGCTTCATCCCCTGCTGACGCATGCGGTTACTGACCTTGGCAAAACGCTCGGATTCAATGTCCTGGCCACCAAAAATCAGCACTTCTTTGTGCCCTTTCAGCATCTGCTCGGCACTGGTCGTCACCTGTCCCATGGTGTTTTGCATCGATTTGCTGATGTTGCGGAAGCGCTTTGATACGGTACGAATCGCGAAGGATACGATTGGAGCCAGAACAATCAGAATCAACGACAGCTGCCAGCTGTAATAAAACATCATGATAAACAGGCCAATTATCGAAGCGCCTTCACGCACCACGGTGACCAGCGCCCCCGATGACGACGAGGCGACCTGTTCCGAATCATAGGTGATGCGAGAGAGTAACGTACCCGTGGATTGCTGATCGAAGAACGCAACCGGCATGCCCATCATATGGCTGAACAGACGACGGCGCATATTCATCACCACATTGCCTGACACCCATGAGATGCAGTAGCTTGAGATATAGCTGCTTACGCCACGAACCAGCATCAAGCCGATGACTGCCAACGGCATCCACAGCATCACGGATCTGTCCGCTTTACCAAAGCCGTCATCCAGCAAAGGCTTCAACAGGGAGAGCATTAACGTATCGCCTGCGGCATTAATAATCAGGGCAGTAGCCGCCACAATTAAGCCAGCTTTGTTGGGTGCGATCATCGGCCAGAGTCGACGGAATGTCTGCCACGTTGAGAGATCTTTATCTTGATGCATTATTTATTCACGTTGTTGGAAATAGCCGGTCATTCTACCTGGATTCGCGTTTGACGCCAAACCACTGATGATACCAACGGGGCACTAATTGTTCTCTGAAGGAAAAAACCTGCACGGTGTTTGCCTCTATTTTGATACTAATTTGTCCGGACTGACCGGTATCACGCCAGTCATAAGCGTGTTCACGGTAATTTCGCAGCACGGACTTCGCGGGCATTCGCCACGCATTATAGCGTGCTACAGAGGCGATTGCGGTATGGCCGGCGATGCTGCGCAGCAGTATGCGCGATGAGGATGTCCGGCTGCCATGATGAGGTACCTGCAGAATATCCGCCTTTAACTGCTGCTTTTCCAGCCGCACTAACTGCCGCTCCGCCTCGGTTTCCAGATCGCCCGTGAGTAACAAACGGACGCTTCCATCATCCACACTCACCACGCATGAATCGTTGTTTTCCCCCTGGTTGGGAGACGTTGCTGGCCAGAGCACCCGGAAATGTAGCCGTTTCCAGCGCCATGTGGTACCGCGTACACAGGGTAAATGCCCGCTTTCTGTAAGTCCGCTGCGCACCCGTACAGTAGGGACATGTTGCAGAATAGCCGACAGCCCGCCGGTATGGTCAAGATGCCGGTGGCTGAGAATAACCTCCCGCAGTCTGAGTCCTTTACGTTCAAGCCAGGGCAGAATAACGCGGCTCCCTGCATCGCTGTATTTCCAGCGTGGACCGGTATCGTAGAGCACCGCTTCATCGCCCTGGCTGATGACGACGCTCAATCCATGCCCCACGTCCAGCATATCAATGCGCCATAGCGCTTCCGGCTTAGCATGGCGGGAAAACAGGATTGCCAGTGCGACAGCGCTACAACTGAACGGCATGGAGAACAGTACGCCGGAACGCCACAGGAGTAGCCCTCCCCATATGACTATTATCAGGAAAGGTGCGCCTTGCAGCGGCCACCAACCTGCCGGTAGCAGGGCAAGGCCGGAGAACAGAAACCGCAGGGACAGATCGGCCGCCTGCCACCCCCACACTGATAATGCCGGGAAAGGTAGCAACAGGGTGATGAGTATCAATGGCACCGTAATAAACGACACGACAGGAATCGCAAACAGATTAGCGAACAGCGCGGTCAGGCTGATGCCATTAAATAATGCGGCCTGAAGCGGCACCATCAGGATCATCATTCCCAGTTGCAGATGAAGGAGTTGCAGTAAAAACCAGCGCCGCCTGTCACGAAAGCGCTCGGCCAGAGGAAACCAGCGATACCAGGTCAGCAACATCCCCACCGCCAGCACCGACAGCCAGAAGCTGTCCGAGAGAACGGTAAGCGGATCCAGTGCCAGCAACAACCCTACGCAGAGCGTCCAGATTTGCCAGGGGCTGAGCTGTATACCTGTTATACGTGTTATTGCCCATAGCGTCAGTGCCAGTAATGCCCGCTGCGCTGGCGCCTGGGCCCCTGAAAGCCACGTATAAAGTGCGGCACAGAGCCAACTGACAATGAGCGGATACAGATAGCTAATGCAGCGTGCCGGTAACAAAAACTGGCTGCCCCGCGCCAGTAGCCATCCGGTGCCCGCGGCCAGGCCAATGTGCATACCTGAAATGGCCATAAGATGCGCCGTTCCGGTATCACGTAACAACTGACGGGTTGCCTCACTCAGATTGTCGCGAATGCCAAAAGCCAGTGCCTCCAGCGTAGCCGAAGCGGGTAAATGTTCGTAATGTTGCCTGTGGCCACGAATATGCTGCCAACGCCAGCTGCATTCAGACTGCACAGGATGTTGCTTGATAATGCGCCCCTGCACCGGGGTATGATTCGCCATGGCAAAGCGTTGTGCGTCGAATTCTCCCTCATTGAGTCTGGCATGAACAGCGCGTAACCTGAGCCGCATTTGCCAGCGCTGCCCCGGACAATAGGCTGTAGCGTTATCCTGCAGTGACAGCCAGGCAAAACGGGGAGGAAAGAAAATCCGGTTTCCCGCTTTCAACATTCTGACCCGAATACATGACGCGTCTTGTTTTACCTCTTCAATTTGCACGACAAACCAGGCGGGTCGGGTACTCATCCATTCCGTGTCGTTGACCAGGGATTGCGCATTAACCAGCCCCCAGGCGGCCAGCAAAAGCGCACAGCCTGCGATGCGGACATAACGTACGGACATCGCCACCAGACAAGTGCCACACAGCAGCATCACGATAATAAACGTTCGCGAAGGGAGCTGAGGCACGATCAGTAAGGGTAACGCGGTCAGCGAGGCCAGTCTCGCCAGTCCAATCCATGTCAACATACCGTATCCCGCTGATGAACTGGCGTAAGTATGTCCTTCAGACTTTCAGGGTAAAGCGCGTAAAGAGTGAATTAAGAAAGGGTTTCCAGAGAGGATAATTCGTTGCAGCGCAGACGCATTTTTTTGCGGGAGAGCGAACATAATCACGCGGGCAAAAAAAAACGACATCCTGAGATGTCGTTTAGGCGTTTCGGTATCGGCTTAGCCGTAGATGTTAGCACGGTCACGCAGTTCTTTGCCCGGCTTGAAGTGGGGAACGTATTTACCTTCCAGATCCACTTTGTCACCCGTTTTCGGGTTACGGCCAGTGCGCGGTGCGCGATAGTGCAACGAAAAGCTGCCGAATCCCCGGATTTCAATGCGTTCGCCCTGTGCCAGCGTTGTGGCCATGTGCTCAAGCATCTCTTTGACTGCATCCTCAACGACTTTCGCCGGTATATGAGTATGCTGTCCCGCCAGCCTTTCAATCAATTCTGACTTGGTCATGTAACCTCCGGTTAATCCCTACAGGAATGTATGACAGCCTTTACCGAAACCGGGCGGATGAATCCGCCCGGTGCAAGGTCGATTACTCGCCTTTAGCCGCTTTGAACGCTTCAGCCATTGCGCTTGAGAAGTTGCCTTCTTCCTGTTTGGTGTTAACAGTGTTGATAGCTTCTTTCTCGTCAGCCTGGTCTTTCGCACGAACAGACAGGCTCACTACGCGGTTTTTACGGTCAACGCCGGTAAATTTAGCTTCAACGTCGTCACCGACGTTCAGAACCAGTGTAGCGTCTTCGATACGGTCCATTGAAGCTTCAGAAGCGCGCAGGTAACCCTCAACGCCGTCTGCCAATTCAACTGTAGCACCTTTCGCATCAACTGCAGTCACTTTACCGGTGACGATAGCACCTTTCTTGTTCAAAGTGATGTAGTTGTTGAACGGATCTTCTGCCAGCTGTTTCACGCCCAGAGAGATACGCTCGCGCTCTGCATCAACCTGCAGTACAACGGCAGCGATTTCGTCGCCTTTTTTGTACTCACGAACGGCTTCTTCGCCAGTCGCGTTCCAGGAGATGTCAGACAGGTGAACCAGACCGTCGATGCCACCGTCCAGGCCGATGAAGATACCGAAGTCAGTGATTGACTTGATTTTACCTTCAACGCGATCGCCTTTGTTGTGGGTCTCAGCGAACTGCTGCCATGGGTTAGATTTGCACTGCTTCAGACCCAGGGAGATACGACGACGCTCTTCATCGATGTCCAGAACCATCACTTCAACCACATCGCCTACGTTTACAACTTTAGACGGATGGATGTTTTTGTTGGTCCAGTCCATTTCTGAAACGTGTACCAGGCCTTCAACGCCTTCTTCGATTTCAACGAAGCAGCCGTAGTCAGTCAGGTTGGTTACACGACCAGTCAGCTTGGTGCCTTCTGGATAGCGCTTAGCGATAGCCACCCATGGATCTTCGCCCAGCTGCTTCAGACCCAGAGATACACGGGTACGCTCGCGGTCGAATTTCAGGACTTTAACGTTGATTTCATCGCCAACATTCACGATCTCGCTTGGATGCTTAACGCGCTTCCAGGCCATGTCAGTGATGTGCAGCAGGCCGTCAACACCGCCCAGATCAACGAATGCACCGTAGTCAGTGAGGTTCTTAACGATACCTTTAACTTCCATGCCTTCCTGCAGGTTTTCCAGCAGCTGATCGCGCTCTGCGCTGTTCTCAGATTCGATAACCGCACGACGTGAAACCACGACGTTGTTGCGTTTCTGATCAAGCTTGATCACTTTGAATTCAAGCTCTTTGCCTTCCAGGTGCAGTGTGTCGCGTACTGGACGCACATCAACCAGTGAACCTGGCAGGAACGCACGGATACCGTTCAGCTCAACTGTGAAGCCACCTTTGACTTTGCCGTTGATAATACCGGTAACAGTTTCAGCTTCTTCGTAAGCTTTTTCCAGCGTGATCCAAGCTTCGTGACGCTTAGCTTTCTCACGTGACAGCAGAGTTTCACCGAAGCCATCTTCCACTGCGTCCAGAGCAACGTCAACTTCGTCACCAACCTGGATTTCCAGTTCGCCGGCTGCGTTTTTGAACTGCTCTGCAGGGATTGCAGATTCAGATTTCAGGCCCGCATCAACCAGAACAACGTCTTTGTCGATAGAGACAACAACGCCACGAACGATGGAACCCGGGCGGGTTTCGATTTCTTTCAGGGATTCTTCAAATAGTTGAGCAAAAGATTCAGTCATATTGATAATCTTAGGATTCTTCAATTTAACGTCCATCTGACATCATGTCGGATGGGGTTGTTTCACATGCCCTGCACCGGATCCGTGGCACAGGGTTAATACATTCGTTTAAGCCGGAAGATTACATACCAAGCGTTTTGCGGGCATAATTTAACGCGTTATCAATAACCTGCTCGATGGACATCTGGGTTGAATCCAACACCAAAGCATCAGCGGCAGGGACTAACGGTGCGATAGCGCGGTTGCGATCGCGGTCGTCGCGTTCTTTTATCTCGGCTAAAAGGCGATCAAAGTTAACATTAAAGCCATTCTCCTGCAACTGTAGCATACGTCGCTGAGCACGTTCTTCCGGGCTGGCATCAAGGAAAATCTTTACAGGCGCATCGGGGAAAACGACGGTGCCCATATCCCGCCCGTCTGCAATCAAACCGGGTTCCTCGCGAAACGCGCGTTGACGACGTAACAGCGCTTCCCGAACGCGAGGAAAAGCCGCGACGCGTGAGGCGGTATTACTGACTTCCTGGGTACGAATTTCGCTGGTGACGTCTTCCCCTTCCAGGATGACCTGCATTTCGCCATGATGAGAAAGGAAACGCACATCAAGATGGGCGGCGATAGGCACTAACGCCTCTTCAGACTCAATATCGACCTGATGATGTAATGCGGCTAAGGCCAGTACACGATAAATTGCGCCGGAATCCAGTAAATGCCACTGTAATGCTTCCGCCATCGCCTTGCACAGGGTGCCCTTTCCCGCGCCACTTGGCCCATCAATTGTTATGACCGGGGCAGTTGCTGTCATCATTCCCTCCTGTTGCTGCGCGCATTTTGGCCGGTTGGCCGTCACAAATGTCGGGCATTATACGCTGCCCGGCGACGCTTAGTTACCTTTTGAGAAGAGGCAATGAGAAATTTAGCCAGGAAAAAGGCCTCTGGCGTGGAAAAGCGTCCTGAAGATGATGAGCCCGATGCACGACATCGGGCGAGGGGATTAGGCGTTTTCGCTAATTTTTTGCAGCTGTTCAAAATAATCAGGGAAGGTTTTTGCCGTACAGCCTGGATCAAGAATGGTAACGGGCGTATCGGACAGCGCAACCAGCGAGAAACACATCGCCATACGGTGATCGTTATACGTGCCGATGTCGGCATGCTTCAACGTCTCAGGCGGCGTGATGCGAATAAAATCGTGCCCTTCTTCCACCTCGGCACCGACTTTACGCAACTCGGTTGCCATAGCCGTCAGACGATCCGTTTCTTTAACTCGCCAGTTATAAATATTGCGCAGTTGCGTCGTACCTTCTGCAAACAATGCCGCAGTGGCAATGGTCATGGCAGCATCAGGAATATGGTTCATATCCATATCAATAGCGCGTAATGTCCCGGCCGTGCAGGCAATATAGTCATCGCCCCACTCAATTGATGCACCCATCTTTTCGAGTACATCCGCAAAGCGAATATCGCCTTGTACGCTGTTGCGACCAATGCCGGTGACACGCACGGTACCGCCTTTGATTGCGGCTGCGGCAAGAAAATAGGAGGCAGAAGACGCATCCCCCTCCACCAGATATTCACCTGGTGACTGGTAGTGCTGTTTACCCTTAATCAGGAAGTGTTGATACTGCTGATTCTCAACCTCGACACCAAAGCAGCGCATCAGGTGCAGAGTAATATCGATGTAAGGTTTGGAAACCAGCTCACCTTTAATGCTGATACGGGTAGGATTTTCAGCTAACGGAGCCATCATCAGAAGCGCAGTCAAAAACTGGCTGGATACGCTGCCATCTACTGTAACGTCGCCGCCAGTAAACCCACCCCGCAGGCGGACTGGGGGATAATCTGTATTTTCGAGATAGTCTATAGTAGCCCCACCTTGCCGTAGTGCATCGACCAGGTGCCCGATAGGGCGTTCTTTCATGCGTGGTTCGCCCGTCAGGACGACATCCTGCTCACCCAGGCAAAGCGCTGCCGCAAGGGGCCGCATAGCGGTGCCGGCGTTGCCCAGAAACAGCTCTGTGGGCTGTGATGCATGCAGCGGCCCACCCTTTCCTGTCACCTCGCACACCGTACGATCGCTGGAAAGCGTGAACTCAACACCCAGTGCATCAAGCGCATTAAGCATGTGCTTAACATCGTCGCTGTCCAGCAGATTAGTTAATCGGGTTTTACCTTTCGCCAGTGCAGCAAGCAGAAGCGCACGGTTTGACACGCTTTTGGAACCGGGCAAATTAACCGTACCATTAACGCGAGCGATGGGCTGAAGGGTCAGGGAATCTTGCATGTGAAACGTAATCCTTAAAAAACGATGACTCCGCCAGAGGGCGGAGTCGGGTGTCAGTCATTCCACTGACAGTGAAAGACTTAGCCGTGGCGGCGTTCGAAATCAATCATGAAATCGGTCAGCGCTTTAACGCCTTCCAATGGCATCGCATTGTAGATTGAGGCACGCATGCCGCCCACAACACGGTGACCTTTTAATGCGTGCAGACCTGCCTTAAATGACTCTTCCAGGAAGAGGCTGTCCAGCGAGGCATCAGCCAGTTGGAAAGGAATGTTCATTCGGGAACGGTTTTGCAGTGCCACATCGTTACGGTAAAAATCGCTGTTATCGATGAGACCATAGAGTAATCCGGCTTTTGCCTGATTAATTTTTTCCATCTCAGCGACACCACCCTTCTGCTTCAGCCACTTAAAGACCAGGCCACTCAGATACCAGGCAAACGTAGGTGGCGTGTTAAACATGGAATCATTTTCAGCCAGAACGGTGTAGTCAAGGATGGAAGGCACGCTTTGATGCGCGTTGCCGAGAAGATCGTCCCGTACGATAACCAGGGTAAGGCCAGCCGGACCAATATTTTTCTGCGCACCTGCGTAAATCACACCATAGCGCTTGATATCAATTGGGCGTGACAGAATGGTGGAGGAAAGATCGGCGACCACAACCTTGTCACCAAAGTCAGGCTCTTCGTCAATAGCCAGACCGTCAATGGTTTCATTTGGGCAAAAATGCAAATAGGCGGCCGTGTCGCTGACATCCCATTCGCGCATCGGCAGGATGGCGCGCTTACCCTCTTGGGTCGTTTTGACATCCAGCGTCCGCGGTGAGCAATATTTTTCCGCTTCTTTAATGGCACTGTGAGCCCAGTAGCCTCCATCTGCATAGTCCGCACTGGTCGCACTGCCGAGTAAATTGCCCGGTACAGCAGCAAACTGCGCACGTGCGCCGCCATGACAGAATAATACTTTGTAATTGGAAGGAATTTTCAGCAGATCGCGGAAGTCCGCTTCAGCCTCTTCTGCCACCTGAATAAATTCTTTACTGCGGTGGCTGATCTCCATTACTGAAGTTCCCAGACCATGCCAGTTTGTCAGTTCTTGTTCTGCACGGCGGAGTACTTCGCTCGGCAGCATCGCTGGCCCAGAGCTAAAATTATAAATTTGCGTCATTTCCCTCACCACTGTCATATCGAACGGTTATGAATAACGATTCGGTTTTATCACTGCCTTCTGGTGGCTGCAATCATAAATCGAACTGCGGTCACATTTTTTCGGCATGACGCACCGAAGGTTATATTACCAATGTAATCCGGCACGAAATATTGTGAGGCGGCTTCCTTTCATGCAGTCCCAGCTTTGGCTCAGATGACAAAGCATGAGAAAAACGACGGTAAAATTGCGGCGTCTTGATAGCGAACAGACGGTAAAAAACGTATCATTGCGCGCTTTATGTCTCCCCATTTACAGAGAGAGCGGCACCATGACGCAAACTTTTATCCCGGGCAAAGATGCCGCCCTGGAAGACTCCATTTCACGCTTCCAGACCAAATTACAGGATCTGGGTTTTAATATTGAAGAAGCCTCCTGGCTGAATCCTGTGCCACACGTCTGGTCTGTCCACATTCGTGATCGCGACTGCCCCCTCTGCTTCACCAATGGTAAGGGTGCCAGCAAAAAAGCCGCTCTGGCCTCGGCGCTGGGGGAATATTTTGAACGCCTGTCCACGAATTACTTTTTTGCTGATTTCTGGCTTGGCAACAGTATCGCCCAAGGGGATTTTGTTCACTATCCCAATGAAAAATGGTTTGCTCTGCCTGAAGACGACAGCCTGCCTGAAGGCATCCTGGATGCGCGCCTGCGCGCCTTTTACGATCCTGAAAACGCCCTCTCCGCTTCAGATTTAATCGATCTCCAGTCGGGTAACAGCGCACGCGGCATCTGCGCCCTGCCCTTTACCCGTCAGTCCGATCAGCAGACCGTTTATATTCCGATGAATATTATCGGTAACCTGTATGTGTCGAACGGCATGTCCGCCGGCAACACGGCCAACGAGGCACGGGTACAGGGGCTGTCAGAAGTTTTCGAGCGCTATATTAAAAATCGTATCATCGCCGAGTCCATCAGCCTGCCTGCCATTCCTGAATCCGTGATGGCGCGTTACCCCGATGTGGTTGAGGCCATCGCCCGTCTGGAAGCCGAAGGGTTCCCGATTTTTGCCTATGACGCGTCACTGGGTGGGAAATATCCGGTTATCTGCGTTGTGCTGTTTAATCCTGCCAACGGCACCTGTTTCGCCTCTTTTGGCGCGCACCCTGATTTTGGTGTCGCGCTGGAGCGTACCGTTACCGAACTGCTTCAGGGCCGCAGCCTGAAAGATCTGGATGTGTTCACGCCGCCCACGTTTGATGATGAAGAAGTGGCAGAGCACGCCAACCTGGAAACCCACTTTATCGATTCAAGCGGCCTGATCTCCTGGGATCTGTTCAAAGAAACAGCGGATTATCCCTTCGTTGACTGGAAATTTGATGGCACCACCGAGCAGGAATTCAGTACGCTCATGGCGATTTTCAAAGCCGAAGGTCAGGACGTTTACATCGCTGATTATGAGCACCTCGGTGTGTATGCCTGCCGTATTATTGTGCCCGGTATGTCAGATATTTATCCGGCTGAAGACTTGTTGCTGGCGAATAACAGCATGGGTGCAGGTATTCGTGAAACGCTTCTGGCCCTGCCCGGCAGCAACTGGAATCCGGAAGAGTACCTGGATTTAATTTCTCAGCTGGACGAAGAAGGTTTTGATGACTTCACGCGTGTCCGCGAGTTGCTGGGACTGGCGACAGGCAAAGATAACGGCTGGTACACGTTGCGCATTGGCGAACTCAAAGCCATGCTGGCCCTGGCTGGCGGTGATCTCGATCAGGCGCTGATCTGGACGGAATGGACAATAGAATTTAATGGCTCCGTATTCAGCCCGGAGCGTGCAAATTATTACCGCTGTCTGCAAACTCTGCTGCTGCTGGCGATGGAAGATGAGCGGAATCCGCTTGAGTATCACGCAGCCTTTGTGCGTATGTATGGTGCTGACGCTGTCGACGCCGCCTCGGCCGCAATCAGCGGTGAGGCGGCCTTCAATGGCCTCCAGCCGGTAGACAGCGATCTTAAGGCTTTCCCTGCTCATCAGGCTTTGCTTGCTGCCTATGAAAAGCTGCAAAAGGCGAAACGTCTTTACTGGAAAAACGCCTAATCTTTCGCGGCTCTGTTTCAGGATAAAGCGATAATAATCTCACAGGCACCTTATTTAATGGGTGCCTTTCTTTTTTTGAGAATAAGTATTTAAGGGATGTATTGTTCAGCGTTTTTATCATCATTATTTAAAGCAACATAACAGATGCATTTCGTTAACTCCGCAGAGATCGTCCTGACGGCACACCGCCATCTCTTAAACAAAAATTGCATAATTTAAAATATTTTTAATCATTATATTTCAATAAATTAACCCCAAAAATCCCGTCTTTCAGTCAAACACGCACCGTCCTTGCATGGCTGATCATGATCCAAATCAACTTCTGTAACTGTTGCCTTTGTTATCATTTTTTCAGACAACTTTTGGAGTGAGTTAGTGTGAAAGCTGACAATCCTTTTAATCTGTTATTACCCGCCGCGATGGCGAAAGTGGCTGAAGATGCTGGCGTTTATAAAGCCACTAAACATCCCCTCACCACGACCTTTCTGGCCTTTACTGCGGGCATGTTCATCTCGATTGCTTTCGTGTTTTACATCACGGCTACCACGGGCAGCGGTGCTGTGCCTTATGGCCTGGCAAAACTGATCGGCGGCATCTGTTTTTCACTGGGACTCATACTGGTCGTGGTATGCGGTGCCGATCTGTTCACATCTACCGTCCTCATTGTGGTCGCCAAAGCCAGTGGACGCATCACCTGGGGGCAACTGGCACGAAACTGGATAACCGTTTATATCGGTAACCTGGCTGGCGCGTTATTTTTCGTCACGCTCATGTGGTTCTCCGGTGAACAGATGGTGGCAAACGGCGCGTGGGGATTAAACGTCCTGCAAACAGCCGACCATAAAATGCATCATACTTTTATCGAAGCCGTTTGCCTCGGCACATTGGCCAATTTGATGGTCTGCCTGGCGGTCTGGATGAGCTATTCAGGACGGACATTGACCGATAAAAGCCTGATTATGATTTTGCCGGTGGCCATGTTTGTCGCCTGTGGTTTTGAACACAGTATCGCCAATATGTTTTTGATTCCTTTCGCGATCGTGATACGCGACTTTTCCGGGCCTGAGTTTTGGCAGGCCGCAGGGGCCACAGCAGCACAGTTCCCGGCCCTCACCGTTAAAAACTTTATTTTCGACAATCTGATTCCGGTCACGCTCGGTAACATCATTGGCGGCGGCCTGCTAGTCGGATTGACCTACTGGGTAATTTACTTACGCGGTGGTAAAGAAACGCACTAATCCTGTCTCAACGGCATATCGCAGCCTGGTACGCCCGAGAGCAAAAGTCTCCTTAAATAAGGCAGGTATATTATGACCGAACGTAATGCAAAACTCGCTTCAGCCTGGCAGGGATTTACTGAAGGCGAATGGCAGAACAGCGTCAACGTACGCGACTTTATTCAGAAAAACTATACGCCTTATGAAGGCGACGAGTCCTTTCTGGCCGGTGCCACCGAGGCCACCACAACACTGTGGGAGAGCGTGCTGGAAGGCATCAAAATTGAAAACCGCACCCATGCACCAGTCGATTTTGATACCGATCTTGCCTCAACCATCACTTCCCACGATGCCGGTTACATCAATAAATCACTGGAAAAAATTGTTGGCCTGCAAACCGAAGCCCCGTTGAAACGCGCCATTATTCCTTTTGGCGGTATTAAAATGGTTGAAGGCTCATGCAAGGTCTATGGTCGTGAACTCGACGCGTCTCTGAAAAAGATTTTCACGGAATACCGCAAAACGCATAACCAGGGTGTTTTTGATGTTTATACACCTGACATTTTACGCTGCCGTAAATCCGGCGTATTGACCGGCCTGCCTGATGCTTATGGTCGTGGACGCATCATCGGTGATTATCGTCGTGTTGCCCTATACGGCATTGATTATCTGATGGCGGATAAGTTTGCTCAGTTCACCTCACTGCAAAACGATCTTGAAAACGGCGTAAACCTGGAAGCCACGATTCGCCTGCGCGAAGAAATTGCTGATCAGCATCGGGCGCTTGAACAAATTAAAGCGATGGCAGCCAAATACGGTCATGATATTTCTGGCCCGGCCACCAACGCGGCTGAAGCCGTTCAGTGGACCTATTATGGCTATCTGGCTGCAGTTAAATCACAGAACGGCGCGGCCATGTCTTTTGGCCGGGTGTCGACTTTCCTCGATATCTACATCGAACGCGACCTCCAGGCAGGAAAACTGAACGAAGAGCAGGCACAGGAACTGATTGACCATCTGGTCATGAAACTGCGCATGGTCCGCTTCCTGCGTACACCAGAATACGATGAACTGTTTTCTGGTGACCCTATCTGGGCCACCGAATCGCTGGCGGGGATGGGCGTTGATGGTCGCACGCTGGTCAGTAAAACCACGTTCCGTTTCCTGAACACGCTGTACACCATGGGCCCCTCCCCTGAACCAAACATGACCATTCTGTGGTCTGAAAAACTGCCCGTTAACTTCAAAAAATATGCGGCTAAAGTTTCAATCGACACCTCGTCACTGCAGTATGAAAATGACGACCTGATGCGTCCTGACTTTAACAACGATGATTACGCCATTGCCTGCTGTGTCAGCCCTATGATCGTCGGCAAGCAAATGCAGTTCTTTGGTGCCCGCGCCAACCTGGCAAAAACCTTGCTGTACGCGATCAACGGCGGCATGGACGAAAAACTGAAAATGCAGGTGGGGCCGAAAGAAGCCAAAATCATGGATGAAGTGCTCGATTTCGACGTCGTGATGGCCCGTCTGGATCACTTCATGGACTGGCTGGCAAAACAGTATGTCACCGCACTGAACATCATCCACTTCATGCATGATAAATACAGCTATGAAGCGTCACTCATGGCGCTGCACGATCGTGATGTTTACCGCACCATGGCCTGCGGTATCGCCGGACTGTCTGTGGCTGCGGATTCACTCTCAGCCATTAAATATGCCAAAGTGAAACCCGTACGTGATGAAGATGGCCTGGCAATTGATTTCGACATCGAAGGCGACTATCCCCAGTTCGGTAACAACGATCCGCGCGTGGACGACCTGGCATGCGACCTGGTTGAACGGTTTATGAAGAAAATTCAGAAACTGGAAACATATCGCAACGCGGTGCCAACGCAGTCCGTTCTGACCATTACCTCTAACGTCGTTTATGGCAAGAAAACCGGTAATACGCCAGACGGCCGCCGTGCAGGCGCCCCCTTTGGCCCTGGCGCTAACCCCATGCACGGTCGCGACCAGAAAGGAGCGGTAGCATCGCTGACCTCGGTAGCGAAATTACCCTTTGCGTACGCTAAAGACGGTATCTCTTATACTTTCTCCATCGTGCCTAATGCGCTTGGCAAAGATGATAATGTACGTAAAACCAACCTGGCAGGACTAATGGATGGTTACTTCCATCATGAGGCCAGTATTGAAGGCGGCCAGCATCTGAATGTTAACGTGATGAACCGGGAAATGTTGATGGACGCGATGGATAACCCTGAGAAATATCCTCAGTTAACCATCCGCGTTTCGGGCTATGCCGTTCGCTTTAACTCGCTCACCAAAGAGCAGCAGCAGGACGTGATTACCCGTACCTTTACCCAGTCACTCTAGTTCGCCCTTGAGGCTCCTTCATGGAGCCTCTTCTTTCGAGTCAGGTTTGGTCGCTGTCTGTATGACGGATAACCACCAAAATTGATTTCCCGTTCAGAGCGCACCGGAGAGTGCGCCACCTGCTTCGCAGGCTCATCAGGAGAATACATCGCAATGTCTGCCATTGGTCGCATCCACTCATTTGAATCATGCGGAACCGTAGACGGTCCCGGCATCCGTTTTATCACCTTTTTTCAGGGCTGCCTGATGCGCTGCCTGTACTGCCACAACCGTGATACTTGGGACACGCATTGCGGCAAAGAAATTACCGTCGACGCGCTCATGGCGGACGTTCTGTCTTATCGCCATTTCATGAATGCGTCCGGTGGCGGGGTGACGGCTTCAGGCGGTGAGGCCATTTTGCAGGCGGAGTTTGTGCGCGACTGGTTTCGCGCATGTCAAGCTGAGGGCATTCATACCTGCCTTGACACCAACGGCTTTGTCCGCCGCTACGATCCCGTTATTGATGAATTACTGGATGCAACAGATTTGGTGATGCTTGACCTCAAGCAGATGAACGATGACATCCACCAGATTCTTGTCGGTGTGTCGAATCATCGCACACTCGATTTTGCGCGCTATCTTCAGAAGAAAGGAAAACGGACGTGGATTCGTTTCGTCGTCGTGCCCGGCTATTCTGATGATGATGACAGTGTCCATCGCTTAGGTGCATTTACGCAGGATATGACAAATGTGGAGAAGATTGAGCTTCTGCCTTATCACGAGCTGGGTAAGCATAAATGGATTGCGATGGGTGAAGAGTACAAGCTCGACGGCGTAAAACCGCCCAGTAAAGCGACCATGGAACGGGTCAAGCATATTCTTGCCAGCTACGGACATGAAGTGATGTATTGACAGACCACGTCACCGCAGTCAGTAAACGATAACCGTCTGACAGTCAGCGCAGCCAGACGGCGAAGGTTAAGTGTCACCGCCTGGTTATCGTTATGATCAGGCATGTGCCACTGGCGTGGCATGATGATCGGCCTTACGCAGTAACATGACTAAGTAAACCAGCGCTACCGCCGCGATCATAACGAACAGCAGACGGTCGGAATAACTTTGCATCAGCATGGCCGTCATGCTTGGTCCGGCCAGGCTGCCAACGGTGTAGCTCAGTAACAGCGCCTGGTTCATTGCCACCAGTTCATGGTGCGCCACGGTTTCGCAGGCCCATGACATGGCGACCGGATAAAGCGTAAAACCTGCCAGCCCCAGCACAAACAGGGCTGGGGCCATCGCGGCATTTGTCAGCATCGCAATCGCCCCGAGGATCACCACAAATACCTGCACTCGCAGTACCATCATGCGGCCAAAGCGGTCAGCAAGCCGACCAATCGGCCATTGCCCGACAATGCCGGCACTCACCAGCAAGGCCATCCAGTAACCCACGTTGGCATCACTCATACCCTGATGAGAAAGATAGAGCGGCATTAAGCCGTACAGCGATCCCAGAACAATGCCAGAAATAATACAGCCGTTAATACCGAGACGAGAACTGCGACGACGCAGCATAGGTAAAATTCGTCCGCCTGGCGTAGCTTCTACGGTATCGCTGTTGGCGGAAACCTGTGTGAAGATTAACGGTAAGATGGCGCTGATGACCGTGGCGGTTACCCAGGGAATCACACTCAGTAATTCGGTAGACAGTTTGCTCACCAGCAGTTGTCCGGCAACCGTACCCAGGTAATAGACGATCATATAGGCAGCGAGCAACTGCCCACGGTTACGTACTGTTCCACTGCATAACAATGCGCTTTCCACCACGACCCAGACTAACGCGCAGCCGATACCGGCCGTGAAGCGCAGCAATGTCCATGCCCAGAATCCTTCCAGCGCCAGCATGCACAGTGTCGACAGCGCAAAAAGGCCGGTCGCCAGATAATAGCTTCGGTTAAAACCGTATCGCTTGATCAGCCAGCCAGCCACTAAAGTGCCCAGCAGGTTACCGGTGTAATACGACGAACTCACCACGCCTACCTGCCATGTTGCCAGCGCATCATGCGTCAGCCAAAGGGGCACTAACGTATTCAGTACCGCAATGGAAACGGTCATTAATAACAGGCCGCAGAGCAGCAATATCACAGGACGTGACCAGGTCGACATAGGGGATAAAAACCAAAAGAAATGAAGGAAATTGCGCGCAGTTTGCCATCGCGCGTTGTAAAGTCAACGGGAGGAATGAGGGTGCAGCACATTTTGCTGCGTGACCATTTAAATTATTTATCTTCAGTAAGTTAGCCATCTGTCAGGCATCAGATAACTTTGCGCTATCTCTATGATAATCTGGATTTTTACGCTTTCTGCCCGCGTCGTCATCGATAATGTTTATTTGTGATAAATTTTAAACGTGTTGAGGATGCCTCGCGGTAAAGATAAAAAAACCCAGCCTGAGCTGGGTTATTTTAGACAGGATGAACGCTTAGCCAATAAATTCCAGGCCGTTCATATAAGGACGTAATACCTCTGGCACGGCGATGCGGCCGTCCTGCTGCTGGTAATTTTCCAGCACGGCAACCAGCGTACGTCCTACGGCCAGGCCCGAGCCATTCAGGGTATGCACCAGACGCGGTTTTTTATCCTGCTTATTGCGGGTGCGCGCCTGCATACGGCGAGCCTGGAAATCCCCCATGTTTGAGCAAGAAGAGATTTCACGGTAGGTATTTTGCGCCGGTAACCATACTTCTAAATCGTAGGTTTTTGTCGCACCAAAGCCCATATCACCGCTGCACAGCAAGACCTTGCGATACGGCAGGTTCAGCAGTTGCAACACTTTTTCAGCATGGCCAACCAGCTCTTCCAGCGCATCCATAGAGGTTTCAGGCGCGACGATTTGCACCATTTCAACTTTGTCGAACTGGTGCATACGGATGAGCCCACGCGTATCACGGCCATAGGAGCCTGCTTCAGAGCGGAAGCAGGGTGTATGTGCCGTAAGCTTCAGCGGCAGGCTCTCTTCTTCAACGATTTCATCCCGCACAAGGTTGGTCAGCGGCACTTCAGCGGTCGGAATGAGCGCGTAATGGCTGCTTTCGGATTCTTCTTCCAGCGGACGGGTATGGAACAGATCTTCACCAAACTTAGGTAACTGGCCTGTACCGTATAAGGTCGCATGGTTAACCAGGTAAGGGACGTAAGTTTCCAGATAACCATGTTGTTCAGTGTGCAGGTCAATCATGAACTGGCTGAGCGCACGGTGCAGGCGAGCAATCTGGCCTTGCATAACCACGAAGCGTGAGCCGGTGAGTTTCACTGCCGCAGCAAAGTCCAGCCCTTTAGCCGCTTCACCCAGCTCAACGTGATCTTTCACCTCAAAATCAAACTGGCGGGGTTCACCCCAGCGACTGATTTCCAGGTTTTCCGTGTCGTCTTTCCCCAGCGGCACTTCATCCGCAGGAAGATTCGGCAGCGCCAGGCTGAAATCGCGGATCTGATTTTGCAGCGCGTCCAGTTCTGCTTTAGCCGCATCCAGGCGTTCGCCCAGGCTGTTCACTTCCTGACGCAGTGGCTCGATGTCTTCCCCACGTGCTTTGGCCTGACCGATGGATTTGGAGCGGGAGTTGCGCTCGGCCTGCAGGTTTTCCGTTTCAACCTGCAAGACTTTGCGACGCTCTTCGAGCGAACGCAGCATTTCCACATCCAGTTTAAATCCTCGGCGTGCCAGTTTTTCTGCGACTGCGTCTGGCTCATTACGCAGCAGATTGGGATCGAGCATGCTTATCCTGTGTATTTATGAGTTAAAAGAAGGGGACGCACTCCCGCTGGAATGCGTTGAAAACATTGACCACATTACCGCAACGTCTGTTTCAGCGGTAGCGTTTTGTCGGGCTATTTTGATCGAGTTCAGTCAGCCAGGCCAGCTTTTCGCCAATTTTGCCTTCAAGACCGCGTTGAGTGGGATGATAGTAACGCGTTTGCGCCATTTCGGGTGGGAAATAGACTTCACCCGCAGCATAGGCATTGGCTTCGTCATGCGCATAGCGATAGCTTTCGCCCAGCCCCATCTCTTTCATTAGCTTCGTGGGGGCATTGCGCAAATGATCGGGAACATCAAAATCTGGATGGTCGCGTGCATCACGCATCGCCGCCTTAAACGCGTTATAGACAGCGTTACTTTTTGGCGCACAGGCGAGATAGACAATGGCCTGCGCAATCGCGCGCTCCCCTTCTGCCGGACCAACGCGGGTGAAACAGTCCCAGGCCGCAATAGCCACCTGCATGCCTCGTGGATCGGCATTGCCGACGTCTTCAGACGCAATGGCCAGTAACCGACGCGCGACATACAGCGGATCGCCACCGGCGGTAATAATACGAGCGTACCAGTACAGGGCGGCATCCGGTGCCGATCCCCGGACGGATTTATGCAAGGCAGAAATCAGGTCATAAAAGCGATCGCCTTTATTATCGAACCGGGCAGACCGTTCCCCCGCCACTTCGGTCAGCAACTGGGGCGTCAGCTCGCGTTTGCCTGTGCCGTTGGTTTCGGCCATATCGGCCATCATTTCCAGCGTATTCAGAGCACGACGTGCATCGCCGTTGACCAGTTCCGCAATCATACGCCGCGTATTGTCAGGTAACAGGATATCGCTGTTGCCATAACCCCGACTGGCATCCTGCATCGCCTGGTCAAGCACCTGCTCAATATCTTCTGTGGTCAGGGATTTAAGTAAATAGACACGAGCACGTGACAGCAGTGCGGAGTTCAGCTCAAAGCTGGGATTTTCTGTCGTGGCACCGATAAACGTGATAGTGCCGTCTTCAATATGGGGAAGAAACGCATCCTGCTGACTTTTGTTGAAGCGATGGACTTCATCTACAAACAGGATAGTGCGGCGGCCCGCCTGCTTGCTCAGCCTTGCGCGTTCAATGGCTTCACGAATCTCTTTGACACCAGAGGTGACCGCAGAAATACGCTCAACGTCCGCATTGCCATAGTGAGCGATAATCTCGGCCAGCGTTGTTTTTCCTGTCCCTGGCGGTCCCCAGAGAATCATGGAGTGCAGGTGCCCCGCTTCGATCGCGCGCGGCAACGGTTTACCCGCAGCCAGCAGGTGCTGCTGTCCAATGTATTGCTTCAGGGTTGCTGGCCGCATACGCGCGGCCAGCGGTTTAAAATCTTCACTGGAAAAATCCAGGGACAGGTTACCCACTACCACCTCACTGACGTTGGTCATCCACCGTGACGCCTTTTGGCGGGGTGAATGTGAATTTATCCGGGCTAATCGGGCCGTTTTTCTGGCTCTTTAGCTGGTAGTTACTGCGCTGCCCATCCTGCTCGACGGCGCTAAACTGATTAATGGTGCCATCTGGCGTCACATCAATCGTGAACTGCTTGAGGTTGCCATCGCTTTTCTTCGGCGTCAGTTCAAATTTGTCACCCTGCTGTTTTACGTTGTATTGCTGCCAGTCACTGGCCTGGTTACGGGCAATCAACATAAACGGTGTATTGCTGGTCGCATTCTTTAACAGGCTGACCGTAGCTTGTTCAACAAACGGGTTATAGAACCATAACGATTTCCCGTCAGAAATAATGATGCTCTCGTCGGGTGCGGTCATATGCCAGTTGAACAGGCTGGGGCGCTTAACCCAGAGCTCGCCTTCACCCTCCTGCACGTTGGCACCGCTTCCATCGGTCACCTTTTGAGTAAAGCTGGCGTGGAAGCTGTTAACTTTATTAAGGCGCTGTTGCAGGTCGCTCGACGCATCGGCGAGAACGTTGGCTGACCCCAAAGCGGCCAGCAGGCCTAAGGCGATTACGCGTAATTTCATCTGCTTAAATCCTTATTAAATCGTTTCCCGTTGATCACGTGACTAAGCCTGGTCGCTGTCCTGCGTTTAATACAGGAGAAAAAACCGAAACACTAATCAACTATGGGGGTTAACCGCTAAAAAACAATGAGCCAGTGGAAACTGGCTCATTGTTTTGTGTTTCAAAGCTTATCGTTCAGGCTTTACATATCATGGGGTGGTGGAGAGAGCACTTCACGGTTACCGTTGTGGCCCGGTGACGAGACGATGCCCTGTGCTTCCATCTGTTCAATGATGCGCGCAGCACGGTTATAACCGATACGGAACTGACGCTGTACGCCCGAAATCGAGGCGCGTCGCTTATCCACCACAAAGGCAACAGCCTGATCGAACAACGGATCGAGTTCTTCATCGCTGTCAATGCCGCCCCCGCCTTCACTTTCTTCGCCCGCCGTAATGCTTTCAATATATTGCGGACGCCCGCGCGCTTTCCAGTCCTGCACGACAGCATGTACTTCCTGATCGCGCACAAAGGCACCGTGAACACGCACCGGCATTGATGAGTTGGGCGGCATGTAAAGCATATCGCCCATCCCCAGTAACGATTCTGCACCGCCCTGATCAAGGATGGTTCGCGAGTCAATTTTACTTGAGACAGTAAACGCGATACGGGTAGGAATGTTGGCTTTGATGAGGCCGGTAATGACGTCAACTGACGGACGCTGGGTTGCCAGAACAAGGTGGATTCCCGCCGCACGCGCTTTCTGTGCAAGACGTGCAATCAGTTCTTCCACTTTCTTACCGACAGCCATCATCAGATCGGCGAACTCATCCACCATCACCACGATGTAAGGCAGTTTTTCCAGCACTGGCGGCGTCATATCCATGCTGTCGCCTGGCTTCCAGAACGGATCGGGAATCGGCCGCCCCATTGCATCCGCCTGCGCCACTTTTTCGTTGTAGCCAGCCAGATTACGTACACCCAGCGCCGACATCAGCTTATAGCGACGCTCCATCTCACCGACACTCCAGCGCAGCGCGTTCGCCGCATCTTTCATATCGGTCACGACTTCGGTCAGCAGATGCGGAATGCCTTCGTAAACGGAAAGCTCAAGCATCTTGGGGTCAATCATAATAAAGCGCACATCTTCCGGCGTGGCTTTATACAGCATGCTGAGGATCATCGCATTCACGCCGACGGACTTACCGGAACCGGTTGTACCCGCTACCAGTAAGTGTGGCATTTTAGCCAGATCGGCAACGACCGGCTGGCCGGCAATATCTTTACCCAGCACCACAGACAGCGGCGAGGGGTTGTCACGGAATTTTGGACAATCCAGCACTTCACGCAGGTAAACGGTCTGGCGATGTCGGTTAGGTAATTCCAGACCAACATAGGGTTTGCCAGGGATCACTTCAACCACACGCACTGCCGTAGTCGACAGGGAGCGGGCCAAATCGCGTGACAGGTTAGAGATACGCGCCGCTTTCACGCCCGGCGCGAGATCCAGTTCAAAACGGGTAATCACAGGTCCTGGCGAAATGCCCACCACCTCGGCCTTGACGCGGTAGTCACCCAGACGCGCTTCAACCAGTCTTGCTGTCTGCTCAAGGGCGAACATATCAACCGGTTCTTCCTCTTCCGGCGGCGCGGTCAGGAGATCGAGTGACGGTAAGGGTGTAGAAGGTTTTTCCAGTGGCTGCTCGTGACGCATCAGGAAGGGGTGAATCAGGCTGTCATGCACGGATGGCTTCGCCTCCGTGACCGGCTCCGGCTGCTGCGCAGGCGCGGCAAAATGATCGGCCGCAAAGGTCTGGGCCGATTCTACACGCTGAGCCGCAGGCTGTTCTGGTGCAGCCTGAACGTGCTGCCAGGGCTCATGTTGTGGCGCGACCTCGCTGACGTCCGGCGATGCTGCAATGGTGAACAGCGGCTCGACAGGGCCATCGTCGACCAGGTCCTTCATTGGGGAGAAATCGAAGGCCGCTGACGTATCCAGATTGAAAACGGGTGCATTGTCTTCAGGCACCGTTTCATAGCGCTGTTGCTGCTGCTGTGCGAACTGACGCGCCAGCGAGGCCTGCTGCAATGCCAGCTCATCGTCCTCGTGCGCGTCGTCCTGCTGCCAGCTTTCGCCATAGCGTTGCTGCTGCTCTGACTGGAACGCCTGACGCAACTCTGCCTGTTGCAGCGCATCCTGCTCCTCTGCTGACCAGTCAGTGAGTGACGTATCTTCTTTCGTAGGTTGTGATGACGGCAGTTCAGCACGTTTGGCTTTTTCTTCCGCCATACGCTGTGAAGGCAGTTTAATACCGTACGAGGCCAGCTCACGTCGGGTAGGCAGTTTAACCGGATTAGGCCGCGGCAGCGCCGGACCAATCCCCTGTTTCACCTGTGGATTCGACACCGTTTCAGGGACAGGTTCAAACAGCGGTGAGGATGCTGACGATGCTGCGGTTGCCGCAGCACCGGCGACGGCAGCGCTGTTCAGCGAGGCTGCCGACGTAGCTTCACGCCAGTTCCCCATTTTGGGTTCGTCATCCTCATAAGCGGTAAAGTGCGGGGCAGCCGCCGGTGCATCGTCCGGTAACTCAAAGCGGTAGCGCGGCGGTTCAGTGAGAGGCTTCTCCTGTGACACCGGCTCGCGCGGTGCAATGTGCGTCATCACCGGGGCAGGATGAGGCGATGCCGCAACAGGCGAAACAGGTTCAGGCGTCGCTGCAACCTGTTCAGGCTCAGGTGAAGCTGATGGCGCACTGACAGGCGTTGCCGCCATTGTTGCGGCAGCAGGCTGCGCAGGTGCTGTGGCAGTAGCCTGAGCGGTTGCCGTCGGTGTCGTGGTCGCAGATACTTCGGCTGTGGCCGCAACAGCGGCGCGGGTGGCGGTGGCGGCCCTGGCTAACAGTGGATCATGCGCATCCAGATCGGGCTGCGCCTTACGCGGCGCGGCCAGCAATACGTCATCGTCGTCGTCCGTCTGAGCATGAAGGACGGGCGCGCTCTCGTGATAATCGTCTGCTTCGTCCTCTTCATGCCAGGGTTCATCATGACGTGAGCGGTTGCTGGCGAATGTCAGCACGCCCATGACCACGCCACCGATTCTTTCCGCAATGGTTAACCATGACCAGCCCGTATAAAGCGTGATCCCTGCGGCCCAGATGCAGAGCAAAGTCAGTGTGCCACCTGCCGGACTGAACCAGGGTGAAATGGCATTACTGACGAGGCTGCCAATGACGCCTCCGGAAGCAAAATACCAGATGTCGTCCGCGTTGAGCGCGGCCATCCCACAGGTGGTAACGACCAGGGCCAGGACACCGATTAAGCGTAAACCAATGGCAAAGTAGTCCACATAATCCTGGTTATCCCGCTGGCGAAACGCTATCCAGCACAGCCCCAGTATGACCGGCGGAATGGCATAGGCCATCACACCAAAGATGAAAAGCAACGTATCAGCCAGCCATGCGCCGACTGTGCCACCCATGTTATGGATAGGTTCATGCCAGGCCGTTTGCGACCAGCTCGGATCGGAAGGATTAAAGCTGACCAGGGAAACCATCAGGTAGATGGCGAACAATGCCACCAAAATAAGTAACGCTTCCAGCAGACGGCGTCCGCTGCTCAGCGACTGTAACGAAACGTCTTTATCTTCTGTGTATTCCTGGCTCAAGAGATCTCTCCAGGTGCCTGTAAAGTAAGAAACAACAGCGTCGGGCTCACCCGACGCTGGTCCTGTATGTATTCACAGGAGTGTACCGAAATTTCCCAGGCTTTGCACCTGCCACGCATCAGCGCGTTTTGATCACCAGACGATTGCTCTGTTTGACCTCTTCCATCACCACATAAGTACGCGTGTCGTTTACGCCTGGCAGGCGCAGCAAGGTTTCACCCAGCAGCTTGCGGTAAGCGGACATATCAGGCACGCGCGTTTTAAGCAGGTAGTCGAAATCACCAGAAACCAGGTGACACTCTTGAGTTTCCTCAAGTTTTTGCACAGCGGCGTTAAATTGCTCAAACACATCAGGTGCGCCACGATTCAGAGTAATCTCAACAAATACCAGTAATGAAGCATCCAGGTAGTGAGGGTTGAGTTGCGCAGTATAGCCAAGGATGAACCCCTGACGTTCAAGACGGCGTACACGCTCAAGACAAGGTGTAGGAGATAATCCTACACGTTTGGAAAGTTCCACGTTTGAGATGCGACCGTCTTTCTGCAATTCATTAAGAATGTTTCTGTCGATCCTGTCGAGATCCTTACCGGGGCGTTTCTTATTATCTACCATTATTATTGTCTCTCTTCATTCCTTCCCTTTACCTGCCATCCCCTGAAAACGGTCATTGTTCGGGGCATTTTTGAAGTGAAATAACGGCGTCTGAGCGCATTCGTACCTATTTGTATGACGCATGCTGTCTGTCCACCGCATGCGTCATGACCAATATCAGACGATAAAATTCGTTCGGTACTCTGCCCAAAACGCGGCGGCAACACCCGTTTTGTTCAGACTAAGTTATTCGCTTCTCACACTGTTTTCGCAAATGCGCAGGCGATTGTCAAAGTAAAATGTCTAAATTCAGGACAAGATGCCAGACACTTCGCTGGGTCACTGTTTTTAAATGAGTATTTTCGTGCGATGGTGGTCTGTAAACTGAATTTTTGCCCCCTTTTGGCACAGGAGGCAGGCGAAAAAGCCATTCATCGTCTACGCCGTTTGCAGCAATCGCTAACAAAAGTGCGCAAGTGTTGTCATTGCTACGGCATATTCCCTACAATCGCAGGTTATGTCAGGTGAATAAAACTGAGGAACGCATGAGTACGGCTAAACACAGTAAGTTGCTCATTTTGGGCTCTGGTCCGGCAGGTTATACCGCGGCCGTCTATGCTGCACGCGCCAATTTGAATCCAGTACTGATTACCGGGCTGGAAAAAGGCGGTCAGCTGACCACCACGACGGAAGTGGAAAACTGGCCGGGCGACCCGCATGATCTGACAGGTCCCTCGCTGATGGAACGTATGCATGAGCATGCCGAGAAATTTAACACGGAAATTATTTTCGATCATATTCATACGGTCGATCTGCAGAACCGTCCCTTCCGTCTGACCGGTGACAGTGGCGAATATACTGCCGATGCGCTGATTATTGCCACGGGTGCATCAGCACGCTATCTGGGCTTACCGTCGGAAGACGCTTTTAAAGGCAAAGGCGTTTCGGCCTGTGCGACCTGTGATGGTTTCTTCTACCGCAACCAAAAAGTCGCCGTTATCGGTGGCGGAAATACCGCGGTTGAAGAAGCACTTTATCTGGCGAATATCGCCTCTGAAGTGCATTTAATTCACCGCCGCGACAGCTTCCGCGCAGAGAAAATCCTTATTGACCGCCTGATGGAAAAAGTCAGCAACGGCAATATCGTGTTGCATACACACAGAACGCTGGAAGAAGTGGTCGGCGATCAGATGGGCGTGACGGGCCTGACGCTACGTTCAACGCTGAATACCGAAGAGACCGAAACGCTGGATGTTGCCGGCCTGTTTGTTGCTATCGGACACAGCCCGAATACGGCGATTTTCGATGGTCAGCTGGCGCTGGAAAACGGCTACATCAAGGTACAGTCCGGCCTGCACGGTAATGCCACGCAAACCAGTATCCCTGGCGTGTTTGCCGCAGGTGACGTCATGGACCATATCTACCGTCAGGCCATTACCTCTGCCGGTACCGGTTGTATGGCTGCGTTAGATGCAGAGCGTTATCTTGACGGATTGGTTAAGAACGATAAGTAAGTTGTTAATAACCTGATCTTAATTGTTTGAGGCGACTGTTTTTCAGTCGCCTTTTTTATTATCACCATGCTAAATTCAGGCGCCGGGTGTGAGGACCAGCCTCATTTCATTTGTCTTTGCCACATTGGGTTTCGCATGAATAAATCGCGTCAGCAGCATCTTACTCGTTGGCTTCGTCAACAGTGTCATCATGCTGGCCCCTGGTTGCGCGTTACGTCGTTGCTGGGCTGCGCTGGCGCGCTTCTGATTATCATGCAGGCATGGCTTTTAGCGTCGCTACTGCAGGCGCTGATTATTGACAGGCATTCTCCAGCCTCCCTTTTGTCCTCATTTTCACTTCTGATCCTGTGCTTTGTTCTGCGCGCCGCGCTGAATTATGCCCGGGAGCAGGCTGGATTTCGTGCCGGGCAGGCCATCCGTCAGGCTTTGCGTAAACAGGTGCTGGATCGTCTGGCAGCGTTGGGTCCGGCCTGGATACAGGGCAAGCCCGCCGGCAGCTGGGCAACGTTACTGCTTGAGCAAACCGAGGATATGCAGGCCTATTACGCGCGTTATTTGCCACAGATGACGCTGGCGGCGGTCATTCCCTGTTGCATATTGCTCACCCTGTTTCCGTTAAACTGGGCGGCAGGTCTGATCCTGTTCGCGACCGCGCCGTTGATCCCGCTTTTTATGGCCCTGGTCGGCATGGGCGCGGCCGAGGCTAATCGCCGTAACTTTGTGGCGCTCGCACGCCTGAGTGGCAACTTTCTGGATCGCTTGCGTGGACGGGAAACCCTGCGTCTGTTTCATCGGGCAGACGCCGAAAAACAGGCGATTGCTGACGCCACGACGGATTTCCGTCAACGGACGATGGAGGTTCTGCGTCTGGCCTTTCTTTCTTCGTCAGTACTGGAATTTTTTGCGTCACTGTCCATCGCCGTTGTCGCCGTTTATTTTGGCTTTTCCTATTTGGGCGAACTGCACTTTGGTGATTATGGCCGCGGCGTGACGCTGTTTGCCGGCTTCCTGGTACTGATTCTGGCCCCGGAATTTTTTCAGCCTCTGCGCGATCTGGGCACGTTCTACCATGCTAAAGCGCAGGCAATCGGCGGTGCCGATGCGCTTGAACGCTTTATGCAGGAAACGCCAGAGGCCGAAAACACATCCGCCAGCGACGCCTTTAGCGCAACGGCGCCAGTAGAGCTGGTGGCAGAAAATCTGACGGTACACGCGCCCAATGGCCATCAGCTCTGCGGCCCGCTCACCTTCACCCTGCGCGCAGGCACGCGCGTCGCGCTGGTGGGCAAAAGCGGTGCAGGCAAAACCGCACTGTTAAATGCCCTGCTGGGCTTTTTACCCTATCAGGGATCGCTGAAAGTTAACGGCATTGAACTTCACCGTATCGCACGCCATGACTGGCATCGGCATCTTGCCTGGGTCGGCCAGAATCCCCAGCTACCCGCCGCAACGTTACGGGACAATATCATCATGGATGCGCCGCACGATCCCGCACGGCTAAGTGCCTTAACCGCATCATGTGGGATCGATGAATTTCTTTCCCGACTGCCTGCCGGACTGGATACCGAACCGGGGGATGCCAGTCATCACTTATCGGTCGGTCAGGCACAGCGCATTGCCGTAGCCCGCGCGCTGTATAAACCCGCCCAGTTATTGTTACTGGATGAGCCCGCTGCCAGCCTGGACAGTCAAAGTGAACATCATGTGATGCAGGCATTAAATCAGGCGGCCACGCGCCAGACGACACTGATGATCACCCACCAAATTGATTTGCTTCAGACATGGGATGCGATCTGGGTAATGCAGGCCGGTCAGATCGTACAGCAGGGCGACTGGCAGACGCTGACTGCGTCCGGTCCGTTCAGTGATTTATTACAACACCGGCAACAGGAGATTTTCTGATGACGGCTCTGCGTCCCTTTCTGCGGCTATGGCTGCGTCATCCCTTCCGCCTGACGTCAGGGATCGTGCTGGCGATTGTCACGCTGTTAGCCAGTATCGGCTTGCTCACGTTGTCGGGCTGGTTTCTGGCCGCCTCTTCTGTAGCCGGTGTGGCTGGTCTGTACAGTTTCAACTATATGCTTCCCGCCGCTGGCGTGCGCGGCGCAGCGATTACCCGTACCGCCGCCCGGTATTTTGAGCGGTTAGTAAGTCACGACGCAACGTTTCGGGTTTTACAGCATCTGCGTGTCTTCACGTTTAGCCGCCTGATTGCGCTTTCTCCCGGCCAGCTCGCGCTCTTTCGTCAGGCCGATCTGCTTAATCGTTTTGTTGGTGATGTGGATACGCTGGATCATCTCTATTTGCGGGTCCTCTCGCCGCTGCTGGGCGCGTTTATCGTTATCGTCGTGGTAACAGCCGGCCTCAGCCTGATTGATCTGCACCTGGCGCTGGCGCTGGGCGGCATTCTGCTTACGCTGCTCTGCCTTTTTCCCCCGCTGTTCTACCGTCTGGGCGCGCCCACCGGCATCGCGATTGCCCGGCAGCGATCGCGCTGGCGAGAGCAGTTAATGCACTGGCTGGCGGGACAGGCAGAACTGACACTGTATGGTAACGCTGCCCGCTGGCGGGCCAGGCTGGACGAAGATGAGCAGCAGTGGCAGGACGCACAACGTCAGCAGGAGCGTTTACAGGCGCTGGCGCAAAGTCTGCTGCTGTTATGCAGTGGCCTCACTGTTACTGCCCTGCTCTGGCTGAGCGCAACAAGCATTGCGCAGCAGCAACTGCCCGGACCGCTCATTGCCCTGGTGGTGTTTTGTGCCCTGGCAGCTTTTGAAGCACTGGCGCCGATCGCGAGCGCCTTTTTGCCCCTGTCTCAGGTAATCACGGCAGCACAACGCGTCAATGACGTTATCGATCAGTCGCCTGCCATCCTCTTTCCATCCACAAGCACGGTTCCCGCCGGTGCGCTGCAACTCAGGATTGACGCGCTGGATTTCCGTTATCCTGGACGACCTGAAAAGGTGTTGGATCAGTTTTCACTGACGATGAAAGCCGGTGAACGTATTGCCCTTCTCGGCCCCACAGGCTGCGGCAAGTCCACCTTGCTTGGGCTGCTCACCCGCGCCTGGGAGGCGCAACAGGGCGAAATCGTATTGAACAGCGTACCGCTTGCGGACTGGGATGAAGCCCAACTTCGCCAGCGCATCAGCGTAGTCACCCAGCGCGTCCATGTGTTTAGTCAGACGCTACGGGACAATTTGTTGCTGGCCTGCCCCACCGCCAGTGATGCAATGCTTGAAAATGCACTGGTGCAAACCGGGCTTCAGGGCCTGCTGGAAAATGAGGAAGGGCTTAATGCCTGGCTGGGTGAAGGCGGCCGTCCGCTGTCGGGTGGAGAGCTACGCCGCCTGGCCATCGCCCGGGCGATGTTACACAACGGCGACTTATGGCTTCTGGACGAGCCGACTGAAGGGCTTGATGCCACCACCGAGCAGCAGATTCTCGCCCTCCTGCAACAGATCACCACGGGTAAAACGGTCATTATGGTAACGCATCGTCTGCGCGGCCTGGCGCAAATGGACCGAATTTGCCTTATGGACAGCGGTAAGATCGTCGAGCAGGGAAATCATTCTGAATTAGTCGCAAAAGGTGGACGTTACTGGCGTTTCCAGCAGCGCTTTGCGCTATAGTGCTGAGCAAACGCTGAGGGGTACATTACCGCGATGAGACTGGTTCAACTGTCACAAGAGTCGTTGCGCTTTCCGCCACCGGAAACCGCGCTGCGCGAGCCGAACGGCCTGCTGGCGATGGGCGGCGATCTCTCCCCTGCACGCCTGCTGAGTGCCTATCAGCAGGGTATTTTTCCCTGGTTCTCGCCCGGCGATCCGATTTTGTGGTGGTCACCCGATCCGCGAGCGGTGTTATTCCCGACGCAGTTCCATCTCAGTCGCAGTATGAAGCGGTTTCATCAGCAGTCACCTTATCGGGTGACGATGAATGAGGCCTTTGGCGATGTCGTTGACGGCTGTGCCCTGGGCCGCGAAGAAGGTACATGGATTACGTTTGAAGTGAAACGCGCCTGGCAGAAGCTCTATGAACTGGGCCACGCGCACTCGATTGAAGTCTGGCGCGATCAAACCCTTGCAGGTGGCATGTACGGTCTGGCGTTGGGACAAATCTTTTGCGGCGAATCGATGTTCAGCCTGCAGCCCAATGCGTCAAAAACAGCCTTACTGGTATTCTGTCAGCATTTTATTAAGCACGGGGGCCAGTTAGTGGATTGTCAGATACTTAACCCCCATACCGCTTCGCTGGGAGCGGTTGAGATTGCACGCGATCATTATCTTGAGCAGGTAAAAAACCTGGCATCCCTGGCCGTTGACAGCGGCTGCTGGCGTAATCAAACCCTTTTTTAAAAGTTGCGTAGATGTTTTGCACACATAAAGTCGGTTAAGTGATATAATGGCCAAGTTTGGTATGTCGTCCGCGCTTGGTTTTCAAGCCGGAATTGCCAGGCTGGGAATCTCATCGCACTCTCGGAACTGTTTCAATCGTGCGCGTGTTACCGGTTGATTCAGATTCTTAGCCCGCTAATCCCCCGCAGACGTCACATAAACACCCGAATTTAACCGACATGCTCGCGTTGACACGCGAAGCACGGCGATGCGTTGGCTTTATTGCCGACGGTTCTTTACATAACTTGTTGAATTGGGCATTATCTTGCCGATTCAACTGAAAGGTAGTACACCCAGAGGATTCGATGGCCAAAGAAGACAATATTGAAATGCAAGGTACCGTACTGGATACGTTACCTAACACCATGTTCCGCGTAGAACTTGAGAACGGACACGTGGTTACCGCTCATATCTCCGGTAAAATGCGTAAAAACTACATCCGCATCCTGACGGGCGACAAAGTGACTGTCGAGCTGACCCCGTACGACCTGAGCAAAGGCCGCATTGTCTTCCGTAGTCGCTGAGTTGCGTTGATGCTGCTGCCTGCGTGCGCGCAGGCGGACAAAAAAAAAGGCCGGATTTTATCCGGCCTTTTCTCGTTCTGTGAAACGGTGCTTAGTGCACCGTCCCTTCCGTTTTGCGTTTTTGCGCGCTGAGGAAGTGATAGGTCAGTTGCCCCTTCTCTTTATCCAGCGCAACGGAAACCGATCCCCCGTCGACCAGAGAACCAAACAGCAGTTCGTTCGCCAGCGGTTTCTTCAGGCTCTCCTGCACGGTACGCGCCATTGGACGGGCACCCATCGCTTTGTCATAGCCCTTCTCTGCCAGCCAGTCACGCGCTTCGTCACTGACTTCCAGCGAAACGCCTTTCGCATCCAGCTGCGCCTGCAGTTCAACAATAAACTTGTCGACCACCTGGTGAATGACGTCCGTTGACAGGTGGCTGAACCAGATAATGTTGTCCAGACGGTTACGGAATTCAGGCGTAAAGATTTTCTTAATCTCTTCCATTGCATCCGTACTGTTGTCCTGATGAATCAGGCCAATAGATTTACGCTCAGTTTCACGCACGCCGGCGTTGGTGGTCATCACCAGCACCACGTTACGGAAGTCCGCTTTGCGACCGTTGTTATCAGTCAGCATGCCGTTGTCCATAACCTGCAACAACAGGTTGAACACGTCCGGATGCGCTTTCTCAATTTCATCCAGCAGCACAACGGCGTGAGGATGTTTGATCACCGCATCGGTCAGCAAGCCGCCCTGATCGAAACCGACATAGCCGGGAGGCGCACCAATCAGACGGCTGACGGTGTGACGTTCCATATATTCGGACATGTCGAAGCGCAGCAGTTCGATGCCCAGCGCTTTAGCTAACTGGACGGTCACTTCGGTTTTACCCACACCGGTAGGACCGGCAAACAGGAACGACCCTACCGGCTTGCGATCCTGACCCAGACCTGCGCGGCTCATCTTGATGGCTTCAGTCAATGCCTCAATGGCATTATCCTGACCGAAGACCAGCATTTTCAGACGGTCGCCCAGATTTTTCAGCGTATCGCGATCGGTTGCTGACACACTTTGCTCCGGAATACGGGCAATACGCGCCACCACCGTTTCAATGTCCGCCACATTCACCGTTTTCTTACGTTTGCTGGCAGGCATCAGGCGCGCACGGGCACCGGCTTCATCAATGACGTCGATAGCCTTATCCGGCAAATGACGATCGTTGATGTATTTCACCGCCAGCTCCACCGCCGCGCGCACGGCTTTCGCGGTGTAACGTACATCATGGTGCGCTTCGTATTTGGTTTTCAGACCATTAAGAATCTGCACCGTCTCTTCAACAGAGGGCTCGGTAATGTCAATTTTCTGGAAACGACGCGCCAGGGCACGATCTTTCTCAAAAATATTGCTGAATTCCTGATACGTGGTTGATCCCATCACGCGGATTTTGCCACTGGAGAGCAGCGGCTTAATCAGGTTAGCGGCATCCACCTGTCCACCCGATGCGGCGCCCGCACCGATAATGGTGTGAATTTCATCAATAAACAGGATGCTGGAGTTATCTTGCTCAAGCTGTTTCAGCAACGCTTTAAAACGTTTTTCAAAGTCACCACGGTACTTGGTGCCCGCCAGCAGCGAACCAATGTCCAGCGAGTAAATGGTGCAGTCCTTCATCACCTCTGGCACGTCGCCCTGAACGATTCGCCAGGCTAATCCTTCCGCAATCGCGGTTTTACCGACGCCCGACTCACCCACCAGCAGGGGGTTATTTTTACGGCGACGACACAGAACCTGAATCGTACGTTCCAGCTCTTTGTCGCGGCCAATCAGCGGATCAATGCCGCCAACGCGAGCAAGCTGATTAAGATTGGTGGTGAAGTTTTCCATACGTTCCTCCCCGCCTGCTTGCTCTTCGTTAACCGGATTTTCAGCACCAGGTGCCTGGCCCGGTTCGTCTTTGCGCGTACCGTGAGAGATGAAGTTCACCACATCGAGGCGGCTGACTTCGTGTTTGCGCAGCAGATACGCTGCCTGGGATTCTTGTTCGCTGAAGATGGCGACCAAAACATTCGCGCCATTGACTTCGCTGCGTCCGGATGACTGAACGTGGAACACGGCGCGTTGCAACACGCGCTGGAAGCTGAGCGTCGGTTGCGTATCGCGCTCCTCTTCACTGGCGGGCAGCACAGGCGTGGTTTGTTCAATGAAGGCTTCAAGCTCCTGCCGCAGAGCCACAATGTCCACCGTACAGGCTTCCAGTGCCTCTCTTGCCGACGGGTTACTGAGCAATGCCAGTAACAAATGCTCGACGGTCATAAACTCATGACGGTGCTCACGCGCTCTGGCGAAAGCCATGTTTAAACTGAGTTCCAGTTCTTGATTGAGCATTAGGCACCTCCTCCAGTTAATCGCTCTGACCTGCTTCCTGTATGGAGAGAGGCTCAGGCTTTTTCAAGCGTACACAGCAACGGATGATGATTGTCCCGCGCGTAATTGTTCACCTGTGCCGCTTTCGTCTCAGCGACTTCTGCGGTAAATACACCACAGATGGCTTTACCGTGGTAGTGAACTTTCAGCATCAGTTGCGTTGCACGTTCAATATCATAAGAAAAGAACTTTTGCAGAACGTCAATAACAAATTCCATAGGTGTATAATCGTCATTATTCAGAATGACTTTATACATCGAAGGTGGCTTTAACTCTTCGCGTACTTTACCTTCGGCTAAGTGTTCGAAATTTAGCCAGTCTTTAGTGTTTGCCATAGTGTTCCGTTGTGAGTCAGTACGTCATCATCAAACCCAGTGTCATCTGTAGAGTTTAACACGTGTGTCAAGTACACTGCCGCTAATGAATCGGTCAGCCAAAAATTCGTTACGCGACCTGTATCACAAAATTTCAAATAGCGTTAACTACCTCAAATTTTGATGATTTTCTCCCCACCTGGCCCGGTGGTTTGCTTGACGATCGCGGCGATTTTTCTACATTCTAGCTTCACAAGCTGATTGAGTTTTAATCAAACCCGACTCACAGCTTACGTCACCTCACCTACTTATAAAATGTCTTGCGAGGGAAGTAAAAGCATGGAGACAGGTACCGTTAAATGGTTCAATAACGCCAAAGGTTTCGGCTTTATCTGTCCAATCGGGGGCGGCGAAGATATCTTCGCACACTACTCAACAATACAGATGGATGGTTACAGGACGTTAAAAGCGGGCCAGCAGGTCCATTTTGACGTTCATCAAGGCCCGAAGGGCAACCATGCCAGTCTTATTGTACCCGTAGAAGCGCAGCAGGCCGTGGCCTGACATCCCCAACGTTGGACCGCTCCGTCAAAAATGCCAGCCTGATGCGCTGGCATTTTTACTTTATGCCTTAACCCGCCTTCCCCTGCGCCAGTTGGATGACGCGAACAAACATCTCTTGCAGACAGGTCGGAACAGACGCGGTTCCGCGTTCTGCGGCCGCCATAGCGACCGTGATGGCCAGTTCCGGTTTTGATGCGCGATGAATCGCTTTGGTAATAATACGCCTGGAATTAACAGGCACGTTTAACGGCAGATGCGCTGCCGCATGGTAAACCTCGCTAAAGCCGTTGTTGTAGAGGAACTGTTCC
Organism: Pantoea sp. PNA 14-12; assembly: GCF_004364735.1. Taxonomy (NCBI): domain Bacteria; kingdom Pseudomonadati; phylum Pseudomonadota; class Gammaproteobacteria; order Enterobacterales; family Erwiniaceae; genus Pantoea; species Pantoea sp. PNA 14-12. Next base: position 511,060 of record NZ_SOAJ01000001.1, on the reverse strand, counting down.
ATATCGGCCGCCGGAAGCTGGGTCAGATGATGCTTTTCATTATCATGCGGCTGAAGCTGGCTGCGCGCCGTGGCGGCATATTTTTTTCCTGCCATGTCGCCATCCGTCAGGACATGCCAGGCGATGCCCATGCGTCGGGCAAATTTCAGCAACGGCTTCAGACCTGACTGCGCATATTCAATGACTTTTATCCCTTCTGCCGCGAAGTGATAACCGCATTGTCGTGCCATCTGATTGATAATCCAGACTTCGGTTTCACCTTCCACCAGCAACCAGCAACGGGCAAACAACGCTGAGGGGCGGTTAACACGAATATGAAAGCCGATGCGACGGCTGTCTTCTGCACTCAATCCTTCAGGGCCGATGCGCCACGCCGCCACGCGCGTGGGTTCGCGTACCAGTCGACACACATCCTCTACCGCCACCTGCGACAATAACTCGCCCGAGTTGGTCGTGGCAATCTTCTGCAACGGCAGCAGCGCAAGCAAGTTCCAGGCCACCGAAAGCATGATGGGATGCAGTCGTGTTTCCGGATCTTCAATTAACAACAGCGGTCGCGCACCCGGGAGCAACGGCTCATTGCCCCTTGCCTGCATCAGTAAGCTAAACATCCGCAGTAAAATCAACTGACGGCTGCGCACATCGGTGGCAGCAATCAGATGATTAAGCTGATCCAGCGAACGCCAGCCCTCAACGCCATCCCGTGACTGTGGATCGACGCGGAACGCCTGGCTCCCGTGAGCCGGATGCTGCACCAGAAAATAGTGCTCCATCAGCTGCTGTAGCGTTTGCACGCCCTGACGCAGGACCGCATCGCTCAACTGTTGGGGATGACGGTCCAGATCGCGCGTCAGGTTATCCAGCTCCTGCGTCAGTTGATTTAATGTCGTCAGACGTTCATCCACCCGGCTGGCAACGGGACGCAGGCGGCGGCTAAAACGCGCATCGCGCAGGCGTAATACCGGATTCATACGCAGGAGAACATCGATCGCCTCAGCCGTTCCCGCTTCAGGCAACACCTGGCCCTCGCTGTCGATAAAGCGTCGCGAGGATCGAATCTGGCCAGCGTGTCGTCTGGCCTGGATGCTGTAACGCAGATAGCGTTGTCCGGGTATCGCGCCTCGCCAGAAAGGCGCAAGTGGTCCGCTGGTTTCTGCCTCATCCTCACGAAAATGAAAAACCACAGACAGGCGATGCACCTGGTCGTCCCTGTCGCCAGGCGTAAAATGAAAATCGTCAGACGTAAAAACATACTCGCGCGTGTGCGGTGACAGCAGCAGACTCAGTGCATCCAGCAGACTGGATTTCCCCCAGGCATTTTCGCCGATCAACAGGTTAATGCGCGTTAACGGAAGAGAAAGCTGATTAATGCCGCGAAATCCCCGGATATCGATATGTTCCAGATTCATAGCGCTTTATCCTCTGAGCTGACCGAAGAAGGGAACGCGTTGCTCTGGCGGTCAGGTGACTTTACCGTCAGGGTTTACTCCCCTGTGCTTTTTCGTTAGCGTAGCGTCAATTTTAACATGGACGATCTTTTCATTATGTATTCAGGACTGTTACTGATTCTACTCCCGCTCTTCGCTGGCTGGCTGTTACCCGTCCGGCAGGCCAGGTTTCTTAAGGCGGTAAATCGTCTGCTGGGCTGGATGGTCTACGTCATTCTGTTTTTTATGGGCATCAGCCTGGCTTTTCTGGACAACCTCAGCAGCAATCTGATCACCGTTTTTTATACGGCATCCGTCGCTGCGGGCTGTATTTTACTGTGCAACCTGCTGGCATTGCGCTGGCTGGAACAGCGGATGCCCTGGCAACATCATCATAAACAGCAAAAACTGCCGTCACGTTTACATATGGCGCTGGAATCGCTGACGTTGTGCGGCGTCGTAGTCCTCGGCTTTGCGCTGGGCCTTACGCAATGGCCCTGGCTGCACCATGCATCCGCAGCCAGTGAATATGCCTTGATCTTCCTGCTCTTGCTGGTCGGTATTCAACTGCGCGGCAGCGGTATGACGCTGCGTCAGATTATCCTGAATCGCCGGGGGATGACGATTGCCTGTGTCGTCCTGCTGAGTGGCTTACTGGGCGGCATTATAGCGGCGCTGATACTGGGGCTCCCCCTTAAAACCGGCCTGGCACTCGCCAGTGGCTTTGGCTGGTATTCCCTTTCCGGCATTCTGATGACAGAAGCCTTTGGGCCAGTGATCGGCAGTGCCGCGTTTTTTAATGACCTGCTGCGAGAGCTTATCGCCATTATGCTGATTCCCGCGCTGATCGCCCGCCACCGCAGCAGCGCGCTGGGCTTGTGCGGCGCGACGTCAATGGATTTTACCCTGCCCGTTTTACAACGTGCAGGCGGTACCGATATTGTGCCGGCGGCGATCGTGCATGGATTTATTATGAGCCTGGCCGCGCCCGTGCTTATTGCGCTGTTCTCAGCCTGAGCGCGAAATTCAACTTTTGATGCAATTTTTTACGGTAGAGTTGAATGACTCTCGTCTACGCTTCTTGGTAGCTGTTTAATTCTGCCCTCCCCGGGATGGCAACGAATGACCAAGGAGATGAAGATGAAACAAACCGTCGCGGCGCTGGTGGCCAAAACGCTGGAAAACGCCGGTGTAAAACGTATTTGGGGCGTCACAGGTGACTCGTTAAACGGACTCACTGACAGTCTGAACAAAATGGGCACCATTGAGTGGATGCCTACCCGCCATGAAGAAGTGGCAGCTTTTGCTGCGGGTGCGGAAGCGCATGCCAGTGGCACGCTTGCGGTCTGCGCGGGTTCATGTGGGCCAGGTAACCTGCATCTGATTAACGGGCTGTTCGACTGCCACCGCAATCGCGTTCCGGTACTGGCCATTGCCGCCCACATCCCCTCCAGTGAGATCGGCAGCGGTTACTTCCAGGAAACGCATCCACAAGAGTTGTTTCGCGAGTGCAGTCACTATTGCGAACTGGTCTCCAATCCCGAGCAGTTGCCCCAGGTATTGGGCATTGCCATGCGCAAAGCGATTCTGAACCGTGGGGTTTCCGTGGTGGTGCTGCCGGGCGATGTGGCGCTGCAACCCGCTCCCGATGCTGCGCGTGCAGAGTGGTATCCACCGCAGCTACCCGTCGTGTTGCCGTCTGCCGATGAACTGGCGACCCTGACACAAACACTGAATGACGCCCGCAATATTACGCTGATGTGCGGCAGCGGCTGTGCCGGTGCGCATGAGGAAGTGGTGCAACTGGCGGCAACGCTGAAAGCCCCTGTTGTGCATGCGTTGCGCGGCAAAGAGCATATCGAATATGACAACCCGTACGATGTGGGCATGACCGGGCTAATCGGTTTCTCCTCGGGTTATCATGCCATGATGAATGCGGATACGCTGGTGCTGTTAGGTACTCAGTTCCCCTATCGCGCCTTCTATCCTGAGAAAGCCAACATCATTCAAATCGATATTAATCCCGGCAGTCTGGGATCGCACTGTCATGTCGACCAGGCGTACGTCGGTGATGTCAAAACGACGCTGCGCGCGTTGCTGCCGAAGCTGCAGGTGAAAACCGATCAGCATCATCTCGACAGTGCGCTGAAACACTACGCGGAAGCGCGTAAGGATTTGGATGCGCTGGCCACCGCGAACGACAGGCAGCCCATTCACCCGCAGTATCTGGCTCAGCAAATCAGTGAACTGGCTGACGAAGATGCTATTTTTACCTGCGATGTGGGCACGCCGACCGTGTGGGCGGCGCGTTATCTGAAGATGAACGGCAAGCGTCGCCTGCTCGGATCGTTTAATCACGGTTCGATGGCGAACGCCATGCCACAGGCGATGGGTGCACAGTCGCTTAACCGGGACCGTCAGGTCGTGGCGCTCTGTGGCGATGGTGGATTCAGCATGCTGATGGGTGATTTTCTGACCGTCGCACAGCTGAAATTGCCTGTCAAACTGGTCATTTTTAACAACAGTTCGCTGGGGTTTGTCGCCATGGAAATGAAAGCGGGCGGCTACCTGACTGACGGGACGGATCTGCATAATCCTGACTTTGCGGCCATTGCCGAGGCCTGCGGCGTGAAAGGTATTCGGGTTGAAAAAGCGTCAGAACTCAATGGCGCACTGGAACAGGCCTTTGCCCATGACGGCCCGGTGCTGGTGGATGTGATCACCGCGAAGGAAGAGCTGGCTATGCCGCCGGAGATCAAGCTGGAACAGGCCAAAGGATTCAGCCTCTATATGCTCCGTGCCATCATCAATGGGCGGGGTGACGAAGTGCTGGAGCTGGCAAAAACCAACTGGCTACGGTAAAACAGAGTGCTCTTGCGGGCGGGTTCTCTGCCCGCCTGTTTTCCGCAGACCAGGAGCGCCCGATGATCGATTTACGCAGTGATACCGTCACCCGTCCCGGCAGCGCGATGTTACAGGCGATGATGGCCGCTGAAACCGGTGATGACGTCTATCGCGATGATCCCACCGTCAATGCACTGGAAGCCGAAGCCGCACGTCTGAGTGGTAAAGCGGCAGCGCTGTTTTTCCCTACCGGCACGCAGGCGAACCTGGTGGCCCTGCTCAGCCACTGCGAACGCGGCGAAGAGTATATTGTGGGCCAGCAGGCGCACAATTATAAATATGAAGCCGGCGGCGCGGCGGTGATGGGCAGTATCCAGCCCCAACCCATTCTCGCAGCAGCAGACGGCAGTTTGCCGCTGGATGTCGTGGCAGACGTTATTAAACCCGACGACATCCATTTTGCCCGCACCCGGCTGCTGAGCCTGGAAAATACCCATCATGGGAAAGTGTTACCCGCTGCCTACCTGGAGCAGGCCTGGCATTTTACCCGAGCACATAAACTGGCGCTGCATATCGACGGCGCTCGCATTTTCAATGCGGTCGTCGCACAGCAAACCACGCTGGAAAACATTGCCCGCTATTGCGATACCTTGACCATTTGTCTGTCGAAGGGCCTGGGCGCGCCGGTAGGCTCGCTACTTTGCGGCGAGGCAGCCTATATCGAACGTGCACGCCGCTGGCGCAAAATGGCCGGCGGAGGCATGCGCCAGGCCGGTATTCTGGCGGCGGCGGGCCTGTATGCGCTGCAACACAACGTTACGCGTTTGCAAACGGACCACGACAACGCCGCCTGGCTGGGACAGGAACTGCAAAAGATGGGGATTGACGTCGCTGAGCAGCAGACGAATATGCTGTTCGTGCGCATCCCGGTCGATCAGGTTACGGCGCTGGGCCAGTGGATGCATGCGCACAACGTCCTGATGAGTGTGGGCCCGGTAACACGGATTGTGACCCATCTGGATGCTGAGCGTCCCGCGCTTGAAACGGTGCTCGGCCACTGGCGGGCCTTCCTGGCACAGCACCGTCCTGATGCGGCATCGGATGCGGTGAACCTGCCCGCCTCGCCTTACGCAGGCCGCTGACCTCGCTACAGCGCCGTGATCGAGGGATTATTGCGCTGTGCCGTATTTCTCCAGCAGGGCCTGCGCTATCGCCAGGGTTTCGGCATCCGCGAAGCCCTGAATATTTGCAGAACGAAAATGCATCTGAAAGGCGGCAATCAGTTTCTGTTGCTCGTCCGCGCTCATTCCTTCCGTTACCTGATAACCATAACGCTGCAAGCACTCCAGCAGGGTTACGGCTGGCACAGCGGCGTAACGATCGCGTCCGGCCAGATAAAACGCCACGCGTTGTGGATCGGGCCACGCGCCAATGCCTTCAGCGGCCAGTTGCTGCCAGGGAAACAGCGGGCCGGGATCCTGCTTACGCTGCGGCGCGATATCGCTGTGGCCCACAATATTTTCCGGTGCGATGCCATAGCGCTGCGTTATATCGCGTACCAGCGCCGCCAGGGTGCGAATCTGCGCAGGGGGAAACGGTTGCCACGTCACTCCGGCCGGCGTCCGGCGGTAGCCGTTGTTCACCAGTTCGATGCCCACCGAGGTGTCGTTAATACGGGTTGCGCCGCGCCAGAAGCTGGCGCCGGCATGCCAGGCCAGATCCTGCTCCGGTACCAGTTGCCAGATAATGCCTTTACCGTTGCGCTGCGGTGGCTGGCGGGGAATAAGATAATGCACGCTGACGTCACGGTCAGTCAGCGTAGCCAGCGAGGAGGAGAAATCCTCGGCGGTATAGTGAATCACCACCACCTTCACGCGCGGACGCGCGCCCTGTGCGGGATGGCGCAAATCAACCCAGTAGCCCGATCGTGATTCAATGCCTGAGTGGCAGCCCGCCAGCAGCAGCGCCATCAGACAGCACAGGAGGCGTTTCAACGAATAACAACCGCCGTGCCGCTGACGCTAACCATCAGCATGCTGCTGTCTTTCCCTACGGTTTCATAGTCAATATCAATGCCCACCACCGCGTTCGCCCCTAGCGATCTGGCCTGCTCTTCCAGCTCTTTAAACGCGATCTCGCGCGCTTTACGCAACTCTTTCTCATAAGCGCCCGAGCGGCCGCCCACAATATCGCGAATCCCGGCGAAAAAATCGCGGAATATATTGGCCCCCAGAATCGCTTCACCGGTGACTACGCCGCAGTATTCCATGATGCTGTGTCCTTCCAGCGTCGGGGTTGTTGACAATTTCATCGTACTCTCCTGTTACCGAAACGGGTCAAAGGCTCTTTCACCTAAAAGCAGGGCTATACTCTATGTTAAAAAAGCACCTTGCCAGAGAACAATAAGGAAATCGAGATGAGAAACAAAGGTTTTGCGCTTTTGCTCCCGGCTGCGCTGCTGCTGAGTGCCTGTACGACGGTCGAGCCGGTAATCAAGGATAATGGCCCGCGCATGGCCCCCTGCGTGGAAGGTGGCCCGGACACCGTCGCCCAGCGTTTTTACGACATGCGTATCGAGCATCCTTCATCCGGCCTGCCTGATACCGCGACGCTGGCACAGTATCGCCCTTACCTGAGCGATGGACTTTATCAGGCGCTGCTGCAAACCAGCCAACGTCCTGATGCGGCGACGTGGCGCAACGGCGATCTCTTCTCCAGCCTGGCTCAGGGGCCAACCGGGGTTGACGTTGCCGATGCTTCCACGATTCCTAACCGGGATGCCCGTAACATTCCCCTGCGCGTGAAAATGAGCCGCGGTGACAAACAGTGGCAGGACGAAGTGCTGATGATTCATCAGGGCAGTTGCTGGGTCGTCGATGATGTCCGCTATGTGGCAGATATCCCGCATCCTGGCGGAGGATCGCTTAGCCAGCTGCTTGAAAAAACAAAGAAATAAACGCTTTTCGACATCAGCAGATAAAAACGCCGGCGGCCAGGCCGTGCGTTTTTATCCCGCGCCACCTCCGGTTCCCCGTCTTCTCACCGCCTTGTCTCGCGATATCTTGTGCTAATCTTTTGTGTGTTTACCGCTTATTCGTAAATTTTAAGCCACCTTAATTGCATAACTATTTTGGTGACGTTAAAATCCGCAAAACTAATAGCTATTCAAAATTGGCGCATGAGTATTCAACTAAACGCGATTAATTGTTTCTACGGTGCTCACCAGGCGCTGTTTGACATTAACCTGGAATGTCCGCAGGGCGAAACGCTGGTGCTGCTTGGCCCAAGCGGCGCAGGAAAAAGTTCGCTGTTGCGCGTGCTGAATCTGCTTGAGCGCCCACGCTCAGGCCAGTTGCACATTGCAGGTAATGATTTCGACTTCAGCAAAACCCCTTCAGAGGCCGCGATACGCGAGCTTCGTCAGAATGTCGGGATGGTCTTCCAGCAATATAATCTCTGGCCGCACCTGACGGTGCTGCAAAACCTGATGGAAGCCCCCTGCCGTGTACTGGGCCTGAGCAAGGCCGACGCACGCGCCAGAGCCGACAAGCTCCTCGATCGTCTGCGCCTGACCAGCTATAGCGACCGTTTCCCCCTGCACCTTTCTGGCGGGCAACAGCAACGCGTAGCCATTGCCCGTGCGCTGATGATGGAGCCGCAGGTGCTGTTATTTGATGAACCCACTGCCGCGCTCGACCCTGAAATCACCGCCCAGATCGTCAGTATTATCCGCGAACTGGCTCAGACGCAGATTACACAGGTTATCGTGACGCACGAAGTGGACGTGGCCCGTAAAACGGCCAGCCGTGTGGTTTATATGGAAAACGGGCATATCGTGGAACAGGGTGATGCCAGCCGCTTTACACAGCCGCAAACCGAGGCGTTTGCACATTATCTTTCGCACTAAGTCAGGATGCTAAAAATGAAAAAAGTCGTACTTGCTGCACTGCTTGCCGGATTGAGTTTAAGCGCCTCCGCCGCTGAAACTATTCGTATTGCCACCGAGGCCTCCTATCCTCCGTTTGAATTTGTCGATGCCAACAACAAAATTCAGGGCTTCGACGTCGATCTGGCGAATGCGCTGTGTAAAGAGATGGATGCAACCTGTACCTTTACCAACCAGTCTTTTGACAGCCTGATCCCAAGCCTGAAATTCCGCCGTTTCGATGCCGTTATGGCCGGTATGGACATTACGCCTGAGCGCGAAAAGCAGGTGCTGTTCAGCAAGCCTTACTACGATAACTCTGCGATTTTCGTGGCGCAGAAAGGCAAAGTGGCCAGTGTTGACGCGCTGAAAGGTAAACGTGTAGGCGTGCAAAACGGCACCACACATCAGAAATACCTGGCCGACAAACACAGTGACATCACCGTTGTCCCTTATGACAGCTATCAGAATGCCGTGCTTGACCTGAAAAATGGCCGTATTGATGCGGTCTTTGGCGACAGCGCCGTGGTAAACGAGTGGCTGAAACAAAACGCGAATCTGGCCCCGGTGGGTGAGAAAGTCACGGATAAAGCCTACTTTGGCACCGGCCTGGGCATCGCCGTTCGTCAGGGCAATACCGAGCTGCAAGGCAAGTTCAACACCGCGCTTGATAAAATCAAGGCCAATGGTACTTACAAAACCATCTACAACAAATGGTTTCAGCAGTAATCTCTGATGAATGAAATAATTCCGCTTGCAAGCGCTGCCGGCATGACCGTCGGCCTTGCTGTTTGTGCCCTCATCGCTGGCCTTGTGCTGGCGATGATTTTTGCTGGCTGGGAGTCAATGCGGCTGCGTCCGCTCGCCTGGGCAGGCACCGCACTGGTCACCCTGATTCGCGGCCTGCCAGAGATTCTGGTAGTGCTGTTTATCTACTTTGGTGCCTCGCAACTGCTTTTAACGCTGTCTGACGGTTTTACGCTACATTTCGGTCTGTTCAGCGTACCGGTTAAGATGCAGATCGAAAATTTTGATGTCAGCCCGTTCCTGTGCGGCGTGATTGCACTGGCTATGCTTTACGCCGCCTATGCGTCACAAACGCTGCGCGGTGCGTTAAAAGCCGTGCCGGTCGGTCAATGGGAATCGGGCCAGGCGCTGGGCATGAGGAGGTCGGCGATCTTTTTCCGCCTCATCATGCCGCAGATGTGGCGTCATGCGCTGCCCGGTCTGGGTAACCAGTGGCTGGTCTTGCTGAAGGACACTGCGCTGGTGTCGCTTATCAGCGTTAACGACCTGATGTTGCAAACCAAAAGCATCGCTACGCGTACGCAGGAACCCTTTACCTGGTTCCTGATTGCGGCGGCCATTTACCTGGTGATTACGCTGTTTAGCCAGGCAGTGCTGCGTCGTATTGAACACCGTACGACCCGTTTTGAACGGGGGAACAGCTGATGCTGCAATATTTACCCGAACTGTTGAAAGGGCTTCATACCAGCCTGACACTGACTGCGGCATCGCTGGTGGTCGCGCTGTGTCTGTCGCTGATGTTTACCATCGCACTGACCCTGAAAACACCGCTGTTTTCGCCCCTGATTAAAGGATTTATCACCCTGTTTACCGGCACCCCGCTGCTGGTGCAGATTTTCCTGATCTACTACGGGCCCGGTCAGTTTCCCAGCCTGCAAAAACTGCCGTGGCTGTGGCATCTGCTGTCACAACCCTGGTTGTGTGCCATGCTGGCGTTGTCGCTGAACAGTGCTGCCTATACCACGCAGCTGTTTTACGGTGCGGTGCGGGCGATACCTGCCGGTCAGTGGCAGTCCTGCGAGGCGCTGGGCATGACGCCCAGACATAGCCTGCGCATTTTGCTGCCTTATGCGTTTAAGCGTGCACTCTCCTCTTACTCCAATGAAGTCGTGTTGGTCTTTAAGGGCACCTCGCTGGCGTTTACGATTACGCTGATGGAAGTCATGGGACACGGTCAGTTACTGTATGGCCGGACCTACGATGTCACGGTTTATGCGGCTGCGGGACTGATTTACCTGTGCGTTAACGGCCTGCTTACCCTTCTGATGCGCCTGATCGAAAAACGCGCTCTGGCCTTCGAGCGTCGCGACTGATCTTCAGGCAGGGAAACCTGCCTGAGTAATTTTTCAGTCACATTTATTGCATAAAAATTCATTATCTGGCATCTTACTCCGCTGTATGTTATGTGACTGATGGCCAGGGAGCCTGTAATGAAAAAATGGATGATTGCTGCAGTACTGGTAAGCCTGGCGGTAAGCGCGCAGGCCGCTGAGAAAATTCGTTTCGCCACCTCTGCTACCTATCCCCCTTTTGAATCGCTGAACAGCGACAACCAGATTGTCGGCTTTGATATTGATCTGGCAAAGGCCCTTTGCCAGCAGATGAAAGCGGAATGCTCGTTTACCAATACGGCATTTGACAGCCTGATCCCCTCGCTGAAGTTTCGCCGATATGATGCCGTCATTGCCGGCATGGACATCACGGCCGAGCGCAGCAAACAGGTCGATTTCACCCAACCTTATTATGCCAACTCGGCGATTGTGATTGCCCCGAAAGGCAAATTCAGCGCGATAAGTGACCTGAACGGTAAACGTGTAGGCGTCGAAAACGGCACCACGCACCAGAAATACCTACAGGACAAACATCCGGACATCAAGGTGGTGGCTTATGACAGCTATCAGAATGCCATTCTGGATATGAAAAGCGGCCGTCTTGACGGCGTGTTTGGCGACAGCGCGGTGGTCAATCAGTGGTTAAAAACCAACAGCGATCTGGCCAGTGTGGGTGAGCATGTGACGGACGCCGATTATTTTGGGACCGGCTTAGGCATTGCGGTACGCAAAGGTAACGACGGCCTGCGTGAGAAACTTAACCAGGCACTGGCGGCACTTAAAGCCAACGGCACCTGGCAGAAAATCAACCAGCAATGGTTTCCTGAATAAGGTTTATGGGCCAGCCGCGTACTCTGCTGACCGGTTCTGCACTGTCCTCAGTTCAGCAGCTTACCTGGCTGGCCCGCCCTGACGTTGATGCGTCAACAGCGTCAGCACCTCATAATGCGCGGTGTGCGGGAACATATCAAACAGCTGGACCTGCGTTACCCTGTAGTCACTGAGCCGGGCGATATCCTGCGCCATGGTCTGTGCATTACAGCTTGAATAAAGTACATAATCCGGTGCCATCGCACGGAGATACTCACACAACTCACGGCCAATCCCCCGACGCGGTGGATTGACCAGCACCAGCTGCGGCACCGCTTCGCGTCCCAATGCAAACGCGGTGGAATCCAGCGCGGCAAAACTGACATTATCCAGGCCCAGCATAGCGGCAGAGCGTTCTGCACAGCGAATCGCTTCGGCGCTGATTTCAATCCCGGTAAGCTGCAGGGACGGCGACGCGCAATGCAGGCCAAATCCGCCCACCCCGCAGAACAGATCCCACATGCTGGTTACCGGGAGCGCACGGACCCAGTCGCGCGCCGTGGCATACAGCGCACTGGCGACCTGAGGATTGGTCTGGAAAAAACTCTGAGGGCGGATCCACAAGGGCACCCCATTGAACGTTTCTGCCAGCGACTGGGTCGGCGTTAACGGAATCTCCTCCTCCCCTTCCAGAATGGCCATATGAACCGGCTGGATATTGGCGGAGATCACCGTCAGTTGCGGCAGCTGTTGCTGAAGCCAGGGCAGCGCAGCTCGCAGTTGTGCCAGCTTCGTGTGCGAGCGCAGAACAAAGCGCAGCATCATGCCGCCCTGCGTGCTTTCCGTCAGCAGCAGATACTTCAGCTCACCGCGCTGGCGTTCAATGTTGTATGGCGTTAACCCCGCGCGCGCGATAAACGGTTTTAAGGTTGCCAGCACTGGTGAAAAACGGTCAGGGTAAAGCGGACAGTCCGACAGATCGACGGCCTCGCCGTTGCGCTGCACGATGCCAAAAACAGGCCGCTCTACACTTCCACTGACCACCATCTTCGCTTTATTACGAAACCCTTCCTGGGCCGAGGCGACCGGCGGCAGCCAGGTTGCAACCGGAACATCAGCCAGCAGTTGGGCCAGCAGAGACTGTTTTTCATCAAGCTGCTGTGAATAGGGTTTTTCGAGCCACTGGCATGAGCGGCAGCGGTTAGCGTCATAGAGCGCGCATTGCATGGTAAAGCCTGTATTGCCTGTCGGGAGGGTGAGCGGAGCGCGATTGTATCACCGCTTGCGAAAAAATGCGCGGCTACTGGCGGGCAGAAACAACAGCAGGAATACCGCCAGGTCGGGCAGTTTTTGCTGCAAGGTGTGGTGAATGATCTGCAGATTACTTTCGCCGTCAATACTGAAAATTTCCGGATAGATCCCGCCCGTGGAGGCCATCAGCATGTAGCACAACACCACAATCTGCACCACGACAAATCCCCAGCGCCCGCGATTGCTCCCGCGCATCAGGGTAAAGGCACAGCGCAGCTCAAATAAAAAAATGATCTGACTGGCAATGAAAATCAACGTGGAATCCCAGGACTGCGCACTGCGATGGAGAAAGTTGATGATTTCGGTATAGCCCAGCGCGTTCACCAGCATCAGCACGCTGAGGCAGCGCGTGGCAATAATGGCGATGCCGGCCACCGTAACGGGCACCGGCGCATCCGGTAAAACAGAACTGTGCTTCAGGGTTTCCGACATGTCCTCGACTCCGCCACGCGATAAAAAGGCTGGATAAACCAGCCTTTATCTATATTGGCAAACGTCAGGCATTTCAGCCACGTTTAGCTTTCTGAATATCGCTTAAACGCTGTTTTTCTTCATGCGCCATCACGCGCCAGGCGATAAAACCGACAATGCCCACGACAAACAGGATGAGTGACGCCAGGGCGTTAATCTCCGGATTGACCCCACGACGCACCGTGGCAAAAATCGCCATCGGCAACGTTGTCGCGCCCGGCCCGGTGACAAAGCTGGCAATCACCAGATCGTCCAGCGATAAGGTAAAGGCCAGCAGCCAGCCGGTGACGATAGCGGGTGCAATCATCGGCACCGTAATCACGAAAAACACCTTCAACGGCGTTGCGCCCAGATCCATCGCCGCCTCTTCAATGGAACGGTCCAGCTCACGCAGGCGCGAGTTAATCACCACCGCCACGTAGGCTGTACAGAAGGTCACGTGCGCCAGCCAGATGGTCAGCGTGCCGCGTTCGGTTGGCCAGCCCAGCGCATTACCGAGCCCCACAAAGAGCAGTAACAGCGACAGACCGGTAATCACATCCGGCATCACCAGCGGTGCGGTCAGCATAAAGGCAAAGCCGTTATGCCCACGAAAACGCCCAAAGCGCACGATAATTACCGCCGCCATCGTGCCCAGCACCACCGCCATGGTGGCAGAAAGCGCGGCGATGGTCAGGCTCAGCACCACCGCATCGATCATGGCATCGTCCTGGAACAACACCTTATACCAGTGGAAGGAGAAACCTTCCCACACCGTCACCAGCTGCGAGCTGTTGAAGGAGTAAACCACCAGCAGCAGCATCGGCGCGTAGAGAAATAAAAAGCAGCAGGCCAGGATGACTGTGCGCCAGGGAGAGCGGATCGTTGGCAGATTGTTCATCCCTTCTCTCCCATTTCGCGGTTTTGGTGTTTGTGGAACCAGATAATCGGCAAAATCAAAATCAGTAAGATGATCACCGCCAGTGCCGACGCCACCGGCCAGTCACGGTTGTTAAAGAACTCCTGCCACAGAATGCGGCCAATCATGATACTGTCCGGGCCGCCCAGCAGCTCAGGGATCACGTACTCGCCGACCGCCGGAATAAACACCAGCATGGATCCGGCAATGATGCCGCCTTTGGTCAGCGGCACAATCACGCTAAAGAAGGTTTTCAGCGGACGCGCGCCCAGGTCCAGCGAGGCTTCCACCAGCGAATAATCAATGCGCGTCAGCGCGGTATAGATCGGCAGCACCATAAACGGCAGATAGCAGTAGACGATGCCAATGTACACCGCCGTGTTGGTATACAGGATGATCAGCGGATGATCGATCACCCCCAGCCACAGCAGGAAACGATTAAGAATACCGTTATTGTTCAGCAGCCCCATCCACGCATAAACCCGCACCAGAAACGATGTCCATGAGGGCAGAATCACCAGCAGCAGCAGGATGGATCGCATTGAAGGCTTACTGTGCGCGACCGCCCACGCCAGCGGATAACCTATCAGCAGGCAAATCACCGTCGAGATAGCGGCCACTTTTAATGACTGCAGATAGGCGTCAATGTAGAGCGGATCGTCGCTGAGCGTGACGTAGTTGCCCAGATTGAGCACCAGGCTCAGCTGATCGTCAGCCCAGTTAACCAGTTCGGTATAGGGCGGAATGGCGCGCGCAATGTCGGCAAAACTGATCTTAAGCACGATCAGGAAAGGCAGCAGAAAGAACAGCGTCAGCCATATGTAAGGTAAGGCAATGACCAGCTTGCGCCCGTGCTGCATTTTGACGCGCGTTGCCCAGCGCTGCAGCGGCGTGCCCAGCAGTTTGGCAGGGGCTTTAGTGCGTTGAAAAATCTGGCTCATCCCGCCTCCTTAAACCGTCAACACCACGCAGCTGTCGCTGTCCCAGCACAGGCGGACTTCATCGCCCCATGTCGGTAGCCCTTTGCGGTAGCGATGTTCATTTTGCAACTGGGCGCTCAGCATCTGACCGCTGTGCAGGCGCACGTGATAAATGGACAGATCGCCCAGGTAGGCAATATGGACCACTTCACCGACGGCAAAGTTACAGCCATCCGCCGGCACCGTTTCGCACAGCATCACTTTTTCCGGGCGCAGCGCAACATGTACCGGCACGTTATCGACCACCGACACGTCCGAATCGACTTTAAGCGGATGTTTCAGGCCCGGGCTGTCAATCACCAGGCCATCTGCCTGACGCTCACGCAGCAGACCTTCAAACACATTGACCGAACCGATAAATTCCGCGCTGTAGCGGCTGGTCGGATGCTCATAAATCTCCTCCGGCTCGCCGATCTGCACAAATTTGCCCCGGTTCATGATAGCGATGCGCCCCGCCATCGTCATGGCTTCTTCCTGATCATGCGTCACCATCACGCAGGTTGCCCCCACCCGTTCCAGGATATCCACCACTTCCAGCTGCATCCGATCGCGCAGCTTTTTATCGAGCGCGCCCATTGGCTCATCCAACAGCAGCAGTTTTGGCCGTTTTGCCAGGCTGCGCGCCAGCGCCACGCGCTGACGCTGACCGCCCGAAAGTTGATGGGGTTTGCGCTTAGCAAACTCCTGCATATGTACCAGCGATAACATTTCTTCGACACGGCTGGTAATTTCGCCTTTAGCCAGCTTGTCCTGTTTCAGCCCGAACGCAATGTTCTGCTCCACCGTCATGTGGGGAAACAGCGCGTAACTCTGAAACATCATATTAATGGGACGCTGATAGGGCGCGACATGCGACAGATCGTGTCCATCCAGCACAATCTGCCCGCTGGTGGGCTGTTCAAAGCCTGCCAGCATGCGGAGTAAGGTCGATTTACCACAGCCGGATGCGCCGAGCAGGGCAAAAATTTCGCCTTTATAAATAGTCAGGCTGACATCGTCCACGGCATGCTGGCCGTCAAAGGATTTTGTCAGATTACGAATTTCCAGTAACGGCGTTAACGCTTTTGCCGTTTTAGTCTGCGGGCGTGGGATGGCATCGTTCACTCATATCTCTCCGGAGCCAGGCGGAACAACGCGGCAAACAGTGCCGCTAAAAATGGCACAACAGAGGCCGGGACTGCGCCTCTGTTGCTGTAGCAGGACATGCCGTTTCGTTACTTACCGCTTTTAACCTTAGTCCATGCACGCGTGCGCACACGATCCAGTTTCGGATCCTGTACCTTCAGTACAAACAATTTGGCCATGGCATCCGGCGTAGGGTAAATGCCCGGATTGTTGCGGATATCGGCATTAATCAGCGGCAGAGACGCTTTATTGCCGTTGGCATAATTCATTTTGTTGGACACGTCAGCAATAACTTTCGGATCCATGATGTAGTTCAGCCAGGTGTAAGCCGCGTCCACATCTTTGGCATCTTTAGGAATCGCCATCATATCAAAGAACGCCAGTGCGCCCTCTTTCGGTACGCTGTAGCCAATGTTGACGCCGTTCTTCGCTTTTTCCGCGCGATTTTTTGCCTGAAGAATATCGCCGGACCAGCCGATCGCCACACAGATGTTGCCGTTGGCCAGATCGTTAATGTATTGCGACGAGTGGAAGTAACGAATATTTGGACGCAGCTTCAGCAGCAGATCGGTCGCGGCGCCGGAATAATCCTTAGGATCGCTGCTGTTCGGATCTTTGCCGAGGTAGTTCAGCACGGTCGCGAAAATTTCTTCAGGTGCATCCAGGAACGAGACGCCACAGCTTTTCAGTTTTTCCAGGTTCTCAGGTTTCAGCACCAGATCCCAGCTGTTGACCGGCGCATCTGCACCCAGTGCGGCTTTGACTTTTTCAACGTTGTAGCCAATGCCGGTGGTGCCCCACAAATACGGAATGGCATATTTATTACCCGGATCGTGCTGGGCAACCTTCTCCATCAACGCCGGATCAAGATTTTTATAGTTGGGCAGTTTGCTTTTATCCAGCGGCTGGAACACGCCAGACTGCAGCTGACGCGCCAGGAAGCTGGACGAAGGCACCACCACATCGTAGCCGGTGCTGCCGGCCATCAGTTTGCCTTCCAGCACTTCGTTGGAATCAAACACGTCATAAACCACTTTAATGCCGGTCTGCTTTTCAAAGTTCGGCACGGTATCGGGCGAAATATAATCCGACCAGTTATAAACGTGCAGCGTTTTATCTTCCGCCATGGTACTGGCTGAAGCAGCCATCAGCACCCCAGCAACCACACCTGACAACCATTTTTTACGTTGGTTGAACATGTTTTTAATCCTCCTGAGCGGGTTATAACAACGCTGCACATCAGTGATCCGACATTGCGTTTTTATGATTTAAAAATCAGTGACACAATGAATCATTATTCAGTGGACGTTTAATAGTAAAAATCTATAGCAGCACGGTATTCCTGCGGTTAGTGCCGCACCGCAAGCATAGCCGCCCCGTTCGGGGTTAACCATACCTCAGCGTAAAAAACGCCTGAACGTAATATTTTATGCATGTTTAAGCTATGAGGTTCGGCTTTTACGGCATAAAGAACGTCATAAATCTGGCAATTAAGGGCTTAATGCAGAATAAAACATTACGGTTACAAAATAATCTACCTCCTTCACAATTGATAACATTGAGAATATTTGACGCTGAAGGGAAAAAACGCTTATGACGCGTGCGGCAGGAAAGCCTGTGCCAGGGACAGGCAGCGTGACAGGCATAAAAAAGCCGTCCTGGCAGACGGCTTAATCACGGCGGTGCGGATCAGTGAAGAACGGAATGCATGCTGCTGGTGGCAACATGCTCTTCATCTTCACCCATCATCAGCAGGTTGTTGGCGAAGGCTTCCATGATGACCATGGAAATTTCTTCTTCGCTCTGCTTCATGAAATGCGAAAACTGGCCGAAGGTTAATCCGGCTGTGATCATCATCGACTGGCACACAATCAGCTTCGGCAGATTGTCATCCTGAATATCGATAAACGCTTTCACCGTTAACGAACTGGCGTTAATTTGCGACAGGTCACCCACCAGCGGAATTAACGCCGTCGGCTTCACTTCCGCCAGTGCTGAAAACAGAATGACGTTGTCTACCAGGTCGATTTTAGCGTCAAACACCCCGTCGAAGTTTTGCATATGCGGCAAATGCAGCGCCTGACAAGCATCACATTCAAACCAAGTGATATTTTGCTGATCCAGCCAACGACGCAGCAGGTCGATATCCGGAACGACAAGAGAATCCATTGTAAAATCCCATGGGGTGATAAATAAGCGACTTAGCTTACGGAAAAATGTGGTGAGTTTCCATGAAAACCACTGAAAAGCGCGGGTCAACCTGCGGTTTTAGGACGGTGCCCGGGGGTAGCGTACCGCTCAATATGATCGATCATCATACCTGCAATGTTAAGACCACTTGTAGTTTCAATACCTTCCAGACCGGGTGAGGCATTCACTTCCATCACCAGTGGACCGCGATTTGAACGCAGAATATCTACACCCGCGACATCCAGCCCCAACACCGCCGCCGCTTTAACGGCCATCAGACGTTCCTGCTCACTGATGTCAACGATGCGGGCTTTACCGCCCCGGTGCAAATTCGAACGAAAATCGCCCTCTTTTGCCTGACGCTCAATCGCCGCCACGACCCGGTCGCCAATCACCAGACAGCGTACATCGCATCCGCGCGCTTCCTGAATAAACTCCTGCACCAAAATATGCGCATTCAGTCCACGAAACGCATCGATGACACTTTCAGCCGCCTGGCGGGTTTCCGCCAGAACCACGCCGATGCCCTGCGTGCCCTCGACGAGCTTTACCACCAGCGGCGCACCGCCCACCATGGCGATCAGGTCCTGTGTATCATCGGGCGACGAGGCGAACCCGGTCACCGGCATGTCGATGCCATCACGGGCGAGCAGTTGCAGGGAACGCAGTTTGTCCCGGGCACGCGTGACCGCAGCGGACTCATTGAGTGGATAGCTGCCGCACATCTCAAACTGGCGCAGCACCGCCGTGCCATAGAAGGTGATTCCGGTACCGATACGGGGAATCACGGCATCGAAGTGACCCAGCAACTCGCCACGGTAATGGATACCGGGCGAGGCAGAATTGATGTTCATGTAGCAGGAAAGAGGATCAATGATTTGTACAAAATGACCACGCTGTTCGGCGACTTCACGTAAACGGCGGCAGGAATAGAGCGATCCATCGCGTGACAGAATAGCCATTTTCATCAATTAAAATCCTTGGGTTGTATTAGCGTGTTGCCCAGCCCTGCTGATGCAGGTAGTCCAGCATAAACGGGCGCGTTTCTTTAATAATCAGGCGCTGAATCAACTGACTCCAGGTTTCGCTGCGCTGGTTGCTGTCGCGTTGTTCGTAATAGATCGCCGTCCGGTTATCGTAATCAGCCAGCACGGCCGGATCCACTGGTTGATAGCGATTTTCATGCACTAACATGGCCTGGGGAATACGCGGCTTCACATCCGGCACCGATTCGGGATAGCCCAGACAAAAACCAAACAGCGGCAGGACAAATTTTGGCAGCCCCAGCAGTTCTGTTACCTGAGCGATATTGTTACGGATGCCACCAATAAAAACGCCGCCCAGCCCCAGCGACTCTGCTGCAACCATGGCATTTTGCGCCATCAGCGCCGTATCGACACAGCCCAGCAGCAGTTGTTCTGCGCGGCCCAGCTGCGCATCAGGACAAATTTGCAGATGACGATTAAAGTCAGCACAAAATACCCAAAACTCAGCGGCTTCCCCTACCCATGTCTGTCCGCCTGTTAATGTCACCAGCTGCTCACGCATGGCCGGATCGGTGATACGGATGATGGATGAGCACTGCAAAAAGCTGGACGTGGACGCCGATTGCGCCGCAGCAATAATCGCTTCGCGCTGTTCAGCGCTTACCGGCTGGTCAGTGAACGCGCGAATTGAACGGTGGCTGCACAGTAAATCGATTGTCGGTGTCATAAAGTCTCCAGCTGATTTATCTTTTTTTGTCGGAAAGGTTGAACAACTGCGGCGCAAGCGCTTTCGCACTGCGCCACATCAGGAGCCAGGCGGCAGGCAACATTAGCAGAATGCCGATGATAAACAGCGCGGTAGCCAGCCCGGGTGTAGCCAGGCGGCCCGGCAGGCCAGGGAACCAGTGATTCACAACCAGCAATGCACAGGCAATCAGTAATCCACCCAGCGCTTCCATCACCAGCAGTGCTTTCGGCAATTTAGCGACGTTTTGCATGCGTTTCTCCTGCCTCAAGGCCAATCGCCCCCCAATTATGGTTAACATCCGCAAATTTGCACATCAGAGGTGTCGGGATTGTTCCGCTCTGCCGACGTGCGACGGATTCATCGGGGACGGGCATTAGACTAACAGGTAATTCCTGCTTTCTTTAAGCGCAACGAGCGGGCATCATAAGCGGCTTTTCTGACGTGATTCCGTGTCACTCACACGACGTCCCTTGCAAGGAGTTTTCGATGATTGCTGTTATTTTTGGTCGTCCCGGCTGCCCGTACTGCGTTCGCGCAAAAGAACTGGCTGATAAACTGCAAGCTGAGCGTGATGATTTCAACTATCAATATGTAGATATTCAGGCGGAAGGCATTACTAAAGCGGATTTAGAGGCCAGTGCGGGGAAACCGGTCAGCACCGTGCCGCAAATTTTCCTGGATGAGCAGCATATTGGTGGTTATACCGAGTTTGCCGCATGGACGAAAGAGAATCTGGGCTTCGTGGCCTGATTTCGCTCACCCGGTCAGCGCGCTGACCTCACGGGTGAGTTCTTCGTTGCCTGCATCAGATACCGTTCGCAGAGTGCCGGGTCTCTGATGCAGGCCGTTCCGGCCTTACTGTCTGATTGCCACAATCAGCTTCATCAGTCTGACGATTAATGCGCCGCATCCTGCCCAGAACATCCCGCTCAGGCTCCAGACCATAATATAGTCCCAGCGTGCCGGCACAGCGAAAATACCGTGCAGCAACAGCGCCGCCAGCAAGGTGCCAACAGAAGCCATGATCAACGTACTTTTCAGCGGTGCCGAGTGCTGCATAAACGCCATCAATCCACCCGGCAGTAAAAAAAGCAACAATGCAGGCTGACTGTGCAACGCATGTTTATCCAGGGCACAAAAATCCTGGGCAAAAATAAACACCAGACAATAAAGCAGACCTCCTGACAGACAGGTCGCCCAAAAATAATAACGCTGCGGCATAACTCCCCACTCATTTAAAACACGCCAAAACATCGCTTTTGACCTTGATGAGCCTGGTGGAAATAAAAATAAACAGTCGTTTTGTGTACGAATGAAAGTCGCCAATGGCTGAGAAAGTATTTTCTGATTAGAATATTACCCGCGTTATCCGCGCAGTCATTATGGATGACGTAACGGCACGCTTACGGTCTGGACAAGATAGCGAAAAACAGACCACTCTTCAATACGTTACACGTAAACAAGAAGTTAAAATGTTGAATGTTAACATCGCAGAATTGTTAAGAAGTAATGACATTTTGTTATTATTTTTCGTACTGGCGTTGGGACTTTGTTTAGGAAAATTACGGTTTGGCTCCGTCCAGCTCGGAAATTCCATTGGCGTATTAGTCGTTTCGTTATTATTAGGCCAGCAACACTTCTCGATGAATACCGATGCCCTGAGCCTGGGCTTTATGCTGTTTATTTTTTGTGTCGGCATTGAAGCCGGCCCTAACTTTTTCTCTATTTTCTTTCGGGACGGGAAAAATTATTTCATGCTGGCCATTGTCATGGTCGCCAGTGCTCTGCTGCTGGCGCTGGGCTTTGGCAAGCTTTTCGGCTGGGACATCGGTCTCACCGCCGGTGTTCTGGCGGGTTCGATGACGTCGACGCCAGTCCTGGTGGGCGCGGGCGATACGCTGCGTCAGAGCATTAGCGACCCCAGGCAGTTAGGCATCATGCAGGATCAACTCAGTCTGGGCTATGCCGTTACCTATCTGGTGGGGCTGGTCAGCCTGATTTTCGGTGCACGTTACCTGCCACGTCTGCAGCATCAGGATCTGTCCACCTGTGCTCAACAGATTGCGCGTGAGCGCGGTCTTGATGCCGACAGTCAGCGTAAGGTTTTTCTGCCCGTTATCCGCGCCTATCGCGTGGGCCCGGAGCTGGTGGAATGGAGCGGCGGTAAGAATCTGCGCGAGCTGGGCATCTATCGCCAGACGGGCTGCTATATCGAACGTATCCGACGCAACGGTATTCTCGCCAGCCCCGATGGCGATGCTGTGCTCCAGCTGGGCGATGACATTTCGCTGGTGGGCTACCCGGATGCGCACGCGCGCCTGGATCCCAGTTTCCGCAACGGGAAAGAAGTCTTTGATCGCGATTTGCTCGACATGCGAATCGTGACCGAGGAGATTGTGGTTAAAAATCACAATGCCGTGAACAAGCGGCTGAGCAAACTTAACCTGACCGATCACGGCTGCTTTTTAAACCGCGTCATTCGCAGTCAGATAGAAATGCCTATCGACGACAATATTATGCTGAACAAAGGCGATGTGTTGCAGGTCAGCGGGGAAGCCCGCCGGGTGAAAAGCGTCGCCGATCGCATCGGCTTTATTGCTATTCACAGCCAGATGACCGACTTACTGGCTTTCTGCGCCTTTTTTATCATCGGCCTGATGACAGGACTGATCACGTTCCAGTTCAGCAACTTCAGTTTTGGCATCGGTAACGCGGCCGGGCTGTTATTTGCCGGTATCATGCTGGGCTTCCTGCGGGCTAATCATCCTACCTTTGGCTATATTCCGCAGGGTGCGCTGACGATGGTCAAAGAGTTTGGTCTGATGGTGTTTATGGCAGGGGTTGGCCTGAGTGCTGGCAGTGGAATCGATCACGGTATTTCCAGTAACGGGGCGCTGATGCTGTTGTGCGGCCTGCTGGTCAGCCTGCTGCCGGTGGTGATTTGCTACCTGTTTGGTGCCTATATACTGCGCATGAACCGGGCACTGCTGTTTGGGGCGATTATGGGTGCCCGCACCTGCGCGCCAGCCATGGAAATTATCAGTGATACCGCGCGCAGCAATATTCCGGCTTTAGGCTATGCCGGCACCTATGCTATTGCCAACGTCCTGCTGACGCTGGCCGGCACGCTAATCGTCATTATCTGGCCGTTATTGCCCTTATAAAATTTTTTTACTGACGTCCAGAACTTTTTATTTTGATCACAGTCTGAATAAGTGCCACTGCTTTTCTTTGAAATCCCCAAATTGTGGAGCCCGCTGGTCTTTTTCCCGGCGGGTTTTTTTATGTCTGCTTTTCTCCCGTCCTATTTAACACAAAAAAGTCATAAAAGTTAAACCGCGTTGCAACCTCTGTGCAGATTAAGAACCTTGTGATGGACTCGCCGGGCATCTGGATTCAGGATAGCTGACTTAATTTGTTAGCAATGTGTGCTGGCAGATGCGACAGACTCCATCCGGTTTGACCTGCTTGTCAGGCTTTTTTTGGATCGAGAAAATCTGAACATCAGTAAAACGAGGAACCGTTCACGTAATGGAAGAATTAAACCGTACCCTGTTCACGGCGATTAACGCGACGCCCGACTCACCTCACTGGTTACTGCAGCTTGCCACGTTTATTGCCAGAGACGTCATTGCCATCGTGCCACTTTTGATTGTGGCGTTGTGGTTATGGGGTCCGCGCGATCAGGTTGCGTCACAGCGTGTGCTGGTGCTGAAAACCGGCATCGCGCTGCTTTACGCACTGGCGATATCCTGGTGCGTTGGTCAACTGTTACCGCATCCGCGGCCTTTCGCCATTGGTTTCGGTTATCAGTTTCTTCATCACGCACCTGACGACTCGTATCCGAGCGATCATGGCACCACCATTTTTACTTTTGCGCTGGCCTTTCTCTTCTGGCACCGCCTCTGGTCAGGCGTCATCCTGATGGTCGTAGGTACCGCAATCGCCTGGTCACGTATTTATTTGGGCGTGCACTGGCCAATGGATATGCTGGGCGGCTTGCTGGTAGGTATGCTGGGTTGTCTGGCGTCGCATCTTGCCTGGCAGCTTTATGGTGAACGCCTGTTAAATGTTCTTAACCCCGCTTACCGACTGCTGTTTGCGCTACCGATTCGTAAAGGCTGGACGCAGAGTTAATCTTTTGCTGATGTCGGCGCAAACGTACGTGGATTTCAGGGCCGAACGGGCCGCCTGCCGTAAAAAAGGGACGCCATCGCGTCCCTGATTATTAGCTGAACCACTTCCCGAACCAGCCGTTGAACTTCATCATCACAAAATCGATCATCCGGCTGAAGAAGCCGCCCTCCGGCACATCCTGCAGCACGACCAGTGGCCGTTGTTCAATGGTTTTGCCATCCAGCTGGAAATTAATGGTGCCGACGACCTGATTTTTCTTCAGCGGCGCTTCTAACTGGGGCGATGACAGCGTATAGCTGGCTTTCAGGTTTTTCATCTGACCTTTTGGAATGGTCAGCGCGGCATCCTTCGCCACGCCCAGACTGACCTGACTCTGATCACCAAACCAGACGCGCTGCTGGGCGAACGGGGCATCCGCTTTGACTGGCGTAACCGTTTCGAAGAAGCGGAAACCCCACGTCAGCAGCTTTTCGCTTTCGCGGAAGCGAATGGCATCGCTGGCGGTGCCCAGCACCACCGAAATCAGTCGCATATCGCCCTCGGTTGCCGAGGCGACCAGATTATTACCTGCGCCTGACGTATGGCCCGTCTTGATGCCGTCAACGTGAAGGTTGGTGCTCCAGAGCAGACGGTTGCGGTTCATCTGGCGAATATGATTGAAGGTGAACTCTTTCTCTTTATTCAGTGCGTACTCTTCCGGCACGTCGCGGATCAACGCCTGACCAAGCAGCGCCATATCCCGTGCGGTGCTGTACTGCCCTTCCGCATCCAGACCGTGTACCGTCATGAAATGTGTATTGGTCAGCCCCAGCGCTTTAACGTAGTTATTCATCAGCCCGATAAACGCGTCCTGACTGCCTGCCACATAGTCGGCCAGCGCGATACAGGCATCATTGCCTGACTGGATCACAATGCCTTTATTCAGCTCATGCACCGGAATACGATCGCCCGGTTTAAGAAACATCAGCGACGATCCGCGCAGTTTGGGGTTGCCGGTCGCCCAGGCATCCTGTCCTACGGTCACCATGTCATCTGGCTTAATTTTGCCGGCTTTAATTGCCTGCCCAACCACATAGCTGGTCATCATTTTGGTCAGGCTGGCTGGATCAAGCCGCTGGTCCGCATTGGACTCGGTCAGGACCTTGCCGCTGGCATAGTCGATTAAGATCCAGGCTTTGGCATCAATTTGAGGAGCATCCGGTGCCTGTACTGCCAATACAGTCATCGGTGCAATCAGTAGCAAAGAGGTGGCAGCGACGCGCCGCAGGTGAGATGAGAAGCTAGTTTTTGTCATGAGCTTGACCGGATTGTCCTTGTTAAAACGGAAAGTCAAAGGCGTGAAACCCTCTGTCAGAACGCTACCCGCTGGCGTGACTGAAAAAAACCGCTTAATCGTAAAGTTTTATAGATTTTAGTAGATTAACCCTGGCATGACCGCCGCGCGCGTGCCATTTTCCGGCAACAGTGTCGTCCATAAAAATGCGTTAAATTCCGAAATTTTCATCAGAAAGTTAAGGCCGTCACAAAACTGGGTTAACCTGACGCTATTCACTCGAGGAGAACCCGTATGGACCTGGCACTGTTTGATCTGGATGAAACGCTGATTAGTGAAGACAGCACCGGCCTGTGGCTGCGCTGGCTGGTTTCACAAGGCTTTGCGTCCAGTGAGCTGATTGAGGAAGAGCAGGCGCTTATGCGTCAGTATTACGCCGGGACGCTGTCCATTGAAGACTATATGCATAAAACGCTGTCCCCGTTAAGCGGCATGGCGACCCTGACGGTTGAGGGCTGGATCCGCCGCTTTATTCATCGCGACATTATGCCGCGCGTCTATCCTGAAGCCCGGGAACGTCTCAAATGGCATCAGTCACGTGGCGACAGAATCATTGTTATCTCCGCCAGCGGTGAACATCTGGTGACGCCGATTGCCCGCCAGTTAGGGGCCTGCGGTGCCCTCGCCATCGGTGTGGAAGTTGTGGATGAGCGCTACAGCGGCAACACCTACGGAACGATGACCTTTCAGCAGGGCAAAGTGACGCGGGTGGAAGAATGGAAAGCCCAGCGGCCGGATGAACACTACTCACATACCTGGGCTTACAGTGATTCTCTGAACGACCTGCCGATGCTGGTGCAGGCCGATTATGCTCACGTGATTAACCCTGCGGAACCGTTACGCCAGGAAGCCGAAAAACGCGGCTGGCCGGTTTACCACTGGGCGCGTTAAGTTAACCGCGGGAGGCGCTGGCGTCCTGCGCCAGCCCTACCTTCAGGAGCTTGCCGTTAGCTTCATCCGTCAACACATACAGATACCCATCCGGCCCCTGGCGGACATCACGAATGCGTTCGTTTCGCTCACCCAGCAGGCGTTGCGCCTCAACGACTTTTTCACCATTGACACGCAGTCGAATCAGTTGCTTCTCTTTCAGCGCCCCGATAAAGAGTGAATTTTTCCATTGGGGGAAACGGGCACTGTTATAAAAGGCCATGCCGCTTAGCGCTGGTGAAACTTTCCAGTAAAATACCGGCTGTTCCGTGCCCGCCACGTGCGTGCCTTTCGATTCAGGAACCTTGCTGCCGTTGTAATCAATGCCGTAGGTCGCCAGCGGCCAACCATAATTTTTCCCTTTTTCGATCACGTTGACCTCATCGCCACCGCGTGGGCCGTGCTCGCTTTCCCACATGACCTGTGTCCAGGGATTAAGCGCCAGGCCTTGTGGGTTACGTAAACCGTAGGCCCAGATTTCAGGCCGGGCACCCTGCCTGCCCACGAAAGGATTATCCCTGGGAACGCTACCGTCGCCGTTCAGGCGCAGCAGTTTTCCCTGCAGCTTGTCGAGATCCTGGGCGGCGCTGCTGACAAAATTATCCCCGAAGGCAATCCACACAAACCCCTGACGGTCAAAGGCCAGCCGGGTGCCAATATTGTTGCCGCTTGAGAGCCGGGGCGTTTGGCTGATGACTTCATGAAAATCGGTCAGCTGGCGATGATCGTCGCTGAGTGTGCCATAACCCACGACGGCCCCCGCCTTGCCGTCGCTGTCCGCTTTGGTATAGCTGAGCCACACCCGACGGCTCTGGGCAAAATCCGGGGCCAGCACCACATCCAGCAGGCCGCTCTGTCGCTGCGCCCACACCGCGGGCACGCCCTTAATCGGCTCAGATAAACCGGTATCAGGTCGCCAGCTACGCAACTGGCCGGCGCGTTCAGTGATGAGTAACGTCTGGTTATCCGGTAAAAAGGCCACCGACCAGGGATGGTCCAGCTTATCCTGAAGCACCTTCACCGTCAGATCATCCGCCCATAACGGGCTGGAAACGAGTAACGCGCCATTCAGTAACAGTAGGGTGGAAACACGGGTCATAGCATTCTCCAGACAGAGGCAGTGTGTTTAAGCGTAGTCAGCCTGTCCGGCATGATGTTGAGGATTTACAAAAGATTAAACAGCGTGGGCGTGATAAAGACGGGATGAAAAAACAGGCGGTAAGGGGCCCGCGACCTGAACGGCGCGGGCAAACGGAACTTACTCGAAAAAGGTCTCGGGATTATCCGCCAGCGAGATGAACTCTTTACCGCCCGGCGTGAGCGCCAGAATGGTGCCCGACTCAATGTCGTAAACCCAGCCATGCAGACGCAGCTTGCCCTGACGTAACCCTACCGACACCGAAGGATGGGTTTTCATGTTGTTTAGCTGCGCAATCACGTTCTCCTGCACCATAGCGTTGAGCTTTTTCTCGGGTGATTCATAGTCACGCTGCTCCACCACCGCTTTGGCCGCATCGGCAAAGCGCAGCCAGTGCTCGACGGCTGGCATGCTGTCCATGCAGGCACAGGACGAAATCGCGTTCATCGCACCGCAGTTAGAGTGACCACAGATGATGATGTCAGAAACGCCCAGCACCATCACCGCATACTCAATGGTGGCTGACACGCCACCCGGCTCCGGCCCAAAAGACGGCACAATGTTGCCCGCATTACGGATAACGAATAGCTGCCCGGGTTCCTGCTGCGTGACCAGCTCCGGCACCAGACGGCTGTCTGAGCAAGAGATAAACAGGGCTTTCGGGTTCTGATTTGAGGCCAGACTTTTAAACAGCGCCTCTCTTTCAGGAAAGACAGTCTGCTGAAAACTCAGAAACCCGTTAATGATCTCTTTCATTATTTTGCTCTCACATTATCCACGTCATTGTCTGAAAGGCCAGGCTCTCAGCACTTGTTAAGCGAATCATTATTAATGAAAACAAGCAAATATCAACCAACAATATGACCGTCAAATGGCGTTATCACCTGCATTGATAAGAAAATTAACGAATTAATTTTTAGCTATTTATTAGAAATCCTTTTGCAAAACGGCGGGTTACTGCGGTTTTCTTCCTTTCCGATCATCGGCTTAAACGCCTGTCACTCTCGGGAACCCTTTACGGTTTTTTGCGTGACTTTACACTGTTATGCCTGAGGTCAGATAACGCTACAATTTTCATCGCAACACAGGTAAAATCGCGCGCCATTGCTGTGCTGAACCGGAAACCACCTTATGTCCACTACTACTACACTGCCGCCGCGCGTGGGATTTGTCTCGCTTGGCTGCCCCAAAAACCTTGTCGACTCTGAGCGCATTCTGACGGAACTGCGCACCGAGGGCTATGAGGTGGTCCCACGCTATGACGATGCGGAAATCGTTATCGTCAACACCTGCGGATTCATCGACAGCGCCGTCCAGGAATCGCTGGAAGCGATCGGTGAAGCCCTGAACGAAAACGGCAAGGTGATTGTGACCGGCTGCCTGGGAGCGAAAGTCGACCAGATTCGCGAAGTGCACCCGAAGGTACTGGAAATCACCGGTCCGCACAGCTATGAACAAGTGCTGTCGCACGTGCACCGCTACGTGCCGAAGCCCCAACATAATCCGTTCCTGAGTCTGGTGCCGCAACAGGGCGTGAAGCTGACGCCGCGTCATTACGCTTACCTGAAAATTTCTGAAGGCTGCAACCATCGCTGCACCTTCTGTATCATCCCGTCTATGCGCGGCGATCTCGACAGTCGTGCCATTGGCGAAGTGCTGGACGAAGCAAAACGGCTGGTTGAAGCGGGCGTGAAAGAGTTGCTGGTCATTTCGCAGGATACCTCGGCTTACGGCGTGGACGTGAAACACCGCACAGGGTTCTGGAACGGCGCGCCGGTGAAAACCAGCATGGTGAGCCTGTGCGAGCAGTTAGCGAAACTCGGCGTGTGGGTTCGCCTGCATTATGTTTATCCTTATCCTCACGTGGACGACGTGATTCCACTGATGGCAGAAGGCAAGATTCTGCCGTATCTGGATATCCCGCTTCAGCACGCCAGCCCACGCATTCTGAAGCTGATGAAGCGTCCGGGTGCCGTGGAACGCACGCTGGAGCGCATTAAGCGCTGGCGTGAGATCTGCCCGACGCTGACGCTGCGCTCAACATTTATTGTAGGCTTCCCCGGCGAAACCGAAGAAGACTTCCAGATGCTGCTCGACTTTATTAAAGAAGCGCGTCTGGATCGTGTGGGTTGCTTCCAGTACAGCCCGGTTGAAGGCGCAACGGCAAACCAGTTACCCGATCCGGTCGATGACGCAGTGAAACAGGAACGTTATGACCGCTTTATGCAGTTGCAGCAGCAGATCTCTGCCGAGCGCCTGCAGGAAAAAATCGGCCGTGAAATTATGGTCATCATCGATGAAGTCGATGAAGAAGGCGCGATTGGTCGCAGCATGGCTGACGCGCCAGAGATCGATGGTGCCGTCTACCTGAATGGCGAGAGCAACGTTAAGCCGGGCGATGTTCTGCGAGTCAAAGTGGAACATGCTGACGAATACGATTTGTGGGCGAGCCGCGTCTAACCATACTTCTGCTGGTGCGCTTTTTTGCGCGCCAGATAGTCGTCATCTGCCCGTAGCTTATCCCAGTACGCTTTGAAAATGGCCGCCGCAGCGGCCTTTTCTTCGTCCCTGCCCCGGGGCAACTCCTTGCCCTCCGCATCGTATTTCCGTCCGCCCTTATGGTTGCTGTAGCGGCGCGCACGGGTGTAGCCCATTTGAATAAATTTGCGCGCCATGTCCATGCCCACAAAGTCATCCTGCTGACGATAGGCTTCGAACAGCCGCATGATTTCTTCTGCCGAGGCTTTCGCAACCTCAACGGTACGAAAACGCCAGTGCGGCAGGATTTCGCCTTTATAGGGCTGGACCATCAGCACGCCCTGCTCACCGCGCCCGACCTGATAACGTTCAGGATGTTTGCGGAAGTCGATAGTGCTGAAGTCTTGTTCATAGTCAAAAGGTTTCATGTCTTCAGTTTAGGATCAAGTGCGTCACGTAGCCCGTCGCCAAGCAAATTAAAGGCTAAAACCGTGAAAAAAATAGCCAGTGCCGGAAAAATCGCCACGTGCGGCGCGATAACCATATCCGCGCGCGCTTCGTTGAGCATCGCGCCCCACTCTGGCGTCGGTGGCTGCGCGCCCAGCCCCAGAAATGACAGGCTTGCGGCGGTGATAATCGAGGTCCCGATGCGCATGGTGAAGTACACCACAATAGAGGATACCGTGCCGGGCAGCAGGTGACGTATCATGATCGTCCAGTCTGACGCTCCGATACTGCGGGCTGATTCGATGTAGGTTTGCCGTTTCAGTACCAGCGTATTGCCGCGCACCAGGCGGGCAAAGGCGGGAATACTGAATATCGCCACGGCGATAATGACGTTACTGATGCCACTGCCCATGATGGCCACGACGGCAATGGCCAGCAAAATGCCGGGAAACGCAAACAGCACGTCGCAGATGCGCATGGTGATCCTGTCCCACCAGCCTTCATAGTAGCCCGCCAGCAGTCCTGCCAGCGTCCCCACTATCGCCCCTATCGCGACGGAAACGAAGCCGGCGAGAAGCGAAATTCGGGTTCCCACCAGCACGCGGCTAAAGATATCGCGTCCCAGTGAATCCACGCCAAACCAGTGCACCAGTGAGGGGCCGTCGTTGAGTCGGTCGTAATCAAAGTAATTTTCTGCATCGAATGGCGCAACATACGGTGCCGTAAACGCCAGTACGATCAGCACCAGGACAAACAGGCCCGCCAGCAGAGCGACCGGCTGACGACGAAAGCGTCGCCAGAATTCCCGCCAGGGCGTTCTTACCCGGTTGCTGTCCAGCAGTGGCATGTGTTTGAGTGCCGCTTCCCGTCGCCAGTTTTTCATCAGGTGTCCTTAAAGCGAATCGCCGGGTTAATGACGGCATACAGCATATCGACAATCAGATTGATCAAAATAAACTCCAGCGAAAACAGCAATACCTCTGCCTGAATCACCGGATAGTCACGCATCTGTACCGAATCCACCAGCAGGCGTCCCAGCCCCGGCCAGTTGAACACGACCTCAACCACAATCGAGCCACCCAGCAGGAAACCAAACTGCAGGCCCATCATGGTGACCACCGGTATCATGGCATTCCGCAGACCGTGCTTAATCACCACGCGGTACTCACTGACGCCTTTGGCACGCGCGGTGCGCATGTAATCTTCCTGCATCACCTCCACAAAGGATGCCCGGGTGAAACGGGCCATCACAGCCGCTACCGCCGCGCCCAGCGTGAGGGAAGGCAAAATATAGTGCTGCCAGCTGTCTGCGCCCACCGTTGGCAACCAGCCCAACTGGACGGAAAACACGTCCATCAGTAACATGCCCAGGGCAAAAGCCGGAAAAGAGATACCCGAAACCGCGAGCGTCATGCCGAGGCGATCCGGCCAGCGATTGCGCCATACGGCCGAAACAATGCCGATCGCCATGCCCAGGATCACCGCCCACACCATGCTGGTGAGCGTCAGCCACAGGGTTGGCATAAAACGCGTAGCGATTTCCGCCGAAACCGGACGCCGGGAAACCAGCGACTGACCAAAATCCCCCTGCAGCGCATTGACGATAAAGTGCACGAACTGCACCGGCAGCGGTTTATCCAGGCCCAGCTCCTGACGGACCAATGCCACCACAGACGCATCGGCTTCCTGTCCGGCAATCAGCCGCGCCGGATCGCCCGGCAGCAGATGGACAAACAGAAACACCAGCACTGCCACGATAAACAGCGTGGGAATCAGGCCCAGCAGGCGTTTAAGAAAATAGTTAACCATGTGACATCCCACACAACAGTCAGCAGCGCAGCTGACCTGCCCGGTGCCTCATTGCTGACGAGGCACCGGGCATCACACATCCTGTTCAGGACAGAACAGGTCCGGCGACTTACTTCATCTCGGCGTCATCAAAACTGAATGACGTATCCGGCATCATGTAAAAACCGCTCAGGTTTTTGCTGTGTGCGGACACCAGTTGCTCCACCACCAGCGGGATCCACGGATGATCGTTCCAGATGGTGTCCTGCGCATCTTTATACAGTTTGGCTTTTTCCGCCTGATCGGTCGTTTTCAGCGCGTCGGCCAGGTCTTTATCCACCTTCGGATTGCTGTAAAACGCCGTGTTGAAGATCGCCGGTGGCCAGGCTGCGGTTGCGAACAACGGCGTCAGCGCCCAGTCGGCTTCACCCGTTGAGGCTGACCAGCCAGTGTAGAACATGCGCACGCCGCTCTCTTTCTGGCCCTTGCCTTCCACTTCCGCTGCGCGCTGTCCCGCATCCATCGCGGTCACTTTCACCTTCACGCCGACCTGTGCCAGTTGCTGCTGAACAAACTGCAACACTTTCTGTGCCGTGCTGTGGTTATGCGACGACCAGAGCGTGGTGTCGAAACCGTTCGGATAACCCGCTTCTTTCAGCAACGCTTTTGCTTTAGCGGGATCGTAAGGAATGGGCGGATACGTTTGCGCATAGGCAATAGAGGGAGGCACTACGCCGGTAGCAGGTGTGGCATAACCGGCGAACGCAACTTTAACCAGTGCCTGGCGGTTGATCGCGTACTCCAGCGCCTCACGCACTTTCGGATTATCAAACGGTTTTTGTGTCACATTCAGGCTGATGTAGCGCTGCATGATGGAGGGCGATACCACCACGTCCAGCTTGCTGTCCTTCTCCAGCAATTTGGCCTGCTCATAAGGCACCGGGAAGGCAAAGTTCGCTTCACCGGTCTGCAGCATGGCCGCACGCGTATTGTTATCCACGACCGGGCGCCACGTAATGCTGTCGAGTTTGGGATAGCCTTTTTTCCAGTAGCCGTCCCATTTCTTCACCTTCACAAAATCGGTCTGATTCCAGGTCACAAATTCGAACGGCCCGGTGCCCACCGGATGAAAACCGATGTCCTTACCGTATTTTTTCAGGGCGGCAGGGGAAATCATCACCGCCGCAGGGTGCGCCAGAATATTAATAAAGGCCGAGAACGGCTGCTTCAGCGTAATTTTCACCGTCGTGGGATCGACCGCTTCCGTGCTGGCGATGTATTTAAACAGGTTATAACGTTTGAGATGGTTGTCGGGATTACTGGCCCGATCCAGGTTGACCTTGACCGCCTCGGCATTAAAGTCGGTGCCATCCTGAAACTTCACGCCTGAGTGCAGCTTAATGGTGTAGGTCAGGCCATCGCCGCTCACCGTGTAACTGTCCGCCAGCACATTGGTCAGTTTCATATCTTTATCAAAGCCAAACAGCCCCTGATAAAATGATTTCGCGACCGCCTGGGACAAGGTGTCGTTAGCGTCATAGGGATCAAGCGTGGTGAAATTAGAGGCGACGGCGATCACCGCATCACCCGCGGCCCAGGCGGGCAGCGTCATGACGCTACTTAATATCCCTGCTGCCAGTAAGCTTCTACGCATCGTTATCTGCATTGTTTTCTCCTGTAATCCCTGTCTGATTTATCGCCGTGGCGATAGCGTATTATTTCAGATCGCGCTGGTGGCAGAGCGAGCCACAAAATGACCGGGGGCCACTTCCATCAGCGAAACCCGTTCGGGTTCATCGCCCAGTGCACGAATCGGGCTGGGGATCTCATCGACCAGCAGACTGCGCTCGCGTTGCCGACGTGTCGGGTCGGCAACCGGCACGGCGGCCATTAATTTTTGGGTATAAGGATGATGTGGCTGCCCGAATACCGACTGACGTGGGCCGATTTCCACAATCTGTCCAAGATACATCACCGCTACGCGGTGGCTGATGCGCTCAACCACCGCCATATCATGGGAAATAAACAAAAAGGCGATACCAAATTCACGCTGAAGGTCGAGCAT
This sequence comes from Pantoea sp. PNA 14-12, assembly GCF_004364735.1. Lineage (NCBI taxonomy): Bacteria > Pseudomonadati > Pseudomonadota > Gammaproteobacteria > Enterobacterales > Erwiniaceae > Pantoea > Pantoea sp. PNA 14-12. Next base: position 476,891 of record NZ_SOAJ01000001.1, on the reverse strand, counting down.
CAGGTTGATGATTTGTGCCTGAATGGAGACATCAAGCGCGGACACCGACTCATCGGCAATCACCACTTTGGGGTTCAGCGCCAGTGCCCGCGCGATGCAGATACGCTGACGCTGGCCACCCGAAAACTCATGCGGATAACGCTTTGCGTGTTCCGGCAGTAAGCCAACCTTTTCCAGTAACCAGGCCACGCGCTGTTCCGCTTCGCGTCGTGGCATCACCTTGTGAACCAGCAGCGGCTCCATAATCGAAAATCCCACCGTCAGGCGCGGATCGAGCGATGCATAAGGGTCCTGGAAGATAAACTGAATATCGCGCCGCAGATGCGCCAGCGCCGCTCCCGAAAGATCGTTAATACGCTGCCCGTCAAAGGTAATGCTGCCTCCCTGACTGGCGACCAGTTTCAGCAGTGAACGTCCGGTGGTCGATTTACCGCACCCGGACTCCCCTACCAGCGCCAGCGTTTCGCCTGCATACAGATCAAAGCTGATGTTCTCGACCGCATGCACCCGGCTTGTTACGCGATTCAGTAATCCTGAGCGAATATCGAAGCGCGTGACCAGATTGCGCACCTGCAGGATGGGCGGGCGATCGTGACGTACGGTATTTTGCGGTACGTCGGGTGCCGCATCGTTAAGCAGGAGAGGAAATTTCGCGGGCAGCGGCTGGTCCTGCATCGCACCCAGGGTCGGGACAGCGGCCAGCAACGCCCGGGTGTAAGGCTGCTGCGGTGCACTGAACAGCTCGGCGGTAGGGGCGTTTTCCAGCACCTCACCGCGATACATCACCTGGACGCGGTCCGCCATTTCCGCCACCACGCCCATATCGTGAGTGATAAAAATCACGCCCATCTGCATCTCTTTCTGCAGCTCGCGGATCAGTTGCAGGATCTGGGCCTGAATCGTCACGTCCAGGGCAGTGGTCGGCTCGTCGGCAATCAGCAGCGCAGGCTTACACGACAGGGCCATCGCAATCATCACGCGCTGCCGCATACCGCCGGAAAGCTGGTGAGGATAACGGCGCAGCATACTTTGTGCGTCAGGAATGCGTACCCGATCCAGCATACGACGCGCTTCCGTCAGGGCTTCGGACTGGCTTTTACCCTGATGCAGTCGAATGGATTCTGCGATCTGATCGCCTACCGTAAACACCGGATTCAGCGAGGTCATCGGTTCCTGGAAAATCATGGCCATATCCGCGCCGCGCACCCTGCGCATCTGACCGTGCGGCATCCGCATCAGATCCAGTGCCTCACCACTGCGCCGACGCAGCCGTATCTCGCCACTGACCTCTGCGCTGTCCTGCGCCAACAGGCGCATGATCGCCAGTGAGGTGACGGATTTGCCCGAGCCGGACTCGCCCACTAAAGCCAGCGTTTCGCCGCGAAACACATCAAGTGAAAGATGACGCACGGCTTCGGTCACCTGGCCGTCATGGTGAAAACGTACGTTCAGGTCGCGCACCGCCAACACCTGTTCGGGAGACAGAGGGAGCCTGTCAGGCTGGCTGTTAGCTTTCACGGTAAATTGCGACCTCTGCGACGTCATCCACCCGGGCAACAGCCCGGTACATGCCTTCGCTGTTGAACGGCAGTGCCACATTGCCCTCCCGATCAACCGCAATCAGCCCACCGCTGCCGCCCAGCTCCAGCACGCTGTCATGAATCACATTGACGCTGGCCTGTTGTAATGTCCGCCCGGCGTAACGCATTTGTGCCGCCACATCGTAGGCCGCCAGGGTGCGGATAAACACTTCGCCAGTGCCGGTGCAGGACACCGCCGCGCTGTCGTTACTGGCATAGCAGCCTGCGCCAGGCAACGGTGAGTCGCCTACGCGCCCCTGCTGTTTATTGGTCATGCCGCCGGTCGATGTCGCCGCCGCCAGGTTTCCCGCCAAATCCAGCGCCACGGCACCGACCGTGCCAAACTTACGATCCGGGTCAAGAGGATCGCCGCCCTGGGCGGCGCCATCGTGGTCAAGCACAGCGGCATCGCTGCGCAGCGCCCGTTGCAGTTGCTCCAGGCGTTCAGGCGTGGAAAAGAAATCCGGTTCAACCTGCTCAAGCCCCTGCGCAAACGCAAAGGCTTCGGCCCCTTCCCCAATCAACAGGACATGCGGGCTGTGGTCTAACAGCGCACGCGCTGCCAGTACCGGGTTGCGCAGCCGGGAGACGCCCGCCACTGCCCCAGCCTGCAGCGTTCTGCCATCCATGATGCTGGCATCCAGCTCATGCGTGCCCTGATGGGTAAACACAGCCCCTTTACCCGCATTAAACAGCGGGCACTCTTCCAGCCTGCGCACCGCTTCAGTCACCACATCCAGCGCGGATGCGCCCTGCGCCAGCAGGGTTTGGCCATGTGTCACAATATCGTGAAGCGCCTGACGATAAGCCTGTTCTTTCTCTGCGCTCATGTCAGCACGCGTAATTGCGCCTGCGCCGCCATGAATGGCGATCACTGCTTTAGCCATACTGCGTTACCCTGTGGTTGCATCAGAAGGAAAAACACTGATTTTGAATGGTTTTACGTCTTGTTAGCGTATTTTTGAATATAGAAAGCCCGCCATAGCTTGTAAAGCGGAAACTGGTCCCGCGCTAATAACCTTTCGTTGTGGCTTATACCGATGTGACTCTGAGGATAAAAGCCACCATAATAGTCAGCAATTGCAACAGACAGACTGAGACAATAATGGAAAGCTTTACTGCCGGACTGATTTCCCTTGAAGACGCGCAACAGAAGATGCTGGCGCAACTGACGCCCATCACCGAATCCCTGGATGTGCCCCTGACCGACGCGGCCGGGCGCATCACCGCCTGCAGCGTGACCTCCCCCATTGATGTACCGCCTTTTAACAACTCAGCCATGGACGGTTATGCCGTCAGGCTTGCTGATGTACAAGAGGGTCAGCCCTTAACGGTTGCCGGTAAAGCCTTTGCCGGTGCGCCGTTTTCGGGTGACTGGCCTGCGGGCAGCGTCATCAGAATCATGACGGGCGCGCCGGTACCGGACGGCTGCGATGCCGTCGTCATGCAGGAGCAAACCCATCTGCAGGGCGAACAGATTGTTATTGATGCGCCCGTAAAAGCCGGACAAAACATCCGCCTGATCGGCGATGATATTCGGGCAGGCCATCAGGTCCTTGCGCCTGGCGTGCGCCTGGGCGCTGCGGAACTGCCGTTGCTGGCCTCATTAGGCATCGCCACGGTGAAGGTGCTGCGCAAACTGCGCGTGGCAATTTTCTCCACCGGGGATGAGCTGCAACCCGTGGGCCAGCCGCTGTCTGACGGGCAAATCTATGACACCAACCGGTTTGCCATCTCCCTCATGCTGCATAAGCTGGGCTGCGAGGTGATCGATCTTGGCATTGTTCGCGACGATCCGGTCGCCCTTCGGGCTGCCTTTATGGACGCCGATCGCCAGGCCGATGTGGTCATCAGCACCGGCGGTGTCTCTGTCGGTGAAGCCGACTTTACTAAGGCGATGCTGGAGGAACTGGGCAGCATTCGCTTCTGGAAGCTGGCCATTAAACCGGGCAAACCTTTCGCCTTTGGCCGCCTGGCAAACAGCTGGTTCTGCGGCCTGCCCGGCAATCCGGTCTCGGCCGTCGTGACCTTTTATCAACTGGTGCAGCCCCTGCTGGCCCGTCTGACCGGACAGTCAGCTTCGGCTTTACCGCCACGTCAGCGCGTGCGTACAGCAAGCGCACTGAAAAAATCGCCGGGCCGTCTGGATTTTCAGCGCGGTGTGCTGCGGCGAAATGCTGAGGGTGAAACAGAAGTCGTCAGCACGGGTGCCCAGGGTTCGCATGTGTACAGCTCGTTTTCACAGGCTAACTGCTTTATCGTACTGGAGCGTGAGCGCGGCTATGTCGAGGCGGGAGAATGGGTGAATGTTGAGCCCTTCAACGCCCTGCTGGAGGGATAAATGCTGCCCGAACTCAGCCACGAGGAAATGCTGCGCTATAACCGGCAAATTGTCCTGCGGGGGTTTGACTTTGACGGACAGGAAGCCCTGAAGGCCAGCCATGTGTTGGTCGTGGGCCTGGGCGGTTTAGGCTGTGCAGCCGCCCCTTATCTGGCGGCAGCGGGCGTCGGTCACCTGTCTCTGCTGGATTTTGATACGGTTTCGCTCTCAAACCTGCAGCGACAGATTCTGCATCATGATGCGGATATTGGTCGGGCCAAGGTCGAATCCGCCCGGGCACGCCTGGCGGAGATCAATCCCCACTGTCAGTTATATCCTGTCCACGGCCAGTTGGACGATAACGCGTTGCGGGCGCTCATCGCCAGGCAGCAGGTTGTGGTCGACTGCACGGATAATGTCAGCGTGCGTGAACAGCTTAACCGGCTTTGTTATGAACTGAAGGTGCCTCTGGTTTCGGGCGCGGCGATTCGCATGGAAGGTCAGTTGAGTGTGTTTGACTGGCAGCCTGGTGCGCCCTGCTACCGCTGTATCAGCCGTTTGTTTGGCGCTCAGGTGCTCAGCTGCGTGGAAGCCGGTGTAATGGCGCCGCTGGTGGGCGTTGTCGGTGCCATGCAGGCGATGGAAGCGATAAAACTGCTGACCCGGTTTGGCACGCCCGCGCGCTCACGTTTGCTCATGTATGATGCCATGCGCGCAGAGTTTCGCACGATGCATGTCGCACAGGATCCGAATTGTGAAGTCTGTGGCCATTCTGAGTGCAGAGACTAAAAGCCGGTCTGATTGAACGCTGAGCGTGAGCGATTACAAAAGGCGGGGCAATGCACGAAAGAAAATGGGGTAGTCAGCGCTACCCCGCAGGCCTTAAACGATGCCCTGACTGCGCAGGTAGTCTTCGTAATTCCCGGTGAAATCGACGATGCGATCCGCCTTGATTTCCATTACACGCGTCGCCAGTGAGCTGACGAATTCACGGTCATGGGAAACGAAAATCAGCGTGCCTTCATACATTTCCAGCGCCATGTTTAATGACTCGATGGATTCCATATCCAGGTGGTTGGTGGGTTCATCCATAATCAGAATGTTAGGCTTCTGCATCATCAGCTTGCCGAACAGCATGCGCCCTTTCTCACCACCTGACAGCACCTTCGCGGGCTTTTTAATGTCGTCCTGAGAGAACAACAGGCGGCCAAGAATACCGCGTACGGCCTGCTCATCATCGCCCGGCTGCTTCCACTGACTCATCCAGTCAAAAACCGTCAGATCGTCAGCAAAATCGTCTGCGTGGTCCTGCGCGTAATAGCCAATTTTGGCATTCTCGGACCATTTAACGCTGCCGCTTTCTGGCGTCAGTTCGCCAACCAGGGTTTTTAACAGCGTGGATTTACCAATACCGTTAGCCCCTAATATTGCCAGTTTTTCACCGACTTCCAGCAGCAGATTAAGATTTTTGAACAGAGGACCGTTATCAAAGCCTTTCGTCAGGCCTTCCACTTCCAGCGCATTACGGAACAGTTTCTTATCCTGTTCAAAACGGATATATGGATTCTGACGGCTGGAGGCTTTCACTTCTTCCAGCTTTATTTTATCCATTTGTTTAGCGCGCGAGGTGGCCTGACGCGATTTAGAAGCGTTGGCACTAAAGCGGCTGACAAACGACTGCAGATCGGCAATTTGCGCTTTTTTCTTGGCGTTATCCGCTAACAGACGTTCACGCGCCTGGGTGGCCGCGGTCATATATTCATCATAATTACCGGAATAAACGCGCAGCTCGCCATAGTCCAGATCGGCCATGTGCGTGCAGACCATATTGAGGAAGTGACGGTCGTGCGAAATGATAATCATGGTGCTGTCGCGTTCGTTTAACACCTGCTCCAGCCAACGGATGGTATCGATATCCAGGTTGTTGGTCGGTTCGTCCAGCAGCAAAATATCCGGATTAGAAAACAAGGCCTGGGCTAAAAGAACGCGTAATTTAAAGCCTGGCGCAATTTCGCTCATCGGCCCGTAATGCTGTTCAACCGGGATACCCACGCCAAGTAATAATTCACCGGCGCGCGATTCCGCGCTGTAACCATCCATTTCGCCATACTGTACTTCCAGGTCTGCGACTTTGTAGCCTTCCTCTTCGCTCATTTCGGGCAGGGAATAAATACGGTCACGTTCCTGTTTCACTTCCCATAATTCATGGTGCCCCATGATTACCGTATCAATCACACTATATTGTTCAAAGGCGAACTGGTCCTGGCGTAATTTACCAATACGTTCATTGGGATCGTAGGAAACATTGCCGCCCGACGGCACCAAATCGCCACCCAAAATCTTCATGAAGGTGGATTTTCCGCTGCCGTTCGCACCGATTAAACCGTACCGATTACCGCCGCCAAATTTAACGGAGATATTTTCGAACAGTGGCTTGCTGCCAAACTGCATGGTGATATTGCTGCTAACTAACACGGCATTGACCTTAGTGAAGAGAGTGGATGGAAAACGGCGGCTATTATGCCAGATTTGACGTAGCGCACGCCAGTCTCCGGCTACCCTTGCATGAGTGTCTGTTGAAAACGCATGACTTTTTATTTTCACTGCCCGTACGTTTGCCGCTTAACCCAGCCGCTGGCTAAACGTACCGGACGCTGCGCAGAGGGGAAGCCCTACCTGCGCACGCCACACCGGGTGCATGACAGCGAGAGTAATAAAGCAAAGAGCAGGGTTTTTTAAATAAAAAAAGCCGGCGACATAAATGTCGCCGGCTACCACTTACAAGGATTGTGTCGATTAATCGATCAGGAAGCTGTCCAGGCTTTTACCTTCGTCCAGCGCTTTTTTAATTGCTGCTGGCGTGCGGCCCTGGCCGGTCCATGATTTTTTCTCGCCATTTTCGTCGGTGTAAGAATATTTAGCCGGACGTGGCGCACGCTTAGTGCGTTTTTTACCCTGCTCCAGCGCACCTAATAATTCATTAGGATCGATGCCATCAGCCAACAGCATTTCGCGATATTTCGATAACTTCTCTTCTTTTTCACGATTCTGTTGTTCTTCAGCGTGCGCTTCTTCACGACGTTCCGTTACTACAACGGTCAATTTCTCAAGAATTTCTTCCAGATCGCTCAGTGGCAGTTCACGAGCCTGGGCACGTAATGTGCGAATGTTGTTTAGAACTTTAAATGCGTCACTCATCACAATATCCTTGATTAAGGGGTTTAATTAAACTGTAGCGTCAAGATTACCTAATTCAAATAAAAAAATAAATTAATTTATTACTACAGATAATTCCGATAGGTTTTTTAAATGTCAGTGAAGTATTCAGAATGCTTATGTGGAGAGATAATTAACCTCAAATTAACACTAAATGCCTGCTATCCTTGCACAATGTAAACGATTTCATTGATTACACTTACTGTATGAATTCGCTATGCGCTTTTAAATTTTAACGCTGAATATTTTTTAACACCGGTGAAGAATTTGGATTAATTTGCCTGTCCTGACTCAGACGTTCTCCGCCCGGAACACGCGGTCTGTGAACAAAATAGCTGACGTCGGGTACGAGGTTTATCGCGCTTCGCCACAATAATATCGGCTTTATGGCGAATAAAATGTGGGGATATTGCCTTTGTCCCCCTTCACTCCCCGACAAAAATGCTGCATCGGCACAGGCAAGGCGACGGCGTTTCACAGCCGTTATAAGGTTGAATACATTTACAGACAATTTATGCTTCACAGTAAGTGCGCCGGCTAAATAGCCAGCAACCCTTTTAAACCACCAGCTTTAAGGGTGATTAAATGAGTTTACTGAACGATATAACAGATAAATAATAAAGCGCAGGTATTACACTGTCTGATAACAGGCCGTGGTCTGCCGCAAGGCCACGGCCTGAAGGATTAATTTACCTGGGTCGCAGGTCCAAACACGTCATACTGAGGGAGCTGAACGTTTTGATAGGTTTCCCAGCCGCCGCCCAGCGCTTTGTAGAGCGCCACCAGATCCAGCCCGCTTTGCATGCGCGCCTGTGTTGCCTGCTCCTCGGCCTGGGCGAGCTGGCGCTGCGCATCAAGCACCTCAAGGAAGGTCGATAATCCCTGGCGATAGCTGTCGCTCGCCAAATCAAAGGTCCGTTGCAGTGCACCGGTCGTTTCGTCCAGCGCCGTGACGCGCTGCTGATCGGCCCGGTAACTCACAAGGGCGTTTTCGACATCCTGCAAAGCCGTCAGCACCGTCTGGCGATAATCCAGCGCCGCGCTGGCCTGTTGAGCACGTGCAAGCTTCACGCTGGAAACCAGCCGGCCTCCCTGAAAAAGGGGAATCGACAGCGAAGGCCCCACGCTATAGAAGTGGCTGCTCCAGTCGTCCAGATAACTGGCATCGGTATTGCGCACGCCCAACTGTCCGGTAAGAGAGAGGCTGGGGAATAGCTGTGCGACAGAAACGCCGATCCCGGCGGTTTGCGCATGGAGTTTCGCCTCTGCCTGGCGAATATCCGGGCGTCGACGCGCTAAGGTTGAGGGAATGCCGACCGCGACCGCATTCGGCAAGGCTGGCAGCGCTTTCGGCGTCTGCAGTTCTGCATCCAGCGCGCCGGGGGTTTTACCGATAAGCACAGCCAGACCGTTCATCGCCTGACGCGTTTGCGCCTGATACTGCGGTAGCTGCGCCTGTAAACTGCTCAACTGCGCCCGGGCATTTTCCACATCGGTTAACGGCGCCAGGCCATTGCGCTGCTGGCTTTGTGTCAGTTGCCAGGTCTGATCCGCCACCGCGATTTGCTGTTGCAGCGTGTTGACGGTTGCCTGTGCCCCACGCAGTTGTAACCAGGCACGGACAACTTCCGCTTCCAGCGACACCAGCGCATCGTTACGTTGCTCAATGGCCGCCTGTTGCTGTGCATTGGCTGATTCGATCTGACGTCGTACCTTGCCCCACAGATCCAGTTCCCAACTGGCATCGAAGCTGCCCTGATATAAGGTGACGGGCTGCGTCAGCCCGTTCAACTGGCTGGCGACAGTGCTGTCCACCTGGTCATTGACCCCATTCGCTTTCAGCAAACCTTCCAGCCCCAGTTGCTGACGCGTGACTTTTGCCGAACCGTTCAGGCTGGGAAACAAGCCGCCCTGCGCCTGAGATAACTGCTCGCGCGCGCCCGCAATGCGCAGGACGGTCTGCTGCAACGACAGATTACCCGCGATTGCGCGGGCAATCAGGCTGTCCAGTTGGGGATCGTTGAAGTTGCGCCACCAGCGCGTATCCACTGCCGACGTCTGCGGTTTCGAGCGCTCCTGAGAATCCAGCGCGTGGTAGCTGCCCGGCAGCTGAGGTTTTGGCGCCTGGTAGTCCGGGCCCACGCTGCAACCTGCCAGCGATAACGTCAGCAACAAGGTAAAGGGATTCAGGCGATACGTAGTCATAACCTTCATGTCAGTGTGCTCCTGCACTGCCTTCGCTTTTGACGGGCGACAGCAGCCAACAAAATGGAATCAAAATCAGGGCGACAATACTTAAGCCTGAAAAGACGTCGATATAAGCCAGAATGCGTGACTGGACAATCATCTCTTTATAGAGCTGGCCGGTTGCCAGCGTCACGGGATCGCCCACCGCCGACGTAAAGTCGCGAATCGCCTGCGCCCAATGCTGAACGGTAATGTTAAATTGTTCATTTAACGGCGTCATGTTGTGCACCATGTGGGCCGAACGCGCCTGCTCCCGCTCCGTAATTGCCGCCGTGGATAACGAGATGCCAATCGAACCCGCAACGTTACGGAACATCGTAAATAATGCTGATGCATCCGCGTTCAGGCGTTGTGGGATGGTAATGAAGGCAATGGTGGTCAGCGGCACAAACAGGAAGCCCAGGCCAATAGACTGCGCACTGCGCATCATGACCAGCGTGGAGAAATCGACATTGGGCGTTAACGTGGACGAGTAGAAAAACGCCAGGGCCAGGCAGCTAAAACCAAATGCGATGATATAGCGGGTTTGCACGACCGGCATCAGCTTAAGCACCAGCGGAATCGTCAGCACAATCAGCACGGCTCCGGGTGAAAGCACCAGCCCTGACCAGGTCGCCGTATAACCCAGATCCTGCTGGGCCAGTTGAGGCAGCACGACGGAACTACCATACAGAATCATCGCCATCCCGGCCATGAGCAGGCCCGCAACCCAGAAGTTACGGTCTTTCATTACCAGAATGTCGACCACCGGTTTGCGGGCATACATTAGCCAGTAGACGGCTCCGACAATGCCTACCAGCGCCAGTACCGCGAATAACACAATAAAGTGCGACGCAAACCAGTCCTCATCTTCACCCCGATCCAGCATTACCTGCAGGCAGCCCAGGCCCAGCGTAATTAAACCGATACCGATGTAGTCAATTTTCAGTTTGCCCTTGGCCCACTTGCGCTCCCATGGCGGATCTTCCAGCAGCGGCAAAATGGCCATGATCGTCAGGATACCGACCGGGATATTGATAAAGAACACCCAGCGCCAGCTGTAGTTATCCGTAATCCAGCCGCCCAGCGTCGGGCCGATAACAGGCGCCACGATAATCGCAATCGAGGAAAGGCCAAACGCTTTGCCCCGATCCTCAGGTTTAAAGTAGTCGAGCAGCACCGACTGCTGCACAGGCTGCAGGCCGCCGCCGAAAAACCCTTGCAGGACGCGGAACAGAATGATCTGCCAGAGTTCGGTGGCAATACCACACAGGAATGAGCAGATCGTGAACATGACGATACAGATTAAGAAAAACTGTTTACGGCCAAATAAACGACTGAAGAAGGCAGAGATGGGCAGCACAATGCCGTTCGCCACGAGGTACGAGGTTAGCACCCAGGTGGATTCATCGTAACTGGATGAGAGCGAACCGGCGATATGTGGGAGGGCCACGTTCACGATGGTGGTATCCAGGATTTCCATAAATACCGCCAGCGTTACCGTAATGGCTACGAGCCACGGATTACTGGCGGGTTTCCAGCTCTGCGATTCACTCATTCCACGGTTACCTTCGGTTCAACCGATAAGCCCAGTGGCAGTGGACGGTTAGGATCCAGTCCTTTATCAATCACAATCTTGACCGGCACGCGCTGAACGATTTTCACGTAGTTGCCCGTGGCATTCTCCGCCGGGAAGGTCGAAAAGCGCGAACCGGTGCCCATCTGGATGCTGTCGACGTGGCCTTCAAGTTTCATGTCAGGCCAGGCATCCACGCTGATGGTTACCTTGTCGCCGGGATTCATTCGCTCCAGCTGTGACTCTTTAAAGTTGGCGGTGATCCAGATATCCGGGGAAACCAGTGAGAACAAGGCGCTGCCCGCCTGAACCAACGTTCCCAACTGGACATTTCGCTTAGTCACAAACCCGTCGTAAGGAGCACGAACCTGGGTGTAAGACAGATTCAGCTCGGCCACATTCAGTTGGGCTTTTGCCTGCTCGACCTGTTCCTGACGCGCTTCAACATTGGTTTCCTGCTGACGGATTTGCAGGGCCACCTGCGAGGCGACTTCCACCTGAGCTTTGGCGCTTTGCAGTTGTGCCTGCGCGGAGCGTAACTGCGCCGAGGCTGAATCAATATTGCGTTGACTGGTGGCGCGGGGATCGACGCCGCGCTGACGACGGTAATCCGCCTGCGCATTCAGGTAGTTGGCCTCGGCTTTGGCCTGATCGGCCAGCGCCTGGTCGCGTTGCGCCGGGTACTGAACGCGCGACAGTGCCAGTTGCGCCTGAGCCTGGTGCAACTGTGCCATGGCCAGGCCAAGCTGTGCTTTTGCCTGCGCGCGCTGGGCTTCGTTATCGCTGGGATCGATTTCCACCAGCAGATCGCCCTTCTTCACGCGCTGGTTGTCTTTCACCAGCAATTTTACGACGTAACCCGAGGCTTTCGCTGCGATAGTCACTGCGTTGCCTTCGGTAAACGCATCGTCAGTCGTTTCTTCATTACGGGTGGTAAACCAGAAGAAGAACGCCACGATCAACATCACCACCACGACGACCGCCAAAATAATTAACGGCTTTTTGCCGGGACGCTTACGCGGTTTCTCGTCGTTATCGCTTTGGCTATCGTGTTCTGGGCTGTTTTTATCGGGCGCGTTTTCTGTGTCTTTCTGGTGTGGGTCGCGGTTGTTGTTGTTCTCGCTCATAGTGTCCGTCGCTGGCTAAGGCCCTCAGTCCTGGGCGTAGAAAGTCAACTAAACATTAGATCGAAAACTGACAAAATCCAGTACAACTTTACTTAACTTGAGAAAGTTCGCACGTCCTGCCACGAGGGCAGGACAGGTTCGCGTCAGGCAACCAGTTTGAGCAACAGCCAGCCGGTCAGCATTGACCATGCGAGTAAGGGAACGGAGAACAGATGGAAGCGCCACCAGATGGCACGATCTTTCGCCATGCGCAGCGCAATCAGGTTGGCAAGCGAACCCGGTAGCAGGCCAAACCCACCGATATTGACCGCCCAGGCAAGGACGTCTGAAGGCGGCACTTTCTGCAAAAGCAGGATCGTGGCAGGCACATTACTGATTACCTGTGACAAGCCAATCGCCAACAGGTAAAGCTCCCCTTTGGCAAGATGGGCAATCGCATCAAAATGGGCCTGCACAACAGGCAAGCGTGTCAGCAAGAACACGTCCAGGAACATGACGATGAAGACCACCAGCAGGCTCCAGTCGATATTCAGCAATACCTGGCGCGCCATAATAAAAAAGCAGACAAGAATCAGCAGTAGCGCCCAGCCGGTCAGGTGCCACTCCAGCGCGGCGATAAACAAGACGTAAAGCGCCAGACTGACGGCAAACAGTGGCTTCTGCCAGCTGTGCTGTTCTGCGTTCTCATGTTTTTCAATTGCGCGTTTGGCAAAACTAAACCAGGTGACGACCAGCAGGCTTAACAACAGCCAGACGGCCAGCGGCGTCATTTGCCAGATAAAACCGACTACACTCAGCGAGCCGTGGCTCCACAGCAAAATATTCTGCGGATTGCCCACCGGCGTCAGCAACGAACCGGCATTTACGGCCAGCGCTTCGAAGATGATTAAGCGGGAAATCGGTAAATGGGAAAACTTGCGCAATGTCAGCGTCAGCGGCACCAGAATAAACAGGGCCACATCGTTGGTTAAGAAGGTCGAGAGCACCGCCGCCGCCAGCACCATAAACAGGGCCAGCGTGCGCTCATGCTTAAATCCCGCAATTAACCGACCGCCCAGAACATCAAAATACCCACTGGTTTCTAACCCCTTGGTGAGGATAAGCAGTCCACTCAGGGTGATGATGGTGTGCCAGTCCACTGCGGCAGGCAGATCCGCCCAGTGGTAATGAGCAAGAAACAGCAGAACAACCCCAACAACGACTAACAAGTGCAATATATGGTCATGCAGAAATGAGCGAAGCACAATGGGCATGATGTCCGGCGCCTTAACTGAGGATTAATTGTTTTGGTAAAATTTCTGGAATACGGCCAGGGTTTCATCACTGACGTGATGTTCGATGCCTTCAGAATCGCGGCGTGCCGTTTCCGGACTAATGCCAAGCGCTAACAGGAAGGTTTCAACGATGTGATGGCGGGCGCGGCTCTCTTCAGCCAGCTTTTCCCCTTCACGCGTCAAAAAGACGCCGCGATAAGGCACCTGCTCGACCAGGCCGGCGGTTCCTAACCGCTTTAACATTTTGGCGACGGTCGGTTGCGAAACCCCCAAACGCGCGGCCATGTCGACCTGGCGCGCCTCGCCAAACTCACCAATCAAATCAGAGATTAGCTCAACATAGTCATCAATCAGTTCACGACGATGCGCTTCGCGCACCTGCCGAAAACCTTCGACATGCTCTTCAATATCTTTTAGTGGTCCTTGCGGGGCAGAAACCACGCTTTTGGCACGACGACTCATTCAGCTTCCTCTTTATTTTTTCCACACCAGCCCTTCCGTGTGGATTTAGCTGCGCTCATTGTAAACCAGGCGCAAATAAGCTCAAATTTTTCGTCGTTAGCCTTGGCTAAACGGTATAGCCAGTGCTATATTTGTCGATAATGTAAACAGAGTGATGCATTAAAGCACGATCTCTGCTTACCGTTGCGTTAAATTTTATGGGAGGTGATGCTATGAGCACTCTGAAAAGCTGTATCGACTGCAGCAAATGCTTCCAGGCCGAAAAAATAACATCAGGAAAATCCTGGTGGTGCCTGCTGACGCGCTCCCCTTTTACGCTGCGCCTCATGCTTATTGAGCGTCTGCTGGGCCAGCAGCCGGAAACGCGCTACTGCCAAAAACTGATCTGGCGCGGCTGAATCCGTTTTCACATTCAGATTCATTACCCACGCGCGGCCTGTTTTCCTTTCCTCGCCGCGCGCCTGCATTGATCCACGCTTCTGATCCGGTCACCTGTGCCCTGCGCTTAGCGCTGTTCCTGTAAAGGTAAGCGTCAAAATACAGCCGCTGTGTAAGGCGCACTTCTTTTGTTCTGTGCGGGCCTGGAAAAAAGGCTTCCTGCAAGGGAAGTCCGGGGCGCGGGTTAATGTCAGAACGTAATGCGGCGCGGAGAAGACAGATACAGGGACAGTCGCGGTGGCAAAGACAAAGACAATGACAAAGACAAAGACAAAGACAAAGACAAAGACAAAGACAAAGGCAGGTTATTAGCGCGGGTTTTTGTTACCAATAAAAACGGCCCTGAAGAGGGCCGTTTTTTTAATCTCGACTAAGCTCGCTTAGAAGCTGTAGCCTACGCCAGCAATCCAGGTACCAACGTCAACGCTACGGATGCGGCTCTGCTCATAGCCAACGTCCAGTGCAACGTTTTCCATTGGGTTGAACTGCATACCTGCGCCGTAAGAGAAACCGTAGTCGCTGGTGTCAGCTTTGTCGCGTGAAGTGGTGTCGTTAGCCTGGTATTTGCCGTAGCCAACACCAACCACACCATAGATGCTTGCCCAGTCATTCAGACGGAATGCTGGACCACCGGTGATACCGTAGTACTGGCCTTTATTGTAAATGCCGTCTTCGGTACGATCTTTCTCGGTGTAAGTGAATGAGCCGATCCAACCCAGTGGGTTAGAACCGTCTTCATAGCGATATTTCAGGTTGAAGCCGTTTGCTTTGTTAGCAACGCCCTGGTAGTCGCTCTGTGCGTAGCCACCGGTTACGGTGCTCTGTGCCATGGCGGAACCTGTTGCGACTGCTAACACACAGGCTAATGCTGAAAGACATGCAATTTTTTTCATAACCACCTCAAATGTGAAAGTACTTCTCTCCTGACAACGCTAAAAATATAACAAAAAATAGCGAGAAACTCTGCCCGCATTTTGTTGTCTAACACAGTGTTTGGTGTAACAGAAAGTTAATGGAGTTTCCTATGTCATTCATTTTTCTTATAAAAACCGTCATATCCTTGCAATAATGACCCCAAACAAATTTTCATTCTTTAAGTAAATTCCTAAAAAAACCTGACATTAATTTACTTTCCAGCCGGAAAAAATGCTTAAAAAGCAGGCAAACAGACAAAATTAAAATCAGTTTACGTCCCCTTTTTGACCAACATTTCCTTTACACTGGTCATCTTGTTAGCTCATTGATTGGGAAGTATCAACAGGATGTCAGTTTCGCCACTCAAATCGCTCACGCCAGCTTTACTCCCTGTCGTCGTGTTACTTATCTCGATGTTGTCGCTTCAGGGCGGCGCCTCACTGGCAAAAACACTTTTTCCCACCGTGGGTGCCACCGGCATCACCGCATTGCGCCTGGGCTTTGGCACCGTCATCCTTTGCCTCATCTTCAAGCCCTGGCGACTGCGTTTTCGTCCTGAACAGCGCATGCCGCTGATTATTTATGGCTTAGCATTGGGTACGATGAACTTTTTATTTTACCTGTCTATTCGGACGGTACCGCTTGGCATCGCGGTCGGGCTGGAGTTTGTTGGCCCGCTTACGCTTGCGCTGCTCGGCTCACGTCGGCCACTCGATTTTCTTTGGGTCATACTGGCGGTCATTGGGCTGTGGTTTTTACTGCCGTTCAGTACCGGTATTACCTCCGTCGATCCGATAGGTGCACTATTTGCGCTCGGTGCCGGTGTCTGTTGGGCAGTCTATATTCTGTCAGGGCAGCGCGCGGGCGCAGAGCACGGCGCGGCAACGGTCGCCATCGGCTCTCTGATCGCTTCGCTGATTTTTGTTCCCGTAGGGCTGACGTTTGCCGCAAGCGGCATCTGGCAATGGAGCGTCGTGCCGGTTGCCATTTTAGTGGCCTTTCTTTCAACGGCGCTTCCCTATTCACTGGAAATGATGGCACTGACCCGTTTACCTGCGCGCATTTTTGGTACGCTGATGAGCCTTGAGCCTGCGGTGGCGGCGCTGTCTGGCATGCTTTATCTGAATGAGAGCCTTTCTGGTGTGCAGTGTCTGGCGCTGCTGGCGATTATCCTGGCCTCGTCCGGCGCTACCCTGACCATGCGTCCCAGAAAGCGCCAGTTAAATGCAATAGAATTATCTGATAATAAAAAGACATAACAGGTTTCCGCCTGCTGAAAGGCAGGCTAAATAACAATAACTCTCATGCTGATAATTATTTCAGTTAATGTGTAATAGAAAGTTAATATTTAATACAGATAAAAATCATTCGATTGAATTTTTATTTAACCATATGTATTTAAAGTGCTTTATGAAATTTTAACTTTAACAATTTATTAACTATTTCACCCGCGTTCCCACGCACGCTAAGGTGAATGCTATTTCATCCATTGATTAAGCCAATCCTGCAAGGCGGCAAATCGCTGCTATACTTAGTTTCGTACTTGATTAGGACAACCATTGAAAGAGAGGACTGAAACAATGAGTACCGCTAAACTGGTTAAAACAAAATCTTCTGATCTACTTTATACCCGTAATGACGTGGCAGATGACGAAAAGCGCGCCACCATTGAGGTGCTCAATCGCCTGGTCGTGGAGTTCATCGATCTGTCCCTGATCACTAAGCAAGCGCACTGGAACATGCGCGGCGCGAACTTCATCGGTGTGCACGAAATGCTGGACGGTTTCCGTACCACCATCACCGATCATCAGGACACTATCGCGGAACGCGTGGTGCAACTGGGTGGTGTAGCACTGGGTACCACTCAGGTCGTCAACGATAAAACGCCACTGAAAAGCTATCCGCTGAATATCCACAGCGTACAGGATCATCTGAAAGCGCTGGCCGACCGTTATGCTGTGGTGGCTAACGATACGCGCAAAGCGATTTCTGAAGTGAAAGATGAAGATACCGCCGATATCTTTACCGCGGCTTCTCGTGACCTGGATAAATTCCTGTGGTTCATTGAGTCTAATATCGAATAACGGTCTTACAGGCTATTACCAGGCGGGGAAACCCGCCTTTTTTACGTCTGTGTTACTATAATTTATGACTTTGTTAACATTTCTGACGCTGCGCCCTTCCCGTTTTCGCCTTCTGATGCACACTACTCCTGCACCACTTTAGCGCTTCGCACCATGATGGAACACCATAATGGTGCATCGGCGCGACAGGTTGCAGAATCGTGTCAGCGATGATCTCCTGATCATTATATTTTTTACATTTTGAAAAGTTGGCATACTTTTTTCATATGATAGCCCGCAAATGATAGCTCGCAAACCCGGGCCCTGCGCCTGGTCGCAATAAGGAAAAATGATGAAATCGCTATTTAACATCTCTGTGGCCGCGTTGGCGCTGGCCTTCTCTCTCTCCACTCCAGCAGCAGAAAAGAAACTGATCGTCGCCACCGATACGGCTTTTGTCCCGTTTGAATTCAAACAAGGTGACAAATATGTCGGCTTTGACGTGGATTTATGGGATGCCATTGCGAAGGAACTGAAACTGGATTACACCCTGAAGCCAATGGACTTCAGCGGCATCATCCCTGCCCTTCAGACGCACAACGTCGATGTGGCACTGGCCGGCATTACCATTACTGACGAGCGCAAGAAAGCTATTGAGTTCTCTGACGGCTACTACAAAAGCGGTCTGCTGGTCATGGTGCGTAACAACGAGAAAGACATCAAAGGCATTGACGATCTGAACGGCAAAGTGGTGGCGGTGAAGAGCGGCACGGGTTCCGTAGATTATGCGAAGACGCACATCAAAACGAAAGATCTGCGTCAGTTCCCGAATATCGATAACGCTTACATGGAACTGGGCACCAACCGCGCTGACGCAGTGCTGCACGATACGCCCAATATTCTCTATTTCATCAACACCGCAGGTAAAGGCCGTTTCAAAGCTGTAGGTGATTCTATTGAAGCCCAGCAGTACGGCATTGCGTTCCCGAAAGGCAGTGATGAACTGCGTGAAAAAGTGAACGGCGCGCTAAAAACGCTTAAAGAGAACGGTACCTACAATCAACTCTATAAAAAGTGGTTCGGAACTGAACCGAAATAATCACTGAGTCCGTTTTTTATTTTTCAGCAGGGACCCTGTCCCTGCTTTTTTCCATCGCAACAACAGCGGAGTTTCACCATGGATTTTGACTGGAGCGTCATCTGGCCAGCCATGCCCGCGCTACTCGAAGGCGCAAAACTGACCTTAATTATTTCCATTATTGGCCTGGTCGGTGGATTGATCATCGGCCTGGTCGCGGGTTTTGCCCGCGCATACGGTGGCTGGCTGAGCAATAATATCGCCCTGGTTTTTATTGAAATCATTCGCGGTACGCCCATCGTCGTGCAGGTTATGTTCATCTATTTTGCCCTGCCTATGGCGTTCCCGGATTTACGCATCGATCCGTTCACCGCCGCGGTGGTAACCATTATGATTAACTCGGGTGCCTATATTGCGGAAATTACCCGCGGTGCGGTCCTGTCCATTAACAAAGGCTTTCGCGAGGCCGGGCTGGCTTTGGGCCTGTCAGGCCGCGAAACCCTGCGCTACGTCATCATGCCGCTGGCGCTGCGTCGTATGCTGCCCCCTCTGGGCAATCAGTGGATTGTCAGCATTAAGGACACCTCGCTGTTTATTGTGATCGGTGTGGCCGAACTGACCCGCCAGGGACAGGAAATTATTGCCGGTAACTTCCGCGCGCTGGAAATCTGGAGCGCAGTGGCCGTTATTTATCTTGTGATTACGTTGGTGTTGAGCTTTGTGCTGCGCCGTATTGAGAAAAGGGTGAAAATCCTGTGATTGAATTTAAAAACGTCTCAAAGCATTTTGGCCAAACCCAGGTGCTGCACAATATCGACCTGAAGATTAATCAGGGTGAAGTCGTCGTGATTATCGGCCCCTCCGGTTCGGGTAAATCGACGCTGCTGCGTTGCATCAACAAGCTGGAAGAGATCACCAGCGGCGAACTGATCGTCGATGGCCTGAACGTTAACGATCCCAAAGTAGACGATCGCCTTATTCGTCAGGAAGCCGGCATGGTGTTTCAGCAGTTCCACCTTTTCCCGCAGATGAGTGCGCTGGATAACGTGGCTTTTGGCCCGATTCGCGTTCGCGGTGCCAGCAAAGAAGACGCACGAAAACTGGCCCATAGCCTGCTGGCGAAAGTGGGCCTGGCCGAGCGCGCCAACCATTTCCCTTCTGAGCTTTCGGGTGGACAGCAACAGCGCGTGGCGATTGCCCGGGCACTGGCGGTGAAACCCAAAATGATGCTGTTTGATGAGCCCACCTCCGCGCTGGACCCAGAACTGCGTCACGAAGTGCTGAAAGTCATGCAGGATCTGGCTGAAGAAGGCATGACAATGGTTATCGTCACACACGAAGTGGGTTTTGCCCGGAAAGTGGCGTCGCGCCTGATTTTTATTGATAAAGGCCGCATTGCCGAAGACGGCGATCCGGACCGTCTGATCAGTGATCCGCCCAGCGAACGTCTGCGCGAATTTTTACAGCACGTTTCCTGAGTGCGAACGGGCCGGCAGGCGGCCCGTTTTTCTCTGGCGACGCCACACGATGATGCGGCGAACTGACGCAAGCGCCTGCGTTAGCGGGACAATCGCTGCGCGCGTTGGGCGGCGGACATAAAGCTCCATGCCAGGAACCGGCTCTGCTTCTGCCCCTGCGCCATATTGACCACACGTACCACCTGGGTATCCAGCGCCTTCAGCTGTTTCTCCAGCGCGGGTAAATGCTCTTTGCGCGATACCAGCGATGTAAACCAGACGACCTGCTGAGCCAGACTGGCGCTTTCAGCGATCATTTTCCCGACAAAGCCCTTTTCTCCCCCTTCGCACCACAATTCATTGTGCTGGCCGCCAAAGTTCAGCGGTGCAGCCGGTGCCAGTCCCAGGTTGCGCGTTTTACGCTGTGAACCGGCCGCCGCCTCTGCCGCAGAAGCGTGAAAAGGCGGATTGCAGATGACCGCATGGAAGTTTTCATTCTTATTCACCACGCCATTCAGCACCACGGCGGGATTTTTTTGCCGACGCAGGCGGATCAGGCGTTGCATGCCCGGGTTCGCCGCGACAATTTTTGTCGCCGTTTTTAGTGCCGCGTCATCAATATCCGTACCGGTAAAACGCCAGCCATATTCCGCCGCGCCGATCAGGGGATAAATACAGTTCGCCCCGCAGCCAATATCCAGGATGTCCGCCGGCGGGATCCTGCCCTGGTTGTCCAGTGCCAGTAAATCGGCCAGGTAGTGAAGATAGTCAGCGCGCCCCGGCACGGGCGGGCACAACGAACCAGGCGCCAGTTGCCAGTCAAGGCCGTAGAACAGTTTAAGCAGCGCCTGATTCAACAGCATGACCGCTTCAGGATCGGCAAAGTCCACCGACATGACGCCATAGCCGTTGGGCCGGACTTTTTCTGCCAGCGGCGGGTGCGCTGCCGTCAGCGCGGCAAAATCATATTCACCCTGGTGGCGGTTACGGGCATGGAAAGGGGACGGGCTGGCAGACTTTTTCATACGTTCTCTCATATTTTCAGGCGCGCGTACAATACGCTGTGGCGGGCAGAAAATAAACCGCATTCTCGGACAGAGCGGCCAGCAGGCCGACGTTGCGGACGTGCGAAATCGCGAGGGTACGGCGTCGTTGCAGGAAAGCGAGGTGAGCAAAAAAGCAAAATGCGCCCCGCCAGCAACAATGCTGGCGGGGCGTTAAGTCTGCGGGATTATTTAAAATCGACGCGCATTAAATCCTGAATCGGCATGCCCCGGGTGGTTTCAACACAGCGGTCAATATAGCTGGTGAATCCTGGCGGTGAGCTCATGCCCAGACGCAGTAATTTGTCGTTAGAGAACACTACATTCAGACGGGCGAACTCGCCGTAAAGACGCATTGCGCGCAACATCAGACGTTCGTTGCAGGGTCCGTAGATCTTTTTAAAGTTCTTACGCTCTTTAACGATTTCGCTGAAATCAACCTGCAGATAATTCGGTGCCAACGGGGCACTTTTTTCTGCACTGGCAAAAGCCGAATCAATTTCAGAGAAGGTATTACTGCTGCGCTCGCCGGCAGAGATGTGATAAACCATCTCCTCGGTGCAGCCATGATCCATCAGGAACACCAGCGATTTGGCACAGTAGTCTACCGGGATGACATCAACACGGTCATCGAGTGAGCAGAGGAATTTCTCCAGCTTCATGACCATTTTAAACACCCAGAAGATGCTGCCTGACGGTGTGCACCCTTCCTGAGAGTGGCCCACCACAATGGACGGACGCGCGATGACCAGTGGCAGATGCGGCAATTCCTGTTTGATCTTATTTTCGATATACGACTTGGAATAGGTGTAATCGACAATGTGATCTTCGCGTGAAGACAGCACCAGATCTTCTTTTACAATCTCACCGTGATCCGGGGCAGACGACATCGCCGTGCCGACGTGGACGAATTTAACAAACTCAGGCAAGGCTGCCATTCTGGCGGCCAGTTTAAACGTCCCTTCCACGTTGACGCGCCAGATATCGTTATTCTCACCAAATGACGCAATCGCTGCGCAGTTGATAACGTGGCTGATCTGATCGATGCGCGCATCATCCAGGAAAAGCTCCGGGGCCAGCAAATCGCCGACCAGAATTTGATCTGCTGTCAGGCGCGCAATCGCCTGCGCCGAACATGAAAACTTGGTTAAATTATCTTTAACCCTCTCCAGTCCCTGGTTAGCATCGCTGGCTCTGACGAGCAGCAATAACTCAACATCCTGGCGCATCAGCAATTCTGCCACGACTGCACCACCAACGAATCCAGAAGATCCTGTAACAAGAATTTTTTTCATATTCGACCACGAGAACAATTGATGAGATTGCATAATGCCTCAGTTTCGTTAAACAAATACGAAACTTTCATTAGCACAAAATGTATAAAATGATTCCGTTTAACTTTCGTTTACTTTTTAAACACATCTTTTCGCGGATTGCTCATCAAATAAATAATTAAGATTTTGATATTTATAGTTATTAATGCTGTAGTACAGAACATTCCCTCCTGTCGCTGAACCAGACTAATCTGGTTAACAATGCGCAAAAAAGCGGTGCGGCTCTGACGGTTTAACGCATGGCGGACAGGCCAGGCTAGACTCTGTTTTTATCCAGGAGATGACGATGCATAAACGCTATTCCTATCAGCCCCGCGCCGGACACGGTTTGCCTCACGATCCACTGAATGCCATCATTGGCCCACGTCCAATAGGCTGGATCAGCAGCACCAGCGCCAAAGGCGTGCGCAACCTTGCGCCCTACAGTTTTTTTAACTGTTTCAATTACCAGCCGCCCATTATTGGCTTCGCCAGCAGCGGCTGGAAAGACAGTGTGCAAAACATCGCTGAAACAAAAGAATTTGTCTGGAATCTGGCGACCCGACCGCTGGCGGAGGCCATGAATGAAAGCTCAATTTCTGCCCCAGCCGATCAGGACGAGTTTGCCCTGGCAGGCTTAACCCCTCTGGCCGCCTCGCAGGTCAAGGCCTGTCTGGTACAGGAAAGTCCGGTGAATTTTGAATGCAGGCTGACACAACTGATTCAGTTACAGGATGCCGGCGGGCGCGCCATCGACAGCTGGCTGGTGCTGGGCGAAGCCGTTGCCATCCATATTGACGAAAGCCTGCTGGAAAACGGTATTTATCAGACGGCGAAAGCGGAACCGATTTTACGCGCCGGTGGGCCCAGCGCGTATTATGGCATCAGTGAAGCACAGCGCTTTGACCTGGTGCGGCCCGATGCGCGCCGCAGCTAAGTCAGAGCAGTTCTGCCGAATGCGTTCGTAACGTTTTGACCGCACGGGCGATCTCAGGTGCCAGCCAGCGATCGTCCTGCCAGCGGGTAACGACTTCGCGCCGTTGCCGCCAGGCGCGTCGCGGACCAGTGCGCTTTACTGTGGCATTCCTGCGTCTGACAGGCGGGCGCTACGCATCACGAACGTCGCCGTCAGCCCTTGTCCTGCGCCACAAAGCTGTGTAACAGCGGCTTCAGGACTTTTTTCAGTTCTGCCGCGCGGGCTTCATGCCAGGTAAAGGGCGGTGTCTCGTCCATATAATTGATTTGCGACAGCTCCAGTTGCACCGCCTGGATCTGCCGATCGGGTTGACCGTAAGCGCGCGTAATGTAGCCGCCTTTGAAACGGCCATTGACGACCCAGCTGTAGCGATCCTGCGCGCTGCATACCGATGTCAGCCCGTCGATGACGCGTTTGCTGCAACTGGCCCCGTCATTGGTACCAATATTGAGATCCGGCAGGCGACCGTCAAACAGTCGTGGAATTTCACTGGCAATCGAATGGGCGTCAAACAGCAGCGCATAGCCAAATTCCGCTTTCATCTGCGCCAGCGTCTGCTGGATCTGCTGATGATAAGGCTGCCAGATTGTCTGAATATATCCCTGTCGCTGTGCATCCGTGGGGGCTTTGCCCGCAACAAATGTCGGCGTGCCGTCAAACAGGGTTTCCGGAAACAGGCCGGTGGTGGCGGTCGTATAAAGCGGTTGATTGTCTGAGGGACGATTGAGATCGACAACAAAGCGTGAGTAGCGGCCAATAATCAGACTGGCTCCCATATCACGCACAAAATCATAAAGTTGTGGAATGTGCCAGTCCGTATCCGGTAAGTCACGGGCGGCATCGCTGAGCCCGGCTTCAACTTCCGGTGTTAACATCGTGCCGGCATGGGGAATACTGACCAGCAGCGGGATAGTCCCTTGGGTAAAATGAAAAGGTGTCATTGTACTTCTCCGCGGTAGATAACGGTACAGGGCAGTTCACCGCCCAGCCAGTAAACCAGTTCCGCCGGGCGGGCCAGCGGCCAGTGAACAAAACTGGCCACTTTTCCCGCCTCCAGCGAACCGTGACTTGCCTCCAGCCCCAGCGCCTTTGCCCCCCACAGGGTCACGCCTGCCAGCGCTTCTTCCGGTGTCATGCCGAACAGGGTGCAGCCCATATTCAGCATCAGGCGCAGCGACAGCGCGGGCGATGTGCCGGGGTTGGCATCACTCGCCAGTGCCATGGGCACACCATAGCGTCGGAACAACGCTACCGGCGGGCGCTGCGTTTCCCGCAGCAGATAAAACGCGCCGGGCAATAACACGGCTACCGTACCCTGTTCTGCCATTGCCTGAACATCCGTTTCCGTTGCATATTCCAGATGATCGGCGGACAGCGCGCCATAACGGGCGGCCAGCGCCGCTCCGCCCAAAGAGGAAAGCTGCTCGGCATGCAGTTTCACCGGCATGCCCAGCGCCGTTGCCCGGTCAAATACCCGGGCGACCTGCTGCGGGGTAAACGCCAGATGTTCGCAGAATGCATCCACCGCATCCGCCAGGCCTTCGGCGCTGATCTGAGGTAACAGGCGGTCACAGATGATCGTGATCCAGCCATCGGGATCCTGTTTAAATTCGGGCGGAACCGCATGAGCGGCCAGGCAGGTGGCCTGCACATCCGCAGCCACCTCCTGACTGAGCTGTCGAATGGCACGCAGCATACGTAATTCACTTTCTTCATCCAGACCGTAGCCGGATTTAATCTCGACGGTGGTCACGCCCTCGGCCAGCAAGCGATTCAACCGCCAGCGGGCTGTCTCTACTAACGTTTGTTCACTGGCATCACGGGTGGCCCGAACGGTAGAAAGGATGCCGCCGCCCTGGGCCGCAATATCGGCATAGCTCACGCCGTTGAGGCGCTGCTCAAACTCCTGACTGCGATCGCCACCAAAAACCAGATGCGTGTGGCAGTCCACTAAACCCGGCGTGATGATCCCGCCCGGCAGACGATGATGTTCACGCGCCTCAAAAGCCGGCATCGCGGCGGCGGGCCCAACCCACACTAGCCTGCCCGCCTTTACTGCCAGCGCACCCTGTTGGATAAGATGATAGTGGCCGCTTTGCATGGTTACCACATCTGCCCCGCTCCACACGCTGTCTACCTGGAGTTTTTCTGCCATTCCCGCCTCACAATGCGCTTGCCGTTTACAGCAAACTTTAAAGTATGTATATGTATATACAACTACATCCTTTGAGGATCAACCATGGCAAATTTTTTTGCGCCACGCGCATGGCTGGCCGGAGGCTGGCATAAACAGGTGCGTATCAGCGTCAACGCGGCGGGCATGATTGATGCGATTACGCCCGACGGTGATGACAGGCAAGCGACACGTTTAGCCGGTAACGTGATTCCCGCTATTGCGAATTTGCATTCACATGCTTTTCAACGTGCCATGGCCGGTCTGGCTGAAGTGGCGGGCGATCCGCAGGACAGCTTCTGGACCTGGCGCGATCGGATGTATCGCATGGTGCAGCGTCTGACGCCCGGGCAGGTAGGTGATATCGCCGCCCTGCTGTATATCGATATGCTAAAAGGCGGCTATTGCCAGGTCGCAGAATTTCATTATCTGCATCACGATATTGACGGTAAACCTTATGCGGACGATGCCATGCTGCGCCAGCTTATTGCGGCGGCAGAGACGGCAGGCATAGGTCAGACGTTGCTACCGGTGCTTTACAGCTACAGCGGTTTTGGCGCTCAGCCGCCGGTGCCGGGACAAAAGCGCTTTATTCAGCAGACCGACAGCTATCTGCAACAGCAGGTACGTCTTCAGACATGGATAAAAGATAAACCCCTGCACAACGCAGGCCTCTGCTTTCACTCACTGCGCGCAGTCAGTGAAGCGCAAATGCATGCCGTGCTCAGCGCCAGCGAGACCACGTTACCCATCCATATTCACATCGCCGAGCAGGAGAAGGAGGTCAATGACAGTCTGGCCTGGAGCGGCGAGCGTCCGGTGAGCTGGCTGATGACGCGTTTCGATGTCGATGCACGCTGGTGCCTGATTCATGCAACGCATCTTGATGACAGCGAAGTGACGCGCCTTGCCGCCAGCGGAGCGGTTGCCGGGCTCTGCCCGACTACGGAAGCCAACCTCGGTGACGGTATTTTTCCCGCCGTGGACTATATCGCCCAGGGCGGACGCTGGGGCATTGGCTCCGACAGTCATGTTTCGCTCAGTGTTCAGGAGGAGTTGCGCTGGCTTGAATATGCCCAACGCCTGCGCGACCGTCGTCGCAATCGCATCACGCTGCCCGACCATCCCTCAGGCGGCGATCTGCTGTGGCAACAGGCCGCGGCGGGCGGTGCCCAGGCCTGCGGAATAAAGAGTGGGGCGCTGGCCGTCGGGCAACGCGCCGACTGGCTGGTATTACGCGATGACGCCTGGCTGGGCAGTGTGGATGAGCCTGCCCTGCTCAATCGCTGGCTGTTTGCTGGCCAGCGCGAGCAGATTCGCGACGTGTATGTGGCGGGTAACCGGGTGATCAGCGACGGCCATCATGCAGAAGAAGAAGCCTGTGCAGCCCGTTTCGCGCAGGCAATGGCAGCGTTGCGATGAGAAGCGTTTTTTCTTTAGACAGCTTACCCGTCAGTCGCTGGCGCAACGGCGGTGGCGAAACACGTGAAATTATCGGCTATCCGCCCGGGGCAAACGACTTCGCCTGGCGCGCCAGTATTGCCACCATCGCCAGCGACGGCCCCTTCTCGGCGTTTACCGGTGTCGATCGCATTATCACTCTGCTAAACGGCAGCCCTGTTCTGCTGCGTGGCGAGAACGTCGCGCATCGCCTGTTGCCGGAAAAGCCCTGGGCTTTTGCGGGGGAGCAGGCACTTGAGGCTCAGTTGCAGGGTAAAGCGCCCAGTCAGGATTTTAACATCATGACACGACGAGGCGAATGGCGGGCACAGGCTGACGTCGTCACCGACGCCGTCAGCAGCGAGCACGGTGTGGCATGGGTGCTGGCAGGAGAATGGCGCATCGTGAACGATGCGCCATTAGCGGAGCAGCAGGGCGTCTGGTGGGTCGATCATCCCACCCGACTGCAGCCGGACAGCCAGGATGCGAGGTTACTGTTTATTCGTCTTACCCGTGCCCTTTAAAGCGCCCCAGCAGCTTGTAACGCGAGCCGGGATAGAGTAAACGCGCATAGGTCACAATCTTGTTATCGCTCCAGGTCTGGCGACGGATGAGCAGACAAGGTTCGTGCTCATCAATCGCCAGATATTTACGCTGTCGCGCATCCGGCATCACCGCCTCAACGATATGTTCACCTGCCGTCAACGGTGCCGCGCGCATCAGGTACGTATAAGGCGTGAGCGTGTGGTAATCCTGGGCCAGGTAATCCGGGGCCAGTTGTGGATTCACCAGCCGATCTTCCAGTTGCACCGGCATGTCATTTTCATAATGCACAATCAGAGAATGAAACAGCGTTTGTCCGGTTGTCAGGCCCAGAACGGAAGCCTGTTCCGGATCGGCTTTATTCTGACCAATGGTGAGAATTTTGCAGCTGTGCTGATGACCCCGCTGCGCAATTTCATCCGCGATGTTGTGCACCTCAAGCATGGCTGTGTAGCCTTTCATCTCCGCGACAAACGTACCAACCCCTTGCATACGTACCAGAAATCCTTCGCTGGTTAATTCCCGCAATGCCCGGTTAATCGTCATACGACTTACGCCAAGCTCATTCACCAGCTCGCTTTCTGAAGGCACCCGTTGGTTAGCTTTCCAGTGGCCTTCACGAATCTGGCTGATGATCGCCTGTTTGACCCGTTGATAGATGGGTGCGGGTTCGTCACTCATGGCCGCTGCCAGTTGTGCAATTGCCGTGTGCTCGGCCATATCGTATTCCTTAAGCTGATAATGCCCAAAGTTTACTGCCTGACGGGCTGGATGTATATACATTCCAGCCCGAGATCGGCACGTAAACCGTGCACCTGTTGCCTTACAGCGGTGCAGGAAACCCGCCTGTTACCCACGTTAGCCCTCTGTTAATGCCTGATCAATTTTGTGATCGGTCTGGCATGCCGATTGCAACTTGTATAGACAAGAATAGACAGTTATGTTTCACTCGCGTTATTCCGCTATTCGGGTCAACAGAACGGCCAGCGAATAAGCCAACCCTTGTATAGACAGGAGCAAAGTATGTCAGGTTCGTCTCAGGGATTACGTCTGGTGCCAGGCAAGGTCGATCTCGCGATGTTGCGCGCAATATATCAAGGCAACGTCACACTCAGCCTTGATGACGGCGCTCGCCGCGCCATCACTGAAGCGCAACAAACCGTTGAAGCGATTGTGGCCTCCGGTAGCGTGGTGTACGGCATCAATACCGGTTTCGGTAAACTGGCGCAGACTCAAATCCCCGCCAGCCGTCTTGCCGATCTGCAGCGAAACCTGGTGCTGTCTCACAGCGTCGGCCTGGGGGAACTTCTGCCCGATAACGTGACGCGCCTGGTGGTCGCCAGCAAAATCATCAGCCTTTCCCGTGGTCATTCTGGCGTGCGGATTGAACTGGTGGAGGCGTTGCTGGCCCTGTTCAATGCGGGCGTGATGCCGTGCATTCCCGCCAAAGGATCGGTGGGAGCCTCCGGCGATCTGGCCCCACTGGCGCACATGTCGCTGATGCTGCTGGGTGAAGGTGAAGTACGGGTCAACGGTGAACGCATTCCGGCGACGGAAGGTCTGGCAAAAGTGGGCCTGACGCCGTTTGTGCTGGGTCCCAAAGAAGGGCTGGCCTTACTCAACGGTACCCAGGTATCGACTGCGCTGGCACTGCGCGGCCTGTTCGAAGCGGAAAATCTGTTTGCCGCAGGCTTAATGGCGGGCGCGCTGTCGCTGGAAGCGATTAAAGGCTCATTAAAACCGTTCGACGCGCGTATTCATCAGGCGCGTGGCCAGCATGGCCAGATTGCCGTGGCGGCCGCCGTCACCGCCCTGATTGAAGGCAGCGAGATCCTGGGTTCTCATACCCATTGTGGGCGCGTGCAGGATCCCTACTCTGTCCGCTGCGTCCCCCAGGTCATGGGAGCGTGCCTGGATAACCTCAGCCATGCCGCCCGCATCCTGCAGATTGAAGCCAACGCCGCGTCCGATAACCCGCTGGTGTTCACCGAAACCGGTGATGTGATCTCCGGTGGCAACTTCCATGCTGAACCCGTGGCTTTTGCCGCAGACATTATTGCCCTGGCCGTCGCCGAAGTGGGTGCCATTTCTGAACGTCGACTGGCCCTGCTGCTGGATACCGGTTTGTCCGGTCTGCCCCCTTTCCTGGTCCGCGACGGCGGCGTGAACTCCGGTTTTATGATTGCTCAGGTCACCGCGGCGGCGCTCGCCTCCGAAAATAAATCGCTGGCGCATCCCGGCAGCGTCGACAGTTTGCCTACCTCGGCTAACCAGGAAGATCACGTGTCGATGGCCACCTATGCCGCCCGCCGACTGGGCGACATGTGCTTTAACAGCGCGGCGGTAGTCGGCATTGAAGCCATGGCAGCGGCCCAGGGCATTGAGTTTCATCGTCCCCTGCAAAGTTCTGCACTGATAGAACAGGCCATTGGCACGATCCGCGAACGCGTCGCCTTCCTTGAGGAAGACCGCCTGCTGGCACCGGACATCGAAGCGATGCGCCAGTGGGCAAGCCGCTGCGACTGGCCGCAGGCACTCACCGCATTGTTACCCAGCATGGGCACCCATTCAGTTGAATAAGGAATCCGTCATGAGCGAAACCCTGGCAAAAGTGGTAGCACGCGAGATTCGTGCGCCGCGTGGAAATACACTGCACTGCGCAAACTGGTTGATTGAAGCGGCCTACCGCATGATTCAGAACAACCTCGATCCCGATGTGGCAGAGCGCCCGGAGGATTTGGTGGTCTATGGCGGGATTGGTAAAGCCGCGCGTAACTGGGCATGCTTTGAGCAAATTTTACGTTCGCTACAGGTGCTGCAACCCGACGAAACCCTGCTGATCCAGTCGGGCAAGCCGGTTGGCGTGTTTCGCACCCATGCGGATGCGCCACGCGTACTGCTGGCTAATTCCAATCTGGTGCCGCACTGGGCCAACTGGGATCACTTCCATGAACTCGATAAGGCCGGGCTGATGATGTACGGCCAGATGACCGCCGGTTCCTGGATTTACATCGGTGCGCAGGGGATTGTACAGGGCACCTACGAGACGTTTGTCGAGGCCGGACGTCAGCATTACAACAATGATTTAAGTGGACGCTGGATCCTGACGGCCGGATTAGGCGGCATGGGCGGTGCCCAACCGCTGGCCGGCGTGCTGGCCGGGGCCTGCGTGCTGGCCATTGAATGTCAGGAATCGCGTATCGATTTCCGTTTACGCACCCGCTATGTCGATCACAAAGCCACCTCGCTGGATGAAGCCCTGACGTTAATCCACGCGGCCACGCAGGCGAAAAAGGCAATCTCCGTGGGTCTGTTAGGCAACGCGGCAGAAATCCTGCCGGAGCTGGTGAAACGCGCCAAAGCCGGTGGGCCGAAGCCGGACATCGTGACCGATCAAACCTCGGCGCACGATCCCGTCAACGGCTATCTGCCGATTGACTGGGATGTGTCGCGCTGGGAGCAGGAACGTAAGGCGAATCCTAAAGCCGTAGAAAAAGCCGCCCGCGCCTCCATGGCGGTGCATGTGCAGGCGATGCTCGACTTTTGTCACATGGGCATCCCTACTGTGGATTATGGCAACAATATCCGCCAGGTCGCGCTGGATGAAGGTGTCAGCAACGCGTTTGATTTCCCCGGTTTTGTGCCCGCCTATATCCGTCCCCTGTTTTGCGAGGGCAAAGGACCGTTTCGCTGGGTGGCCCTGTCTGGCGATCCGGAGGATATCTATAAAACGGACGCTAAACTCAAAGCGCTCTTCCCTGAACATAAAACGCTGCATCGCTGGCTGGATATGGCGCAGGAACGCATCGCTTTCCAGGGGTTACCGGCACGTATCTGCTGGCTGGGGCTGGGCGAACGCCATCTTGCGGCGCTGGCCTTTAATGACATGGTGCGCACCGGCGAGTTGAAAGCGCC
Source organism: Pantoea sp. PNA 14-12 (assembly GCF_004364735.1). Classification (NCBI taxonomy): domain Bacteria; kingdom Pseudomonadati; phylum Pseudomonadota; class Gammaproteobacteria; order Enterobacterales; family Erwiniaceae; genus Pantoea; species Pantoea sp. PNA 14-12. The sequence continues at coordinate 445,756 of NZ_SOAJ01000001.1, read as the reverse complement.
GATAGTCATTGGCCGCGATCATCTCGACTGCGGTTCCGTCGCTTCGCCCAACCGTGAAACCGAAGCGATGAAAGACGGTTCGGACGCGGTCTCTGACTGGCCATTACTGAACGCCCTGCTTAACACGGCGGGCGGTGCGACCTGGGTCAGTCTGCACCACGGCGGCGGTGTGGGCATGGGCTTCTCTCAGCACGCCGGCGTGGTGATTGTGTGTGACGGCAGTGAAGCGGCAGATGCGCGTCTGGGCCGCGTGCTGTGGAACGATCCCGCCACTGGCGTGATGCGCCATGCCGATGCCGGCTATGAACTGGCGCAGACCTGTGCCCAAAAGCACGGACTGAACTTACCGATGCAATAACGGTATCAAAACGCGCGGTTCCGGCGAGCACCATGCCGGAACCGCACAGCCCCAGCCTGCTGTCACATCGAGCCACGTCAGACGGTAATGAACCTAGGACAATCCGGATGATACGCCCATAAACCGTGTTGAACCCACGGCGTCATCGAATGCCAGAGTACGATGGATCTTACCGGGAGCCTGTGCCGTGCCCCTGCTGGCCGATCCGTCCTGCGAAGACAGCCTTATCGGTATTGGCTTTCTGTGCGTGAAACGAGAACCGGCATAAACGACTGCATTTTTGTACACTTGCTTATTACTTATTCCATTTTGATTTAGCCTGTCATCCCATTTCGCCTTTTCGGTAATAGACGTACCGCTGTCAGATCTCTAAAGTGAAGCTTCCTGAATGATATGGAGCGCGATACTGCATGACTCTTTCCCCTGCCCTGCTTGACGAAGCGCTGCGCTGGCGCCATCAGTTTCATCGCGAACCTGAACTGGGTTATCAGGAACATCAGACCAGCGATAAGGTCGCTCAGGAGCTGGAACTTGCAGGCCTGCAGGTGTTTCGCGGTCTGGCTGGCACCGGCGTGGTGGGCACGCTGGAAAATGGCGCCGGACCGGTTATCGGCCTGCGCGCGGATATGGATGCGCTGCCGATCAACGAGAAAGGTGATGCGGCCTGGCGCTCTGCCAGGCCCGGCGTGATGCATGCCTGCGGCCATGATGGTCACACGGCAATTTTGCTGGCGGCAGCAAAACATCTGGCGGCTACGCGTCGCTTCAGCGGCACTGTGCATTTCATTTTTCAGCCGGCGGAAGAGAATCTGGGCGGTGCACGCAAAATGGTTGAAGAGGGCTTATTTACGCGCTTCCCGATGGATGCCGTTTACGCGATGCATAACTGGCCGGGCTTACCGCTGGGATCGCTGGCCGTCAATCCCGGCGCAATGATGGCCTCGCTGGACGCCTTTGAAATCACCCTGAGCGGTAAGAGTTGCCATGCGGCCATGCCGGAGAGCGGTGCCGATCCGATGGTGGTCGCCGCCGAACTGATCCTGGCGCTGCAAACTATTCCCTCACGTCGCCTGTCGCCGCTGTCATCTGCGGTTGTCAGCGTCACCCAGATTCAGGGCGGTGAGGCGATTAACGTGATTCCGGAACAGATTGTTCTGCGCGGAACGGTGCGCTGTCTGCAGGACGACGTGCGCAAACGGGTTCATGCCCTTGTTGATGATTTTGTGACGACGCTGCCGAAACCTTTTGGCGTGTGTGGGGCCATTCACTGGCTGCCCGGCTATCCGGTAACGGCGAATCATGCTGGCCCGGCTCAGCAGGTGCATGACGTTGCCGTTAGTACCTTCGGCGAAGGCCAGGTGCGCTGGCAGGTGAATCCGTCCATGGCCTCGGAAGACTTTGCCTGTATGCTGGAAGCCTGCCCTGGCGCCTACTTCTGGCTGGGTGCCGATGGCGCAACGCCCTCCGCACCGCTGCACAATGCCCATTATGACTTCAACGATGCGCTGATTCCGACCGGAATCCAGTTCTGGCAGAACCTGGTGGAACAGGCTCTGCCACAGACGCGCGCTTAAAAACCCGCTGCCGCAAGCCTGTCCAGACCGGCCTGCAGCGTCGCCGCCTCACCGCTGGCACGCAGGCAGCAGGCAATCTGCAGACGCAGCGAGGCGGGCAGTGGACGTTGCTGATTCAGCACCTCCTGCGTCCAGCGCGCGGTCTCCTCTGCCGATTTGTCCGCGGGAAGCGCTACACTGATTTCCGGCTGCCTCTCCACCCAGACCTCGGCCTGCTGTCCAGCACCGCCCACATAGCTGATGGACGGGCAGCGCTGCGGATTGGCGTAAACCTCGCCCTCTGTACCATTCAGCAAAATAGCCGGGGCATCGATATCATTAAAAAACGTTGCCACCCGCGGCACATATTCCGGATGCGAGACGCTCGACAGGCGTAGCGCCTCGCGTTCGCCAAACGGGGTGGCCAGTTTTGCCAGCGTATGGGCGCTGTTGCGGACGCCCATGCGCCAGCGCAGCGACAGCTGTTTTGCCATTGCCGGACAGAGGTGATCGATGGTGATAAACACCAGTTCGCCCTTGTCGAGCAACGTCTGTGCCTGCTCTGCAGTGGTGACCGGCATGATGCCCAGCGCCGCAAACACCGCTTCGCTGGTGATGCGCGTCGCATCGTCGCTGACGCCGTGAACCAGCACCGGCAAACCCAGCCGGTTCAGCGCCAGCGCCAGCAGGGGCGTCAGATTGCCCTGACGACGCGCACCGTTATAGCTGGGAATGACCACGGGCATCGGACGGCCTGCGGGTGCCTGCAGGCGCAGCATACGCGCCTGCATCGCCTGATAAAATCCGCGCATCTCCGCCTCGCCCTCGCCCTTGATACGCAGGGCAATTAAAATACTGCCCATTTCAAGATCCGGTACGCTGCCGTCCAGCATAGCGCCGTAAAGTGCAACGGCACTGTCGAAATCAATATCACGTGCATGGTTCTTACCACGCCCGACTTCTTTGATAATTTTATTCAGTTCCATCACTCGTTTCCGTTCAGTGGTACCGACTTAACGCCGCGTCGCACGCGGTTTGCGCGCGCCAGGTTTGGATCGGGCCTTCAGGGCTTCAGGCTCAGGCGTCACCGGTTGTTCAATGGCGAACACGGGCAACGCGGCTAACAGCCGGGCACCGTAAGCTTTGCTCAGCAGACGGCGATCGTAAATCACGATTTCGCCATAGCACTGGTGGCTGCGAATTAAGCGCCCGACCTGCTGAATTAACGTAAAGGAGGCGCTGGGCAGGCTTTGCACTTCAAACGGATAGCGTTTGAGACTTTTTAGCCACTCTCCCTCGGTTAAAATTACCGGACTGTCTATGGGCGGGAAAGCGATTTTATGAATGTGCACCTGGCTGAGCAGCTCGCCTTTTAAATCCAGCCCCTCGGCAAAGGACTGCAAACCAATCAGAATGCTGGTTTCGCCCTGTTCTATCCGCTTACGGTGCAGGGCGATCAGCCGGCTACGCGGTTGATCGCCCTGCACCAGCATCATCAGGCGCAACTCGGGCAACGCCTCGACAAATTGCTGCATGGCCCGACCGCTGGCAAAGAGGACCAGAATGCCTTTGTGTTTATCGGTCTGCATTTGCTGGCGAAAAAAGGCCGCCATCTCGGCGATATGGGCTGCTTCATTCGCCATCAGCGGCTCGTAGCGCATCTGCGGGATAACGAGCTTACCCTGGTCGACGTGGCTGAACGGCGAGTCCAGCGCCACGAAGCGGTCCCCGGCCTTTTCATTCAGCCCGGACATCTCCTGCAGGCGGGTAAAACTGTTTAATGAGCGCAGCGTCGCAGAGGTCACCACCACATGCGGGATCTTTCGCCACAGCATTTTTTCCAGTTGATCGCAGACGCGAATGCCTGCGCAGTGAAACAAGAGATGTGCCTGCCCCTCACGCAGCTCGCGGGTAATCCATTTGGAGACGGGTGCGCCAGAGGCTTTCTCCATCGCGGCCAGCCGCCACAGTTTGCTGACCGATTCAAACCAGCCAAAGTGGCGGTTAAGCTGCAATAAATTGCGATGCAGACGGACCAGATCAACGCTGCCGGTTTGTTCACTCAGCGCGTTGATCAGTCCCTCTGCCAGCCCGCGCAGCGCATCGCTCAGCTTAAACAGACGCGCGCACAGCGCCAGCACATCCTCCGGCAACGCGCCCAGTACAAAGCGAAACTCGCCGGGCTGATTATGCGCGGGTAACAGCGGGCTTAATGCATCGCTTATCACGGTCAGTAACTCGCGCAGTTCATCACAGTGCGCTTTCAGGCGTTCTGAACTGGCCAGCGGAGGCGGCGATTTGGGCCGCATCTGGCTCATTATCGCCTCGACCAGTTTGACAAACAGATCGAGCTGCAGGCTGGTCCAGCCCGGCGTAATATCCGCGCTCATCTCCAGCGCATCCCGCGCCACGTCGGGCAGATGGTGGCCTTCATCCACCACCAGCATCAGGTTTTTGGCGGGCGGCAATACCGATTCATTTTCCATTGCCGCCATCACCAGCGCGTGGTTGGCGACCACTACATCGACCTGCTCGATTTCACGTCGCGCGATAAAAAACGGACACTCCCGATACCAGCGGCAATGCACGCCCAGACAACTGGCTTTATCCGTCGACAGGCGCTGCCACAGGCTGTCGCTGACGTTTTCATCGCTGTGATCGCGCAGGCCATCCCACTGATGGCGATCGAGTGACTTTTGCAGCCGTCCGCACAGGATCTGCTCGTCTTTGGTGCTGCTGACCGCGTCATCATCCAGGTAGAACAGCAAATCAGCCTGCTGATGATCATCCGCCACCAGCGCAGCCAGGTTACGCGGGCAGACGTAACGTCCCCGCCCAAAGGCCGCTGTAAAGGTTAAATCCGGAATGATTTTTTTCAGCAACGGCAAGTCTTTGCTGAAGATTTGATCCTGCAAGGCCACGTTGGCCGTGCTGATCACCAGCCGTTTCTCTTCGGCACGGCTGACGGCGATACCGGGGATCAGATAAGAAAGGGTTTTGCCCACGCCCGTAGGCGCTTCCACGGCCAGGTGACGACCGTCATCACCCGACAGGCATTTTGCCACCTCAGCAATCATCTGACGCTGAGCCGGGCGAGGAATAAAATCGGGCACCTGTTGCTGCAGCGCTTTGTACCACTGTGCTATCTGGCTTTTTATTGCTGCTGTCAGGGCCATGTTCAGATTACCGTGTTACTCATTGGCCTGTATTTTTACACAGTATTGCGGTGTCGTCAGCTTTCAGGTCTGTTTTTTCGTGCCCGCTTCAGAAACGGGCGGCGAGGCGAGCGGGCTGAGCACCGGACAAACCGCGCGGCGCAGTGCATGTTTGATTGCCGATCCCGTTAACCCGGCGCACTCTCGCAGCACATCCGCTACGTCAGCAGTTTAAACATCACCGTGGTCGCGTCCATCTCACCGTGAATGGATTCCGCATAGAGAGGAATAAATCCGGCCACCTGCCAGTTCAGCGCCAGGTAAAGCTCGCTGGCGACATCGCCACGCCGCGTGTCCAGCACCAGTAAGCGTTTCCCCTGCTGGCGTGCCCGCTGCTCTGCCAGCTGCATTAACTGGCGTGCAATGCCCTGCCGCCGCGCGCGGGGATGCACTAATAATTTACTGATCTCGGCCCGGTGTCGGCCATTCGGCATTGCGCTCGCGTTCAGCATAACCGTCGCGACAACCGTGCCATGCTGACAGGCGACCAGCAGCTCACTTTGGCCCTGTTCCAGTCCGGCAAGCTGACGTTGCCAGAACTGATGAATGGCCGCCCGGTCATCGGGATCGATAAACCCGACACTGGCCCCGTCGGCGACACAGGCCTGTAAAACCTCGACCAGCTCGCTTAACGCCTGGTGCGCCGCACCGGCGCTGAGTGATTCATAGAGTGTCATGGTTTACATACCACCAGCAGGTAACGCGCACCTTCAGTCAGATGCGCCTGAAAGCCGGATGCGCCCGTAAGATGGAAACGCAGGCTGTCGCCCGGACCGAGTGTCCAGCTCTGCGCGCCCATCGTTACCGTCAGTTGCCCTTGTCGCAGCCAGATATGCTGCTCCATGCCCTGCACGGGCGGCGCATTATAATCAATACGGGCACCCGGTCGCAGCGTTCCCTCAATAAGCTCACATCGGAAGGTGGCCGCAGGCGGCGATACGTTACGGCGAATAAAACCGCTGGCTTCGTCCTGCCAGACCGGTTGGCGATCGCGCGGAATCAGCAGATCGTTACCTTCTTCAACTTCGCTCAACAGGCGTGACATTGTTAAACTGTAAGCGACGCATAAGCGGTTCAGGAGAGCAGCCGTTGGACTGGTTTCAGCGCGCTCAATACGCGATAATGTTGCCCGGCTAATGCCTGTTGCGGTGGATAACTCATCCAGTGACCAGCCCTGTTTTATGCGCAGTTCTGCCAGGCGAGCCGCGAGGCGTTGTTCAGTATTATCAGCAGCCATTTTTATCTCTATTATGAAATTTAATTCTCATAAACGAGATAGGACACCATTTAAGCGCAGCCGTCAAGTTGTACATTTAAAAATTGGTTGTACAACTTAACAGGCTTCGCTATGGTGGTTTCATTCAGGTCAGTGAAAGAGGTAAATATGACCTTATACAGTATCGGCGACGTCGCCGAGCGCTGTGGCATAAATCCGGTTACCTTACGCGCCTGGCAACGACGTTATGGATTATTGAAACCACAACGTACTGAAGGCGGTCATCGACAGTTCGATGAAGAAGATGTTCAGCGCATCCAGGAAATTATGCGCTGGATTGAGAGTGGAGTCCCGGTAGGCAAGGTAAAAGCCCTACTGGAAGGCGGCGATGTTGATACGCATGATGGCTGGACGGCCATGCAGGACGAGCTTATCAGCATACTGCGCCATGTAAGACCGGCAAAGCTACGCAATAAAATCGCCTTAATTGGTCGCGAATATGCAGTCGATTCGTTGATCGATCATGTTTTTATGCCCGTAAGGCAAAAACTCAGCCTTGATCAGAATACGGCCCGCACGATGTGCAGCCTGCTGGACGGCATTCTGATCGACTATGTGGCGTTCTGTCTTGCCAGTAATCGCAAAAAGGCAGGCAAGGAAGCGCTGATCATTGGCTGGGGCATTGAGGATCGAACCCGCATCTGGCTGGAAGGCTGGCGGTTATCCCAGCATGGCTGGCGGATTGATGTGCTGTCAGAACCGCTGGATGTTCCGCGACCGGAGCTGTTTCCCGGGCTGAATATGTTTGTTTTTACGGGGAAAAAACTGACGCGTCGTCAGCAGGAACAACTGTCGCACTGGCAGGAGCAGGGATTCTCTGTTCTTTTGCATGAGGCTCACTGACACAAAAACGCACGCTCGGCACTATGACGGCTGCCTTGCGCGCGCTATCATCCCCGCCTTCACATCAACACCTTCAGGTTATTTATGAACTGGAAAAAAACCTTTTTCGCCACGCTGTTTGCTATTCTGGCGCTTGGCGGAACCAGTGGGCTGATGCTGGTTGGCTATTCGCTCATCGTCCATTCACGCTAAATCTGCGCTGTAGCCGTTCAAACAGGCGATCGCAGACAATCGCCAACAGTGCGACCAGTAAAGCGCCCTGCAGCACATAGGCGGTATTAAAGCCGCTTAATCCAATAATGATGGGCGATCCCAGGCTTTTTGCCCCTACGGTAGAGGCGATGGCTGCCGTACCGATATTGATAATCACCGACGTGCGCATTCCCGCAATAATCACCGGCGCGGCCAGGGCGAGCTCCACCTGCCATAAGCGCTGCCAACGGCTCATTCCCACCCCTACGGCAATCTCCCGGCTGCTGGCAGGCACGTTGTCCAGCCCCGCTAAGGTGCCCTGAAGGATGGGCAGCAAACCATAGAGCAGTAATGCCACGATCGCGGGCCAGGCGCCAAATCCCATCACCGGTATCGCAATGGCCAGCACGGCCACAGGCGGGATGGTCTGACCGGCTGCCGCAATGGTTTCCAGCAGAGGGCGGAAAGCGCGACCACTGCGACGCGTCGCCAGCACGCCACAGCCGACGCCGATAACGGTTGCCAGCAGACTGGCTACGACCACTAAAAACAGGTGCGCCAGGGTGAGTTGCCAGAAACTGTCCTGCTGGTAGAGTGGGCGCGCAAGTTCAGGGAACCAGGCGGCAAACAGCGGCCCACTGTAGGGCATCGCCCAGAGCAGTCCCAGATAGAGCAGCACCAGCCACAGTAGCGGATCGGCTAACCGTCGCATCGGCCCGTCTCCGCATGATGCAGCAGGTCAGCGAAGTGAAGCACACCAAGCGGGCGGTGATCGCCATCGACTACCGGCAATTTATCGGTGCCGCGACTGATAAACTGCGACAGCGCCTCACGTAACGTCAGATCTGCCCTGAGCGGTTCTGCTTCCAGCCATTCGCCATGACGCACCACGCTGCCGACCTGTCCGAGCGCCAGTAGCCGCAGTCCTCTTTCACTGCGGCCAAAAAAATCCCGGACAAAATCGTTGCCTGGCCGGGTCAGCAACGTCAGCGGTTTCCCCTGCTGAACGATCTCTCCGTCATGGAGCAGCACGATGTTGTCGGCCAGCGTCAGGGCTTCATCAATATCATGCGTCACCAACACAATCGTGCAGCCAGAGACCTGATGGATACGTAACATTTCCTGTTGTAGCGCGCTGCGCGTTACCGGATCCAGTGCACCAAACGGTTCATCCATCAGTAACACCAGGGGATCGGCTGCCAGCGCCCGGGCAACCCCGACGCGCTGCTGCTGCCCGCCGGAAAGCTGATGCGGATAGCGACGCAATAAGGCCGGATCCAGATTCAGTAGCGTCATGAGTTCCGCAATTCGTGCCTGGCGGCGTGCATTCGGCCAGCCAAGCAAGGCGGGCACGGTGGCAATATTCTTTTCGATCGTCCAGTGGGGAAATAACCCCGTCGACTGAATCGCATAGCCCATTTGTCGGCGCAGGGCCTGCGCATCCAGCTGACGAATCGACGTCCCCCGAAAGCGAATATCGCCCTGATCGTACTCCACCAGGCGGTTAATCATTTTCAGCGTGGTCGACTTGCCGGAACCCGACGTACCCAACAGAACGCTAAAGCTTCCCTCGGCAAGCGTCAGAGAAAGATTTTTCACCGCCGCCTGGCCCGCAAAGTATTTTGTGACGCGCTCAAACTCAATCATCGCTTCGCTCCAGCAGGGCTATCACTACCCGAAATAACGCATCCAGCATGACCGCCAGCGCAATGACCGGGATCACGCCTAACAGCACCAGATCCAGCGCATTGCTCAGCAATCCCTGGAAAATAATAGCGCCGAATCCGCCTGCGCCAATCAGCGCCGCGATCACCGCCATGCCCAGCGTCTGCACCACCACCACACGTAATCCTGCCAGCCACACTGGCAACGCCAGGGGGACGTCAACGGTAAGGAACTGCTGGCGGCGATTCAGTCCCATGCCGCGCGCAGTTTCGCGCACGTCCGGAGGCACCTGTTGCAGACCGGTCACCACATTGCGCACAAGCGGCAACAGCGCATAGAGCACCAGGGCGATGATCGCGGGCGCCATCCCAATGCCGCTGATGCCCCATTCACCTGCCAGGGGAACACGTTTTGCCAGCGCCGCCAGCGGGGCAATCAGTAAACCAAACAACGCCACTGAGGGCACTGTCTGAACGACATTCAGTACGCCAAACACACTGCTTTGCCAGCCAGGCCGTCGGTAGAGCGCTATGCCAAGCGGCAACGCGATGAGTAAGGCAGGCAGAACGGTGCCGACTAATAACGTCAGATGGCGCAGTAAAGCGGCATCGAACACCGCCTCACGACTGGCATATTCTTTAAGCAGAGACAGCTGTGAAAGTTGACCGCTGAACAGCAGAAACAGAGGGATGATCCAGACCGACAGATTCAGCACGAGCTGCCAGCGCTTATGTTTGGTTAACTGACGCACCGTATCCGTGATGAGCAGTAGCGTAATGGCACTTGCACACCACATGCCGCTGGCAAACCGGGTACGCGCGAGCCGGCTACCCTGCTCCGCCACCCATGTTGCCTGATCGCCGCACACGCCAGTCAGCGCCGCCAACAGCAGGGCGGCGGTGAGGAATTGCAGGGCGCTGCGCAGGGAAGACGATCGTATCCATAACAGTGCCACCAGCATCAGCCACAGCGGGAGCACCAGGCTGCCGTGTGCGGTTTGCCAGAGCATCAGGGACTGGCCGCTGACCAGCCGGTTGGCCGCCACAATGACAAACGGCAGCCCGCCCAGCACCAGACTCAGGAGCAAAACAAGGACCAGAGCCACAGGCTGTCGCCAGGGCCAGCTGATGACCGACCGCGTAAGCGACACCGTTACAGCAGCTTTTGCTGTTGCAGCCACGCTTTTGCCACACTGCTGGCATCCTGCCCTTCCACAGCAATTTTGGCGTTGAGCTGTTGCAATGTCTTTTCGTCAAGTGCACTGAACGCCGGTTTTAGCCAGGCATCCATTTGCGGATAGGCTTTGAGCACCGCTTCACGTACAACGGGTGTGGGCGCATAGATGGGCTGCACGCCTTTGGGATCGCTCAGGGTTTTCAGGCCCAGCGCGGCTACCGGGCCATCCGTGCCGTAGGCCATGGCCGCATTTACCCCGGAGGTTTGCTGGGCGGCCGCACCGATAGTCACCGCCGTATCGCCGCCTGCCAGCGATAACAGTTGATCCTGCTTAAGCGTAAAGTCATAGGCTTTTTCAAAGGCCGGCAACGCATCGCTGCGTTCAATAAATTCCGCCGAGGCAGCCAGCTTAAACGTACCGCCTTTTTTGAGATAAGCGCTCAGGTCCTGTAGTGAATTAAGCTGATTTTTTTCGGCCACATCATTGCGCACCGCAATGGTCCAGGTGTTATTGGCGGGCGCGGGCGTCAGCCAGATCAGGTGATTTTTCTCTGCATCCAGCTTTTTGACCTTCTCATAACCCTGACGGGCATTCTTCCAGGCACTGTCTTTTTCGTCGTTAAAAAAGAACGCGCCATTACCGGTGTATTCCGGGTAGATATCCAGTTCCCCCGCCGTAATGGCACCGCGTACCACCTGGGTGGCGCCCAACTGGATTTTATTCACGGTTTTGACACCATGCTTTTCCAGCACCAGCAGAATCACATTTCCCAACAGTGAGCCTTCGGTATCAATCTTGGAACCGACACGAACCGGTTCGGCCGCATGCGCCATCCCGAGACTAAACACTACTGCACCGATGCCCGCCCAACCGCGAATAGTTGCCATGTTGCTTTCCTTATCACGTTATTCACCTGGAGTCGCCGTTGGTTGTCAGCACTGCGAAACGCGCACGGGCACCCCACCGTTTTTATTCATTGCAATAAAAGCGTAGCCTGGCAACAGCGTTGCGCGATGGGTTTTGTGACGAAACCGGCCCTGACCACATCAGCCAGGGCGAGATCGTTATGCCGGGAAAGTGAAATGCTCAAGGTAGGCAGGAATACGCGGGAACGTATGAAGAAACCAGGGCGTAAACTGCTGCGGCTGCTGCTGCATTTGCCGGGCGATATCCTGCATCGAACGGTAGTCGAAAGCGTCGGCCTCCTGCGGATTAAGCTGGGGCAGCTCATCGCTGAGCGCAAAAAACACATGGCCGTATTCATGCTCTGTCAGACCATTACTCAGGGGCAGGTTGTAGCTCAGTTCGAAGATCGGCGTCAGCGACAAGGTCATGCCCATTTCTTCACGTAACCGACGTTCAGCCGCGTCTTTAGTCGACTCATGAGGATAAGGATGGCCGCAGCAGGTATTACTCCAGAGGCCGCCGCAATGGTATTTATCGCTGGCGCGACGCTGAAGCAGCAATTCCTGACGGGCGTTAAAAACATACACCGTCACGGCACGGTGCAGTAATCCTTTTTCATGTACTTCCAGCTTTTCCATTTTGCCAGTGGGGCGATCAAGATGGTCGACGAGGATGACTTCAATAGCAGACATGAGGATTCCTTGAATGTGTTCCTCATCATTCTGGCACAAGATCGGCGAGGTTGAGGGGATAAAATTGTGCTGTTTATGCACAAATCTGTCAGAGGGTGAAGCCGATCGGCAAAAATGTCGGGCCAGCGGAGGCTGGCCCGATGGGCGTTACAGTTTAAAGCTTTTCACAACCTGTTCCAGTTGCAGACTTTGCGCTTCCATCGCCTGGGCGGCTGAAGAGACTTCTTCAACCAGCACGGCGTTTTGCTGCGTAGTGCTGTCTAGCTGGTTGATGGCCACGTTGACCTGCTCAATGCCCATGCTCTGCTCACGGCTGGCCGCCATAATCTCGCTCATCAGGGTGGTCACGCTGCTGACGCCCTGCACCAGTTCGTCCATCGTCTGCCCGGCCTGCTCGACCAACTGGCTACCCGCATCGATATTGGCTACGGACTCTTCGATGAGTTTTTTGATCTCACGGGCGGAGTTAGCGGAACGTTGCGCCAGGTTACGGACTTCTGATGCCACCACGGCAAAGCCCCGGCCCTGTTCTCCGGCACGCGCCGCTTCAACGGCGGCGTTCAGCGCCAGGATATTGGTCTGGAAGGCAATGCTGTCGATCACGCTAATGATATCCACGACTTTACGTGAAGAGTGATGGATTTCACCCATGGTGCTGACGACCTGCCGAACCACCTCTGTGCCACGTGCCGCCACCTGTGACGCCTCACCGGCCAGCTGGTTCGCATGTGTGGCGTTATCGGCGTTCTGACGCACGGTGCCGGTCAGCTGTTCCATTGAGGCCGCCGTCTCAACAATCGAGCTGGCCTGATCTTCCGTCCGTGACGACAGATTCGTATTACCGCTGGCAATTTCACGTGATGCGGCTGAAATGGCCAGTGCGCTGCTGCCAACCTGCTGCATTAACCCTTGCAGGTAGCTGATAAAATTATTGAAGCTCTGTGCCACCGCGTTGAATTCCGGGCTGTTGCTGGCCGGCAGGCGCTGGGTCAAATCCGCACCGCCTGTCGACAAGGCTTCAATATTTTGATTCAGCATTCTCAGGCGCTTCATCATCGCGCGGACAAAGCCTAACAGCACCAGTAACAGAATAACTGCCAGCGGGATCTGTACCAGGCCCAGACGCATCAGCATGTTGTGGGACTGTGCTTTCAGGAGGCTGCTCGGAACGCTACTGGCCAGATACCACGGGCTGCCCGGAATAGCCTGTAAAAACAGCGTCTGTTCACCGTCATGACTATTGTAAGTGGTTTCTGTCGGCTGGGTGCCTGCGTGAGCCAGCAGGGTTTTCAATGGCCCAGCCATTGGATTCTGCAGGTCGCTCAGGTTCTCAAGTTTCGGCGTACCGTTCGCCAGCGCTGCGTTGCCGACCACTTTGCCGTCAGACTCAACGATCAGTACGTCTCCATGAATCGCCTCGCCCATTTTTTTAGCCAGTTGGTTGAAAAAACCCAACGTAACGTCGATGGTTGAGACGCCCCAGACGGAACCGTCGCGGTAGATGGCCATCGCACAGTTGGTACGCGGCTGTGGGCTGGCGGCATCCTGATAAGCCTTAGCCCAGGCGCACTGCCCTTTTGGTGCAGCCATCCCGTCTTTGTACCAGGGCTGCTCCCAGTACTTGTCAGCCGCCTCAGAGTTCCAGTAGGTATTCACCTGCAGCTTATTACTGGCATCACGCGCGAAAAAGCTGCTGTCTTTCTCTTTTCCGGCTTCGCGACGATTAGGTAAGGGCCAGATACCGCCGCCAAAGACGTTGCTGTCCTGATACTGGTTGACCAGCGCCGGTAATAAGGTGTCGATCGCCGCGCTGTCGATGACGGCCGCAGCCTCGGTGATGGCGCGTTGCTGCGCCTGCACACGGTTCATTTGCTCAACAATGCCGGTAGCCAGTGAATCCACCTGATAACGAATCAGGCGGCTTTCATTTTCCACCAGTTGAGGCGCAACAAACTGATTAATTACCCAAATAGTGACCAACATTAACGCAACAAAGAAGCCGATAAGTGTTGCGGTGAAGCGGGATTGCGTGGTCTTTAACATCATTGTTCCCCTGACCTTTTGTGGCGCCATTGCCTGATCCGGGTTAACGGCACAGCAAAGGGGAACTTGAGTAGACTAGATCACAAATTTAACAAGTCATTTAACAACAAAGATATTTAATTGCGCCAGGTGCGTAACTTCCTTACCCCTGGCGGCAGGCGGTTCCCGATTGCGCGGCTTATCCCGCCTCGACGACCTGCTCGCGTGGCCGGAAAATATGGGTATTTCCGCCAGCGGAAAGGCGTTCACGCAGTTGTTGTCCGCCCTGGGGTTCAGCCTGTGCAAACTGACGCTCCGCTTCGGTTACCGGCGTGGCCCACAGTAACGTTGGCCTGTCGCCATCGCGCCTCGGCAGGACAAACTGCGCGCTTTCCGGTGCCAGCTCGTTGGCTAACAGATAGCTTTCAAATCCCACAGGAGCCACTTCCGAAGCCAGCGTATGGCCTTCGCCGAGCCAGGTGAGGCGCGCCCATGGTAAATGCACAAATTCTGCCAGCGCGCTGGCCATTTGCACCGCATTGCTCTCTGTCATCACCTCGCCATCAACAGCCATCCCCAGCTCTGCCCGGCGATAGTGCGGTGCCAGTTCATCAAACAGAAAATCCACCTGCGGCATGGGACGAATACTCATCCCCAGCGTCAGAAAATACCAGATGCCGTTGTGATAATGCTGCGACAGCGCCATTGGCGGCCAGTTGCCTTGATCGATCGCGTAGTATTTTACCGACTCGCCAAACTGCGCCTGATAACAGGTCATCAGATCCTGCTGTACCTTGTCCCATTCGCTGCCGTCATGCCATTCACGCCAGAACTGCCGTTGCTGTTCGGCCAGGGCGTAATAATGGTTAGTGGACGCCGAACCCAGGGGTGCGGTCAGCCGGTTCTTTTTAATACAGCCTGCAGAAAAACTGACCTGCTTATCCTGATAAAGACTCCAGCCCGGGATCACGGCAAGAAGCTGACCGTAGTACCAGAGTGCTGCGCCCGCGTCGCCCGGTTCCCAGAGTATTTGCAGCCCGGCCGGATCCAGCGGCGGCTCCGCTTCCAGGTTACGACAGTATTCGGCACTTAACAGGGGGGCAATGCCCTGCGCCATCGCCTGGTGATCGTCCTCAACCGGCGCGGGCAGGAGGTTACGTAACCAGCAGCCCCGCACCGCAAACTGGCTACGAAACAGGTCAGTGGGCCAGATATAGAAATAAGCAGTACGCGCATCCTGTTCGACAATGGCCGTCAGGGTGCGCTGCTGATTGTGGGCTTCGGCAATCAGTGTTTGGTACGTCATAGCGCCTCATTCGTGCTTGAGGAATCCATTTTCCCCGAGGATAGAGCAGGATCATGCCTGTCGCCATGTCAGACAAGGGTAAAACTCTCAAAGTGGGGAGGTCCGGGCAGGATGGCTGAAGCAGAAACGGGATGCGCTTCCCCGGAACGGGGAAGCGTTAATCAGCACGAACCGGACGCGCGGTTCGTGCCGGGGCTTACTGATAGGTAAACTGGGCGTTCTGGGTGCGTACTGAGTCCAGACCAATCATGACGTTAAATTTGCCCGGTTCAGCAACGTGTTTCATCTGCTGATTCCAGAATTTCAGTGCATCAACGTCAATCCTGAAGGTCACTTTCTGCGACTCCCCGGCTTTAAGCATGATCCGTTTGAACCCGTGCAGTTCTTTTACCGGCCGGCTCATGCTGGCTACCGGATCGTTCAGGTACAGCTGGACGACTGTGGCCCCGTCAACTTTACCGCTGTTTGTTACGGTCACGCTGGCTTCAACACTGCCGTTGTGCGGCATGGTTTCAGCGGACAGCGTCACCGGCGACACGGTAAACGTGGTATAGCTCAGGCCGTATCCAAACGGATAGAGTGGGCCATTTTCCGCATCGTAATAGTGGGACGTGTACTTGTTTGGCTTGGCAAAGTTATAAGGCCGGCCGGTCGGCAGATGGTTGTAATAGATGGGAATTTGTCCCACGGAACGCGGGAAGGACATCGGCAGCTTGCCGGAGGGGTTGTAATCGCCAAACAGCACATCCGCAATGGCATTGCCCCCTTCTGTCCCGCTGAACCAGGTTTCCAGCATGGCATCGGCCATACGATCTTCGTTGACCAGCGCCAATGGACGACCGTTCATCAGTACGATGACCAGCGGCTTGCCTGTTGCCTTCAGCGCAGCCAGTAATTTTTGCTGCGCAGGTGGAATCATCAGATCGCTACGGCTGGACGCTTCGTGCGCCATGCCCTGCGCTTCCCCCACGGCGGCCACGACGACATCTGCCTGTTTTGCCTTCTCTACCGCCTCATCGATCATGGCCTGTGCGGAGCGCGGATCGACGACGATGGCAGGTTCATACATATTCAGGAAGTCCTGAATACCTTTGTTGTCTGACACGTTGGATCCTTTGGCATACAGCAGCGTCGCTTTACCCTGCGTCGCATTTTGCATCCCCTGCAACAGCGAAACAGACTGTTTCGCGACACCTGCCGCTGACCAGCTGCCCATGATATCGCGCTGGCTGTCTGCCAGCGGCCCGATCAAGGCAATGGTGCCGGATTTTTTCAGCGGTAACGTATTCAGGCGGTTTTTCAGCAGCACCATACTTTTGCGTGCCACATCCCGGGCTTCGGGACGATGCAGGCGGCTTTCCGCATTGGTGTCCTGGGGATCGCTCTCTTTCGGCCCCAGATGACTATAGGGATCGTTAAACAGCCCCATGTCGTATTTCACGTTAAGCACGTGGCGCGCCGCATCGTCGATTTCCGCCCGACTGACAATGCCGCGTTTCACCAGGTCCGGTAAGTATTTGCTGTAATATTCATCGCTCATACTCATATCGACACCGGATTTGAGGGCAATACGCACCGCATCCTGAGGATCGCTCGCCACGCCATGTTTAATCAACTCTTTGATCGCACCGTGGTCGCTGATGGTGATCCCTTTAAATTTCCAGTCACGACGCAGCAGATCTTTCAGCAGCCAGCTGTCGGCCGTGGCGGGCACACCATTAATGGAGTTGAGCGCCACCATGACGCCGCCGCTGCCGGCATCCAGAGAGGCTTTATACGGCGGCAGATAGTCCTGGAACATGCGTTGCGGACTCATGTCCACGGTGTTGTAATCCCGTCCGCCTTCAACCGCGCCGTACAGCGCAAAGTGCTTTACGCTGGTCATAATGTTGTAGCGGTCTGCCGGGCTTTTGCCCTGCATCGCCTTCACCATGGTGCGTCCCATTTCGGACGTTAAATAGGTGTCCTCGCCGAAGCCTTCGGACACGCGTCCCCAGCGCGGCTCCCGGCTGACGTCAACCATCGGCGCCCAGGTCATATTTAACCCATCGTCTGCCGCTTCATAAGCTGAAATGCGCCCAACCTCTTTAACGGCATCCAGATCCCAGCTGGAGGCTAACGCCAGCGGAATCGGGAAAATCGTCCGCTGACCGTGCACGACGTCATAGGCGAAAAACAGCGGAATTTTCAGCCGGCTGAGCTGCATCACCTGATCCTGCATCGCCCGGATATCCGGGCGCGTAACCGTATTAAAAATCGCGCCCACCTGCCCCTTGTGGATCATCTCACGCACGGCTTCTTTTGGCGTATCCGGTCCCACGCTAATTAAACGCAACTGGCCAATTTTCTCATCCAGCGTCATTTTTTTAAGCAGATTATTGACGTAGGCATCACGCGCCTTTTCGGTCATCGGATGCTGAACGGTGGGCTCCCCGGCCAGTGCAGGTTGCAGCGCAAGGGAAACAGCGAGGCTAACAGCGCAAATCCATTTCATCGGGTTGGGTTCTCTTAAGTAACTGCGCAATATCGACTAAATGCAGGATGGCATCATCAGAGCATAGCATGTCGCCTGCGGCTATCACACTGCGCCCGACGCAACTGACGTGCTACAGTAAGGACGCATGCATACGACAAGGGAATTGCCCATGATGACATCGTCTGTCCTGATTGCCGATCTGCGCCGTCTGGTTGGCACAAGTAACGTTCTGACTGAGGCCGCGCACACGGCTCGCTATCGTAAAGGCTTTCGTTCTGGTGAAGGCGAGGCACTGGCCGTGGTGTTTCCGGCTACGCTGCTGGAGCTGTGGCGCGTACTGCAAACGCTGGTCGCTGCGGATGCAATCATTTTGATGCAGGCGGCCAATACCGGCCTGACCGAAGGCTCGACGCCGCAGGGCGACGACTACGATCGTCCGTTGGTGATTATCAGCACACTGAAGCTGGATAAGCTACAGCTCATCGATAAGGGCCGACAGGTCCTGGCCTTTCCGGGCAGTACCCTGTATCAACTGGAAAAGATCCTGAAGCCGCTGGGCCGTGAGCCGCACTCGGTGATTGGATCTTCCTGTATTGGTGCGTCGGTGCTGGGTGGCATCTGTAATAACTCTGGCGGCTCGCTGATCAAACGCGGCCCGGCCTACAGTGAAATGGCGCTGTTTGCTCAGATTGATGCCCAGGGGCGACTGAAGCTGGTCAATCATCTGGGCATTGACCTGGGCACCTCGCCGGAAGAGATTCTGGGACGCCTGGATGACGATCGCTGGCAGCCGGACGATGTCCTGCATGATGGCCGTCACGCGTCCGATCATGATTATGCTGACCGCGTGCGCGATGTGAATGCCGATACGCCCGCCCGTTTTAACGCGGATGCCCGTCGTCTGTTTGAAGCGTCCGGCTGCGCAGGCAAGCTGGCGGTTTTCGCGGTACGCCTGGACACATTTGAGCAGGAACCGCAGCAGCAGGTGTTCTATATCGGCACTAACGATGCCGCCGTGCTCAGCGACCTGCGCTGCCATATGCTGGCCCATTTTAAAAACCTGCCCGTTGCCGCGGAATATATGCACCGGGATATCTACGATATCGCCGAAGTGTACGGCAAAGATACGTTCCTGATGATTGACAAGCTGGGCACCGACAAGATGCCCCTGTTTTTTACGCTTAAAGGTCGGGTTGACGGCTGGCTTAATAAACTGTCTTTCATAAAACCGCATCTGACTGACCGGCTGCTGCAACGGCTGAGTCGCCTGTTTCCGGCGCATCTGCCGAAACGCATGAAGCAGTATCGCGATAAATACCAGCATCATTTAATGCTGAAAATGTCGGGTAACGGCGTCGAAGAGGCGCGCAACTACCTGCGGGAGTTTTTCCGTGAAGGTGGCGGAGAGTTTTTTGAGTGCGAAGGCAAAGAAGGCGCGCACGCTTTCCTGCACCGCTTTGCCGCTGCCGGTGCGGCAGTGCGTTATCACGCCGTTCACGCCACAGAGGTGGAAGATATTCTGGCGCTGGATATTGCGCTGCGCCGCAATGACAGAGACTGGTTCGAAACCCTGCCTGCCGGGATAACGCAGTCACTCAGTCATCAGCTGTATTACGGCCATTTTTTCTGCCATGTCTTCCATCAGGACTACATCGTTAAAAAAGGGGTGGATGTCCATGCCCTGAAAGCGCAAATGCTGGCGATTCTGAAGACGCGCGGCGCGGCGTATCCGGCAGAGCATAACGTCGGCCATCTCTATCAGGCCCAGCCGCAGTTGGCCGCGTTCTATCGTCAGCTCGATCCGACCAACAGCTTTAACCCCGGTATTGGCAAAACCAGTAAGCTGAAAGGCTGGGCGGTCAGGCAGCCCTGACGTCTCAAAAGGCCATGAAAAAACAGGCAGCCATAGGGCTGCCTGTTTCATTAACGCGGTTGCTCTGTGACCGTTACGTCATCGCTGACATCCGAGGCCAGCAGCTGGCGACGTTCGATAATCATGGTCTGCGGCGTCGACAGGACGATCCCTTCTTTACGTAATCGCGTCAGAATATCAAACAGCAGATCGCTTTTTGCGCCTGCAATCTGGCGCTGGCTGGCCACGTTACCGGTTACGCTGAGTACTATGCCCTGCGCGGTAAGATCTTTAAACGACACTGACGGTTCCGGCGTCTCCAGAATGCGCTCATTCTCTTCATACACCTTAAGCAGAATTTCACGTACCTGCACGGGGTCAATATTGAGCGGGAACGTCAGGGTAATCGTCACCACGCCCTGCGCGTTACCCATGGTCGCGTTACGGACGTTCTGAGAAATAAACTGCGAGTTAGGCACGATCACCGTAGATTTATCGCCCAGCTGAATTTCCGTCGCACGCACGTTGATACGACGAATGTCCCCTTCCACGCCGCTGATCGTTACCAGATCGCCCACTTTCACCGGGCGCTCAGTCAGCAGAATCAGACCCGAAATAAAGTTCTTAACGATCTCCTGTAAGCCGAAACCGATACCGACGGATAATGCACTGACGATCCAGGCCAGCTTGTTCCATTGCAGCCCCATAATCGACAGGGTCAGCAGGATAATCAGCACATAGCCCACATTACTGAACAACGTCACCAGGGACACCCGCATCCCGCTGTCCATGGTGGTTTTGGGCAGGAAGTCGTTGTCCAGCCAGCGCCGCACTGAACGCAAGACGTAAATCCCGACAATCAGGCACAGCAATGCATTAACCAGGTGCGCCGGAACGATATTCAGCGACTCCAGGCCTTTACCGCCCCAGAATTCGATGGCTTTCTGCAACAACTCAATCGGCGTGGACGAGGCAAAGGTGCCGTTGAGCAGCGCCAGCGCCACAAACAGCACCAGGAACGTTTTACCTATCGCCGCCAGAATGGTCGCCACCTGCTGCAGATGACGTTCATCAATGTTCAGTGAACTCTGGATGCGTTTACCTGTCGTGTTACTGATTGAGAACAGACTCTCACAGCCGTCGTTGACCAGATGACTGAGAATATAAAATGAGCCAAACAAAATGCCGCACCACACCAGCTCATAGCTGAGAAAACGCGCCAGCGTGACGTAGCCGATCACCAGTGAGGCCAGGATGGTCAGCGCGGTGATCGTCAGCGCCATCTGAATCAATCCAACCAGGGTAGAACGCGCTTCCGGCGGCGTACCCGACTGCGCCAGGCGACGACGAACGCGCTTGGTGCGCATGCTGATCGCCAGTGCCGTAGTGCCGATAAGTAATGCCGTCAGGCCGTTGGCAAAAATACTGGTATTCAGGCTGGTGCCGACGGTGTAGTTAAAGGACTCGACCATCTGAAAGATAAACACCAGCAGGGCCGTAATCGGCGGGAACGGTTTAAGCGCGATGGCGACTTCGTTCGAAATCGTCGGCAGACGCCAGCTGGGGCGACGCGTGGATAAAAAGGCACGGCCCAGCCCGGCAATCAGGCCGCAGTAGACGCTGAGTTCGACCAGACGGTAAATAAAGTCCTGCACATCGCTGGAGACTTCATCGCGGCGCGTAAAGGCCTGCGAAATAAAGACGAAGGTCAGGACAACGGCCGCCAGGCTGGTCAGCGCCACGGCAGTTGCCAGAAAACTACGGCGCAAACGCCCTTCAGGCAATTTATTGATACTGACCCAGGCCAGGAACTCTTCACCATAGCGACGGCCGAGCGTCATCACCAGCACCGCGGCCAGCAACCAGCCAACCGTGCCAATGCGCCAGCCCGGCTCCCAGGAGAGTGCGGCCGTGTCTTTCAGCTCATTGAGAAAATCGCCAATTTTTTCCGCATCCAGATCCTGACTACTTAACACGGGCGCCCAGAAGCGCGGCCCCAGAATACTGCCTGAATTCAGGGCGAGTTTATTTTTTAGCTGGTCGCGGCGCAGATTGACGATTTGTGAGGAGAGCATCAGTGCACTGTTTTTAATGCCTTCCGCCTGCTTGATTTGATCGTCAAGCTTGCTCTTCTGACTTTCCAGCGCGCTGCGTTTGCGCGTCACGTCCGGTGTCTCTTTGACGCCGCTTTCCGGTTTGGGTGCCGGACCGAGCACGGCCAGCTGCGCTTCCAGTTGTTGACGATCGGGCTGTAACGCCTGCGCAAGCGTATCCGTATTGCCTGATAACTCCAGCGCCATCTCATTCAGACGACTGAGCTTATTTTCGTCGCTTTCAACGGAGACCTGGCTTTTAATTTTATCGAGGATCTTCTGCATTTTCGGCAGCTCGACAGAGGCATCCACCTTGGGTTTGTCGTCGGTTTGCTGCGTGGCTTGCGTCGCATCGTCGGCAAAACTCAGCGCAGGTGCGAGCGTCATCAACGCGAAAAAAATCAGAACACTAAATGAACGTAACTTGAGCATATCAATGAGATTCCGGCACAGTAATCAGGCGAATCACCCTCGCCATTTGCGGGTAGTTTAGATTTTCGTCTGCCATGAAACTATAGGAATACAGGTCAATCTCAGCCGGGGAACCGTAGCGCCCCGGCAGAGGATTACTCTACAGCGGCCCCACTGGCTGCGTTGCTGGCAACCTCATCCGCTTTTTGTTTTTTATAGGCCAGTGCAGCCGCCGGAACCGGCGCAGCCTTGCCGGTTTCCAGCCAGTCGCGCAGACGATTCGCATCGGCGAAATGGGTATATTTGCCAAACGCATCGAGTACCACCAGCGCGACCGGGCGGTTCTTAATCATCGTCCGCATGACCAGACAGTGCCCCGCCTGATCGGTGTAACCCGTTTTCGTTAACTGGATATGCCAGCCATTTTTATACACCAGGTGATTGGTATTGCGGAACGGTAGCGCATAACTCGGATGGGCAAACACGGCGGTTTCTTCTTTGGTCGTGCTGAGCTCACCCAGAAGCGGATATTCACGCGTCGCTTTCAGCAGCTTCACCAGATCCTGGGCGCTGGACACGTTTTTGATAGAGAGGCCCGTGGGTTCAACGTAATGCGTGTGCATCATGCCGAGCGCGCGCGCCTTGGCATTCATTGCCCGGATAAAAGCATCGTACCCGCCCGGATAAGCGTGAGCCAGACTGGCTGCCGCGCGGTTTTCCGAGGACATCAGCGCCAGCATCAGCATACTGCGGCGACTAATTTCGCTGTTCAGTTTGACGCGCGAAAACACACCACGCATCTCGGGGGTCTGGCTGATATCGACCTTCACCATCTCGTTCATCGGCTGGTGCGCATCCAGTACCACCATGGCCGTCATTAACTTCGTGATGGACGCGATGGGGCGCACCCGATCCGGGTGACTGGAGAACAGGACTTTACCATTGGTCAGATCGACAATCAGGGCGCTCCCTGAGGCGATTTGCGGCTGAGCAATCGGGGCCATCTGCGACAACGTGGTGGTCGCCTGTGCTGGAAGGGTAAAAACCTGCCCGGAAACGAGCAGCGCCAGCGACAACAGTGAAAAGCGAATTTTTGCAGGCATCGTGGAAAAAAGACCCGGTTAAGATTGTGCGCTGTGTAAACACAGGCCGCCAACGCCTGAACAGGCAGAGCGCGGGCTGGCCGCAGCATCATACGCTGAAGTCAGGGAATTTTCCTGGTGAGATTGTTTCTGAGCGTTAAAAAAAGGTTGCCGCCCTGTAGGCGGCAACGGCAGGTTAAAACAGACGCGGGCCATAGCCCCATAACACCACGGTCAGAGCCAGTAGCACTTCGAAGACCAGCACACCAATAGCGAGTGTTGAACTGGAAAAACGCAGACTTTCGTCACGGTCGATATTCAGAAACAGCGGAATGCCGACATACAGCAGATACCCGGTATACAGGAGCGCCAGCGCTGCCGCCAGCACACATAGCCAGACCAGCGGATAAAGCGCGACAAGGCCGCTCAAAAACAGGGGCGTAGCGACATAGCCCGCAAATACGGTGCAGCGCCCCATGCTGGGACGATGGGGATAGTCACGCGCCATCCAGTGAATCACCCGCCCCATAACGGCGACGCCGCCCAGGATCACCAGATAGAACAGAATCCCCAGGCCCAACGCCGTCAGCAAATTAAGCTGCACATATTGCCCTTCTCCCAGGTTCCAGCCTGACTGAGTGGTGCCAATCATGGCGCAGATCACCGGCACAGCGGCCATCAGCAGCACGTGGTGAGTGTAATGGTGCGAAACCGTTTCGTTCTCTTGCTTGATAGTGCGCATTTCCTGGTTCGGATGCGCTAACAAACCCCAGACATGGTTCATACGCTTACTCCTCTGACCGATTGGGCCACCCGATCTGTTAACATTTCCACAAGGGGGCAGCAGTCATTTGAGTATAATCGGCAGGATAATTTCTGGGGCCTCTGCGCAAAAAAACGGCGAAAAAGATCGCTTATGGGGTCTTAATCCGCTGTCCTGGCAAATCGGGTATAGACTGAAAGAAAAATCTTCACACAGGGAGTTCAGCCTTGCATTTGGATATCAATGGGTTAATTACGCAGTACGGCTACCTTGCGCTGTTTATTGGCTGTATTGCCGAGGGTGAAACGTTTTTACTGCTGGGCGGGGTTGCCGCTCACGAAGGACTACTGCACTACAGTGGCGTCGTACTGGCGGCGATGGCGGGCGGCGTGGTGGGCGATCAGATGCTCTACTGGATTGGCCGGCGTTTTGGTACCCGCATTTTGCGACGTTTTAAAAAACATCAGGATAAAGTGGTGAAGGCGAACCGCCTGATTAAGCGTCGTCCCAGCCTGTTCGTGATTGGCGCACGTTTTATGTATGGCTTTCGTATTATTGGGCCGATCATTATTGGCGCAAGCCGCCTGAAGCCGCTGAAGTTTTTTCTCCTCAACGTCACCGGGGCGGCTGTCTGGGCACTGCTGTTTGTTACGCTCGGCTATTTTGCAGGCGGCATTATCGCCCCCTGGCTGCACAAACTCGACCAACACTTTAAACACCTGCTATGGCTGGGCGCGGCGGTGGTCTTTGCGTTTGTGCTGCGCTGGGCGATTCGCCGCTGGAATCATCACCGGGCCGATCAGTAGCCTTTAAACTGCGGGTTGGCCAGCATAAAGCCGCCGTCGATAATAAACGACTGACCGGTGGTATAGGTCGCCCACTCGGAACTCAGCCAGGCTACCATACTGGCAATTTCGTGCGTATCGCCAGGGCGGCCGGCAGGAATTTCCGGCATTTTTACGTTGTGCGCATCCGCGTCGGACATCTTGTTCATCGGCGTCGCAATCGCCCCCGGGGCGACCGCATTGACCAGAATATTGTGGGGCAGCAGACTCAGCGCCATCGATTTGGTCAGGCCGCCTGCCGCATGTTTTGCCGCGGTATAGGCCACTGAGCCCGGCAGGGGCGTATGCTCGTGCACAGAGGTGATGTTGATGATGCGTCCGCCCTGCCCTTGTTTGATCATGTTACGTGCCGCCACCTGCCCACAGATAAAGACGCCATCGACATCCACGCTGAAGGTTTTACGCCAGTCTTCCCAGGTCACGTCCATAAAGTCGGCTTTAAAATTTGCCCCGGCATTGTTGACCAGTACATCAATACGGCCCAGTTTGTCGATCAACTGCTGCAACACCTTGCCGCCTTCTGGCGGATCGGCCAGATCGAGCTGAATCGTCTCTGCCCGTTGTCCGGTCTCTTCTACCCGACGGGCGGTCCGCTGTGCGCCTTCCTCGTCTGAACGCCAGGTGATGCCAATATCAAAGCCCTGTTCGGCTAACATCTCAGCACAACGGCTGCCGATGCCCGAATCCGATGCGGTCACAATGGCCACTTTTCGTTGGGGTGCTGTCATAACGGTCTCCTCTGGAAGTGTATGAAAAGTATATACCGGGCTGAAAATTGTGCCGGACGCGAACAACGGGCTCGCCAGGTTAACGATCTGTGCCCGAACGAAGCGGTATGCAGGTACCTGGCTATAGTTAAGTCAGACACTGACAGGGAGAACGCGATGAGTAAGGTTAAACGCAAGATCGACGATCATGGTGTCATAGGTGATCTCCGCACCTGTGCACTGGTCGCAAACGATGGCACGATCGACTATCTCTGCTGGCCGGAGCTGGACAGCCCGTCGGTGTTTTCGGCCTTACTGGACAGTGACGAAGCGGGCCTGTTTTCAATCGCACCCGAGTGGCAAAACGCCCGTCGGCAACAAATTTACCTGCCGGATACCAATATTCTGCAAACGCGCTGGCTGGCCGAAGAAGGCGTGGCCGAAATTACTGACTACATGCCCATCTGCGATCGTCAGGACAAACTGCCACGCATTATCCGCCGGGTGAAAATGGTGCGGGGTCAGGCCCGGTTTAACATGGTCTGTTCGCCTCGCCATGATTACGCCCGCGCGGAAACCCGCGCCGAGATTCAGCGCGGTTGTATCGATTTTCATGCGACGGATCAGCCCTCGCTTCGGCTGGCCGCCACGGTCGTGATGACCCTGGAAGGTAATAGCGCCACCGCCAGTTTCGAGTTAAAAGCGGGCGAACACGCCGAATTTGAATTCGGCAGCGTAAATGACGCACACGTTGAAAAACTGGCGACCGCGAACTGTTTCGAAGAGACGCTGAGCTACTGGCGTGAGTGGAGTTGCCACAGCACCTATCGTGGCCGCTGGCAGGAAATGGTCCAGCGCTCAGCGTTGGTGCTGAAGCTGCTGACCTCCTGGCAGCACGGCTCCATTGCCGCCGCCGCAACCTTTGGCCTGCCGGAGGAGCTGGGGGGCGAACGTAACTGGGATTACCGTGCCTCCTGGATACGCGATGCGTCCTTCAGCATGTACGCGCTGATGCGCCTGGGCTACGTGGATGAGGCCAAGCACTTCACCGAATGGGTTGGTCGCTGTGTGGAAAACAGCCATCATGACGAGATGCGTTTACAGGTGATGTATCGCCTGGACAGCAGCACGGAACTGCAGGAAATGTCGCTGCTCAACCTGTCCGGCTATGCCGATTCCTGCCCGGTCAGGATAGGCAACGATGCCTGGCAACAGAAACAACTGGATATCTATGGCGAACTGATGGACGCCATTTACCTTGCCAATAAATATGGTGAAGCCATCTCTCAACGGGGCTGGAACCATGTCTCAGAGATGCTGGACTGGCTCTGTGATAACTGGCATCAGCCGGATGCGGGCATCTGGGAAATGCGCGGTGAACCGGAGCACTTCCTGCACTCCCGTTTGATGTGCTGGGTGGCCATGGATCGCGGGCTGCGTCTTGGCATGAAACGTTCCCTGCCGATGCCTTATGAGCGGTGGGACCGTACCCGGCGCGAGATTCGCGACGATATCTGGAAAAACTTCTGGAACAGCGAACGCGGCCATTTTGTTTCGACCCGCCATGGCGACTACCTGGATGCCTCCATGCTGCTGATGCCGCTGGTGCGTTTTGTCGGCGCAACCGATCCTGACTGGATTGCCACGCTGGATGCCATCAAGGCGAATCTGGTCAGCGATGGGATGGTGCGCCGCTATAACATCCATGAAACCCCGGCGGACGGGCTCACTGGCGGAGAAGGTTCATTTGGTGCCTGCTCGTTCTGGTACGTCGAATGTCTGGCACGTGCCGGACGCGTACGCGAAGCCCATTTTGAGTTCGAGAAATTACTGAGCTACGCTAATCCGTTGGGGTTATATGCCGAAGAGTTCGACAGCCACGGCCAGGCACTAGGCAATATGCCGCAGGCGCTGACGCATCTCGCCCTGATTAGCGCCGCTTTTTTCCTGAACCGCAAGCTAAACGGAGATGTCACGTTATGGCAGCCGTAGAGGGCGTATTTCGCCCAAAATGTTAATGAACAAAGGCGGATAACGCAGGTAAGTCAGGTAAAGTATTTCGATGCGGTAAAAATCCTGATTCACAACATCAGTTTAATGAACATATAATGCGCAGCAGGTCATAGTGACCAGCATGGGTTCGATACATTGACAAGCCTGAAACATGGCGATAAAGACTTGTAAAATATGAAAAAAAGCATTCGCGCGTTCGCTTCACTTGCATTGGCTTTGGCGGCATTCAGTCAGTCAGCCCTTGCGGTTGTTTATCCCTTACCGCCGGCGAACAGCCGTCTGACCGGGCAAAACATTGAGATTACGATTCCTCAGGACAGTAAACTGCCTCTGGAAGCTTTTGCAGCACAGTTCCAGATGGGCCTCAGCAATATGCTGGAAGCCAATCCGGGTGTTGACGTTTATCTGCCTAAGCCTGGCAGCAAACTGATTATTCCTCAGCAGTTACTCCTGCCTGACGCCCCGCGTGAAGGCATCGTGATTAACAGTGCTGAAATGCGTCTTTATTACTACCCGAAAGGCTCGAAAACCGTGGTCGTTCTGCCTATCGGTATTGGTGAGCTGGGGAAAGATACGCCGCTGAACTGGACGACAACCGTTCAACGTAAAAAAGATGGCCCGACCTGGACGCCTACCAAAGCGATGCACGCTGAATATGCATCACGTGGCGAAAATCTGCCGGCTGTGTTCCCGGCAGGCCCGGATAACCCAATGGGGCTGTATGCGCTCTACATCGGGCGTCTGTACGCCATTCACGGCACCAACGCCAACTTTGGTATCGGCCTGCGCGTCAGCCACGGCTGTGTCCGCCTGCGTGCCGATGATATCAAATGGCTGTTCGATCACGTGCCAGTTGGCACGCGCGTGCAGTTTATCAACCAGCCGGTGAAAGCGTCTGTTGAGCCAGACGGTTCACGCTGGATGGAAGTGCATAATCCGCTGTCGACCACGGAAGAGCAGTTTAACTCTCGTGAACTGGTGCCGATTACGCTGACTCAGGCGGTTGGCAAAGTACTGGTAGACGGTAGCGTGAATCAGTCTCAGGTTGATAAGGCCATCCAGAACCGCTCTGGTATGCCTGTACAGGTTAATGCGCCAGAAAACAGCGTGGCCCCTGCGCCTGTTCCCTTCAACGAAGGTGAAGATGCTGAGCCGAAAGAAGAGCCCATGACGCCAGTGATGTCGCAGCCTGCTAACCCGGTCGCGGTCCAGTCAGAGCCCGCGCCGCAACAGGCTCAACCTGTGCAGCCTTCGCAGCCGCAGCCAGAGCAACCACAGCAGTCGCAACCTGCCCAGCCACAGCCGGCGCAGTAACATTCGCCTGTTACGGGCCAGCCATTCAGGCCCGGTCGTCAGGTCAGTGAAAAGCCAGCGTTGGCGATAGCCACGCTGGCTTTTTTATTGGTCACGGGCTCCACTGTCAACACCACTATCTGGACGGACGGCGAAAACTCAGCCAGCCGGCCAGCAGCGTGAAGGCCAGGACGATCAGAACCAGCAGTAAAAACCCGTGCGGGTTCGACGCCAGCGGAATGCCGCCCACGTTCATACCAAAAAATCCCGCCACAATGTTAATCGGCAGTGCAAGCACCGTAATCACGGTCAGCAGATAAAGTGTCCGGTTACTCTGCTCCATCAACCGTGCTGCAATTTCCTCCTGCAGCAGACGGATGCGCTCCATCAGGCTGGCCAGGTCGTTCAGCACCACGCTAAATTCTTCCGTGAACGCCCGCAGCTCGCGGAGCGTGTCGCGGTTGAGCCAGGCGGGTGGGCGGTTAAGCAACCGGAACAGCGCCGCCGGTTCGGGTGCCAGCAGGCGCTGAATGCGCAGCAGCATGCGCCGGTAATGCCCCAGCTCACTGCGATTGGCCTTGATTGCCGGACTTAATAAACGCTCTTCAATGTTATCGACTACCTGGCTGATGCGACGCACCACCATTTCCAGCTGCAACTCCTGTTCACCGAGCAGGTAAAGTAACAGGGCCTCCGCACTGGGAAAATTATGCTTCGCCAGCCCCTGCTGCATCTTTTCGATCATCACTGACGAGCGATAACGTGCGCTCACGACCAGATTATGACGGCACCAGATCCACAGGGTCGCATTTTGCGTACTGCGATTTTCCTGGCTCAGCGTGACGTCGTTCAGTACCGCCAGCAGGGCATTGCTTTGTTCCGCTAACCGGGTGCGCGGCGAGGCGGAATGAATCTCGTCAAAAAAATCATCATCAACCTGAAAGTGGCCCTGCACCCAGTGCTGTGCCCGCGCGTGATTCAGATTGATATGTAACCAGAGAAAGCCTTCTTCAGGAGGGTGTTCACCGAGTTTTACCGCTTCACGGGCATTCAGGCGTTGAGGGAGGGCATCAGGAGAAAAGCGATAACCATGGATGAGTCCGGCCACATCATCATCAAAATCACGTTTTTGTGGGGTGAGAACAACGTCTGTCGCCATGGCAATCCTGTCAGCATCATCAATTAAGATCCACAGCCTGCTGAAGTTTTGTTACAGCAAAATGACCTGTGCCGCCTGGATCATTTTTTTGTCATAAAAAGCGGGTATCACACAGCGTTAACCAGATGTAACTCCGCATCTGCATCCGCTAAGAGGTACGGCATGAGCGAAAACAGTTTATCCTCTTCAGGCACGACGCAGGGACGTCCCGATTTCAACGGCAAAGGCAGCCGCGCAACCAAAACGGCTTTTTATGTCCTGTTAATAGCCGGTCTGGCCTTTGCCGGATTTAATCTGTTTCACGATGTGGAAAAAACTAACACGCCCGTCACCAGTTATGTGCCTTTCTTTCTGCTCGGCCTGGCGCTGCTGATTGCGCTGGGCTTTGAATTCGTTAACGGGTTTCACGATACCGCCAACGCGGTCGCTACGGTGATCTACACGCATTCGCTGACGCCCGGTGCGGCCGTCGTCTGGTCAGGGCTGTGCAACTTTCTTGGCGTGATGCTTTCCAGCGGCGTGGTCGCGTTTGGCATTATTTCGCTTCTGCCCGTCGAACTCATCCTGCAGGCCAGCAGCGGCAACGGCTTTGCCATGATTTACGCCCTGCTGTTCTCGGCGATTATCTGGAATCTGGGCACCTGGTACTTTGGCCTGCCCTCGTCGTCGTCACATACTTTAATTGGCTCGATTATTGGCGTGGGTGTGGCGAATGCGATGTTGCATGGTCGCAGTGGCCTGAGTGGCGTTGACTGGGATCAGGCGCTGAAGGTCGGCTATGCCTTACTGCTCTCGCCCGTCGTGGGCTTCGTCTGCGCCGCCCTGCTGCTGTGGGCCATGAAGCTGTTGATTCGTAACCGCCAGTTGTACGAAGCCCCGCACAGCAACGAGCCGCCGCCGGTCTGGATTCGTGGCCTGCTGATTCTGACCTGCACCGGCGTCTCCTTTGCTCACGGGTCGAATGACGGGCAGAAAGGGATGGGACTCATCATGCTGATCCTGGTCGGCACCATGCCCATCGCCTATGCACTGAACCGTTCACTTCCGCCCGAGCAAATCCCGCGCGTTGCCGCACTGAGTGACGTGACGGCGCGCCAGTTACTGCATATTCAACCGGCCGCCACGCCCACCCCGGATTCACGCAATGTGTTGACGGCCTTTGTCAGCACTGACACGGTCAATCCGAACGTCTTGCCCGCGCTTGGCATGACGTTACGGGATATCAGCGACCAGATTCGCCGCTACGGCTCGATGGACAATATTCCGGCCCAGTCCGTAACCAATACCCGCAATCAAATGTACCTGGCCGCAGAATCGATCAAGCACCTGCAAACCGCCCATGTCTCGCTCCCCGATGAGACGGCACGTAACCTGAAGGCGGTGAAAACAGAGCTGGACAGCGCCACACGCTTTATTCCGATGTGGGTGAAGGTGGTGGTGGCAATCGCGTTGGGGCTGGGCACCATGGTGGGCTGGCGACGTATTGTGGTCACCGTGGGTGAGCGCATCGGCAAAACCCATCTGACCTATGCGCAAGGGGCCAGCGCCGAACTGGTGGCGATGGCGACCATCGGCGCGGCCGATGCCTTTGGTCTGCCGGTCTCCACGACGCATGTGCTCTCATCCGGCGTGGCGGGCACCATGGCGGCGAACCGCTCTGGCCTGCAGATGTCCACCCTGCGCAATCTTGCCGTCGCCTGGATATTGACGCTGCCGGTCTCGATTTTACTTTCTGCCCTGCTCTACGGGCTGTTCATTCATATCTGACCAGGTGAATTGTCATGGCAACACACGACAACAGTTTCAATCGCGACGCTTTTAATCAGCGTTTAATGCAGGAGTTCTATGACAGCTACGACGAAGAGCTGGAGCTGGAGCTGGAGCTGGACGATCTGCGCTTTAGCGAGGCCGCGCCCACGGGCAGCGATGAAAAAGCCTGGCGCCGTCGTTATTTTCGCGAGCTGCTGCAGTTGCAGGGCGAGCTGGTGAAGCTACAGGACTGGGTAATGCGCACCGGCCATCGGCTGGTCATTCTGTTTGAGGGTCGCGATGCGGCCGGTAAAGGAGGCGTGATTAAGCGCATTACGCAACGCCTTAATCCGCGCACCTGCCGGGTGGCTGCGCTGCCCGCGCCCAACGATCGTGAAAAAACCCAGTGGTACTTTCAGCGTTATATCGCGCATCTGCCCGCCGCGGGCGAGATGGTGCTGTTCGACCGCAGCTGGTACAACCGGGCAGGCGTGGAGCGCGTCATGGGATTTTGCAGTGATGCCGACGTGGCGGAGTTTTATCGCAGCGTGCCCGAGTTTGAAAAAATGCTGACCCGCAGCGGGATTCAAATCATTAAGTACTGGTTTTCGATCACGGACGAGGAGCAGGAGCTGCGCTTCATGAGCCGTATCCACGATCCCCTCAAGCAGTGGAAGCTCAGCCCAATGGATCTGGAAAGCCGCCGCCGTTGGGAAGATTACACGGAAGCAAAAGAAGAGATGCTGAGCCGCACCCATATTCAGGAAGCCCCCTGGTGGGTTGTTCAGGGCGTAGACAAGAAACGGGCGCGCCTTAACTGCATCAGCCACCTTTTGCAGCAGGTGCCTTATGAAGCCGCCCCACACGACGAAATCATTCTGCCGCCGCGTGAACGCTCACAGGACTACCACCGCAACGAGGTGCCGGAAAATATGATCGTGCCAGAAAAGTATTGATCGCGTGCGCGGCTAAGCGCCGCGCTGTCCCGCTCTCACTTCCGGTGAGGCTGAAGAGAACTGACAGGTCTGCCGCTGTAATGCCGCATAGCGGTCAATCGCCGTAGCAATATCGGCTGAGGTTTTTAAGGCGCGAATCTCAGCGAACAGCTCACCCGCTTCGACGTAGGCTTTACGCAAATAGCCCAGCCACTGTTTGATACGTGCGACATGGTACATGCCCGTATCACCCTGTTTTTCAAGCCGGGTATATTGTTGCAGGAGCACCACCACCTCCGGCCAGGCCATGGGCGCATCATTGTATTTGACGACCCGGCTCAGGTTAGGCACGTTAAGCGCACCACGCCCAATCATCACCGCATCACAGCCTGTGATTCGCAGACAATCCTGGGCGCTTTGCCAGTCCCAGATTTCGCCATTCGCGATAACCGGAATAGACAGTCGCCGACGAATCTCGCCAATCGCCTGCCAGTTAATAGCCTCAGCACGGTAGCCGTCTTCTTTGGTACGGCCGTGGACGACCAGTTCGCTGGCACCTGCCTGCGCTACCGCATCCGCAATTTCCATGCTGCGGGCGCTGGAATCCCAGCCCAGGCGCACCTTAACCGTAACGGGCAAGGAGTCAGGTACAGCTGCCCGCATGGCTTTGGCCGCGCGGTAGATTAAGTCGGGATCTTTTAACAGCGTCGCCCCGCCGCCGCTGCCGTTGACCAGCTTCGACGGGCAACCGCAGTTCAGATCCACGCCCCACGAGCCCAGCTCAACCGCGCGGGCCGCGTTTTCCGCCAGCCACTCGGGATGCTGCCCCAGCAGTTGCAGACGAACCAGCGTACCCGACGGCGTCCGGCTGGCATGATGCAGTTCGGGACAAAGGCGATAGAAGGATTTTACCGGCAGCAGTTGGTCGACGACGCGCAAAAATTCCGTGATGCACAAATCGTAGTCGTTGACGTCCGTCAACAGCTGGCGCACCAGAGAATCCAGTACGCCCTCCATGGGTGCCAGTAAAACCCGCATGATCAGACGTTTCCGCTGCGTTTAGGCGCGGGCCGACGTGGACGAGACGCAGGCTTGTCAGACTGGCCCGCTGCGGGTCCCTGACGACGCGGCTGCGCACGCTTGTCCCCTTGAGGACGCGCCGCGCCGGCACCTTGTCCGCCCTGCCCCCGACCACGGCCGCGTGAAGACGGTGACTGGCGGCCGTTCACAATCGGTTCCGCTTTGATGCTGGGATCCGGCTCATAGCCCGGCACAGCCAGTCGTGGAATTTCACGCTTCAGCAAGCGCTCAATATCACGCAACAGTTTGTGTTCGTCGACGCAAACCAGCGACAGCGCTGCACCCGTTGCGGCGGCACGACCGGTACGCCCAATGCGGTGTACGTAGTCTTCAGGCACGTTTGGCAATTCATAGTTCACGACGTGCGGCAGTTCTTCAATATCCAGACCGCGGGCCGCGATATCCGTCGCAACCAGCACACGAATCGCGCCGGATTTGAAGTCGGCCAGTGCACGGGTACGTGCGCCCTGACTCTTGTTACCGTGGATGGCGGCGGCCGTAATGCCGTCTTTACCCAGCTGTTCGGCAAGGTGATTGGCACCGTGCTTGGTGCGGGTAAAGACCAGCACCTGCTGCCAGTTACCTTCGCCAATCAGCTGAGACAGCAGTTCCCGCTTGCGCTTTTTGTCAACAAAATGCACCTGCTGAGAAACCTGCTCAGACGCGGTATTGCGGCGCGCGACTTCAACCTGCTCCGGGTTGTGCAGCAGTTTTTCTGCCAGGGTTTTGATCTCATCTGAGAACGTCGCCGAGAACAGCAGGTTCTGACGTTTAGCTGGCAGTTTGGCCAGTACGCGGCGGATATCGTGGATAAAGCCCATATCAAGCATGCGATCCGCTTCATCCAGTACCAGCACTTCAACCTGAGACAGGTCAACGGCGTTTTGATGAGCCAGATCCAGTAAACGGCCCGGCGTGGCCACCAGAATATCGACGCCGCCGCGCAGCTTCATCATCTGCGGGTTGATGCTGACGCCGCCAAACACCACCAGCGAACGCAGCGGAAGATATTTGCTGTAGTCGCTGACGTTTTCACCGACCTGAGCGGCCAGTTCACGGGTCGGTGTCAGAATCAGCGCGCGCACCGGACGACGGCCACGCACTGTTCCGGTATTCTCGGACAGTTTCTGTAATAAAGGTAAGGTAAACCCGGCGGTTTTGCCGGTGCCGGTCTGGGCGCTTGCCAGCAGATCGCGGCCGGACAGCACAACAGGAATCGCCTGGCGCTGAACAGGCGTCGGTTCGCTGTAGCCCTGCTCAGCTACCGCACGCAGAATATCGGCACTCAGGCCGAGAGAGTCAAAAGACATGACGAGTATTACTCCGGTCCACTCTGACCGCGTTTGGCGGTGTAGTTTTCAGAGGGATAGTGACGCCAGCTGAGGCTGACGCGTGAAAAGGGTGCAAACTACGATGCATAAGCGGCGGAGTGTAACAGCTTTACCGCCCCTGTGCGAGATAGCTCACAATTGATTACATATCTCCCAACGACAAAAGCCACCTTGCGGTGGCTTTTTTAGCGCGACAGCCTGATTCAGCTGCGTTTTTTCTCAATGCGTCCTGCCGGCTCTTTCGCCAGCAACGACACCAGCGCGGGCCCCAACAACATCACCACGCCAAGGCTGGCTAACAGTAAGTTGTTGTGGAAAATGCGCGACACCAGGAACAGCGTCATCATCGCGGCACCGAAATAGTACGTGGTGGTCGCTTCTTCCAGGTAATCACCCAGGGTACGTAAACGGGCACTACGCTGCGTGATCAGCATGGCGATAAACACCGCTGCATAGGCCACCACCAGGGTACTGCACACTTCGACCAGTGCTTTATGTTTCCAGCCCCAGACCAGTGCGGCAATCACCAGCAGGTGCATCGCGATGTGGGCCCAGGTTTGACCGGTAATAATTTGAAAGCGATTCGACAATTTCATTTCTCTCTCCTGCAGACCTGGCACGTTGCACAAATGCAACCGTAACCGGCCAGGGACGGTTTCTCAATGTAAAGCAAATTTCAGATAACGCCCTAATTATTCCTCTTCTTCACCCTCCATTTGTGACAAAGACTACACTTTGTTGTTGATGAAGATGAAAAGGAGCGCGTCGCGAGTATGCCACAAATCAAGCAAGGATTTTCATTTAAAGTCCTGACGATTAATACCCATAAAGGTTTTGCCCCGTTTAACCGACGCTTCATCTTGCCCGAATTGCGTGAAGCGGTGCGCGCAACGTCAGCAGATATCGTCTTTTTGCAGGAGGTGATGGGAACCCATGACATTCACCCTCTGCAACATGAAAACTGGCCTGATACCTCCCACTACGAGTTTCTGGCCGACACGATGTGGAACGATTTTGCCTATGGGCGCAATGCGGTTTACCCAGAGGGACATCATGGCAACGCCGTGCTGTCGCGTTTTCCCATTGCTGAGTACGACAATCGCGATGTTTCAATTGCCGGGAGCGAAAATCGCGGCATGTTGCATTGCCAGCTTACCCTGCCCGATGGTCGGGGCACGCTGCATGTCATCTGTGTGCACCTGGGGCTGAAAGAGGCGCACCGTCGTGCCCAGTTGGCGATGTTAAACGACATGGTGATGGCGTTACCCGCTGACGCACCTGTCGTCGTCGCCGGTGACTTTAACGACTGGCAGGGGCGAGCCAACAACATACTGCAAAAAGGGGCGGGACTAAAAGAGGTCTTTAGCCTGAAAAGCGGACGACCTGCGCGGACGTTTCCGGCACGCTTTCCCCTTCTGCGACTGGATCGTATTTACGTGCGCAATGCGACGATCAGTCAACCCTGGGCATTGCCGCGTAAACCCTGGTCACACCTTTCCGATCACGCGCCGCTGGCGGTGGAGATCCATCTATGAATTTTGAGTGGCAAGACGGCAACAAACTGCGCCTGCTGGAAAACGGGGACGCATTTTTCCCCCGGGTATTTGGCGCGATTGCACGTGCCGAACACAGCGTACTGCTGGAAACCTTTATCCTGTTCGAAGACGATGTGGGCAACGCCCTGCACAAGGTGCTGCTGGCGGCGGCGCAGCGCGGCGTCAAGGTCGAAATGATGGTCGATGGCTACGGCTCCTCCGAGCTGTCCCAGAGTTATGTCAACAGTCTGACGCAGGCGGGCGTGCGCTTTATCTATTACGATCCGCGTCCGCTGATCATGGGCATGCGAACTAACGTCTTTCGCCGTCTGCACCGTAAAACTGTGGTCGTGGACGGCGTTATCGCCTTTGTCGGCGGCATCAACTTTTCCGCCGAGCACTACACGGATTTTGGCCCGGAAGCCAAACAGGATTATACCGTGGAGGTCAAAGGTCCGGTGGTCGCCGACATTACCCGCTACCTGCAAGAGGCGATTGGCAGTCAGGCCACCACTCGCCGCTGGTGGGGACAGCGTTCACATCGTCCGGCCAAAAACACCCTGCCCGGCGACGCGCAGGTCCTGTTTGTCTATCGCGACAACGATCAGCACCGGGATGATATTGAGCAGCATTATCTGGACATGCTGCGCACCGCCAAACAGGACGTCATTATCGCCAACGCCTACTTTTTCCCTGGCTACCGTTTGCTTAAGGAGATGCGCAATGCGTCACAGCGCGGCGTACGCGTGCGATTGATTGTGCAGGGTGAGCCGGATATGCCGATTGTGAAAGTGGGCGCTGAGCTGCTTTATAACTATCTGGTGGATGCGGGCGTGGAAGTCTATGAATATTGCCGCCGACCGCTGCATGGCAAAGTGGCGGTGAAAGATCAGCAGTGGGCTACCGTTGGCTCAAGCAACCTCGATCCCTTGAGTTTGTCCCTCAATCTTGAAGCCAACCTGATCATTCACGATCGCAACTTTAACCAGACATTACGCGATAATCTTGAGCATTTACTGGCTGAAGACTGTCAGCGCGTCGAAGAGGATAAGTTACCACCACGCACCTGGTGGCAGCTGACGAAAGGCGTTGTCGTGTTCCACTTTCTGCGTCACTTCCCGGCTATCGCCGGCTGGTTACCGGCGCATACGCCAAAGCTGGCTCAGGTGGATCCGCCGGTTCAGCCCGAAATGGAGACGCAAGATCGCGTCGAAGCCAACAATGAAGGAGCCAATTCCTGATGGCAAACACGCATCCACGCTGGAAACTGGCAAAAAAAATCCTGACCGGGCTCTTCTTCGTCGCCGTCATTGTGCTGCTGGTGATCTATGCACGCAAAGTGAACTGGGATGACGTCTATAAGGTCATTGTTAACTACAACCGCTTTGTGGTGCTGACCGCGGCGGCACTGGTTATCGTCAGTTATCTGGTTTACGGCTGCTACGACCTGATTGGTCGGGCCTACTGTGGTCATAAGCTGGCCAAACGTCAGGTAATGCTGGTGTCATTTATCTGCTACGCCTTTAATCTGACGCTCAGTACCTGGGTTGGCGGTGTCGCTATGCGCTACCGGCTCTATTCGCGGCTCGGCCTGGACAGTGCGACGATTACGCGCATTTTCTCCCTCAGCATCGCCACTAACTGGCTGGGCTACATCCTGCTGGCGGGCGTGATCTTTAGCGCAGGCCTGGTCCCGATTCCCGGCGGCTGGTTTATCGGCGAAACCACACTACGGCTTATTGGTGCCGCGCTGCTGGTGCTCGTCGCGTTTTATCTCTGGGCGTGCGCGTTTTCTAAACGTCGTCGCTGGAAAGTGAAAGGGCAAACCCTGCAGTTGCCTTCCCTGCGCATGGCGCTGTTTCAGTTTGCCGTCTCCTGCGCCAACTGGCTGGTTATGGGCACGATTATCTGGCTGCTGCTGGGCCGGGATGCCGGTTATCCCATGGTGCTGGGCGTACTGTTAATCAGTAGTATCGCAGGCGTAATTATTCATATTCCGGCGGGGATTGGGGTGCTTGAAGCGGTATTCGTGGCGCTGCTGGGCGGCGAGAACCTTTCACACGGGACCATCATCGCCGCGCTGCTGGCTTACCGCGTGCTGTACTTTATTTTGCCGTTGCTCCTGGCACTGGTGCTGTATCTGGGACTGGAGAGCCGTGCGAAACATATGCGCCATAAGAACGAGCAGAAGCTACAAAAATCGTAGTAAACAGGCTGCTCTGGTTCACCAGAGCAGCCTGTTTTTTAACGGCGGTTGCCAAAAATACGCAGCAGCATCAGGAACAGGTTGATAAAATCAAGATAGAGCGTCAGCGCGCCCATGATTGAGTAGCGGCGCAGGTTTTCCGTGTCACGCGCATCAATCTGCTCACCGATATTTTTCAGTTTCTGCGTGTCATACGCGGTCAGGCCAACAAACACCACCACACCGATGTAGGTAATGGCCCACATCAATGCCGGGCTTTTCAGCCAGAAGTTCACCAGCGAGGCCAGCAGAATACCAATCAGCGCCATAAACAGCAGACTGCCCAGGCGGCTTAAATCACGTTTTGTGGTGTAGCCGTAGAACGTCATGGCACCAAACATCCCGGCCGTGACGAAGAACGTGCTGGCAATGGACGAATAGGTGTACACCAGAAAGATACTGGCCATGGTCAGCCCGGTCAGGGCCGAATAGAGCATAAATAACCCCGTCGCCACGGCCCCGCTCAGGCGATGCACCATACCTGAGAGGAAGAACACCAGCGCCAGTTGGACAATGATCAGGCCGAAGAAGGTGATGCGATTTGCAAACACCAGCTCCATCACCGCCGGTGTGCGCGCGGCAAACCAGGAGACGAAGGCAGTGAGTAACAAACCACAGGTCATCCAGCCATAAACCTGTGCCATATAAGCCTGCAACCCACGAGATGCAGGCTGAACTATTGAATCATTCTGTGGATATCGGTCCATGATGCACCTCTTGTTAAACAAATATGTTGTGCCCCAAAACGGGCTGTCTGAGTAAGTGTGGCACAGCTCTGTTCAACTGTGCCACAACGCCGTACTTATCGACGTGACAGGCACTGCTGATAACGACTGTCGACGCGTTGAGCAAACCACGCCGTGGTTAAATTGCGGGTAATTTTAGGACTTTCAAGTCTGATGCCCGGCAACATTTCCCGTGGCAAAGGCTTTCCGGCCATCTTGTCTGCCAGCGTAAAAACCTGCTTCCACAGATCGCTGTCGCTGAAGTCCGCCTTTTCGCCCCGATCCAGATCGTGGCGGATTTCGCGGTTGCTCATATCAATGCGTTTCGCCAGCGTCCGCACCGCCAGCTCCGTCGATCCTGGCGTGTCCGAACCATACTGAATCAGATCGCCATCCAGCGCCAGCTTCATCCCTGTCGCGCGGGCTACCGCCGCCTGGAACGCCGCATTGCGGCTGGCGTACCAGCCCGCATTGTAGTCCGCGAACCGGTAAAGCGGCTTGCTGTAGTCAGCCGGATAGCCCAGCAGGTGCATTGTGCCGAAATAGACGCCGCCATGACGCGTGAAAACTTCACGGCGAATGGAACCGTCAACCGGCCATGGATAGCCTTTGGCATGGGCTTCTGCAAACGCAATACTCACCTGCATCGGTCCGCCGGTATGAACAGGATTGAGGTTGCCAAACAGCTTCTGCCCCATGGGCACCATCTCAATAAAGTCGTCGAAAATGGCGCTCAGATCTTTTTCACTTTTCGCCTTATCCAGCCGCGCAGCGTAGCTTTCGCCATTACTGGACTTGATTAACAGCGCGGTGCGCACTAAAAACGCCGGAACATGCACCTTCGCCGCCCGGCGGTCGATCTCCTCCCAGGCGATTTTTGCCATACCGGGTACGGTGCCGTTGGCGTCAAATCCTGACTCCTGGCCCGCCACCGCAATAACTGCGCACAAATTACTGTCGCTGGCGGTCAGGCCCTGGGTACGGAACGACGTATAGATATCGTCAGC
The DNA here is from genome assembly GCF_004364735.1 of Pantoea sp. PNA 14-12. Classification (NCBI taxonomy): domain Bacteria; kingdom Pseudomonadati; phylum Pseudomonadota; class Gammaproteobacteria; order Enterobacterales; family Erwiniaceae; genus Pantoea; species Pantoea sp. PNA 14-12. The sequence goes on along the minus strand of NZ_SOAJ01000001.1, from coordinate 405,250 downwards.
CCAGCCTGATTTATCGCTGACACCGGCGGGCAGCAGGCGCTGAATCTGCGCTTTGACATCCTCAGGTTGCCTGGCGGGCGCTTCTGGTGTTTTTTTGCTGCTACAGCCCGCCAGTATCAGGATAGCGAGCAACGTCAGGCGTTTGGGGAATGAAATGAATGACATACCTGTCCTCTGAGGCAAAAAGAGTAGCTTAACACTGCGCCGCTTCGCAGGGCAGATGCGATTATATGAACTAAGGTTATCTCTTTTCACGAAAAAGGGATGTTTTATGTCAAAACACTGGACACTTATCGCACTGAGCCTGCTGCTGGCCGGCTGCGGCGGCAATAACACACCGGCTCAGGTCAGTTCGCCGGGCGCCCCCACTTCACCGACGCTAAAAGCGCTGGACAGCGGCGCGGCCGTGCTGCAGTCCCGCCCGCCCATTGATGCGATCAATGCCTATCTGGATGGTTTTCATTTCTATAACGGCGACAAGAACGGCCAGATGGAAGCCCATCACTATGTGACGGTCCTGAATGATGATGTGATGCAGGCGGTGATTTATGACGGTAATACGCGCGATGCGCGCCTGATGGGCGTGGAATATATTATCAGTGAGCGCCTGTACCGCACCCTGCCCGCCGAAGAGAAAAAACTGTGGCACAGTCATCAGTACGAGGTGAAATCCGGTTCACTGGTCGCGCCCGGCCTGCCGGCCGTCGCAGAAAAAGCGCTGATGACGCGCATCGTCAACACGTACGGGAAAACCTGGCATACCTGGCACACCGACCGCGACAAGCAACTGCCCATTGGCATTCCGGCGCTGATGATGGGCTTTACCGCCGACGGGCAAATGGATGCGCGCTTGCTGGCCGATCGCGACCGCCGTTTTGACATCGACAGTCAAAAAATTCGTGCTGAACGGGCGGATATCGTCGCACATCCCGTGGTGCCCGGCGCCAATGCCTGGCAGGACGGTGACGTTATTCAGCTTCGGCGAGGACAAGGCGGCGGTGAACACGCGCACGGCAACACGCAGTTTGCTCCCGCCGAACAGCGTGGTACGCCTTAATCCCAGCGCTGCGCAGCCTCGTGATCGCTGCTGCGTGCATCGACCCAGCGATCGCCCTGCCCGGTGGTTTCCCGTTTCCAGAACGGGGCGCGGGTTTTCAGGTAATCCATGATGAATTCCGCAGCGGCAAAGGCGCTGCTGCGGTGCGCACTGGTGACGCCGACAAAGACAATCTCATCGCCGGGAAACAGTTCACCAATGCGGTGGATGACAGAGACGCGCTGAAGCGGCCAGCGCTGGCGCGCCTCGTCAGTAATTTCCTGCAGCGCCTTCTCGGTCATACCGGGATAATGTTCCAGCGTCAGGGCCGCAACATCATCGCCCAGGTTGTGATTGCGCACTTTGCCCGTGAACGTGACAACCGCGCCGTCTTCGTCGCACCCTGCCAGCCACTGGTATTCCTGCGCCATCGCAAAGGGCGCGGGACCGACCCGAATTTGCGTGTCCATTTATCCTCCGGTAACGGGTGGGAAAAAGGCGACTTCATCGCCGTCCTGTAAAGGGTGCGTCATGGGGCGTAGTGTCTGGTTAACCGCCGCCAGTAATCGTTCGCTGTCGAGCGCCAGCGCCCAGCGTTCGCCCTGCTGAGACAACGCTGTCCGCAGCGCCGCGACGTCGGGATAGTCGGCGGCCAGCGTCAGCGAGTCCGTGCCCACCAGCTCCCGCACCTGCGCAAAAAACAGTACCTTAATCATGGGCTGCCGCCTGAAAATCGCCGCTTTTGCCGCCGCTTTTATGCAGCAGGCGCAGCCGATCAATCACGATATCTTTCTGGACGGCTTTGCACATGTCATAGATGGTCAGCGCCGCCACGGAAGCCGCCGTCAGGGCTTCCATTTCTACCCCGGTTTTCCCCGTCAGCCGACACAGCGAGGTGATGCGAACCCGGTTCAATTCGGGTTCCGCGACCAGGTTGATCTCCACTTTGCTCAGCATAAGCGGATGACAGAGTGGGATCAGTTCCCAGGTGCGTTTTGCCGCCTGAATACCGGCAATGCGCGCTGTGGCGAACACATCACCCTTATGGTGACGGCCTTCCATGATCATCTGTAACGTTTCTGGCTTCATCAGTACCAGCACGTCGGCCTGCGCTTCGCGTACCGTATCGTCTTTGGTGGAAACATCCACCATGTGGGCTTCGCCCGCGGCGTTGATGTGGGTAAGTTGTGACATGCTTAAAGCTTCTTTAAATGAGTGACAAAATTGCAGGGACGCGTACGCGCATCCAGTTGGTCAGCGATGATGCGTTCCCACGCGGTGGTACAGGCTGACGTTGAGCCCGGGACCGCAAAGATCAACGTCTGGTTAGCCAGACCGGCCACCGCACGGGACTGCAATGTCGAGCCGCCAATGTCTTCGTAAGACACCATGCGGAACAGCTCGCCAAAGCCGTCAATCTCCCGATCGAACAACGGCAGCAGCGCCTCAGGCGTGCTGTTTTTCGCATTGAAGCCGGTGCCGCCATTAATAATGACCACCTGGACATCTTCACTGGCGATCCAGCGCGACACAATCGCGCGAATACGGTAAACATTGTCGGGAACAATGGCGTGATCGATCACGCTGTGGCCCGCCTCGGCTGCCGCTTCACGCAGATAATCGCCGGAGGTATCGCTGCTGGCATCACGGCTGTCAGAGACCGTCAGCATAGCGAGCTGTAACGGTTGAAACGTGCTGGCTGATTTGCCCATGTCTGCTCCTGCAGTTAACCGCCAATATAAGAAAGATTTTGTGTAATACCGGTATTTCCCTGTAACAGGAAATGCGTCTGCTTCTTCTGGCCCAGGCTGCTCGCAATGCGTGCCTGAAGGTCATCTTGCTGGTCGTCAGAGGCCAGCAGATCGCGTAAAGGAATCCCGCCATCGCCAAACAGGCAGAGATGCAAATTTCCCTGTGCGGAAACCCGCAGACGGTTGCAGCTGGCGCAGAAATCTTTGGAATACGGCATGATCAGCCCGATTTCACCAACGTAATCCGGATGATAAAACACCTGGGCCGGGCCATCACTGCGGCCGCTGATACGACGCTGCCAGCCCTGAGCAATCAGCTGATCGCGGATAACTTCGCCCGAAATATGCTGCTGGCGAAACAGCGCACCGCCCTCGCCGGTTTCCATCAGTTCGATAAAACGCAGCTGGATGGGACGCGTACGGATCCAGTCAAGAAAGGTCGCCAGATGGTGGCTGTTGACATCGCGCATCAGCACGCTGTTGACTTTGACCTGGCTAAAACCCGCCTCAAAAGCCGCGTCAATCCCGGCCATCACCTGGTGGAACTTGTCCTGACCGGTAATCGCATGAAACTGACGTGCATCAAGGCTGTCCACGCTGACGTTCAACGCGGTCAGTCCCGCGTCGCGCCACTGCTTAACATCGCGCGCCAGTCGGTAGCCGTTGGTGGTGACCGCAATCTGGCGAATCGCAGCATTTTCGTTAACCGCGGCGATAATGTCGGTGAAATCACGACGTAAAGAGGGCTCACCGCCGGTCAGACGCACTTTTTCAGTGCCCGCCGCCGCAAAGGCGCGCGTGACACGGCGAATTTCATCCAGTGAGAGAAAGCTTTTATTGCGGATACCGTTTGGCTGATAACCCTCCGGCAGGCAATAGGTACAACGGAAATTACAGACATCCGTGACCGAGAGGCGCAAGTAATAAAACTTACGCGCAAATGCATCAGTAAATTGTGACACCAGAGAACACCTTTCCAGTTCGGGAGATGCAGTCATTTCTTCCTGCACCCTGGCAGCGCGTAGGCTACGGCCTGAATCCCCTATCCGCAGACGTAGGCATTCAGGCTTGAGTGTACGTTAACCGGCTGATTAACGCGGTATACAGATGGTAGCGCGATTAGGGTAAATGCGCCATCCACGGCTTTTACTCTGTGTGCGCAGTAACGTTAACTTTCACCGTATTTCGCGCCCGGGATACGGTAAACTGCCGGTCATAAACTGACACACATCATCCTCGTCTGCACCCTGCGCGTTTCACGCCTCTGCAGACGCGAAAAAGGAGAAATATGAATCGAACACTGGCGGACCTGGATCGCGTCGTGGCACTGGGCGGCGGACATGGATTAGGTCGCGTGATGTCGGCCTTGTCACCACTGGGTTCGCGCCTGACCGGCATCGTTACCACCACTGATAACGGTGGCTCCACCGGCCGCATCCGTCGGGCTGAAGGCGGTATCGCCTGGGGCGATCTGCGCAACTGCATTAACCAGTTGATTACCGAGCCCAGCGTCGCGTCCGCGATGTTCGAATACCGCTTTACCGGCAATGGCGAACTGGCCGGGCACAATCTGGGCAATTTAATACTGAAAGCGCTGGATCATCTGAGCGTGCGTCCGCTGGAAGTGGTCAATATCATCCGAAATCTGCTAAAAGTTGACGCGTTTTTAATCCCGATGTCTGAACATCCGGTGGATTTGATGGCAACGGATGACGAAGGCAATGCCGTTTATGGTGAAACCGCCATCGATGAGATGCGCGCACCACCACAGGCGTTAATGCTGCATCCTGTGGTGCAACCGACGCGCGAAGCGCTCGATGCCGTTGCAGAAGCCGATTTGATTCTGATTGGGCCAGGCAGCTTCTACACCAGCCTGATGCCCATTCTGTTAATGAAAGAAATGGCGCAGGCACTGCGCCGCACGCCCGCGAACATGGTGTTTATCGGCAACCTGGGCCGTGAACTCAGTCCGGCGGCGGCGGCGCTGACCGTGGCGGATAAGCTGAGAATAATGGAAGAGGCGATTGGTAAACGGGTCATCGACGCCGTGGTTGTCGGACCGGCCACGGACGTCAGTCTGATCGACAACCGCCTGATCATCCAGGAGCCGCTGGAGGCCGCAGATATTAAATATCGTCACGACCGCCAGCTGCTGCGCGGCGCGCTGGAGCACGCCATCCAGCGGTTTAACTGACTCAGGACACCGCGATAAACAAGGTGCGCAGTTCCTGGAGCTGATCGCGCAGGCCAGCAGCCTGTTCGAACTCCAGGTTTTGCGCATGCTGCTGCATCTGCCCTTCCAGTTCGTGAATCTTTTTCTGCAACGCCTGCGGTGACAACGCCAGGTAATCCGTCTCTGTCTCGGCGGCGTTGCGCTTGCCGGGTTTGGCTTTACCCCGCGTTTTCACCACGTTATTGCCCAGTTCCAGAATATCGGTGATTTTCTTATTCAGGCCCTGCGGTACGATGCCATTCTCTTCGTTGTAGCGCTGCTGCTTCTCACGACGGCGCTCGGTTTCTTCAATGGCGCGCGCCATGGAAGGCGTGATCTTATCGCCGTAGAGGATCGCTTTACCATTGATGTTACGTGCAGCGCGCCCGATGGTCTGGATCAGGGAGCGCTCGGAACGCAGGAAGCCCTCTTTATCGGCATCCAGAATGGCCACCAGCGAGACTTCCGGCATATCCAGCCCTTCACGCAGCAGGTTGATGCCCACCAGCACATCAAATTTGCCCAGGCGCAGGTCGCGAATAATTTCCATGCGCTCGACGGTATCGATGTCAGAGTGCAGATAGCGTACCTTTTCACCGTGTTCTTCCAGGTACTCCGTCAGGTCTTCGGCCATACGTTTGGTGAGCACCGTGACCAGTACGCGTTCATTGACGTTAACGCGCTGGCGGATCTCTGACAGCAAATCGTCCACCTGAGTCGCCACGGGCCGCACCTCAAGGATCGGATCCAGCAGCCCCGTCGGACGCACCACCTGATCGATCACCTCATCGCCCGATTTTTCCAGCTCGTATTTGCCTGGCGTGGCGGAGACATAAATGGTCTGAGGGGCCAGCGCCTCGAACTCTTCAAACTTCATGGGGCGGTTATCCAGCGCCGAAGGCAGGCGGAAGCCATATTCGACTAACGTCTCTTTACGCGCCCTGTCCCCGCGGTACATGCCGCCAATCTGCGGAATGGTTACGTGCGACTCATCGACGACCAGCAGGCCATCCGCCGGCAGATAGTCAAATAAGGTCGGCGGCGCTTCCCCCGGTCCGCGGCCAGACAGATAGCGGGAGTAGTTTTCGATACCTGAGCAGTATCCCAGCTCCCCCATCATTTCGAGGTCAAACTGCGTCCGTTGGGTAATACGCTGCTCTTCCAGCAGTTTGTTGTTTTCCAGCAGGATCTTGCGCCGTTCGGCCAGTTCAACCTTGATGTCTTCCATGGCCTGCAGGATACGCTCACGTGGCGTGACGTAGTGCGTTTTAGGGTAAATGGTAAAGCGCGGCACTACCGATTCGACCTGACCGGTAAGCGGGTCAAACAGGGACAGCCGCTCCACCTCTTCATCGAATAATTCAACCCGCAGGGCCATATCGTCAGATTCGGCCGGGAAGATATCAATGACTTCGCCCCGGACCCGGAACGTCCCGCGCTGAAACGCCTGATCGTTACGCGTGTACTGCAACTCCGACAGGCGACGCAGGATGCTGCGCTGATCGATAATCATGCCGCGCGTTAAGTGCAGCATCATTTTCAGATACAGATCGGGATCGCCCAGGCCGTAGATGGCAGACACGGAGGCCACAACAATCACGTCGCGCCGTTCCAGCAACGCTTTCGTCGCGGAGAGGCGCATTTGCTCGATATGTTCGTTAACCGACGCATCCTTTTCGATAAAGGTATCCGAACTGGGCACGTAAGCTTCGGGCTGGTAGTAGTCATAGTACGAGACAAAAAACTCTACGGCGTTTTCGGGAAAGAACTCCTTCATCTCGCCATACAGTTGCGCCGCCAGCGTCTTATTAGGAGCCAGCACCATGGTAGGACGATTCAGGTCGGCAATAACGTTAGCAACGGTAAAGGTTTTACCCGATCCGGTTACGCCTAACAGCGTCTGGTGCGCCAGGCCGTCTTCCAGTCCGGCTTCCAGACGGCGGATCGCTTCCGGCTGATCGCCAGAAGGCTTGAAAGCGGAGTTCAGTTTAAAATCTTTACTCATGAATGCGGTTCCTGCAGAAGAAAGACGGCGGGCAGCCCATTATTTTACTCTGCTATGGCAATTTTGCCAGAAAAAAATACTGGATATAATACCAGTAATGATGCACAGTATTGTCGCCAGGTTTTACTTGACTCTGGCACTTTTGCCCAGGCAAACACCCGTTTTTGTTGCGCAAGGTTATCCCCAATCCACGTATTGATTTAACATTTGTCAAGCCTGTGTCATAAAATTGCAGTTTGATGAATCGCGTCCAATCCGGCAGGCTTGTTTTTTACTAACACACTGATTTTTAATAGTAAGTAAAAAAAGCCCAGATTGTCATCATTACGTGACCAGGCCGCGTATTTCCTCGCTTCTAACCTGTTTTCATTATCTAATGCACAAGGTTATCCACAGGAATAGTGGATAACTGATGAGAGGCCTTGGAATATCGGCTGTGCATAATTTTTTCTGCCGCCGCGTTTTGATGAAAAAAAATTTTTTTTAGCGAAATTTTTAACGCCAATTGCGTTGTTTTAGCGCGATGCATGGCGCGCATTCAACGTTGATCGTCTGGCTTTTCAGGTTGCTGTTTTTTACAGCAGACTGCCTGCGCCATTTATGGGCAACTGCACCTGACGCTCATTTTTCCTGCACCCTCATCGCGCTGCACAGTCGTCCCGCCCGTCAATTGTTCACTTTTACTTATATTTAAACCGTCAAAATTCCGCATGTTAAGCGCGCAAACTTCGTTCACTCCGACTCTGGCCCGGTAATTGCATGCTCTGTGATCAGGATGTCATGCGCCACAGCAGCAGTCATAGCCCTGCTAATCTGTTAGTGCGATTTACCCCTTATGAGCAGCAAAACATTCAGGTTAATTATCTGGAAGGAGCGCGTCAGATGCTAAGTTTACGGTCGGTGAATCAGTTTTACGGAAAAAATCATATTCTCTGGAATGTGGACCTTGACCTGCCCCCCGGCACCTGTACCGGCATACTGGGACGTCCCGGCATGGGAAAAACCACGCTGGTGAACTGCATCATGGGTAAGCTTCCCATCAACAGCGGCACGATTAGCTGGCAGCAGGATGGCTCGCCGCCAGAGGACCTGCTGTCGCAGCCTGCCGATCAACGTGCACGCCAGGGCATTGGTTACGTGCCACAGGGACGACATATTTTCACGCAGATGAGCGTAGAAGATAACTTACTGATTGCCCTGCTGGCAGGCGCTGAATCGCGCGAAAATCACCGGCCTATTCCGGAAATGATTTTTGATCTTCTGCCGGCTCTCTATTCACTGCGTCAACAGCGCAGCGGGGATTTGCCGGTTTACCAGCAGCAGCAACTGGCCCTTGCCCGCGCGCTGGTATTACAGCCACGCCTGCTGATTCTGGATGAGCCCGCCGATGGCATGGCGCCCTGGCTGGAAGAAGAGATGGGTAACCTGATTCGGCGTCTTAACCGGGATTACGGCCTGACGATTCTGCTGCTGGAGCAGCGGGTTTCCCTGATTCGGCGCGTCGCTGACAGCTTTTTGCTGTTGCATCGCGGGCGTAATGTGGCGCAGGGTAACGTCACCCTGCTGGATGACGGTACGCTCGATAAATGGCTGACGATGGCGTGATTAATCCGGTAGCGTCAGATAGTGACCACAGTCTGCCTGCTGGCTGTCATCCGCTAACCAGGGAATGACACCCAGACAAGGCGCGGGCAGGCGCTCCTTCAGGGCCGTAAGGTATGCCTGATAACGCTGGCCGGGCGGCTGAACCGTGTTGGCAATCCAGCCAGCCAGTCGCAGTCCACGCGCCCTTACCGCCTCGGCGGTCAGCATGGCATGATTAATACAGCCCAGTTTTACACCCACCACCAAAATCACCGGTAGCCGTTCAGTCTCAACCCAGTCGGCATAGGTTTGCGTCTCAGACAGCGGCGTATACCAGCCGCCCGCGCCTTCAATCAGAATCCAGTCAGCCAGCGGCTCCAGCTCGCGAAGCCCTGCCGATAGCGTTGAAAAGGTAATTGGCCTGCCCTCCTCTGCGCTGACGATATGCGGCGATGTCGGCTCCATAAAGGCCAGCGGATTCACCTGCTCATAGCAGAGCGGCACATTGCTGTAACGTTGCAGCGCCAGCGCATCGCTGTTACGGATGCCTTCTGCGGTTAACGTACAGCCCGAGGCCACCGGTTTGTAGCCCGCACAGCGGTAGCCTGCTGCGCTCGCCGCCTGCAGCAGTGCGCTACTGGCAACGGTTTTACCGACTTCAGTATCGGTACCGGTGATAAACCAGCGTGTCATGATTCACTTACTCCATACATCAAATGATAACTGAGGCGGAAACCCTGTTCGTCCCGTGGCCAGTGAGCTTCAAGCTGTGCCAGACGGCGACGCGTCAGCACATAATCGGCCCGTCCGGCATGCAGATGCGTTGCGCCAATGCCCTTCAGAGAGCGCATGGCGCTGAGCGCATCGGGAAAATGCAGGGTGACGGTTTGCGCGTGACAGCGCAGCCGTTGTGTAGCACAGGCCGCGGCGATCGCCTGCGCCGGCAGAAAGCGGTTGGCGTGCACATGCGCGTCAAGATGCGACCAGGCCTCGTGAACCTCATGCAGCGATCCCGCGCTCAGCGTTGAAAACAGCATACAGCCGCCGGGTTTTAGTACCCGCGTAAACTGTCTGAGCGCGGCCGGCAAATCGTCGCTCCATTGCACCACCAGATTGCTCCATAACAGGTCAATGCTCTGATCGGCTAACGGCAGTGCGTCGATGTCGCCCGCCAGATAATGATGCGCCACCGCGTTTTGCCGGGCCTGATGCAACATCTGCGGCGACAGATCCAGCGCCATGACCTGTTTCCCCCGGTCGCGCCATAGCCGGCTGTACCAGCCGGTGCCACAGCCCGCATCCAGCACCTGTGGACCGGTTTGGGCTGGCACCCATGCCAGCAGCGCATCCCCGCTCATCCGTTGCAGTTCGGCATGCCTGTCGTAACACGACGCCGCGCGCCCAAAGGCTCTGGCTACGGCACGTTTATCAATGTGCAGCGTCATGAAGTGCCTCCAGCAGGACATCAATATCGTCTGGCTGATGCGCGGCGGTCAGCGTGATGCGCAAACGTGCCGTGCCCGGCGGTACGGTAGGCGGACGAATCGCGCTGACCCAGCAACCGGCTTCGGCTAAACGGGCCGACAAGGCCATCGCCTGGGCGTTATCGCCAACAAGTAACGGTTGGATGGCGCTGGATGACGGCATAAGCGACCAGGGCAAGGAGGAGGCGCCCCGGCGGAAATGGGCAATGTTGCGGCTCAGGCGCTGGCGCAGTCCATCGCCTGCCTGCACCTGTTTCAGGGCGGCCAGTAACGCGCTGGCCTGTGCTGGCGGCATGGCGGTTGAGTAGATGAGGTGGCGCGAAAACTGCACAAAATAGTCGGCCGTCGCGTCATCACACAGCAATGCCGCGCCGCTGACGCCAAAGGCTTTACCGAAGGTGACCACCAGCAGTTCGGGCTTAATGCCCTGTTGCCAACAGCTGCCGCGCCCCTGCTCACCTGTGACGCCAATGCCGTGCGCATCGTCAACCAGTAACCAGGCCCCTGCCTCACGCGACTGCGCCGCCAGCGTCTGTAACGGCGCGCTGTCACCATCCATGCTGAAGATCCCTTCCGTGACCACCAGCGTTTGCCCTTCACAGGGCGCACTCAGTCGCACAGCCAGACTGTCCGGATCGTTATGGGCGAAACGACGCAGTTGCGCAGGGCTGTGACTTGCAGCATCCAGCAACGAGGCATGGCTCAGCTTGTCAGCAAGAATGCGATCGTTTTTCCCGGCGAGCAGGTGAATGACCGCCTGGTTGGCGGCAAAGCCGGAAATAAACAGTAATGCCCGGGGATAACCCAGCCACCCGGCCAGTTGCGCTTCCAGGGTGGCATGAAGAGCCTGGAAACCGGTGACATGGCTGGATGCGCCTGCCCCCGCCCCGGCCAGTGCCGCGCCCTGTTGCCATCCGGCAATCACCGCCGGGTGCTGGCTTAACCCAAGATAATCATTACTGGAAAAGTGACGATAATCCCGGCCTGCATAGCGGATCAGGCGCGTCTGACTGGCGTCAACTACGCGCCGTTCGCGCCAGCCCTCTTCAGCACGGCGCTGCGCGAGCGCCTGCTGTATGCGTTGCGGCCAGCCCATTACAGCGCCGCGTTATAGAATTTTTCTGTGTCGGCATTGAGCAGTTGCTCACTGAGCTGCTGCTGTTGCGCATTATCGCCATGGGCGGTCTGGGTATGTTCCGGATTCAGTCCGAGCTTGCGGAACAGCAGCATATCTTTGTCTTCTTCCGGGTTTGGCGTGGTCAGCAGCTTGCAGCCGTAAAAAATCGAGTTAGCCCCGGCCATAAAACACATCGCCTGGGTTTGTTCATTCATCTGTTCGCGGCCCGCCGACAGACGCACGTGCGAGGTAGGCATCATGATGCGGGCGACGGCTATCGTGCGGATAAAATCGAAAGGTTCGACATCGTCATTGTCTGCCAGCGGGGTGCCTTTCACCTTGACCAGCATGTTGATCGGCACGCTTTCCGGCGGCGTCGGTAAGTTGGCCAGCTGCACCAGCAACCCGGCGCGATCATTAACCGTTTCGCCCAGGCCAACAATCCCGCCCGAGCAGACCTTGATACCAGCCTCGCGCACCTTGCCCAGCGTATCCAGTCGTTCCTGATAGCTGCGCGTGGTAATGATGTTGCCGTAAAACTCGGGCGAGGTATCCAGATTGTGGTTATAAAAGTCCAGCCCGGCGCGACCTAAACGCTGGGCCTGGCTGTCGCTCAGCGTCCCCAGCGTCATGCAGGTTTCCATGCCCATTGCTTTCACGCCTTCGACCATTTTTTCCAGATAAGGCATATCGCGATCGCTGGGGTTTTTCCACGCCGCGCCCATGCAGAAGCGGCTGGATCCGGCCGCTTTCGCTTTTTGCGCCGAACGCAGGACCTCATCCACCTCCATCAGGCGCTCTGATTCCAGCCCGGTCTTGTAGCGGGCACTTTGCGGACAGTATTTGCAGTCTTCCGGGCAGGCACCCGTTTTAATCGACAGCAGCGTGCTGACCTGAACCTGACGCGGATCGAAGTGCTGGCGATGTACCTGCTGTGCTTCAAACATCAGTTCAAGAAACGGGCGTTCAAACAGGGCCTGTGCCTGGGCTAGCGTCCAACGTTGTGACATTACGTACTCCAAAAAAGGTGTCATCCCGACAGTTAACGTGGTTATACTTGTAAACTAAATCTTTTTATTTTGGTTTACAACTACGATGTTTACGCTTCAGGACGCCGAATTCGATCGCCAGCATATCTGGCATCCTTACACCTCCATGCAGCAACCGTTGCCCTGTTACCCGGTCGTCGCGGCACAGGGTTACACGCTGCAACTGGCGGATGGGCGCACACTGGTAGACGGGATGTCCTCCTGGTGGGCGGCGATTCATGGTTACAACCATCCACGCCTGAACCAGGCCCTGCAGCAGCAGATGGCTCAGATGTCCCACGTGATGTTCGGCGGGATTACGCATCCCGCCGCGGTGGCGCTGTGTCGTCAGTTAGTGGCGATGACACCTGACGCGCTGGCGTGCGTATTCCTTGCAGACTCCGGCTCCGTTGCCGTCGAAGTGGCAATGAAGATGGCGTTGCAATACTGGCTGGGTCGGGGAGAAACGCGTCAGCAGTTTTTAACCCTTAAGCGTGGCTATCACGGTGATACATTTGCGGCGATGTCGGTGTGCGATCCGGATAATTCCATGCACAGCCTGTGGCGCGGCTATCTGCCCGAGCACCATTTTGCCGAGGCGCCGCAATGTGGTTTTGACGCGGCCTGGAATGAAGAAGATTTTCAGGATTTCGCCCGGCTGATCGAACAGCATCAGCATCAGTTGGCCGCGGTGATTCTGGAGCCCATCGTACAGGGCGCGGGCGGCATGCGTTTTTACCATCCGCGCTACCTGCAGAAGGTGCGCGAGTGGTGTGATCGTTACGGCATCCTGCTGATCGCTGATGAAATCGCCACGGGCTTTGGCCGCACCGGCACGCTGTTTGCCTGCGAACATGCGGCGATCACACCGGACATCCTGTGCGTCGGCAAAGCCCTGACCGGCGGCACGATGAGCCTGGCCGCCACGCTGACCACACGTGATGTCGCCGATACCATCAGCCGCAGTCCGGCGGGCTGCTTTATGCATGGCCCAACCTTTATGGGCAATCCGCTGGCGTGCGCCGTGGCGGCGGAGAGCCTGAAAATGGTACAGGAAGGCCACTGGCGCGGGCAGGTCAGCGCTATCGAGCGTCAGCTTCAGGCGGGACTGACGCCACTGCGCCAGTCGCCAGCGGTAGCCGATGTTCGTGTGCTGGGCGCGATTGGCGTGGTAGAAACTCACCGTCCAGTGAATATGGCCGCCCTGCAGCAGTTTTTCGTCAGTCAGGGCGTCTGGATTCGGCCCTTTGGTCGTCTGATCTACCTGATGCCGCCCTATATCATCGCGCCTGAAGCACTGGATACGCTGATCCAGGCCATGGCCGCAGCCCTGGCGAACCCCGGCCATTTTCTGCGTTGAGCCCTGAAGGCTGGACGTCCAGGCGGTTTTGGTTAAGATGAAGACGCAGTCACCATAAACCCAAGGAGATGTGATGCGAGTTTATAGTCAGGATTTACACGACGGCGACAAAATGCCGGAAAAGCATGTTTTCAACGGGATGGGCTATCAGGGCGAAAATGTGTCACCGCATCTTGCCTGGGAAGACGCGCCGGAAGGCACAAAAAGTTTTGTCGTGACCTGTTTCGATCCTGATGCCCCGACCGGCTCAGGCTGGTGGCACTGGGTGGTCGCCAATCTTCCGGCCGATACCACATCGCTGCCGCAGGGTGCGGGTTCCGGTAAAGCCGCCTTACCTGCAGGTGCCGTGCAAACCCGCACAGATTTCGGCCAGGCCGGGTACGGCGGGGCCGCGCCACCGGCGGGTGAAACGCACCGCTACATTTTTAGCGTCCATGCGCTGGATGTGGAGAGCATTGAGGTCGATGCAGGTGCCAGCGGCGCGATGGTGGGCTTCAACGTGCATTTTCACGTATTAGCCAGCGCGTCATTGACCGTTCATTACGTCTGATTGCGCGTGCTCTTCTGCCGCTCCCGCCCGGGAGCGGCAACGCTGAACGTTAAGCCAGCTGATGTACCACAACCCACATTGGGCCCTGTCCAACGGCATAACGGCCGACAGGTTCAAGTTGCCCTTGCGGTTGAGTAATGCGGTATACCTCAATGTGATGCGACTTCTGACCTGCCGCCACCAGATACTGGCCCGTGTGGTCGATATTGAAGCCCCGCGGCTGCGTTTCGGTCGGCTGGAAGCCCTCCACCGTCAGTAGCGCGCCATCTTCACTCACGCTGAACACCGTAATGGTGCTGCTGGTGCGATCGCAGGCGTACAGGAAACGTCCGTCCGGCGTCAGGTGAATATCGGCGGCCCAGCGCGTGCCGGTAAAATCAGGCGGCATCATATCGAGCGTTTGCACCGATTCCATTTTGCCGTGTGCATTCTTCAGTGACCAGACTTCGACCGTGCTGTTAAGTTCATTAACGCTGTAGGCGTACTGGCCGTTGGCATGAAACGCCATATGACGCGGGCCCGCGCCCTCTGCCGTAGTGACCTGTTGCTGGGAATGCGGCGTTAACTGACCGTCCGCCCCGAGGTTAAACAGGCAGATGCGATCCTGTTTGAGCGCGGGCACATATAACGTGCTGTCGGCATTATCGATGTTCGCCGAGTGACAACCTGCCAGACCGTCGATCACCTGGCTCGGAGCCTGGGGCACACCGTCAGCGCCGATGGGGCTGATGCTGACGCAGGCATCATTGTAGGAGCCACAAAACAGGAAACGGCCAGCGTGATCGGTGGAGATGTGGGTGGGGCTGCCCGGCAACGGCGCCTGACCCGCTTCCGTTAAGGTGCCATCCTGCGCAATACGAAAGGCCAGCACGCGGAAATCCGGACGCACGCCCACATACAAGAAATCTTTTTTCGGACTGACCACCATAGGCTGAACCTGACCGGCGATATCCGTTACCTGCAGTAGCGTCAAGGTGCCCTCATCGTTCAACTGCCAGACATGGATTTGTTGACTCTCGGGACTGGCGGTGTAGACAACCTGCTTCATGTATTCTCCTTTTTCGCTGACTCATGTTGTTCTGCAGGTCACTGTAGCGCGTTTTTTTCTGTCTCGCTGGAATGATTTGTGCCCTGATTTTTGTTTCCGGGCCACAGTCAGGTGTAGACTTGCTGTTTCGCTAACCTATCCAGATGAGAGGATTAATGAGCTATCGTGTAATCGCCCTCGACCTTGACGGCACGCTGTTGACCCCGACGAAAACCATTCTGCCCCAATCCACAGAAGCGATTACCCAGGCGCGCAAAGCGGGTATCAAGGTGATTATCGTGACCGGACGCCATCACTGTGCCATTCATCCTTTCTACCAGACGCTCAATCTGGATACGCCCGCCATCTGCTGTAACGGGACCTACCTGTACGATTATCCGGCGAAAAAAGTCCTGGCTGCCGATCCGCTGGATACCGACGTTGCGGTACGTGTGATCGAGATGCTGGATGAACATCATATTCACGGTCTGCTGTATGTGGACGATGCGATGCTCTATCAAACGCCGACCGGCCATGTGATTCGTACGCTGAAATGGAGTGAGTCATTACCTCCACATCAGCGTCCGGTGTTCAAACAGGTGGACAGCCTGGCGCAGGCCGCCAGAGAGGCGCAGTCGATCTGGAAGTTTGCCCTGTCTCACGACAACACAGCAGCGTTGCAGCAGTTTGCGCAGCGTGCGCAAGACGAGCTGGGTCTGGCCTGCGAATGGTCCTGGCACGATCAGGTCGACGTTGCCCGCGGCGGTAACAGCAAAGGCAAGCGCCTGGCGCAGTGGGTAGAATCCATCGGGCTGACAATGCAGGACGTCATTGCCTTCGGCGACAACTACAACGATCTGAGCATGCTGGAAACGGTGGGGTTGGGCGTGGCCATGGGCAATGCGGATGACGCCATTAAAGCCCGGGCGAAGAGGGTCATCGGTACGAATCTGGAAACCGGCATTGCCGAGACGCTTTATCAGCTCGTTCTGTAAGTTTCACTGACCCGATGAGCACGGTTTCAGCGGGTCATTCCGGTGTGACAGAGACGCTTTTAATCTGCGCGTACAGCCACTGCTCCGGGCGAATGTTAAGTTCGTCCCGGGCCCAGGGAGAGATGCGCGCCCAGAGTTCGCTGATACCGATGCGCAGCTTAACCTCCACCTGATCGCCCACCTCAATTAACTCCACCACCTGTGCCGGCAGCACATTGCGAACAGAGCTGTGTTTTGCCGGTTGCAGCGTCAGCGAAACATCGGCCGACGCAATCCGTATCCGTAACGGCGTTTTGACCGGCTGATTTACCCGACTGACCCAGATATGCTGATCGCCCAACGATAACGCCGTCATCGGGTAATCTGGATGATGCTCTAGCACCTGAACGCGCAGTACGCTGGTCAGGTCGCTGACCGGCAGCCAGGGGCGCATCGCACTGCTGCTCCAGACCCGCTCCAGCGGGCCAAAGGCCTTCACCTTGCCGTGATCCAGAACCAGCACCGTCTCGGCCAGTTGCAGAATTTCGTCGAGGCTGTGAGAAACGTACAGCACCGGGATATCTACCTGCTTTGCCAGTTTTTGCAGATATGGCATCAGCTCACGCTTGCGCGGCAAATCCAGCGAGGCCAGGGGTTCATCCATTAACAGGATATCAGGGGCGCTGAGCAACGCCCGCCCGATGGCCACCCGCTGCTTTTCGCCGCCCGAGAGTGAAAGCGGAAAGCGGTCCAGTAAGGGTTCGAGTCCCAGTAAGTCCACCAGCGTGTCAAACTGCCCTTTCATACTGGCTGCCAGGCCATAGCGTAAGTTACCCCGGACACGATAGTGCGGAAACAGTCGCGCCTCCTGGAAAACGTAACCCACGTTGCGCTTTTCAGGCGGCAAGGCAATCTGCTGTTCGGCGTCAAACAACACACGGTCATGCAGCTGAATGCGCCCGCGCTGCGGCCGGGTCAGCCCACCAATCGCGTTGATTAACGAGGTTTTACCCGCACCCGACACGCCAAATATTGCCGTGATGCCGTTGGCGGGAACCGTCACGTTGATTTCCAGCTCGTGTTCGCCCAGTCGTTGTGTGAAATCGAGCGTCAGCATCCGGCCCCCATCCGTTTCCGGCCCCATTGCGCCAGCCATTCAGACACCAGCAAGGAGGCCAGTGCCAGCACCACCGCGATAATGCACAGACGCGCAGCGGCCCCTTCTGCCCCGGGCGTTTCAATCAGCGTATACATCGCCAGCGGCAGCGTGCGCGTTTCACCAGGAATGTTGGAAACAAATGTAATAGTGGCACCGAATTCCCCCAGCGAGCGGGCAAAGGCCAGCACCGTACCGACGATAATACCGGGCAGCGTTAACGGCAGCGTAATGGTAAAAAAGACCCGCCAGCGGCCCGCGCCCAGCGTCCGGGCCGCCTGTTCCAGCCGGATATCCACGGCGTCCAGCGCCAGGCGAATGGCCCGCACCATGAGCGGAAAGGCAATCACCGCCGACGCCAGTGCCGCACCGCGCCAGCTAAACGCGAAGCTAAAGCCGAACCATTCATACAGCTTTTCACCAATAAAGCCGCGTCGGCCCAAGCCAATCAGTAACAGATAACCGACCACCACAGGCGGCAGCACCAGCGGCAGGTGAATCACACCGTCCAGAAGCGCTTTACCCGGAAACTGGCAGCGGACCAGAACCCATGCCATAAGGATGCCGAAGGGCAGACTGCACAGGACGGCAATGCCGGAGACCTGCAGGCTGAGCATCACGGCCTGCCATTCAACATCACTGAGTATCATTTTTTAGGCGTGAATCCGTATTGGGTAAACACTGCGGCCGCTTCCGGCCCTTTCAGGTAGTTATAAAAAGCCTTAACGGCCGCGTTGTCGTGATCTTTAACAATCGCGACAGGATATTCGACCGGTTTATGGCTGTCTTCCGGAAAGGTGCCGACCACCTGGACTTTTTTGCTGGCGACCGCATCAGAGCCGTACACAATGCCGTAAGGCGTTTCATTACGTTCCACCAGCGCCAGGGCGGCACGCACATTGTTGGCGCGCGCCAGCACAGGTGACAGTGAAGACCAGGCACCCAGCTTCTCAAGTGCCTCTTTGGCATAGATGCCCGCCGGCACATGATCGGGATCGCCGACCGCCAGACGTTCGCCTTTCAACAGACGTTTCCAGTCGGTTTTATCGTTAATCGTTACCGGCCTGGCGTTCTCACTGCGTGGCGCTATCAGAACCAGATCGTTGCCCAACAGGGTATAGCGGGTTGTGTCGATCATGCTTTTTTTCGCGACCGCATCATCCATCCACTGCTGATCGGCTGAGATAAACAGATCGGCGGGCGCGCCCTGCTCAATCTGACGGGCCAGGACTGACGACGAGGCAAATGACGACACCACCTCTGTCCCATGTGTTTTCTTATAGTGTGCCGCAATCTCGTTAAGCGCATTGGTCAGTGAGGCCGCCGCAAAGACGGTGATTTTATCGGCTGCCAGCGCCGGAACGGCCAGTGACAGGGCAATTACGGCGGCAGTTGTGGAACGTAGTAAGGTTAAACGCATGATTTTTCTCCAGTGATCGTTATATATAAAATAATACAGCGAACGGCCTGACAGCCAGACAAAATGATTAAAAGAGGAAGAAAAGCGTGGACGTAAAACAGCAACGTCCGTGCTGAGACGGACGTTGCAGGAGGATTAATGCTGAGAGCGAGCGTTAGTGTTGTCGCGGCGACCCGTTTTAGAGATGAGGTTAAACACTTCACCCAGACCGTAAATCAGGCCTAACATAATCGCCATAACCACAGGTACCATAATCACTGCCACGGCGAGGCTTTTAATGAGTTCCAGCATGGAAAGTCCCACTTTGCGGATAAAAAAGAGATTGTAACGGCTCAGTAAAAATTTGCGCAGACCTTTTCGTGCTTTTACTTTGAGGCGCAAAGCTCGTTATCATCAGCCCGATCACGCGACTTACCTTTTGCAGGAGCCACCATGCAAGCCGACCTCACCCTTCATATTCGCCTGCAGCAGAAACTGTTTGCCGATCCCCGCCGCATTGCCTTGCTGCAACGCGTGCAGCAAACCGGCTCCATCAGTCAGGGCGCTAAACTGGCGGGCATCAGTTACAAAAGCGCCTGGGATGCCATCAGCGACATGAACCACCTGGCCGGGCAGGAAGTCGTGGCACGCGCGACCGGGGGCAAAGGCGGTGGCGGCGCGCAGTTAACCCGCTACGGTGAACGACTGGTACAGCTGTTTGGCCTGATGGAAAAGATTCAGCAACATGCCTTCGATGCGCTGCAGCAGGATACCCTGCCGCTCGACAGCTTACTCGCGGCTATCGCCCGCTCCTCCCTGCAAACCAGTGCACGTAATCAACTGTTTGGTACCGTCGTGCACAATGATGCTCAGCAGGTGATACAGCATCTGACGATTCTGCTTGCCGATGGCGTGACGCGGCTCAACATTGCCCTGACCGAGCGCAGCGCAGAACGGCTGAATTTGCACGCCGGAAAAGAGGTGCTGGTATTAATCAAGGCCCCGTGGGTCAGTGTGCATACCGCGCCCACTGATGCCGAGAATCAGCTTGCCGCAACGCTGACCGCTATCGAAAAAGGCCAGCAGGTGAGTGAAGTGCTGATGACCTTACCCAGTGGCGAAACGTTGTGTGCCACGCTGGATAACCGTGAAACGGAACAGCGTCAGCTTCACATCGGCATGAATGTTATCGCCAGCTTCAGCGCCAGTCATGCGATTGTTGCCTCACTGCGGTGATTTTCACCGGCCGGTTTGACATCCCTGTTTGCAGTCGCTAAAACGTCAGTTAACGCTGCATAAAATGGAACAAATCATGGCTTCATTGCAAATTTCGCAAGGCATATTTCACCTTAATGATACCCGGGTGCTGTCCCTGGCCGATGTGCATCTTCGCCGGGGTGAGCGCTGGGCGTTTGTTGGCGCAAACGGCAGCGGCAAGTCCTCGCTGGCACGCGCGCTTTCTGGCGAGCTTCCCCCGTTATCGGGTAAGGTGACGCACGATTTTCAGCGCCCGTGGCGCCTGTCGCTGGAGCAGCTACAGAAGCTGGTCGCCGAGGAATG
Organism: Pantoea sp. PNA 14-12; assembly: GCF_004364735.1. Taxonomy (NCBI): domain Bacteria; kingdom Pseudomonadati; phylum Pseudomonadota; class Gammaproteobacteria; order Enterobacterales; family Erwiniaceae; genus Pantoea; species Pantoea sp. PNA 14-12. Next base: position 385,007 of record NZ_SOAJ01000001.1, on the reverse strand, counting down.
GCAACGTAACAATACCGATTTACTCAGCGAAGGTGAGGACGACAGCGGCCGCACCACGGCGGAAATTATTCAGGATGCGGTGAAAGATGCCGCACGCTGTGAACGTCTGGCGGCGCAGTTTGGCATCAGTAGTCTGCTCAGTCGCCGCTTTAAATACCTGTCGACAGGCGAGACGCGAAAAACGCTGCTGTGCCAGGCGCTGATGGCACAGCCTGATCTGCTGATTCTGGATGAACCTTTTGACGGCCTGGATGTGGATTCCCGCGCGAATCTGACGGCCACCTTAGCAACGCTGCATGAGGCTGACGTCACGCTGGTGCTGGTGCTGAACCGCTTTGACGATATTCCGGATTATGTCGATCAGGTGGGCGTTCTGGCCGAATGCAGCCTGACGCAGGTCGGGCCACGCGAGACCATTCTGGCCCAGACCCTGGTCGCCCAGCTGGCTCGCAGTGAACAGCTGGACGGTATGGCGTTGCCGGAGGCCGATGTGCCCGATCAGTTGCCCGCGTTGGCGGATGATGCGCCGCGCGTGATTCTGCGCAACGCGGTGGTGTCTTATAACGATCAGCCCGTGATCAACGGCCTGAACTGGCAGGTGAATCCCGGTGAGCACTGGCACATCATTGGCCCCAATGGCGCGGGTAAATCCACCTTACTGAGCCTGGTAACGGGGGATCATCCGCAGGGTTACAGCAATGATTTGACCCTGTTCGGCATTCGCCGTGGCAGCGGCGAGACCATCTGGGACATCAAGCAGCATATCGGCTATGTCAGCAGCAGCCTGCATCTGGACTACCGGGTCAGCGTGAATGTGCGCACCGTGATTTTATCGGGCTTTTTCGATTCGATTGGTCTCTATCAGGCTGTATCTGACCGCCAGATGGCGCTGGCGCAACAGTGGCTGGCGCTGACAGGGATGGATAATGCGATGGCGAATGCGCCGTTCCACAGTTTGTCCTGGGGGCAACAACGGCTGGTCTTAATCGCCCGCGCGCTGGTTAAGCATCCCACGTTATTGATCCTTGACGAGCCCTTGCAGGGGCTGGATCCGCTTAACCGGCAACTAGTGCGCCGCTTTGTGGATATTCTGATTGGGGAAGGCCGGACCCAGCTGCTGTTTGTTTCGCATCATGCCGAAGATGCCCCGCACTGTATTACGCATCGCCTGCATTTTCTCCCTGATGGCACAGGCGGCTACCGTTATCAGCAAGATGTGATCTGACACAACCCTGCCGTGCAAACGGCGGGGATATCACCTGCAATGTAAACGTTACCATTTAAAACCCCATTCCATGACCATAATGTGCCTTTTCGCCTTTAAATAAGAATAGTCATCTTGTGTAAACGATACCATTTATTCAGACTCGATCACGCTTTCATGCCGTTTGATGTGCTATTTTTTAGCGATGATTTTTTATTTTGACGCTGACCAGGATGCGACATGCAAAAATTTAACCCGGCCGATCATCCCCATCGCCGTTACAATCCCCTGACCGACCAATGGATTCTGGTTTCACCTCACCGGGCCAAACGTCCCTGGCAGGGTGCGCAGGAAACGCCCGCGGTAAATGCCCTGCCGTCACACGATCCAGACTGTTTTCTGTGTGCAGGAAATACGCGCATTACCGGCGATGTGAACCCGGATTACAAAGGCACGTACGTTTTCACCAATGACTTTGCTGCGCTGATGACGGATACGCCGGATGCACCCGAAAGCGATGATCTCCTGATGCGTTGCGAAAGCGCGCGCGGCACCAGCCGCGTGATTTGCTTTTCGCCCGATCACAGTAAAACGTTGCCTGAAATGTCCCTGAGCGCGCTGGAAGAGGTCGTGCGCACCTGGCAGGAACAGACCGCAGAGCTGGGCCAGCATTATCCGTGGGTGCAGGTGTTTGAGAACAAAGGCGCCGCCATGGGCTGTTCGAATCCGCATCCGCATGGCCAGGTCTGGGCCAACAGCTTCCTGCCTAACGAGGCCCAGCGCGAAGATGACCATCAACGTCAGTACTTTGCAAAAACCGGCTCGCCGCTGCTGGTGGATTACTGTGCGCGTGAACAACAAGACGGCAGCCGCACCGTAGTGGAAACCGAGCACTGGATCGCCGTGGTGCCGTGGTGGGCCGCCTGGCCCTTTGAAACCCTGCTACTGCCCAAAGCGCACGTGAAACGCATGACTGATTTGAGCGAGGCGCAACGCAACGATCTGGCGAAAGCCCTTAAGCTGCTGACCAGCCGCTATGACAACCTGTTCCAGTGCGCCTTCCCCTACTCCATGGGCTGGCACGGTGCGCCGTTTAACGGCGAGGAAAACGCCCACTGGCAACTTCATGCCCATTTTTATCCGCCGCTGCTGCGTTCAGCCACGGTGCGCAAATTTATGGTCGGCTACGAGATGCTGGCTGAAACCCAACGCGATTTAACTGCGGAGCAGGCAGCAGAACGTCTGCGCGCCGTGAGTGACATTCATTTCCGTGAGGCACAACAATGAGCTTAAAAACCATCACGCAGCAGGTCTTTACCGACACCTTTGGCTATGCGCCCACTCACACGATTCAGGCACCCGGCCGCGTCAACCTGATTGGCGAGCATACGGATTATAACGATGGTTTCGTTTTGCCTTGTGCCATTGACTACCAAACCGTTATCGCCTGTGCCAGACGCGACGATCGTCAGGTACGCGTTGTGGCCGTGGATTACGATCAGGCGCAGGACAGCTTCTCACTGGACGATCCCATTACCAGCGTGAGCGAGCCGATGTGGGCAAACTATGTGCGCGGCGTGGTGAAGCATTTGCAGAAGCGCGCGCCTGATTTTAACGGCGTGGATATGGTGATTAGCGGTAACGTGCCTCAGGGCGCGGGCCTCAGCTCCTCTGCCTCGCTCGAAGTGGCCGTCGGGACCGTTTTTCAGCAGTTGTTCAATCTGCCGCTGGATGGTGCCGCCATTGCGGTAAACGGTCAGGAGGCGGAGAACCAGTTCGTGGGCTGTAACTGCGGCATTATGGATCAGTTGATTTCCGCGCTGGGGCAAAAAGATCATGCCATGCTGCTGGATTGCCGCTCACTCGGCACCAAACCGGTTTCCCTGCCGGAAGACGTGGCCGTGGTGATCATTAACTCTAATTTCCGCCGAAGCCTGGTGGGCAGCGAATACAATACCCGCCGCCAGCAGTGTGAAACCGGTGCGCGCTTCTTTAATAAGAAAGCACTACGCGATGTCGGCCTGGCGGAATTTGAGGCGGCGGTCGCGCAGTTAGATCCTGACGTCGCGAAGCGCGTGCGCCATGTCATTACCGAAAATGCCCGTACGCTGGAAGCCGCAGAGGTGCTTTCGCGTGGCGATTTAACGCGCATGGGGGAACTGATGGCGGAATCGCATGCCTCAATGCGTGATGACTTTGAAATCACCGTGCCGCCTGTCGACACGCTGGTTGAAATTGTTAAAGCCGAGATCGGCAATCGTGGTGGTGTCCGTATGACAGGTGGCGGCTTCGGGGGCTGTATCGTTGCGCTGATGCCGCTTGAGCTGGTTGATCAGGTGCAGGCCGCCGTCGCCAGCCAGTACGAAGCTAAAACGGGCATCAAGGAGACCTTCTACGTGTGTAAAGCTTCAGAAGGAGCAGGTCAATGTTAAGCGATGTCAATTCCCATGCGCCGGATGGTCAACCATGGCGCATCACCGTGCTGCGTAATGCGCACGGAATGGTGGCCACCTTTATGGACTGGGGAGCAACCTGGCTGTCGGCGCGCGTGCCACTTCAGGACGGCAGCGTGCGCGAGGCCCTCTTAGGCTGTGCCACGCCGTCCGATTATCTGCATCAGGATGCCTATCTGGGGGCGACCGTTGGCCGTTACGCTAACCGTATCGCCGGGGCAAAACTCAATACCCTCAACCGACAACTGCTCGCCAACCAGGGTGAGCATCAGTTACACGGTGGTCCGGACGGGTTCGATAAACGCCGCTGGCAGATTATCAGCCAGTCAGAAAGCGAAGTGCATTATCGTCTGGATTCGCCTGACGGCGATCAGGGCTATCCGGGAAATCTGATCGCGGATTTGCGCTATGTGCTGGATGACGATAACTGCCTGTCCATCCACTATGAAGCCCGGTGCGATCAACCCTGTCCGGTGAATCTCACTAACCATGCTTACTTTAATCTTGATGCGCATCATGGCGATGCGCGCCAGCATCGCTTACAACTGCACGCCGATCGTTATCTGCCCGTCGATAGCGAGGGTATTCCCAACGGCCCGCTGAAAGCCGTGGACGGCACCAGCTTTGACTTCCGTCAGGCCAAAAGCCTGGCGCAGGATTTCCTTGCCGATGCCGATCAACAGGCGGTTAAAGGCTACGATCATGCCTTTCTACTTAACAGCGCGGGCGATGCAAGCCAGCCCGCAGCAGCGTTATGGTCGCAGGACGGCAAGCTACAGTTAAGTGTAACGACGTCGGCCCCTGCCCTGCAGCTGTACAGCGGCAACTATCTGGCTGGCACGCGCGCCCGGGAGCAGGAAAGCTATACTGCTTACCAGGGGATTGCGCTGGAGAGTGAGTTTTTACCGGATTCGCCCAATCATCCCGAGTGGCCACAGGATGATTGCTGGCTGCAGCCGGGGGATCGTTGGGAATCCGTTACGCGCTATCGTTTTACCTCACACTGAGCCGCCGGGTGAAAAACGCGCAGTGCGTCACAGACAGACTTACGCAGTGCGCTGTTTTCCGCTATGGTAGAGCGCAATGGTCGGCCAGCGGGCTGGCGACAACAGGTTTCCATTATCTCAGAAACATCAAGTATTAAGGAGTTAAGCTATGGCTGTAACTAAGCTGGTTCTGGTGCGACACGGCGAAAGCCAGTGGAACAACGAAAACCGCTTCACCGGATGGTATGATGTAGACCTTTCTGACAAAGGCCGTACCGAAGCTAAAGCAGCCGGACAGCTGCTGAAGAAAGAAGGTTTCGTGTTCGATTTCGCCTACACCTCCGTGCTGAAACGCGCCATCCATACCCTGTGGAATATTCTGGATGAGCTGGATCAGGCCTGGCTGCCCGTTGAAAAATCCTGGCGTCTGAACGAGCGTCACTATGGTGCGTTACAGGGTCTGGATAAAGCTGAAACCGCCGCTAAATATGGTGACGAGCAGGTCAAACAGTGGCGTCGTGGCTTCGCCGTGACCCCGCCGGAGCTGGATCGCAGTGATGAGCGTTTCCCGGGACACGATCCGCGTTATGCGTCATTGTCCCCTGAGCAACTGCCCACCACGGAAAGTCTGGCACTGACCATCGATCGCGTTATTCCTTACTGGAACGAAAGCATCCTGCCACGTATTAAAAGTGGTGAGAAAGTGATTATCGCCGCACACGGCAACTCACTGCGCGCGCTGGTGAAATACCTGGATAACATGAGCGAAGACGAGATTCTTGAGCTGAATATCCCAACCGGCGTTCCGCTGGTTTACGAATTCGACGAGAACTTCAAGCCCGTCAAACACTACTACCTGGGTGATGCCGATGAGATCGCAGCGAAAGCGGCGGCCGTGGCAAATCAGGGTAAAGCGAAGTAATGTACTGACCTGTAAAAAGGGCCAGACTGCGATGTCTGGCCCTTTTTTATGGCCTCACGGTTAACCGCGACGCTGTTTGACCGCATCGGCCAGCTGACGTAATACCTTTTCGGTATCTTCCCAGCCGATACAGGCATCAGTCACGCTCTTACCGTAAACCAGCGGTTCACCGCTTTCCAGGCTCTGATTGCCTTCCACCAGATGGCTTTCAATCATCACGCCAATGATGCCGCGCTCGCCATTGATCATCTGCTGTGCCACATCATCAGCCACCTGCATCTGCTTCTGGAACTGCTTGCTGCTGTTTGCGTGACTGAAATCGATCATCACCTGCTGCGGTAAGCCAGCCTTCTCCAGTCCGGCCTTCACGGCACTGACGTGGCTGGCGCTGTAGTTAGGTTCTTTTCCGCCGCGCAGGATGATGTGACAGTCGCTGTTGCCGCGCGTTTCCACAATTGCAGAGTGACCATATTTGGTCACGGACAAGAAACAGTGCGGTGAACCGGCTGCGTTGATCGCATCAATCGCCACTTTAATGGTGCCATCGGTCCCGTTTTTAAAACCCACCGGGCAGGAAAGACCGGAAGCCAGTTCACGGTGCACCTGCGACTCTGTCGTCCTGGCACCAATGGCGCCCCAGCTCATCAGGTCAGCGACATACTGCGGCGTAATCATGTCCAGGAACTCACCCGCCGCAGGCAGGCCAGAATCGTTAATCTCCAGCAGCAGCTTACGCGCCAGGCGCAGGCCATCATTTAGCTGGAAGGTGCCATCCATATAGGGATCGTTGATCAGCCCTTTCCAGCCAACGGTGGTACGCGGTTTTTCAAAGTAAACGCGCATTACCACTTCCAGCTCGCCCTTCAGCTGCTCACGCAGGTTTAACAGACGTGCGGCATACTCTTTTGCGGCCTCGGTATCGTGGATAGAGCAGGGTCCGATTACCACCAGCAGCCGATCATCGGCCCCGTTCAGGATCTGGTGAATGGCCTGACGCGCCTGAGAAACGGTTTGCGCGGCACGTTCGGTTGCAGGAAATTTTTCCAGCAGGGCAACGGGGGGCAACAGCTCTTTTATCTCTTTAATGCGTAAATCATCATTCTGGTAATTCATACTGATTCCATATAATTTCTGGCCCGGCGCGCGCCGGGCTCAACCCAGCCAATGTAGCCGGAAGCGCACAGGGTGTAAATTCTGAATCCATGTAAAATGCATGTGTAAAATTTGCATAAATGGGTTATGCGTCTAGACTTTTAAGGGTAACTACTGAGGATCGGTGGCTTACGTTTATTAATACCTGTCTTTAAGCTAACCAGCGAAATTTTATTTCGCTCAGGTCGCTTTTTGTCTGAAACCTGACAGCGGGTTAGAGACAGCAAATATCATTGATTAACGGGAGCATAATGATGAATAAGTTTGCACTAATTTTTCTGACGGCAGCGATGACTCTGGGCAGCGGCGCAGCAATGGCTGCCAACGGAAACTCTAACCAGGCTGCAGCAGCAGGTGCCGTTGCGGGCGGGGCGAATGAGAACCTGCCACCGAATAAAGTCGATAACAGCAAAATTAACAATACCGGTACTGAGATGTCGTCTCCAACCCGAGACAGCACCTCCAGCAGCAAGCATATGACCGCGAACGAAATTGATCAGAACAGCCAGTGTAAAGATGGCAAATGTCCTGATATCAACAAAAAAGTGCACACCAAAAAAGGTGGCGGCCACGTCAATACCAAAACTGACGGCACGACGCAGTAAAGTATACTGTGTGCATTATGAGGAGAGCCGCGGCTCTCCTTTATTTTATCCCGCTGCGACTTCCGCTATGCTGAGCCTGTGAAATTTACAGGGAAATGTTCATGGCCTCACTGCTTCTGATTGACGATCATCCACTGGTTGAAGTGGCGCTGGACGCGGCACTCTCGCAATCGCCTGTCCCCATTCAGCTTATTTCGGCCAGCAGCGAGCACGCCGCTCGCCCTTATCTCCAGCTTCCTCCGGATATCATTGTGCTGGATATCGGCCTGCCCGATGGCGACGGACTGGAGATTCTGCGTCGCCTGAAAGTGCACTTACCCGATTGTCCTGTACTGATCTATTCTGCCCAGCAAAGCAGCCACTATATCCGGCGTGCGCAGGCGCTGGGGGCGGCGGGTTATGTGGTGAAAAGCCAGCGGATGGCGCATTTACTCAGTGCCATTCTTGCCGTACTGGGCGGCCAGTCAGCCTTTCCTGAAGGCCACAGCAGCGAACCCGAATTACCGTTAACCAGTAAAGAGCGCCAGGTGCTGGCGTTGCTGGCCAGCGGCCTGTCCAACCTGCAAATTGCCGAACAGTTGCATATCAGTAATAAAACCGTCAGTACGCATAAAAAGAATATTCTGGAAAAAACCGGTGCGCGTTCTGTTGTCGAGCTGGCCGATCTGTGGAAAGCACAGCAGTGATACGCTGGTTACTTCTCCTGCTCCTGCTGGCGCCGTTGGCCCAGGCCGACGTGCGTCCGGTCAGCAGTATCAATCTGCCTATGATGATGCCGGTAAAAGGTGCAGAGCTGATGCAGGGCAAAGTGGTGCGTGTGGGCCTGCTGGATGAGAATACGGCGCCCTGGGCCATGCATGTGGGCAACGATCTGTACGGGATTGACGCCGATTATCTGGCGGCGCTGCACCAATTAACCGGGGCGCAGTTCTCCCTTCACCTCTATGCCACCCAGCCGGCTCTGCTGAGCGCCCTGCAGGCGGGGCAGATTGATTTTGCGTTAGGCATGCTGGCCCCGCCCTTTCCCGCGGGCGCCGTTGCCAGCGACAGCTGGTTTAGCAGCCCGTTACGTATTTACCGTAATCAGCAGAACCAGCGTGCCGTCATGTTTAACAGTGATAATGCACAACTGGCGATCAGCGAGCAAACCCTGGCACAGCTTCCGCCTGCACTGGCTGCCCGCCATCACTGGCGCACCTACGGCAGCGATCTTCAGGCGCTCTACACGCTGCTCAATCAGCAAAACGACTATGTGGTCGCCGATGAAACCAGCGCGGGATTTTTGCTGAGTCAGCTACAGCAGGGACAAATTTACCAAATCGCGTCGGGGATTGATGCCGGGCAACTGACTCTGCGCGCGGTTTCACGCGATCCCGCGCTGATTGCGTGGCTGAATCAGAGCCTGCGCCAGTTACCCGCAGAGTTGATGAGCACGTTACAGGCGCGCTGGAGCAGCAGCCTGCCGCGGTATCAGGACACACAAACGCTGATGCTGAGCGCCAGCGAGCGGCAATGGATAGCAGCCCATCCCCAGGTTACCTACGCCGCTGAAGCCGATAACTATCCCTGGAGCTATCGCGACAGCAACGGCACGCCCCGCGGTTACGGTATCGATCTGCTCAATGCGGTCGCACAGAGCACCGGTTTACGTTTTACGCCGCACTGGGTCAGTAATCCGCAACAGGCGGCCACGCTGCTGGCACAGCATCAGGTGATGTTACAGCTGATGCAACCGCTCAACGGTGAAACTCAAAGCACCAGCCTGCCCGTCTGGCGGGCACTCTGGGGTATTTACAGCCGCCAGCCCGCAGCCGGCTCCCACTGGAGCGATCTGGCAGGCAAACGTATTGGTATCCTGCAGGATGATCTGGCCCAGCGCCTCGTTCCTGACACCATCCCGGTTCAACGCTTTGCGGATCGCAACAGCCTGTACGACGCGCTGGCTACCGGTCAGATTGACGCGCTGGTCGATAACGTCCTGTCTGCGCGCTGGCGCATTGCCAGCCGTAACGATCCCCACATTCATCTGGCTTTCGCGGCCAGCGATATCGCCTGGCCTGTGGCCATCGGAGTGGCACCTGATGAGCCTGTTCTGCGTGGGCTGCTGGATCGCGCGTTACAGCAGATTCCCGTCGATACGCAAAACCAGATGCGCGATCGCTGGTCAATGCCGCCCCAGCCCGGCAGCGTGGGCGCGATGCGCGTGCTGCCCGTCGCGGTGTTGGCGGCGGCAGGCGTTGCTATTGTCGTGTTACTGCTGTTACTAGCCCGGCGTTACTGGCAGCAACGGCGGGATCGCCAACAGCGCGAACAGGCGGAACACGCGAATGCCATGAAGAGCCAGTTTTTAGCGACGGTCAGCCATGAGCTGCGAACGCCGATGCAGGCGATCCTGGGGCTACTGGAGCTAGAAAAACAGCAAAGCAGCCGTGAAAACCTGCAGCTTCTGTACCAGAGCGCGCAGTCCCTGATGACGTTGCTGAATGATTTGCAGGATCACGCGCGCATTGAAAACAACAGTTTCACCCTGTCGCCCCGCCCGCTGGCACTGGCACCCTGGCTGGCGCAGCAGCGCCATTTCTATCATCCGCTGATGCGGCCGGATGGCCCGCATTTACAGGTAGAGGCCCTGACGCCGCTGCCTGACGCGGTGATGCTGGATGCGGACCGCCTGCAGCAGATCGTCAACAACTTAGTAACCAATGCCTTTAAATTCACCCGGCACGGCCTGATCCGCCTGACGCTGTCGGCTACAGACAAATTGCAGTTAACCGTCAGCGACAACGGCAGCGGGATTCCCCCTGAAGAACAGCCCAGACTGTTCGATCCCTGGTACCAGGCCCCGTCGGGCAAAGCGCTTTCCGTTCAGGGCAGTGGCCTGGGGCTGTTTATTTGTCGGGAAATGGTGCAGCGCATGGGCGGTGAGATTCACCTGCATTCTCAGCCCGGCAGAGGCACCGAGGTCACACTTATCCTGCCGCTGATTCCCTGCGATAGCGTCCCTGAGGGCGATCCGGCCACGCTGCCAGGTTTTCCGCAACTGCGCGTGGCCGTAGTGGATGATCATCCGACAAACCTGATCGTGATGCAGCAGCAACTGGCGCGCTTTGCGATTCAGGCGGACTGTTTTGAGCAGGGCCGCGACCTGTTGCTGGCCGATGCCCGGCGCCCTTACGACCTGCTGTTTATCGATCAGATGATGCCGCGCCCGGACGGTATGCTCCTGCTGCGCGTGTTGCGTCGTCGCCAGCGTCAGCGAGGCGGAAGGCCGTTGCGGGTGCTGTGCTCTGCTGATGCGCAGTTACTGAATGTACAGACTGAGCCGCATGAACGGGTGCTGATTAAACCGGTACAGCTACAGGATATCAGCGACCTGCTGACCGCCTTTCATGACGATCCGCTGGCCGCGCTGGATAACAACCTGTGGACACTGGCGCAGCAAAACGAGAACTATCTTAGCCGACTGGGCAAAACGTTACGTGCTACCGTGGAGAAAGACATGGCACAACTGCACGCGGCCATTGCCAGCGGTGACGAAAGACAGTTAGCCGAGTCCGCGCATCGCCTGAAAGGAAGCTGGCTGCTGATTGGCATTGATGAGGGCGTAGCGCTTTGTCAGCAGTTGTCCGATCGCGCCAGACAGCATCACAACATCTCAGCAGAGTGGCAATTGCTGATATCATTGACCGAAAGATTACTACATAAACTGGACACGTATGGCACACACGCACTCTCATAGCGGTCAGGACACTAACCGTACGCGGCTGATGGCCGCGTTTGCCGTGACGGCACTCTTTATGGTGGCAGAAGTGATTGGCGGCTGGCTGTCGGGCTCGCTGGCGCTGCTGGCCGATGCCGGTCACATGCTGACCGATACCGCCGCCCTGTTAATGGCCTTACTGGCGGTTCAGTTTGCCAAACGCAAACCCAATGAACGTCATACCTTTGGCCTGCTACGTCTGACCACGCTGGCCGCGTTTGTAAACGCCCTCGCCTTAATCGGCATCACCATTTTGATTGTCTGGGAAGCGGTGGAACGGTTTACCCATCCGCAACCCGTCACAGGCGGCCTGATGCTCGGCATTGCGATTGCCGGCTTGCTGGCGAATATTCTGTCTTTCTGGTTGCTGCATCACGGCAGTGAAGAAAAGAACCTGAATGTGCGGGCGGCTGCGCTGCACGTCATGGGGGATTTGCTTGGTTCGGTGGGCGCGATTGTCGCCGCGGTGATTATTCTTCTTACTAACTGGACGCCCATTGACCCCATCTTATCCATCGTCGTGTCGATGCTGGTGCTGCGTAGCGCCTGGTCGCTGCTGCGGGAAAGTTTACATGAGTTGCTGGAAGGCGCGCCTGCGTCGCTGGATGTGAAGAAACTGCGGCGCGATCTGAAGCGAAATATTCCCGAGGTTCGCGATGTCCATCATGTACATGTCTGGCAGGTGGGCGAGCAACCGATCTTAACGCTGCACGTCCAGGTCATTCCACCGCGCGATCATGATGGCCTGCTGCGCCGCATCCACACGTACCTGCATGACCATTATCAGATTGAGCATGCTACGGTACAGATGGAGTTTCAGCCCTGCGTGGGCCCTGACTGTGAGCTGAACGGACAGGTCATTGAAGAGGGCCATCATCATGGCGGGCATTCGGATCATGCTGCTGAAACGTCCCATCAGCACAGTGATCATTCACCTCACCACAGTGACCACGTTCATCATCACAGCCATCATCACTGAGCCGAGAGCGCACGCGAACCCTGTTTGCGTGCGCTGATGATCCACATGCGTAAGCCGTTCAGCGCAATTAACGTCAGAATGGCGTACTCCAGCGACATCGCATACACCCCCTGACGGGCAAACACCATCACACTGATCACGTTGATGACCACCCACAAAAGCCAGTTTTCAACATACTTCCGCGTCATCAGCACCATTGCCACAATCGACAGCACCATCAGGCAGGCATCCCAGAAAGGGAAGGCGTCCGGCTGCAACGTCGGCATCGCCACCGTAAAACCCAGCGCATTCATCAAGGCCACCGCGGTACGGGTGAGAAAGGCAAACACCGGATCGATGTAGATCGTCATCAGCCCCACCGCTATAACGCAAACCGCCGCCCAGCCAATGGCCCTGGGCAGCGGGAGCCAGCGAATCGTTAACGCCGCCTGGTTATCAGTGGTTTGTCGGCTCCAGGCGTACCAGCCATAAACGTTAGCCGCAAAAAAGAACAGCTGTAACAGCAGGCTGGCATAGAGCTGAATCTGAAAAAATATCACCGCAAACAGCGTCACGTTTATCAGGCCGAACGCGTAGTTAGCGATTTTCTCCAGGCTGGCCAGCCAGATACATAACAGGCCCGCCAGGGTGCCAACGGCTTCAATCCAGGACAGATCGTACCCGGTCGCGCCCAACGGGATGTGAACTAAAATGTTTTGCGTGCTAAAAAAATCCATATCAGGCACCTGTCAACGACGCGGATTACGCGTTTCCTTTCACGTTATGTTTGAGGTCTGCTGCAAAGGATAGCATACGGTTTAGCGGCACCAGCGCGGCCTCGCGCAGCGCCGCGTCTACGTGGATCTCATGAGCCCGCCCACCCGACGTCAGCGCCTCGGCAATGGCCTGCAGTCCGTTCATCGCCATCCAGGGACAGTGCGCACAGCTTCGGCAGGTTGCGCCCTCACCGGCGGTAGGCGCTTCCAGCAATATTTTGTCAGGAACCGCCTGCTGCATCTTGTAAAAGATGCCGCGATCGGTGGCAACGATCATCTGCGGATGTGGCAAGGTTTTTGCCGCCTGAATTAGCTGGCTGGTTGAACCTACCGCATCGGCCAAATCCACAATCGCCTGCGGCGACTCGGGATGAACCAGCACTGCCGCATCCGGATACAGCGCTTTCATCCGCTGCAGCGCCTGAGTTTTGAATTCGTCGTGGACGATGCAGGCGCCCTGCCAGCATAACACGTCGGCCCCGCTTTTTTGCGTAACATAGCGCCCGAGATGCCGATCCGGTGCCCAGATGATTTTTTCCCCCAGGCTGTCCAGATGTTCAATCAGTTCGACGGCAATGCTGGAGGTGACAACCCAGTCGGCGCGCGCTTTTACCGCTGCAGAAGTATTGGCGTATACCACCACCGTCCGGTCAGGATGCGCATCACAGAAGGCCGTAAACGCCTCAATCGGGCAGCCCAGATCCAGCGAGCATTCGGCCTCCAGCGTCGGCATCAACACGGTTTTTTCCGGGCTGAGAATTTTGGCGGTTTCGCCCATAAAGCGCACGCCGGCCACCAGCAGCGTAGTGGCGGGATGCTGGCTGCCAAAACGCGCCATTTCGAGCGAGTCAGAGACGCAACCGCCGGTTTCTTCGGCTAAGGCCTGGATGTCCGGATCCGTGTAATAGTGCGCCACCATCACGGCGTTACGGGCTTTCAGCAGGGCTTTAATTTTTTCCCGGTAAAGCGTTTTTTGCTCGTCACTCAGCCGGGCGGGCTTAGGAGGAAAAGGATACACCGCATGTTCAGGATCAAAGATTGCGCTCATGACACCGCTCTCGTTCTGTAAAATTAACGAAAATAGCCGTTTCTGGCTTAACAGGACGTAAATACCGCCATCGTGTTTTATATGCTAAACACGATAGCGAAAAAGCAGCAGCCTGTCGCGTTTTATTTGGTCATGACGATGCAGAAAGCCCCACCAGACCGGGCTGAGGGGCTTCCAGTTGAAGCAAAAAGGCTTTGACCGTCAGGCCACCGGCAAATCCCGTCAGTTTTCCATTGGCCCCAATGACCCGATGACACGGTGCCACAATGGACAACGGATTTTTGCCGTTAGCAGCACCGACGGCACGTACCGCTGCCGGATGCCCAATCTGCTCGGCGATCTGGCGGTAACTGCGGGTTTCGCCAAACGGAATAGAAAGTAGCGCCTGCCAGACTTTTTTCTGAAATGCTGTGCCGTCCATATCCAGCGGTAAGTCAAAAACGCGCCGAGTGCCGGCAAAGTACTCACGTAACTGCGTTTCGGTTTCGCGTAAAACAGGATGATTATCGTCGCGCTCACGCGGCGACAACCGGGGATGTCTGCGCACTTCGTCCTGCCATAAAATGGCCGCCAGACCGCGATCGCTGGCGATCAGCGTTAGTTCGCCCACCGGCGTTATCACAGGTTTGCAGTAATACATGCTGTTCCCTCCATCACATTGCTGTCTGGCATTATCGCATTTTCGCCACGCGAAACTGGCTGTTTTCGGTCATTACAATAAACTGTTGTGCTGTCCGAAAACAGCCAGTCAATATCCAATGCCCGCGCTACGCTGTCGCTCTTTGCCGGAGAAAAACCATGTTTGATTCAGATACCGCTTACCAGGCACTGACCTCGCGTGATACGCGCTTCGATGGCGTGTTTTTTGTCGGCGTGACCTCAACCGGCATTTACTGTCGCCCGATTTGCCCGGTGAAAGCGCCAATGCAGAAAAACTGTCTGTTCTTCAACAGCGCTGAGGCGGCAGAGAAAGCGCATTTTCGCCCTTGTCTGCGCTGTCGTCCGGAGCTGGCACCCGGCAACGCCCCCGTGGACAACGCCCACCGCGTGGCCGACCGACTGGTGCAGCGCATTGAAGAGGGCTTGCTGGAAGCCCACAGCGGCCTGGATGCGATTGCTGCAGAGTTTGGCATCAGCGCCCGTCAGCTGCGGCGCATTGTGCAGCAGGAGCTGGGCGTCACGCCACTGGAGCTTAAACAGACACGTCGTATGCTGCTGGCTAAGCAGCTTCTGACCGAAACCACGCTGCCGGTAACCGAGATCGCTTACGCCAGTGGATTTGGCAGCTTACGGCGCTTCAATGACGTGTTTCAGGCGCGCTATCGCATGACGCCGGGCGCACTGCGCAAAAGCGGCAGCCTGTCGCCGCAACCTGCAACGGACACAATGCGGTTACGCCTCAGCTATCGTCCGCCTTACGACTGGCAGGCGATGCTGGACTTTTTACGCCTGCGGTTAATGAACGACATTGAAGCCGTTGATGGTGAAACCTACCGCCGGACGGTGGCGCTGGGCGAATACCGGGGTTGGGTCAGCATTTCGCATCTCCCGGCAAAGCAGGCGCTTCAGGTTGAATTCACCCGCTCTCTCACGCCTGTGCTGCCTGCCCTGCTGCGTCGGCTGCGCGACCTGTTTGACCTGAATGCTCAGCCGCAGCGCATTGCCGAACACCTGCAACAGGATCCCCTGCTGGCGCAAAGTATTCAGGATTACCCCGGCCTGCGTGTCCCCGGCGCATTTGACAGTGTCGAAATGGGCGTACGCGCCATCCTGGGCCAGCAGGTCACCGTTAAAGCCGCCACGACGCTCAGCAGCCGCTTTGCTCAGGCATTTGGTGAACCCTGCACCACGCCGTTCCCTGATCTGTCGCGCTATTCTGCGCAACCCCAGCGCATTGCCCAGGCTACGGTCGATGAGATTGCCCGCCTGGGCATTGTCAGTGCGCGCGCCAGAGCGATTCTGGCCTTTGCGGCCGCCTGTAACGAGGGCAGCCTGCGTTTCAATGCGACGCTTTCGCCTGACGACATCATGGCGCGCCTGGTGGCCTTACCGGGCATTGGCCCCTGGACCGCCCACTACATTGCCATGCGGGCGCTGCGCTGGCCGGACGCCTTCCCGAAAGAGGATATCGCCGTGCGCAATAATCTGGGGGGATTAACACCCAAAGCGGCAGACGCGCGCTCACAGGTATGGCGTCCCTGGCGCAGCTACGCCGTGATGCATATCTGGAAAAGCCTGTCACTGGCCAGTGCGAAGTAAGCAGCCCGTTGTCCTGAAAAGAAATATCACGCCTCGCCTCTAAACTCCTGGCCTGCTCAACCGATAACCAATTTGGCTTAACATCGTTGACATGGGCAGGAGGCAGAGGTCATGGGGTTGCGGTTAGAAAATACAAAAATTTCGCACAAACTCAGTTTAGGATTTGGACTCGTTTTGCTGTTGGTGGTGGGATCGGGCGCGGTAAGCATCGCGCGTTTTAAAACTATCCATGACGTTTATGAACAGAGCAACTTGATTTACGACATTAACATTGACGTGTTTCAGGCTAAGGTTAACCGGCTGAAACTGCTGTATGGCGATGAGAAAGCGGGGAAAGTGATGGCGGATTATATCGCCCATGCCGCTCAGCTGACACATGATGCCCAACAGTACCGATGGCTGCCCGAGGAGGAAACACAGCTCCAGGAGATCGCCAGCCAGCTCAGCCACTTTCAGGCCAGCATCAGCGCAATGACCCAGGCCATGCAGTCTCTGGCAGAAACGGGTAAGCAGCTCGATCAGCGCAACATGCAGAGCCAGTCAACGCTGTACGAAGCGTTGATTAAAACCCAGATGACCGATGCCAGTGCACTGTTTCAGCAACTGCTTGCAATCAGCCAGCTGCGCGATCAGCTTCAGTTACTCCGTTATGATCCCGCTCATGCCAGCGCGATTCAGTCGCAGCTCACACCGCAGGTCAACGCCATCCAGACCGCCCTCACCACCCTGTTACCGCAATTACCTCCCGATGCTCAGGCGCAGCTCAACGCGCTGTGGAATGCAACCCTTGAGGTTAAGCAACTCAGTGAACGTTACGCAGCAGGCTTTCTGGCCCTCAGTCAGGCGGAGAACGCGGTGAAGGTCGATGGCGATAAGAGCAGTGCTATCCTCAAAACGCTTCTGCAGCAGATGAAGGTAGAAAACAGCGACCTGACCAGGAGTTCTGTTAACCTGACGCTGTTGACGGTTGGCCTTGCTGTGCTGCTGGGCATGTTGATTGCCTGGCTGATTGGCCGACAGATTACTCATCCCGTCAGAAAGAATTTATGGCTGGCGGAGCGCATTGCTAAGGGCGATTTAAGCGCCGATATCAAACCGGCGGGCCGTGATGAGCTGGGCAAACTGGCTGGCGCGATGGGCGCGATGAATCAGCGTCTGCGGACAATGATTCTGGAGGTCCGCGACAGCGTGCTCACGCTGTCGCAGGCGGCTAGCAGTATTAACAGCGACAACCACACGCTCTCGTCACGCACAGAACAGCAGTCCGCCGCCGTGGTGCAGACGGCTGCCAGCATGGAACAGTTAACCGTTACGGTGAAGCACAACGCAGATAACGCGCGCCACGCCAGCCAGATTGCTGCTGAAGCGTCTAAAACGGCGGAGCAAGGCGGTGCCGCCGTCACGGAAGTCGTGCAAACCATGGGCGATATTTCTGCCAGCTCGAAGAAAATCGCCGAGATCACGGCCGTTATCGACAGTATTGCTTTCCAGACCAATATCCTGGCTCTGAATGCCGCCGTGGAAGCGGCTCGCGCTGGCGAGCATGGCCGGGGGTTTGCGGTCGTCGCCAGCGAAGTACGTAACCTTTCGCAGCGCAGTGCGCAGGCGGCGAAGGATATCGATCAACTGATCAGCGCATCGGTCAGCCAAATCGCGGAAGGCAATAACCGCGTTGCGCGCGCGGGCGAGAGAATGGGACAGGTGGTTCAGGCGATTTCCCGTGTGAATGACATCGTGGGTGAGATCTCTTCTGCCTCGGATGAGCAAAGCCGTGGCATTGAGCAGATTGCGCGTGCGGTCTCAGAACTGGACAGCACCACCCAGCAAAACGCCTCGCTGGTCTCTGCCTCTGCCCTTTCAGCCACCGCGCTGGAAGATCAGGCGCGCCGACTTGAAACGCTGGTCAAACAGTTTAGTTTGGAACCCGGTCAGACAGCCGCACGCTAATCCGGCTGACGTATTACGCCCTATAAGCGCCTGTCGGGCGCTTTTTTTATGGCAGATGATTAAGATCCGCCTGCGTGACGCCCGTTCAACGGCACGCTGCCGGACAGGAACAGTGCGGACGCAGGTTGTTGGGCCCTGACGGGAGTACGACAGACTTTGCGGGCCCGTAGGCCTCGCCCTGCGGGTGATGCTGACGCATCAGCCTGAATCGCACCGCGATTCAGTCGAACCTGCTGCAGGCTCTCATCATGCACGTTTGACTGTAATGCCCCATAAACGAAAAGCGCGCCCGTGGGCGCGCTTTTCTGTATTGGTGGGTCGTGCAGGATGGCCTTCGGCCCCGTGGGCCTCGCCCTGCGGGTGATGCTGACGCATCAGCCTGAATCGCACCGCGATTCAGTCGAACCTGCTGCAGGTTCTCATCATGCACGCTTGACTGTACTGCTCCATAAACGAAAAGCGCGCCCGTTGGGCGCGCTTTTCTGTATTGGTGGGTCGTGCAGGATGGCCTTCGGCCCCGTGGGCCTCGCCCTGCGGGTGATGCTGACGCATCAGCCTGAATCGCACCGCGATTCAGTCGAACCTGCTGCAGGTTCTCATCATGCACGTTTGACTGTAATGCCCCATAAACAAAAAGCGCGCCCGTGGGCGCGCTTTTCTGTATTGGTGGGTCGTGCAGGATGGCCTTCGGCCCCGTGGGCCTCGCCCTGCGGGTGGATGCTGACGCATCAGCCTGAATCGCAACGCGATTCAGTCGAACCTGCTGCAGGTTCTCATCATGCACGTTTGACTGTAATGCCCCATAAACGAAAAGCGCGCCCGTGGGCGCGCTTTTCTGTATTGGTGGGTCGTGCAGGATTCGAACCTGCGACCAATTGATTAAAAGTCAACTGCTCTACCAACTGAGCTAACGACCCGCTCGGGGCTGACAACCGCTCAAACACATGTATGCATGCTGCCTGAGAATAAGATGGTGGGTCGTGCAGGATTCGAACCTGCGACCAATTGATTAAAAGTCAACTGCTCTACCAACTGAGCTAACGACCCATCTTAATGGTTGTGAAGCAATACTGAAGGTTCTCTTGGGGAACAGCGTCCTGCGGGAGATGGTGGGTCGTGCAGGATTCGAACCTGCGACCAATTGATTAAAAGTCAACTGCTCTACCAACTGAGCTAACGACCCATCTTCAGGCTTGCCAGACACATTTGCAATGTGTCCCGGCAACGGCGGCATATATTACTGATTTACCGAGGTAGCGCAACCCTTATTTTCTGTTAAGGGGTTCAATTGCCTACCTTTCATGCGGCAAGACCAGAAATCCATCGATATCCGGTCAAACCTGCACAAATTACATACCAGACAAGCGTTTTTGTGCCTGCTTAGCAGATTCGGTGTTCGGGTAAAGTTTGATCACCTGCTGATAAACGGCTTTGGCTTTTGCCGTGTCGTTTTTCTCTTGCATGATCACGCCAACCTTAAACAACGCTTCAGCCGCCTTGGGGGATTTTGGATACTGCTTCACCACCGTGGCGTAATAATACGCTGCGTCATCTTTTTTACCTTTGTTATAAAACAGCTGCCCCAGCCAGTAATTGGCATTCGGCTGATACGTCGAGTCCGGGTAACGCTTCACCCACGCCTGCAGCGCAGTGATGGCCTGATCGTACTGTTTTTTCTCCAGAATGAGCGCAACAGCAGCATTGTAATCGCTGTTAGCATCGCCACTCTGAACAGGCGCACTGCTGCCGGCCGCGGCCGCACCTGCATCGTTGCCCGCTGTCGCAGCGCCCGCAGCCGCATTGTCACCGGCACCCGCGGCAGGCTGACTGGCATTGCTGCTGTTATTGCTGCTCAGACTGTCGATCTGTTGATAGATCTGCTTCTGGCGCTCAATAACCTGATTCAGCTGATAGGTATTTTGCTGGATTTCCCCACGCAATGAATCGATATCCCGCTGGTTATCACTCATCTGCTGCTGCAGTTGCTGCATCAGCTGTGCCTGGGCATTGGAGATTCTTTCGAGACTGGTGACACGGTCTTCGACCGAGCCGGAGCCAACGCTACTGATTGACGCTTGGGCATGAGCGGCCCAGGGGGCCGCTACGCCAATCAGTAACGACAGACTCAACAGGTGATGTCTGAAGTTACTAACCATGTGATTCTCTTAGTAGACCAGTACGGCACGACGGTTTTTAGCGTAAGCCGCTTCGTCGTGGCCCAGAACAGCTGGTTTCTCTTTACCGTAAGATACGATAGACATCTGATCCGCAGACACGCCTTTACCTTGCAGGTACATCTTAACGGCGTTAGCACGACGCTCGCCCAGGGCGATGTTGTACTCTGGCGTACCGCGCTCATCCGCATGACCTTCAATGGTCACTTTGTAAGACGGGTTGCTACGCAGGAAGTTAGCGTGCTGATCCAGCATCTGAGCGTAGTCAGGCTGAACATCGTATTTGTCCAGACCGAAGTAAACGATGTTGTTCTGTTGCAGCTGTTGCATCTGCAGACGCGCCTGCTCATCAGAAGACATGTTGCCGTTGTTCATACCAGAGTTAGCACCGTAAGCGCCGTCAGCACCTGCGCCAGACTGGTCGTTGTTGTTATTTTTGTGTGAGCTACACGCCGCAACTGCCATGATTGGCAGAGCCAGCATTAAACCCTTCAGTACTTTGTTCAGTTGCATTTGAAAATTCCCATTATTGTTTATTTTTTTGTAATGTCAGAAAGCTCAGACATTACAGGTACGGCGACCAGGCAGGAAATTTGACCTGTCCATCAGTTGCCGGAAGACGCGCTTTGAAACGACCGTCGGTTGAAACCAACTGCAACACAGAACCCATGCCCTGAGTCGAGCTGTAGATTACCATGGTGCCGTTTGGAGCCAGGCTCGGCGTTTCATCCAGGAACGTGTCCGTTAACGTTTGAACGGCTCCCGTTACCAGATCCTGTTTGGCGACGTGTTGAGCACCGCCACTGGTGCTAATCATCACCATTGATTTTCCATCACTGGCTACATCCGCATCCTGGTTCTGAGCGCCTTCCCAGGTAATGCGCTGTGATGCACCACCATTGATGCTGATTTTGTAGATCTGCGGCGCACCGGCCTGGTCAGAGGTATACGCCAGCGTCTGGCTGTCCGGGAACCAGGTTGGTTCAGTGCTGTTATAACGACCATCTGTAATCTGACGAATCTGCCCGGAGGCCAGGTCCATAACATAGAGATTCAGACTACCGGTTTTAGACAGGGCGAAGGCCAGCTTGGTGCCGTCCGGTGAGAAGGCTGGCGCACCATTGTGACGCGGGAATGAAGCGACCTGACGAACAGAGCCGTTAGACAAGGTCTGAATCACCAGCGCTGACTTGCCGCTTTCAAAGGTTACATACGCCAGTTTGCTGCCATCGGGCGACCAGGCAGGCGACATCAGCGGTTGCGGTGAACGGTGCACGACAAACTGGTTGTAACCGTCGTAATCGGCAACGCGCAGTTCATACGGGAACTGACCGCCGTTGGTCTGTACCACATAGGCGATACGGGTACGGAACGCCCCTTTAATGCCGGTCAGTTTCTGGAACGCCTCATCACTGACGGTGTGCGCCGCATAGCGCAGCCACTGTTTCGTAATTTTATAGGAGTTTTGCGCCAGCACGGTACCTGGCGCACCTGCGGTATCCACCAGCTGGTAGGACACCTGATAGCTGCCATCAGCATTCGGCTGAATCTGTCCAACAACCACGGCATCAATACCCAGTGCGCTCCATGCAGCAGGCTGCACTTCCTGAGCACTAGTCGGCTGCTGCGGCAGACGTGAACGATCAAGCGGGTTAAATTTACCGCTGTTACGCAGGTCAGCTGCGACGATACCACCGATATCTTCCGGTGCCGCGCCTGGGCCAGACCATTTAAACGGAACCACACCGATAGGGCGCGCGCTGTTGACGCCCTGGGTGATTTCAATGCGAACCTCTGCATGCAGCACCGCTGCCCACAGCAGGATAAAAAAGCCTAACGTTACGCGAAGAGCTTGCTTCATTTTATCTCCCTTATCTGAACCTGAGTCCGCGATAATTGGCACTGTTCCTGAAAACCACGAGTACAACTAGAGTACGGCAAGCTAACCATAGATCAACCTGCCGCAGGTTACTGCATTATTGCGGTCTGAAACGCATCGGGGCGTTTTTAAACACTTCGTACACCGCTTGTGAAGGCGGTTTCGGAATATGTGCCTGCTTCGCCGCCGCGATAGCGGCCTGGCACAGCGCCGGATCGCCGCCTTCTGATTTAACATCAATCAGCATGCCATCAGGAGCAAGTTTAATACGTAAGTCACAGCTTTTGCCGCTATACAGGTCCGCATCGTAAAAACGGCTCTGAATTGCGCTGGTGATCTGCCCAAGATACGCATTCACATCTGCGCCAGAAGCACCCGCCTTCTTCTGATTACCCTGCCCTGCTGCTCCACCCGACGCGCCGCTTTTCGGTGCATTCTTACCGGACGCTAAGCCGCCCAGCAGGTCATCGACGTCGCTGTCATTGGCGGCATCAGCGGCCGCTTTCGCTTTCGCCTCGGCTTTTGCCTTCGCATCTGCTTTTGCTTTGGCAGCAGCCTCCGCTTTCGCTTTGGCGGCGGCATCCGCTTTTTCTTTGGCGGCCTTTTCTTTCGCTGCGGCGGCCGCTTTCTCTTTCGCTTCCTGGGCGGCTGCGGCTTTCGCTTCCGCTGCGGCTTTGGCTTCAGCCGCTTTCGCTTCTTTCGCGGCTTCCGCTTTAGCCTGTTTCGCCGCTTCGGCCTTAGCTTGTTTTGCGGCTTCGGCAGCCTCAGCTTTCGCCTGCTGCTCGGCCTGCTTCTTCGCTTCTGCGGCTGCGGCTTTCGCCTCTTGCTCAGCCTGCTTCTTCGCCTCTGCTGCGGCCTTCTTCGCCTCTTCCTGCGCCTTCATCTTTGCGTCTGCCGCGGCTTTCGCCTGTGCATCCGCTTCCGCTTTCGCATCGGCTTTCGCTTTCGCCGCGGCCGCTTCGGCGGCTTTCTGTTGCGCCTCGGCCTGTTTCGCTGCGGCTTCGGCGGCCTTCTGCTGTTCAGCCTGCGCTTTCGCCTGCTGTTTCGCGTCTTCCTGTGCCTGCAGTCGCTCTTTTTCCAGCTCTTTCAGCCGCTGCTGTTCAGCCGCTTGTTTCTGCTGAAGCTCTTCGGCCTGCTGCTGGGCCTGTTTCTGGCGCTGCTGCTCCGCACGCTGACTGTCGCTTTGCTGATTCTGCTGACGGTTATACTGTTCAACCACCGCACCGGGATCGACCATGACCGCTTCTATATCGCTACCGCCACCGCCGCCGCTGGCCTCAATGTGCTCATTAAACGAGCTCCATATCAGCAGGGCGATCAGCACGATATGCAGAATCACCGAAATGATTATCGCGCGCTTTAACTTTTCGTTTTGCTCGGTTGCCTTCGACACACTCGGTTCCCAAAAACGGTTCGACTTTAAATCGGCTGCGTCATCAAACCGACAGATTTAACCCCTGCCTGATGCAGCAGGTTCAGCGCCTTGATGATTTCATCATAAGGTACCTCTTTGGCACCACCGATCAAAAAGACGGTTTTCGGATTGGCTTCCAGACGACGTTGCGCTTCGCTAATCACCTGTTCTGGCGGCAACTGCGGCAAACGATCGTGATCGACGACCATGCTGTATTGTCCCACGCCGGACACTTCAACAATCACGGGTGGGTTATCATCACTGGAAACCGTCTTAGAATCTGTTGCATCGGGCAAATCCACTTCCACGCTTTGCGTGATGATGGGGGCCGTTGCCATAAAGATCAGCAGCAGCACCAGCAAAACGTCCAGCAGTGGAACGATGTTAATTTCCGACTTTAGCTCGCGGCGACCGCGACCACGCACTCGGGCCATCATTTACCTCTGTTTACTTAGCGCTGTCGCTGGAGAAAGCCTGACGATGCAGGATGGCCGTAAACTCTTCCATAAAGTTGTCGTAGCCCTGCTCCAGTTTATTGACGCGCTGGTTCAGTCGGTTGTACGCCATTACGGCAGGAATCGCAGCAAACAGACCGATCGCGGTGGCGATCAATGCTTCTGCAATCCCCGGTGCCACCATCTGCAGGGTGGCCTGTTTGACCGCCCCCAGGGCAATAAACGCATGCATAATCCCCCAGACCGTACCAAACAGACCGATATAAGGACTGATTGAGCCAACCGTGCCCAGGAAAGGAATGTGGGTTTCCAGCGCTTCGAGTTCGCGATTCATGGAAATGCGCATGGCCCTGCTCGCGCCTTCAACAGCCGCTTCAGGCGCATGATTATTCGCGCGATGTAAACGGGCAAACTCTTTGAAGCCGGCGTAGAAGATTTGCTCGGCACCCGCCAGCTCTTCACGACGTCCCTGACTTTCCTGATAGAGGCGAGACAGTTCAACGCCGGACCAGAATTTGTCTTCAAAGGCTTCAGCTTCCCTTCCCGCCGCATTCAGAATTCGCGTGCGCTGGATGATGATTGCCCAGGAGGCAATCGAAAAGCCGATCAAAATCAACATGATAAGTTTGACCAGAAGGCTCGCCTTCAGGAACAAATCAAGAACGTTCATGTCAGTCACTGCTTGAACTCCGCGACAATAGACTTGGGAAGCGCAATCGGCTTCATTAGGTGTGGGTTGATGCAGGCAATCAGGACCTCTGCCTCATTGAGCACTTTGCCTTCTGCGTTCACGATACGCTGGGAGAATGTCATCGTCGCCCGCGTCATTGATGTCACTTCGCTCTGGATCTCCAGAAGGTCATCAAGACGTGCCGCCGAAAGATAGTCCACCGTCATGCGCCGTACCACAAAAGCAACCTGCTGTTCTAACAGCGCCTGCTGATTGAAATGGTGCTGACGCAGCATTTCGGTACGTGCTCGTTCATAAAAAGCGATATAGCTGGCGTGATAAACCACACCACCGGCATCGGTATCTTCATAGTAGACCCGAACCGGCCAGCGAAACAGCGTTGTACTCACTCTACATCCCGGCCTCGTTTTAAACGTTGCTACTATACGCAAGACAATTAGGGTTGGGAATGGGCTGTCAGAGCCAGGAGAAAATAATTATCAGTTGGTTACAACCGGACGTCATTAATGGAGGTTTCTTGACCAGACGCTGAAGTAAACTCACGCGCCTGGGGTGAAGGGTGACAGGTCGTCAGCGATAAAAATGACTCAGCGCCCAGAAGAGTACCAGTAAGGCGGGCAATGGCGCAAAGAACGCACGCCAGCGTAAACGGCGCGGACGGAATCCGCTGCCGTGAATAACCCCCGTGCAGACCGCCCAAATCAGTACGATGCCCTGCCATAGCAGGATGCCTTCCGGGCGGGTTGCATAGCGCGCGGGGTCCCATAACAGGCAGCCGGCCAGCCATAAGGCGAGTATCAGAGAAAGGGCCCGGAGCGGGCCCTTATCCATCAGGCGATAACCTGTCTGAATGCCTGTGCGCATTACGACTGGCGTTCCGCGTCGGCGCTGTCTTCGATATGTTCTATCGCCAGCGCGGTGATGATGCCAAAGGCACAGGCCAGCAGGGTGCCGAGAATCCAGGCAAAATACCACATATGTCGTCTCCTTTATCAATAGAGTGCGTTACTGTTGCGCTCAACATGTTCTTTAGTGATACGACCAAACATCTTCCAGTAACACCAACTGGTATAGAGCAGAATAACCGGCACAAAAATTATCGCCGCGAAGGTCATTATTTCCAGCGTCAGCAAACTGGAGGTGGCGTCCCACATGGTCAGGCTGGTGCCGGGAACGGTACTGGACGGCATAATGAACGGAAACATCGCGATGCCGGCGGTCATGATGACGCAGGCCAGCGTCAGCGATGAGCAGAGAAACGCCCAGCCGCCCTTCTCTCCGCGCGAACACATTACGGTCAGTAAGGGCAACACCACGCCCAGAAGCGGGAATAACCACAACACAGGATGCTGCTGGAAATTCACCATCCAGGCCCCCGCTTCGCGCACCACGGTTTTCCCCAGGGGATTAGAAGCAGCGAAGTGATCAAGCGTGCTGGTCACCACATAGCCGTCAATACCGTACCTTACCCAGACGCCAGCCAGCGCGAAACACGCCATCATCACCAGCGCGGCAATCTGCGCCGTGATGCGTGAACGCAGGTGCAGTTCGCCCGTGGTGCGCATTTGCAGATAGGTCGCACCCTGCGTCAGTATCATGGCAACGCTCACCACACCGGCCAGCAGTGCAAAGGGGTTCAGCAGCTGGAAAAAATTTCCGGTGTAATACAGCCGCATGTACTCGTCGGCATGAAAAGGCACGCCCTGCAGCAGATTGCCAAAGGCGACGCCGATCACCAGCGGCGGGACAAAGCTGCCGATAAAAATGCCCCAGTCCCAGGCACCGCGCCAGCGTGCATCTTCGATTTTTGAGCGATAGTCAAAGCCTACCGGACGGAAGTACAACGAGGCCAGCACCAGAATCATCGCCACGTAGAAGCCGGAAAACGCGGCGGCGTACACCATCGGCCAGGCGGCAAACAGTGCGCCACCGGCGGTGATCAACCAGACCTGATTGCCGTCCCAGTGCGGCGCGATAGAATTGATCATCACACGACGCTCGGTATCGGTCCGGCCTAATACGCGCGTCAGCATCCCGACGCCCATATCGAAACCATCGGTGACGGCAAAGCCCACCAGCAGAATGCCGATTAGCAGCCACCAGACAAAGCGCAGAACTTCATAATCAAACATGGGGCTTCTCCTTATCCACGCACCGGCTGAGCGTTTTTAACGATCTGTTCATGGTGATAGCGCCCTGTTTTCAGGCTGCTGGGCCCCAGACGCGCGAACTTAAACATCAGGTACATCTCGGCCACCAGAAACAGGGTATACAGTCCGCAAATCAGTATCATTGAGAACAGGACATCGCCCACGGTCAGCGTGGAGTTCGCAATCGCAGTGGGCAGGACTTCCCCAATCGCCCAGGGCTGACGACCGTACTCCGCCACAAACCAGCCCGCTTCTACCGCAATCCACGGCAGCGGAATGCCGTACAGTGCGGCTTTGAGTAACCAGCGCTGTTGACCAATGCGATTTCGAATCACACTCCAGAATGACAGCGCAATGACGCCGAGCAGCAGCACGCCGCAAAGCACCATGATACGGAACGCAAAGTAGAGCGGTGCGACGCGAGGAATCGAATCCTGCGTGGCCTGTTTAATCTGCGCTTCACTGGCATCCGACACGTTCGCGGTATAGCGTTTTAACAGCAGACCATAACCCAGGTCTTTTTTGCTGTGGTTAAAGGCATCGCGGACGGCCGGATCGGTATTGCCCTGTCGCAGTTCATCCAGCAGCGCGTAAGCCTTCATACCGTTACGAATTCGCACTTCGTGTTGCGCCAGCAGTTCTTTTAGTCCGGTCACCGGCGTATCGGTCGACCGCGTGGCAATGAGTCCTAGGAGATAAGGGATCTGGATCGCATACTTGTTGTGCTGTGCTGACTGATCGGGCACGCCAAAGAGCGTAAAGGCGGCCGGTGCCGGTTGGGTTTCCCATTCCGCTTCAATAGCGGCCAGCTTGGTTTTCTGTACGTCGCCCATCTCGTAACCGGATTCGTCACCCAGCACAATCACCGACAGCACCGCCGCCATGCCGAAACTGGCCGCGATGGCAAAAGAGCGTTTTGCAAACGCCATGTCACGGCCTTTCAGTAAATACCAGGCGCTGATCCCTAAAATAAACATGGCTCCTGTGGTATAGCCTGCCGCCACGGTATGCACGAATTTCACCTGCGCAACCGGGTTTAATACCAGCTCAGAGAAGCTCACCATCTCCATGCGCATGGTTTCAAAGTTAAACTCAGAGGCGATGGGGTTTTGCATCCAGCCATTCGCTACCAGAATCCACAGTGCCGACATATTCGAACCGATTGCGACCAGCCAGGTCACCGCCAGATGCTGCACTTTACCCAGGCGATCCCAGCCGAAAAAGAACAGGCCCACAAAGGTGGATTCCAGGAAGAAAGCCATTAAGCCTTCAATCGCGAGCGGCGCACCAAAAATATCGCCAACATAATGAGAATAATAAGACCAGTTGGTGCCGAACTGAAATTCCATTGTCAGTCCGGTGGCCACGCCCAGGGCAAAGTTAATACTAAACAACTTGCCCCAGAACTTGGTCATATCTTTATAGATTTGTTTACCACTCAGGACGTATACCGTTTCCATGATGGCCAGTAAAAACGCCATACCGAGCGTTAATGGCACAAACAGAAAATGGTACATCGCCGTTAAGGCAAACTGTAAACGCGACAGTTCGACGATATCTAGCATAAAAACTCCTTGCTCCTCGCATGAACGCCTGAGCCGTGTGGGCCGAATAAGCGTCAGGAACGACTGATTATTGATTCCAGTTTTATCATCGGCAGGTCATAACGCTGTGCGGCCTGAGATGAGGGAGTAGCGGTTAATCTAACCTGGTTAAACATCAACGCAGCGGCGTGGTTCAAACGCTTAACGGGGGATAAATAAAAATTGATGCTTTCCCGTATTTGAACAAACGTTTGTTTATTTTTTTTAAAGGCTGGATTGATGCAGCGCAATTTAAGCGCTTAACGGTAGGCTTTGCTAGCGGTAAAGTTTGTTATATATAAGGGGAAGTTGATCTGGAATAATGAAGCAAAGATAGAAATATGTTCTTAAGCGTTCTTTGTTAAAAAATTGTCTCTTATTAATTTTTAATTATAAAGAAATTTAACTTTGATCCCTTTTTAATAACTTAACGATCCGCGACGACGATGCGGTGGGCTGAATTCATCATAGCAAATAAACGGGGCAATACTTAAATTAATTTAATGGTTATTTCACGTTCTTATTCAATATCTAAAAAACGGGCCTGAGGGCAGCGTATTTTTTAAGTGAGTGACAGGCAATCATCCTGCCTGCAATCCGCCCTGCCCGTCCGGCCAGCGCCCTTTTTTCACTACCCACGTTCGTGACCGGCCTTGTGGCTGTGCGGCAATGTTTTGCCAGCCATAAAAAAAGCCACCCGAAGGTGGCTTTTTCAGTGGATGCGATTACTTCGCTGGCAGAACGGCTTTAACAGCATCACCGATGTCAGCCAGGCTGCGTACGGTTTTCACGCCCGCCGCTTCCAGTGCAGCAAACTTCTCGTCTGCCGTACCTTTACCGCCGGCGATGATGGCGCCTGCATGGCCCATACGTTTGCCTTTCGGCGCGGTCACGCCTGCGATGTAGCCCACAACCGGCTTGGTCACGTGATCTTTGATAAAGGCAGCCGCTTCTTCTTCCGCGCTGCCCCCGATTTCACCGATCATAACGATCGCTTCAGTCTGTGGATCGTCCTGGAACATTTTCAGGATGTCGATGAAGTTAGAACCCGGGATCGGGTCACCACCAATACCGACACAGGTAGACTGGCCGTAACCGATATCGGTAGTCTGCTTAACGGCTTCATACGTCAGCGTACCTGAACGCGATACGATACCGACGCGGCCTGGCTGATGAATGTGGCCCGGCATGATACCGATCTTACATTCGCCTGGGGTGATCACACCCGGGCAGTTTGGCCCGATCATGCGAACGCCCGCTTCATCCAGCTTCATTTTCACGGTCAGCATATCCAGCGTCGGGATGCCTTCGGTGATGGTGATGATCAGCTTGATGCCGGCATCGATCGCTTCCAGGATACCGTCTTTACAGAACGGAGCCGGAACGTAGATGACGGTAGCCGTTGCGCCAGTGGCTTCAACCGCTTCACGCACGGTGTTAAACACCGGCAGGCCCAGATGAGTGGTGCCGCCTTTGCCTGGCGTCACACCGCCGACCAGCTGCGTGCCGTAAGCCAGCGCCTGCTCAGAGTGGAACGTCCCTTGTCCGCCGGTGAAACCCTGGCAAATGACTTTGGTGTTTTTGTCGATCAAAATGGACATTATTTACCCTCCGCAGCAGCAACAACACGCTGTGCCGCGTCTGTCAGACTGGTTGCTGCAATGATGTTCAGACCACTGTCCGCCAGTTTCTTAGCGCCCAGCTCAGCGTTGTTACCTTCCAGACGTACCACAACCGGTACGTTCACACCCACTTCTGCCACTGCACCGATGATGCCGTCTGCGATCAGGTCGCAACGCACGATGCCGCCGAAGATGTTAACGAAAACCGCTTTCACGGCATCGTCAGACAGGATGATTTTGAAGGCTTCCGTTACGCGCTCTTTGGTCGCGCCGCCGCCGACATCCAGGAAGTTTGCTGGCTGACCGCCGTGGTGCTTAACGATGTCCATGGTGCCCATCGCCAGGCCTGCGCCGTTAACCATACAACCGATGTTGCCTTCCAGCGCAACATAGTTCAGTTCCCACTGCGTTGCGTGTGCTTCACGTGGGTCTTCCTGGCTTGGATCGCGCATTTCACGCAGCTCTGGCTGACGGAACAGGGCATTGCCATCGGCACCCAGTTTGCCATCCAGACAGATCAGGTCGCCCTGTTTGGTGATGACCAGCGGGTTGATCTCAACCATCGCCAGGTCACGTTCCAGGAACATGGTCGCCAGACCCATGAAAATTTTGGTGAACTGGCTGACTTGCTTGCCGGTCAGGCCCAGTTTGAACGCCAACTCACGGCCCTGATAAGGCTGAGGACCGGTCAGCGGATCAAGCGCCATTTTGTGGATCAGGTGCGGGGTTTCTTCCGCCACTTTCTCGATTTCCACGCCACCTTCGGTTGACGCCATGAAGATCACGCGACGCGTTGCACGGTCGACCACGGCACCCAGATACAGCTCCTGATCGATGTCGGTCGCCGCTTCAACCAGAATCTGGTTTACCGGCTGGCCATTGGCGTCAGTTTGGTAGGTCACCAGACGTTTACCCAGCCAGTTTTCAGCGAAAGCACGGATGTCTTCTTTACTGTTAACTACCTTCACACCGCCCGCTTTACCGCGGCCACCGGCATGAACCTGACATTTAACTACCCACGGGCCTGCACCGATTTTCGATGCCGCTTCTTCTGCTTCACGTGGTGTAGTACAGGCGTAGCCGGTCGGTGCTGGCATGCCATACCGTGCAAACAGCTGTTTAGCCTGGTATTCGTGTAAGTTCATGATGTTCTATCCATTCAGATCTGAAAAGAGTATTGAGGTTGGGCACGCAACGCGTGCCCAGTGATGAATCAGACATCCAGCAGCAGACGCGCCGGATCTTCCAGCATCTCTTTCACTGCGACCAGATAGCCGACAGATTCACGACCATCGATCAAACGGTGATCATAAGAGAGCGCCAGGTACATCATTGGCAGGATCACAACCTGACCATTCACCGCCATAGGACGATCTTTAATGGCGTGCATGCCCAGGATTGCGCTCTGTGGCGGGTTGATGATTGGCGTTGACATCAGTGAACCAAACACACCACCGTTGGTGATGGTGAAGTTACCGCCCGTCAGATCGTCAACCGTCAGCTTGCCGTCACGGCCTTTTACTGCCAGTTCTTTAATTTTCTTCTCGATGTCAGCCATGCTCAGCGCATCCACATCACGCAGAACAGGGGTCACCAGGCCGCGTGGGGTAGAAACGGCGATGCTGACATCAAAGTAGTTGTGGTAAACCACGTCTTCGCCATCAATTGAGGCGTTGACTTCAGGGTAACGCTTCAGCGCTTCCACCACGGCTTTAATGTAGAACGACATAAAGCCCAGACGCACACCGTGACGCTTCTCGAACGCTTCGCCGTACTGCTTACGCAGATCCATAATCGGCTTCATGTTGATTTCGTTGAAAGTTGTCAACATGGCGGTGCTGTTCTTGGCTTCCAGCAGACGTTCCGCGACGCGCTTACGCAGGCGCGTCATTGGCACACGTTTTTCGCTGCGGTTAGCCACAGGCTGCTGGGCAGGCTGCGCGTCAGATGCCGGTGCCGCGGCTTTGTCTGCCTGCGGTTTGTTCGCCAGATGTTTTTCAACATCTTCGCGCGTTAAACGTCCACCCACGCCGGTGCCTTTGATCTGTGAGGCATCAAGGTTGTGTTCGGCAATCAGACGACGAATCGCCGGGCTCAGCGCATCGTTGCTCTCTTCTTCCAGAGAAGCGGTCTGACGCTGGGCTGGTGTGGATTCGTTGCTGTCGACTTTCGCACTGCTTTCTTTGCCAGCGCTGTTGCCTTCTTTCAGGCGGCCGAGAATCTGACGAGAGGTAACGGTTGCCCCTTCCTCTTCCAGTACGGCTTCCAGCACGCCGTCCGCAGACGCCGGCACTTCCAGAACCACTTTGTCGGTTTCAATTTCGACGATGACTTCATCGCGACTGACTGCATCGCCTGGTTTCTTGTGCCAGGTTGCTACTGTGGCATCTGCAACCGATTCAGGCAGGTCGGGAACGAGAATATCTACGCTACTCATTATCTTTCCTTTTAATTAATTGACGTTCAGTGCGTCATTAACCAGGTCTTGCTGCTGTTGTTGATGTACGGACATATAACCCACGGCCGGTGAAGCCGATGCCGGGCGACCTGCATAACGCAGCGTTGCACCAAACGGTACCACATCACGGAAATGGTGCTGGCTACAGTACCAGGCACCCTGGTTCAGTGGCTCTTCCTGACACCAGACAAAATCCTGTACGTGGGAATACGCTTTTAACGCTTCCTGTACCGCCTGATGCGGGAACGGGTAAAGTTGTTCGATACGCACGATAGCGACATCGGTTTTTTCGTCTTTACGACGCTGTTCCAGCAGATCGTAGTAGACCTTACCGGAGCACAGCACGACGCGCTTGATGCCTTGCGGATCCAGATCGTCAATTTCGCCGATCGCTGGCTGGAAGCTGCCGTTTGCCAGTTCATCCAGCGAGGAAATCGCCAGAGGATGACGCAACAGCGACTTCGGTGACATCACCACCAGCGGACGGCGCATACCGCGCAGCGCCTGACGACGCAGCATGTGGTAAACCTGAGCCGGTGTTGAGGGTACGCAGACCTGCATGTTCTGCTCAGCGCAGAGCTGCAGATAACGTTCCAGACGGGCGGAGGAGTGCTCAGGGCCCTGACCTTCATAGCCGTGTGGCAGCAGCATCACCAGGCCACACATACGGCCCCATTTTTGCTCGCCGGAGCTGATGAACTGGTCAATCACCACCTGCGCACCGTTAGCAAAATCGCCGAACTGCGCTTCCCAAATGGTCAGCACGCGCGGCTCTGCGG
Source organism: Pantoea sp. PNA 14-12 (assembly GCF_004364735.1). NCBI lineage: Bacteria > Pseudomonadati > Pseudomonadota > Gammaproteobacteria > Enterobacterales > Erwiniaceae > Pantoea > Pantoea sp. PNA 14-12. The sequence goes on along the minus strand of NZ_SOAJ01000001.1, from coordinate 351,732 downwards.
TGGCATAACCGTATTCAAAGGCCAGCACGGCTTCTTCAGACAGGACGGAGTCCCAGACTTTGAATTCACCCTGACTGTTATGAATATGGTGTAGTGGCGTGTAGGTTGAACCGTTGGTCTGATTGTGGATCACGGCATGACGGTGGAAGAAGGTGCCACGGCCGGAGTCTTCACCCGACAAACGTACCGGAATGCCTTCATCGACCAGCGTGGCGTACGCCAGATTTTCAGCCCCGCCCCAGTCAAACGCTTTCTCGCCTTCGGCCATTAGCTTACGATCGTTATAGATCTTGGCGACGCGAGACTGGACTTCAATCTCTTCAGGGATCTGGCTGATACGCAGCGCCAGCTCCTTCAGACGCTTCATGTCCACCTGAGCCGGATAGGGTTCATCCCACTCGTGATTCAGATACGGTGACCACGTGAAGGAGTGCAGGCTCATCGGACGCCATTCTGGCACCACGCATTCGCCGGCATCCAGCGCATCACGGTACAGATTGACCATCTCGGTGGCATCTTCCTGCGACGCGACACCTTCGCTTTCCAGACGATCGGCGTAGATTTTACGCGGTGTGGGATGCTTTTTGATTTTCTGGTACATCAACGGCTGCGTGGCGCTTGGCTCATCCGCTTCGTTGTGACCATGGCGGCGATAGCACACCAAATCGATAAACACATCGCGTTTAAAGGTATTGCGATAGTCCAGCGCCAGTCGGGTCACAAAGGCCACCGCTTCCGGATCGTCCGCATTGACGTGGAAAATCGGTGCCAGCACCATTTTACCAATGTCAGTACAGTACGGTGTAGAACGCGCGTCTTTCGGATTCGAGGTGGTGAAACCCACCTGGTTGTTGATCACGATACGCACGGTGCCACCGACTTCATAGCCGCGGGCCTGAGACATGTTCAGGGTTTCCTGCACCACGCCCTGACCAATGACCGCCGCATCACCGTGAATAGTGATGGGCAGCACTTTGTTGCTGACCGGCTCAGCCAGACGATCCAGACGGGCACGCACCGACCCCATGACCACCGGGCTGACAATTTCCAGGTGAGACGGGTTAAAGGCCAGCGCCAGATGCACCAGACCGCCTTCGGTTTCGATATCCGATGAGAAGCCCATGTGATATTTCACATCACCGGTGCCCAGGTGTTCTTTATGTTTGCCTGAGAACTCGTCGAACAGATCCTGTGGCTTTTTACCCAGCACGTTAATCAGGACGTTGAGACGGCCACGGTGCGCCATCCCCAGCACCACTTCGCGGGTGCCGCTTTTACCTGCATGACGAATCATCTCACGCAGCATAGGCACCAGTGCATCACCGCCTTCCAGCGAGAAGCGTTTGGCACCCGGGAATTTTGCGCCCAGATATTTTTCAAGGCCTTCTGCCGCAGTCAGCTCTTTCAGGAAACCTTTTTTCTCTTCACCGCTGAACGAACAGTGGCCAGCACCGGATTCGAGACGCTGCTGAATCCAGCGTTTCTCTTCGGTGTTGTTGATGTGCATGTACTCTGCACCAATCGAACCACAGTAAGTCTGCTTCAGCGCCTCGAACAGATCGGCCAGCTTCATGGTTTCTTTGCCAATAGCAAAAGAACCTACGTTAAAGCTTTCCTGAAAATCGGCGTCGGTCAGATCGTGAAAAGCAGGGTCGAGATCGGCAACACGGTCCTGTTTCCACAGGCCAAGCGGATCCAGGTTTGCTTCCTGATGGCCGCGAAAACGAAACGCGTTGATCAGTTGCAGCACTTTCACTTGCTTGGAGTTGGTTGCCGGATCGGTGACTGAGGAGGTGTAACGAGATGCGTCTTTCGCCAGGCGACGGAAATATTCGCGGGTCGCGGAGTGGAACTGCTCGGGTTTCACTCCCGTGCCTGGTAACTGTTGGAACATCGAGCGCCACACTGCATCCACAGAGTCAGGATCGGTCAGGAAATCCTCATAGAGTTGCTCTATGTAAGACTGATTCGCGCCGGCCAGCCAGGAGGAGTCCAGCCAGGGCTTCATCGCGCTGTTCTGCATTGTGATCCCTTAAGCAATGTTATGCTTTATTGAGGTTTCATTTGTTGCCGCTTTCGCGGTTTGCCGTAGTGAGTTCAGCGATACGAGCACTGTGCGCAGCGCGCGCCCGGCCCGTAAGGGAACCTTTGTAAACGTGGTCGGGACCGCGTTTAAAGAGGCTTCCGTAAAACACCGGGAACCTGAGGTTCCCGGCTGTATCACTATGCCCCGCGTTGCAGCAGCATCGACTTGATATGGCCGATGGCGCGCGTGGGGTTAAGACCTTTAGGACACACGCTGACACAGTTCATGATGCTGTGGCAGCGGAACACGCTGAATGCATCGCTCAGATTATCCAGACGCGCATCGGTTTCGGTGTCGCGACTGTCAATAATGAAGCGGTATGCCGCCAGCAGACCCGCAGGCCCGATGAACTTATCGGGATTCCACCAGAACGACGGGCATGAGGTTGAGCAACAGGCGCAGAGAATACACTCATACAGGCCGTCCAGATGCTCACGCTCGCCCGGCGTCTGCAGATGCTCACGCGCAGGTGGGTTTTCACCGTTGTTTAACAAGAAAGGCTTAATTTTCTCATACTGAGTATAAAACTGGCTCATGTCTACCACGAGGTCGCGCACCACAGGCAGGCCAGGCAGAGGACGAATCACAATCTTCTGCTTACCGTTGCCTAAAGCGGAAACCGGCGTAATGCAGGCCAGGCCGTTTTTACCGTTCATGTTCAGGCCATCTGATCCGCACACGCCTTCACGGCACGAGCGACGGAAAGCCAGCGTAGGATCCTTTTCTTTTAAACGGATCAGCGCGTCCAGCAGCATCATGTCACGGCCATCTTCCGCTTCCAGGCTGTAATCCTGCATGCGCGGTTTATCATCGACGTCCGGGTTATAACGATAGATCGAAAATTCTAGTCTCATGATGATCTCCGCAATTAATAGGTACGCGCTTTTGGCGGGAAGGCCGCACGCAGTTTCGGTTGCATGTTCACCTCACGGCGCGTCATGCTTTCCGTTTGCGGAACATAGAGGCTATGGCACAGCCAGTTCGCATCATCACGTTCCGGATAGTCGAAGCGGCTGTGTGCACCACGGCTTTCTGTACGGAAGTTAGCCGCAACCGCTGTGGCATAGGCGGTTTCCATCAGGTTATCCAGCTCAAGGCACTCAATACGCTGTGTATTGAAGTCGGGTGAACGGTCATCCAGACGCGCAGACTTCAGGCGCTCACGAATCACTTTCAGCTCTTCAAGACCTTCACGCATGGCATCACCTTCGCGGAAGACCGAGAAGTTGTTCTGCATGCAGCGTTGCAACGCTTTACGGATTTCAACCGGATCTTCACCCGTGGTGTTGTTCTCCCAGCGATTGAAGCGCGCCATGGCAGCATCGATGTTTTCCTGACTGGCTTCGCGCAGTTCGCCCTGCTCTTCCAGACATTCAAGCAGATGAACACCCGCCGCGCGACCAAAGACCACCAGGTCCAGCAGTGAGTTTCCGCCCAGACGGTTCGCGCCGTGAACAGATACGCAGGCGATTTCACCCACAGCGAACAGGCCCGGAATCACTTCATCTTCGCCCTGCGCATTGACGCGCAGCGCCTGGCCGGTCACTTTGGTCGGTACGCCGCCCATCATGTAGTGACAGGTTGGGATAACAGGAATCGGCTCTTTAATCGGGTCAACGTGCGCAAAGGTACGGGACAGTTCCAGGATTCCCGGCAGACGTGACTCCAGCACTTCGGCACCCAGATGGTCAAGTTTCAACTTGATGTGCGGGCCCCATGGACCATCACAGCCCCGGCCTTCACGAATTTCCACCATCATAGAACGGGCCACCACGTCACGACCTGCCAGGTCTTTGGCGTTTGGCGCATAGCGCTCCATGAAGCGCTCACCGTGTTTGTTCAGCAGATAGCCGCCTTCACCGCGGCAGCCCTCGGTGACCAGCACACCCGCACCTGCGATACCGGTTGGGTGGAACTGCCACATTTCCATGTCCTGCACCGGTACACCTGCGCGCAGCGCCATGCCAACACCGTCGCCAGTGTTAATGTGGGCATTGGTCGTCGACTGATAGATACGTCCTGCACCACCGGTCGCCAGAATGGTCGCCTTGGCTTTGAAGTAGACGGTTTCACCGGTTTCCATGCAGATAGCAGTACAACCCACAATCGCATCGTCGTCATTCTTGACCAGATCCAGTGCATACCATTCGGAGAAGATGGTGGTTTTGTTTTTCAGGTTCTGCTGATACAGCGTATGCAGCAGGGCGTGGCCAGTACGGTCAGCTGCCGCGGCAGTACGCGCCGCCTGCTCACCACCGAAGTTTTTTGACTGACCACCAAACGGACGCTGATAAACGCGGCCGTCATCAAGACGGGAGAAAGGTAAGCCCATGTGTTCCAGTTCCAGAATCGCTTCCGGACCGACGTGGCACATGTATTCAATCGCGTCCTGGTCGCCGATATAGTCGGAGCCTTTGACGGTGTCATACATATGCCATTCCCAGTTATCGTCATGGGTATTGCCCAGCGCAACGGTAATACCGCCCTGCGCGGATACCGTATGAGAACGGGTTGGGAACACTTTGGACAGCAGGGCGCACGTCTGGCCCGACTGGGAGATTTGCAGTGCCGCGCGCATACCCGCGCCACCTGCGCCGATCACCACGGCATCAAATTCTCTGACTGGTAACTTCATTTACACACCCCACACCACAACAAACCCATAAATTGCATATGACAACAGTGCCACCACGATAACCAGCTGTAACAGCAAACGCGCCGCCAGCGATTTCACGTAGTCCGTTAAGACCTGCCACATACCAATCCAGCCGTGGATCAGGATGGAAAACAGCGTCAGGAGCGTGAACACTTTTGTAAATGCTGAGGCAAAGAAGCCACGCCAGATGTCATACGTCAGCGTGTCTGTCATCACCACGAAACCGAGCATGTAGATGATGTAAAGCGTAATAAGGATTGCCGACGCGCGCAGCAACAGCCAGTCCTGAATGCCATTGCGACCCAACGCGGATGCATTGCTTACCATACGAGGACTCCTGCTAAGATTGAAAGCACGACAGTAATACCAAATGTCACCTGCGCAGAACGCTTACCTGCTTCGAGCGTTTCCGCCAGATAACCAAAATCCATTAACATATGACGTATCCCGCCCACCGTATGATAGGCCAACGCGGTCAGAATGCCCCACATGATAAACTTCACAAAGAAGCCGCTCATGATAGATGCCGCGTGCTGAAAACCTTCAGGAGAGGAGAGAGAAAGACCGAGAAGCCACAACAGGATGCCGAGAGCAACCAGAGTGATGACGCCGGAGACACGGTGGAGAATGGACGATATTGCAGTAACGGGAAACCGGATCGTCGAGAGATCCAAGTTGACAGGTCTTTGTTTTTTCACGGTTTTGCCCACACAGCTCTTTTTTATTTTGCTTCCTCCGGAAGACAGGCCCAAACCCGAAAAAAAGGTTCAGTCTTAATCCGTCACCAAAATAGCAACATCCAGTGTTAAATGACGTGGTACAAACGCTGGGTGGCTCCTGGTGTCAGGGTGTTCCGGAGACCTGGCCGGAAGTATAGGACGATCACATTCTGATTACAATTCCCCTACAAACTCTTTGGAGAATTTTCGATGGAACAGTGATCCCACTCACGTTTTTCACAATTCATACAAATTTAATTATCTGATTTGACAATAGTTCAACAATTCAGTTACAAACTAGTCCGATAAAATCCTATGATGCACAAAAGTTATGGGGATACACTTTCTCCTAAGCTGAAGTTATGTAACATTGTCGGTAACCGCTTTAAATACCATCAGGTTATTGGTTACAAAGAAGTTATGTCCTGACCGGATCTTTAACAACCGCGATATGCACATGTCACGGCTTTACATTTCCAGTGGAACGCGCCTCTCACTCTGTACCCTTCACTGCTTATAATGCAGAGTGACACCGTGAAGTACTGCCAAATTGCAACATGCACGCGTTTCAGGTGTCGAAAGATCCTTACCTGCCTAAGGCGCTATGGAGACGAAAATGACAGATAAAAAAGTGACGCTAACCCTATCAGATGAAACGTCCATTGAACTGGGTGTACTGCAAGGCACGCTGGGCCAGGATGTCGTCGATGTCCGTCAACTGGGTTCCAACGGCCTGTTTACCTTCGATCCTGGTTTCACGTCTACAGCGTCCTGCGAATCAAAAATCACCTTTATCGATGGTGATGAAGGCATTCTGCTTCACCGCGGCTTCCCTATTGACCAACTGGCTACCCACTCTAACTACCTGGAAGTGTGCTACATCCTGTTAAATGGTGAAGCCCCCACGAAAGCCCAGTTTGAAGAGTTTAAACAAACGGTTACGCGCCACACGATGATTCATGAGCAGATTACCCGTCTGTTCCACGGTTTCCGTCGTGATTCACACCCGATGGCGGTGATGTGCGGCGTGACCGGCGCACTGGCTGCGTTTTATCACGATTCGCTGGATGTAAACATCGAGCGCCACCGTGAAATCGCCGCTTTCCGTCTGCTGTCGAAAATGCCTACCATGGCAGCGATGTGTTACAAGTATTCAATCGGTCAGCCGTTCGTCTATCCCCGTAACGACCTCTCCTATGCCGGTAACTTCCTGCACATGATGTTTGCAACACCGTGTGAAGAATACAAGGTTAACCCTGTGCTTGAACGCGCCATGGATCGCATTCTGATTCTGCACGCCGATCATGAACAGAACGCCTCGACCTCTACCGTACGTACCGCTGGCTCGTCAGGCGCTAACCCGTTTGCCTGTATCGCGGCCGGTATTGCCTCCCTGTGGGGACCCGCACACGGCGGCGCGAACGAAGCCTGTCTGCGTATGCTGGAAGAGATCAGCACCGTCGAGCACATTCCTGAGTTTGTGCGCCGTGCTAAAGACAAAAATGACTCTTTCCGCCTGATGGGCTTTGGTCACCGTGTTTATAAAAACTATGACCCGCGCGCGACCGTTATGCGTGAAACCTGCCATGAAGTGCTGAACGAACTGGGCATGAAAGACGATCTGCTGGAAGTGGCGCTGGAACTGGAACACATTGCGCTGAACGACCCGTACTTCATCGAGCGCAAACTCTATCCAAACGTGGATTTCTACTCCGGTATCATCCTGAAAGCCATGGGCATCCCTTCGTCCATGTTTACCGTGATTTTCGCCATGGCGCGTACCGTTGGCTGGATCGCGCACTGGAAAGAAATGCACGACGAAGGCATGAAAATTGCCCGTCCGCGTCAGCTGTATACCGGTTACACCGAACGCGAGTTCAGCTCGAAGCTGGATAAATAAGCTGTCCGGCAACGGGCGGTAAGGCGAAAAGCGGTGGTGTCCTTACGGGCACCGCCGCTTTTTTTTACTGACGCCGCCGGTCAGCGTGAGCGAATCTTAGTGAGAGGATGAACGGCGGACGTTTGAGATGCCCGAAAGGCCTGCCATTCTTCTCGCGTCACTTCCCATAATTGCGAGTCATGTGTGCCTGAAACGTACTGTTTTTTCTCTGTGCGGATACAGCGCATCCCACTGTTGACAGAAATGTTCACAGATCGCTGATTCAGTGCCGCTTTTGGCGTTCTCAGCAGCGGTTTTTTCAGATCGGTAAACCAGTAATCCGTCACGGCCAGGCAGGCTTCTGTCATATAGCCCTGCCCCTGCCACTCCGGTACCAACCAGAAGCCCCGGTTATTATCCGGCGTCTCCATCAGGCAAATAACGCCAATCAGTTGCTGTTCCGCCGTTTTAGGCCGCAATGTCCAGTACCAGCCCGTCCCGGCCGCGACCGCCGGTAAGGCGACATTAGCAATATAGTCTCGTGCCCCGCCCTCGGGATAAGGCCAGGGCACCGAATCGATCAGGTAGCGTACAATTTCCCAGCGCGGAAACGCGATCTGCATGGCATCGGCATCCTCCAGCGACAGGGGTTTTAAGCGCAGCCTTTCCGTCACAATCTCAGGTGTCATGATGATTCCTTATGCTGTGAAGAAAACCGGGTGACGATATCCTTCGCTGACGAGTGACATTGCCCGCGTGCAACGGCGGGACAGGCCAGCGTTTTTATCTCTGACAGCCAGGGCACCAGTAAAACGGTCGGGCGGACAGGACGCCCTTTTCGATCACTTCGCCGCAGCGGCGACATGTCTTGCCCTGGCGGTGGAACACTTCAAACCGAAATGCCGCTTCGCTGTGGTATTTTTTCATGGTGCCGCGCATGCGATAGGCATGACGCGGCACGGACAACAGCGCTTCGCAGAAAGCCGTCAGTTGCGCCTCACTCAGCGACTGTGCGTTATGCCGGGGAAGCAACTGGGCCAGCCAGAGGATCTCAGCACGTAAATAGTTGCCCAGTCCGGCCAGAAAAGCCTGATCCAGTAACAGTCCGCTGAACCGGCGGCGACAGAAACGCGGCGAGCACAGCCGTTCCCTGACCGCCTCTACGGTCAACTCCGCATTCAGTACATCCGGCCCGATGCGGTTGAGAAACGGATGACGGGCAAGCGTTTCCGCATTCAGGAGTTCAATATCCGACGCGCTGTAAAGCAATATCGCCTGATTAGCCGTCGCGAGACGCACACGTAACTGCCGTTTTGTCTCGGGCTGCATGTCTGGCGGGACGATGCGCCAGACGCCGTACAGCTGATTGTGCGAATACAGCGTCAGGCCGTTACTGAAATGGGTCAGCAACGCTTTACCGCGCGTCTCTATCGACGCCACCTGTTCTCCCAGCAATGCGGGCTCATAGGTTTTTAATTCGGGAAACGCAAACCAGACGTCGGTCAGGGGCTGGCCGACGATGGCCACTTCAAGCTGATCCGCCACGCGGCGAATCTCCGGTCCTTCAGGCATCACTCGTCCTCTTAATGCGTTGCGCCACCCACTTCCTTCACATCCTGAGCGGTGGTCAGGGTCGTTTGTACGGCAATTTTCAGCGCCTCAATAACGGTTGCGGCGGGCATACTGGGTGCACCCGGGTGATGCACCGCCTGTTCAGGCAGGTAGGGAATATGAATGAAACCGCCCCGTGCCGGGCTGCCGTTGCTTTCAAGCCAGTGCAACAGACCATACATCACCCGGTTACAGGTAAAGGTTCCTGCAGTTTGCGACACCGATGCCGGAATGCCCGCTTCCCGCACCGCGGCCACAATGGCTTTGATCGGCAGGCGTGAAAAATATCCGGCCGGGCCATCCTGAACGATGGGTTCGTCCACGGGTTGCCTGCCCGCATTATCCGGGATGCGCGCATCATCCACATTAATACCAATTCGCTCTACCGTGATATCGCTGCGACCGCCTGCCTGCCCGACAGCGATAACGGCATCGGGCCTGATCGTTTCCAGCGCCTGATACAGCACGTCCAGCACCTCGCTGAATACGACGGGCAACTGGCGCGTCACGATGCGTGCGCCGGCAATAGTCTGGCCTTCAAGGGCACTGACCGCCTGCCAGGAGGGATTAATGGATTCGCCGCCAAAGGGCTCAAATGCCGTCATTAATACCGTTTTCATGCTGCCTCACAAAAACATCAGGAAGTAGAGTAAGAAAATGTTAACAATTAACAGTAGCACACCGGTTGGCACCTGAGCTTTGATGACCGCGTTACGATCCGGTAACTCCAGCAAGGCAGCAGGCACAATGTTGAAGTTTGCTGCCATCGGCGTCATTAACGTACCGCAGTAGCCGGAAAACATCCCGATTGCCGCCATGACCGCCGGGTTGCCGCCATGCTGTAACACCAGAATGGGAATGCCGATGCCCGCGGTAATAATCGGGAACGCCGCGAACGCATTCCCCATCACCATGGTGAGCAGTGCCATCCCTGCCGCGTAAACCGTGACCGCAATGAAGCGGTTATCCACGGCAAGATAATGTTCGGTGAGATGGGAGATCGCGCCACCGACGCCCGCGGCCGTAAACAGTAGCCCCAGGGTTGCCAGGATTTGCGGCAGGAGAAACGCCCAGCCGATGCAGTCCAGCAAACGTCGGGTTTCCTGCATCGACTGCACTGGGGTTTCACGCGTCATTTTCATGGCGATCAGCCAGCCCAGCAGACAGCCTGTGGCCATGGAGAACAGCGTAATCAGGGTGGAATGGTTGCCCGCACCGAACACCCACGTTTGCAGACCGGGAAGGTTATTAAATGCTAACACACCGATCACTGTCACGACGGGGATCGCCAGGGCTGGCAGGAAAAGTTTGTTGCCCAGACGCTGGGCACTGGCCTGTTTTTCCGCCTCACTGCGCTGGTGATAGCGGCCCATTTTTACCCCACCACAACCGGCAAGGATCCCCATGATAACCACCGCTACGCCCACGCTAATTTGCAACGTACGTGTGCCGCTTTCGACAGAGCCCATCAGTTGGGTCATCAGGGCGGTTGTCCAGTCACCCACCAGAAAAATCAGGCCATAGAGTCCCCAAAATAAGCCAGTGGTGAAACGGCGCGGATTTGCGCTGTCGCGCCAGGATAAAACCGCGACAACCAGCAGAATCAGGCCAGCCAGCCACATCAGATACTGTTGCTGAATCATGACGGCTCTCCTTTGGCTTTCATGGCCTCGCTGTTGATGACGCGCAGTTCTCGTGCCAGCTGGCGGTCCAGCCTGATCAGGCGGGCGGAATGAATCAGAAAGGCTGAGAGCGCCGTGGGAATGCCCCACAGGGCAATATGCAGTGGCTCAGTCTGGATACCGGCGGACTCCTGCATAAAATTATGCATAAAAATAATGGCGCCAAAGGCGACAAAGATATCCTCGCCAAAGAACAGCCCGACGTTGTCGGTGGCAGCGGACATGGCACGCAGACGATGACGGACCTCGGGCGGTAGGGCCCCGTAGCGGTTTTCGCTGGCCCCCTCGGCCATCGGCGCAAGTAGCGGGCGCACCATTTGCGGATGACCGCCGAGACTGGTCAGCCCGAGGGCCGCAGTCACCTCACGCACAAACAGATAGACAATGAGCAACCGTCCCGCCGTCGCCGTTTTGATCCGGGCAATCCACGCCTGCGCGCGCTGTTTCAGACCATGGCGTTCCAGTAAGCCAATAACCGCCAGCGGCAGCAGCAGGATCAACGGCAGGTTGCGGGTATTCAGAAATCCCTCACCCAGCTTTTGTAAAATATCGCCCAGCGGCATCAGGGCAGCGATACCGGTGACGAAGCCTGAAACAATGACCACCAGCACCGGATTAAAACGCAAAACGAAGCCAACGACGATGGCAGCAATGCCCAGCAGCGGCCAGAGATTTACTACGCTGTCCATACTTTTCCCCTCGTGAAATAGTAAGCCCGAGACGTTCAGGCTGGTTATGCCGTTTTTTTATTGACTGGTGACGGTGATAGCATGGCTGGCAAAGCTGGCACGCAGACGTTGCGCAAACGTCAGTGCATGCGCCCCGTCACCATGCAGGCAGACGGTTTCTGCGTTCACCTGAACCGCCTCACCGGTCACACTGATGACCTGCCCCTGTCGCACCATCATCAGGGTTTGCTGAATCGCCTGGTCTTCCTCTTCAATCAATGCGCCGGGCTGGCCACGGGGCACCAGCGCGCCGCTGCTGAGATAGCCGCGATCGGCAAACACCTCCTCCCGGGTTTTCAGGCCGTGATGGGCCGCCGCGCGAATCAACTCACTGTTAGCCAGCCCTACCATGATCAGCCGGGCATCGACGGCTTTGACGGCTCGCACAATCGCCTCGGCCAGCGTGGCATCCGCCGCCGCCTGGTTATACAACATACCGTGAGGCTTAACGTGAACAAGCGACTGCCCTTCGCTTTCCGCCAGACTTTTGAGCGCACCAACCTGATAGATGATTTGCGCATAGACGGTTTCCGGCGGCAGTTGCATCGCACTGCGGCCAAAGTTTTCACGATCGGGAAAGCTGGGATGCGCGCCAATCGCCACGCCAAATTCGCTGGCCCAGCGAATGGCCTGCAACATCATCTGCGCGTCGCCTGCGTGAAAGCCGCAGGCGATGTTGGCGGAACTCACCAGCTGCAACAGCGCACGATCGCTGCTGCTCCCCTCGCCCAGATCGGCGTTTAAATCAATTTTCATTTGCCAGTCCCCAGGCCATTTGCCCCAATACGTGCTGCTGCTGTCGCGTTGCCGCCAGCGCCTCTTCGGGCGTACAGGGCATAAAATGAATCGGCTCGCCCAGACGAATCTGCGCCAGATGATAAAGATCGCATTCAATGACGCAGGCGATACGTGGATAGCCGCCGGTGGTCTGTGCATCCGCCAGCAGGACGATCGGCTGACCGTTTCCAGGCACCTGAATGACGCCGGGCACCAGACCATGCGATAACAACTCGCGCGGCACGTCGCGTTGCAAAGCAGGGCCCTGCAAACGGTAGCCCATGCGATTACTTTGAGGGTTCAGCTTCCAGGCTGCTCGCCAGAACGCCTGTTGTGACGCTTCGCTGAATTCATGGTATTCCGGTCCGGGTAACGCCCGAATACGGTTACCCCAGAGCAACTGGCGCACGCCTTTTTTGCTCGTGAAGTGCTGTTGCGGTTTGCCTAGCGGAATGACGTCGCCGTCCTGCAGCGTCCGCCCCTCAAAGCCGCCAAAACCGGCCTTGATGTCGGTGCTGCATGAGCCCAGCACTGGCGGAATAGCGAATCCACCGTGCACAGCCAGGTAGCTGCGCATGCCGTGAATCGGTTTCTTCAACACCAGGACCTGCCCTTTTTTTACCGGTAAACGCCAGCCTGTCCAGACAGGCTTGCCATCCAGTTCGGCCTGACAACCCGCTCCCGTTAGTGCAAACCACCCATCCCGACGGAATTCCGCTTTAAACTGTCCGAGGACAATCTCCAGCACGGCGCTGCCCGGCGGATTGCCTGCCAGCAGATTGGCTGTGATCATGGCGGGTTGATCCAGAACACCACTGACGCCGATGCCATACTGTCGCCAGTGATAGCGTCCGAAATCCTGAATGCTGGTTGCCAGACCCGCGCGAAGAATGTTTAACATATCCCTTCCTTTTGCGGCACAAACCGGACATTGTCACCCGGACGAAGTAAGGTTGGCGACTGCTGGCTGGGTGTGAAAAGCGCGACCTGCGTCCTGCCAATCAACTGCCAGCCGCCTGGTGAGACCAGCGGATAAACACCGGTCTGGCTGCCGCCGATGCCCACCGATCCAGCCGGAACCGCAACGCGCGGTTCGGCGCGGCGCGGCATATGCAGGCGCGCATCCAGGCCGGCCAGGTAAGGAAAGCCGGGCTGAAAACCAATAAAGAAAACCGCGTAATCCGTGCTGCTGTGTAACGCGACGACCTGCTTTTCCGTCATGCCGGCGTGGTCGGCCACCTGACGCAAGTCCGGCCCCGCCTCGCCGCCATAGATGACCGGTAAGGTCACAAGGCGCGACTCTGTGTCCTGCGCCTCACTTTCCTGCCACCACTGTTCAAGTTGCGCCGTCGCCTGTCGGGCATCTCTGGGCGGCTCCCGTAACAGCAGCGTCAGGTTGTTCATGCCGGGAATCACTTCCCGGGTCGCGTCGTGTGACTGCAAACGCTGGCACAGATGCCAGATTCGCTGCTGACTGGCCAGCGAAACGGGCGGAGACAACTCCAGTACCACCGCGCGCTCGCCCAGCATATAGCATCGTGTTTTTTGCAACACGTACCTCCTGGTAAACAGCTTTGCGGTGCTCAGACAGGATTCTGGCGCGCAAAAGCCAAATGTGTTTTACAACCCAGGAAGGTAGTTATGCGAAAGTGACGGTAATGTGTCAACAGGTTTGGGTTCTGCGCAGATGGCAGAACCCAGGGGGATCAGGCGGGATTGGGAATATCAATAAACGTGACATCCAGGCCATGATGCTCCGCCAGCCATTCACCCAACGCCCGAATACCCGCGCGTTCGGTGGCATGGTGGCCTGCGGCGAAAAAGTGCAGGCCTTGTTCACGGGCGCTGTGAATGGTTTGCTCAGAGACCTCGCCCGTAATAAAGGCATCTACGCCAAAGGCGGCCGCATTATCAATAAATCCCTGACCGCCGCCACTGCACCAGGCAACACGACGGATCGCTGCTGGCGCATTATCACCACAGTGAAGCGGCTCCCGTCCCAGCACCTCAGTAATACGCTGTGCCAACGCATGGCCGCTCACAGGTTGAGTCAGTTCACCCCAGGGCACCAGCGGCATAATCTCGCCCATCACGTTAATACCCAGCAGCTTAGCCAACTGCGCGTTATTGCCCAGCTGAGGGTGCGCATCCAGCGGCAGGTGCCAGCCGTAAAGGTTAATATCGTTTGCCAGTAGCGTGCGCAGACGCTGGCGTTTCATGCCTTTAATCACCGCCGGTTCACTTTTCCAGAAATAACCGTGATGTACCAGCACCGCATCGGCTTTGCGCGCCACCGCTTCATCCAGCAGCGCCTGGCAGGCGGTCACGCCGGTAACGATCGTTTTCACTTCAGGTCGGCCTTCGACCTGTAGCCCGTTTGGCGCATAATCGCTGAAGGTATGGGTTGCCAGCTGATCGTTAACGATTTTTTCTAACGCATAGTGATTCATTTCTGCTCCTTGCCACCTCAGGCCGCATTTTTTGCGCGCTCGAAGGCGTCGAGTGTCTTTTTACGTGCATCCTTATGTTCCACGATCGGTGTTGGATAATCGAGTGTCTTGTTGTTTTTCCGCGCCCATTCGTGCGGCTGATGAATCGCACTGTCCGGCACGTCTTTCAGTTCGGGCAGGTAGTGACGAATAAAATCACCCTGTTCATCGAAACGCTCACTTTGCGTCGTAGGGTTAAAAATGCGGAAATAAGGTGCGGCATCGGTCCCCGTGGACGCCGCCCACTGCCAGCCGCCGTTATTGGCGGCCAGGTCGCCATCGATAAGCTGCTGCATGAAATAGCGCTCGCCTTGGCGCCAGTCGATTAACAGATCCTTTACCAGAAAACTGGCCGTGATCATGCGAAGCCGGTTATGCATCCAGCCGGTCTGCAACATCTGTCGCATGGCCGCATCGACGATGGGATAACCGGTTTTCCCGGCTTTCCAGGCGTCAAAATGCGCCTCGTTTCGTTGCCACGCGACATGACGCGTCCAGTGGACAAAAGGCTGATGCTTACACAGTCGGGGAAACGCAACGATGAGATGGCGATAGAACTCACGCCAGATGAGTTCATTGATCCAGACGGCCGCCGGGCTGCCTTCCAGCGCCCCGGGATGTTCATGCAACACCCGATGCAGACACTGGCGCGGTGAAAGCACGCCGATGGTCAGGTAAGCCGATAACCGGCTGGTGCTGTCGCGCGCAGGCAGGTCACGCTGCTTTGGATAATCCAGCACGGCATGCTGCGCAAACGCACGTAGCCGCTTAATCGCCGCCTGTTCACCGGCCGGAAACAGCGCATCATCAACCTCAGCATGGTCGTAATCAAATGGCGAAATCGCTTTTGGTGTGTTCAGGGGCGCGCCATCCCGGGCTTTAGGCGCCGGGACACACTCAGGCAACCCCTGCTGCAGGCGACGAATAAAGGCTTTGCTGAACGGGGTAAATACTTTGTACATCTCACCATCGCCGGTCTGGATACTGCCGGGCGACAAAAGTACGCTGTCATCGAACCCCTGACAGATCACGTCCGCTTCATCTAACCGCTTTTCCGCCTGCGCATCGCGCTGACGTTCGTTAAATTCGTACTGGTAGTTATAAAACAGTTGATCAACGTTTTGCTGTTCACAAAACGTGACGAGAAAATCCACGCTGGCAGCGAAATCATCACACTGATGAACATGCAGCGGGATGCCTTTTTCGGCCAGTGATGCCTGCAGGCTGCAGAGATTCTGGTGAATAAACGCGGCCTGGCGGGGGGCCATATCGTGTTGCTGCCACTGTCCCGGCGTGGCAATAAACAGTGCTATGACACGGGCATCTGACTTGCTGCAGGCGGCATGCAGCGCAAGGTTATCATTGATGCGCAGGTCATTACGGAACCAGACAAGATGGGTCGTCATCATGCTCCCGACTCATTGTCCGTAGCGCAGGCGCAGCGCTTCCGGGTAAGGATCGAAGTAGCGCTGCTGCGTCAGCCACGGATGAGGATATTCAGCCATGTAGTGCTTAAGAATCGTAATCGGCGCCAGTAACGGTTGCGTGCCCTGACGGTAACAATCAATCAGTGACGTCAGTTCTCTACGTTGCGGCGAACTCAGTTGACTGCGGAAATAACCCTGAACATGCATCAACACATTGGTGTGGTTAGTGCGCGAGGCCGGTTGTGACATCAGATCCATAAGGCGGTTGCGGTACTCGAAGGCAAACGCCTCCAGTGACTCCCACTGGTTCATCGAGGCAACAAAGGGGCCCAGTTCACGGTATTTTTTTTGCGAATGCGCCAGCAGTAACAATTTATACTGGCTGTGGAAGGCAATCAGGCCATGACGGGTCAGCCCCTTTTTCCACATTTCATGAAACTCGTGCAGCGCGCAAATCCGGCCGATAAAGTTTTCACGTAATGTCGGATCGTTCAGACGCCCGTCTTCTTCGAGCGGTAACCAGGGCATTTCACGTTGCAGAAAACGGGTAAATATACCGGTTCCCGCTTTACGGTTATTATTGGTGGCGGGCTCGTAGATACGCACGCGCTCCATCCCGCAACTGGGTGATTTTGCACACAGTATGTAGCCGCACAGGTGATGCAGCGATTTCACGCGTTTTTCGGACCAGTCGCGCATCTTATCGGTGATGTCATCGCCGCCCTCTTTGCTGAAGCAAAGATGCAGTTCATCGTCGTCGCTCTGCTTAACTAAGCGCAGCGCCGGGCGCGGCGTGGGCAGCCCAATCGCCATTTCAGGGCAAACGGGTTCGAAGCGAACAAAAGGCGTCAGTTGCTCAGTGGCGAACGCGAGCCGCTTGTGGCCGCCATCAAATCTGACGCTCTCACCAAGCAGGCAAGCGCTGATCCCAACGGGAATTTTTTCGCTCATACTTGTACAACCTCCGAAAACTTGTAGAGGTTTAAGTGTAGCGTAAAACGACCGGGATGGTACAGATTCTGTGTAGCAAAAGTGAACGCCGCGAAGCCTTTCAGATGACCAGCCCGTGGTCTTTTTTAACGGTTTATTCTCCCACTGCCACGCTGACCAGCCAGCGCCGAATCACCTTTTCATCCTCAGGCGTGACACCCGAAAGCAGGCTGGCCTCAACCGACTGAACCGCTACTTTGCACTGCGCGAGAACGTCACGCCCGGCGTCAGCAATCTCAATCACCTGAATTCTGCCGTGCACCGCGTGCGGACGACGACGAATCATTCCGGCCCGCTCCAGATTCGCCACAATGACGCTCATCGTCTGTGGCGTCAGCAGCGACAGACGCGCAAGGTCGGCACCCGATGCGCCGGGATAGGCCGCAAGCATGGTCAGCACCGAAAATTGCGGCAACGTGACGCCTTTATCCTTCAGCGCATTTTCCATTCTGATTTTATGAGCCGCATGGGCCTGCCGCAGCAGATAACCAATATGGCCTGACTCACCGCGTTTTCCTTCACCGGGTTCGGGGATGGCGGTGCTCTGCAGATCTGACTTGCGCATAATATAAGAGTTCATATATTGTTATTCGAACTCTTATATTAGCAGATGAGGTATATCGTGACATCGCTTAATCACCGTCGCAGCGACTGGTCTTCGTTCGAACATACCGCACCCGATGTGGTGGCAGCCTTAGCGATGCTGGGCAAAGCCGTTGACGATTCCGGGCTGGAAAAATCGCTCACTGAGCTGATCAAACTGCGCGCTTCACAGCTGAATGCGTGCGCTTTTTGCCTCCAGTACCATCTCAATCTGGCGCGTAAGACCGATTTGAGCCCGGTAAAAATGGATCTGGTCGCCGTATGGCGCGAAGCCGGTATCTATTCGGAGCAGGAATGTGCGGCGCTGGCCTGGACAGAGGCCCTGACCTTAATGGCGCAGCAGCCGGTTTCTGATGCGGTGTACGCTGAGGTCAGCCGCGTCTTCGATAAACAGGAGATCGCGTTTCTTACCTCGGCTGTTGCCGCGATCAATGCCTGGAACCGTATCGCAGGCGCGCTGCAGTTTGCCCCGCCGGTGCCTAAACGCTAGCGGTCTGCCGTCAGTGCTTCTGCCTGTGGGCGATATTGCAGCGGGTTCTGAAGCGCGTAAAGTGCGGTGCCCGTCGGGCCGCGATGTGGGGGCTACCGGTCAGATAATAAGGAAGGGCTGCCCGTGAACGGGCACTGGCGGACGGGGCGGCTTGCCCGGACACTGAGAAGGTTTCCTGCTTCACTGGCGCAAAGCTAAGGCGCAACTAAGCTGCGTGACGGAACGAACAGGGAAAAAAGAGGCGCTGTGTCGCCCTTAACACCGGGCCACGGCACACTGCAGGTGGAAGCAGATAAGCACGTCTGAAAACGCTGGCAATCCCCGCTGTAGGGATGTGTCCCCAGGCCTGTGCGGCGTAAAATCAACCGCACAGCAGGGACTTACCAGAAAATACCCGCCGCTGCTTCAGACTGCGCCAGCCAGACCGGTTTGGCGCTGGTTTTGCACCACATCCGATGCAGGTAGCTGTAGAAGCGCGCCCGATCCTGACGAAACAGCATAACTGGCAGAGCGAGCAGACCTGACAGGATGACCAGCGTTCGGCGCAAAATAATTTTGTGAAGTGGATAGGTGCGGTACATAGCAGCCTCCTGAGTAAAAAAACGTCATAAATGTGATCTGCGTCTAATATTACGCCGGGTTGGATGATTTTACTACTCATCTGACCACTAAATTTGCGTCTTTTTTGTTCTGCACGGGTAAGTTTATCTGGCCGTTATACCCAGGTTAATTATGAGTTACAGAGGTGATCCTTCAACGGATTTCATGGCAACACGGACGAACGCCAGAAAAGTTGATACAGTGTGTTTTCCCTTTTCAGGCAATGGCAGGATTGGTGTGACCACGGTTTTAATCATTGAAGATGAGAAAGAAATTCGCCGCTTCGTGCGCCTCGCGCTGGAAAGTGAAGGCCTGAAGGTTTTCGATGCTGAGACGCTGCAACGTGGGCTGATCGAAGCCGCCACGCGAAAGCCCGATTTAGTCATCCTTGATCTGGGTTTACCTGATGGCGACGGCAAGACGTTTATTGGTGAACTCCGTCAGTGGAGCACGCTGCCGGTTATTGTTCTCTCTGCCCGTACTGACGAGCAGGACAAAATTGACGCACTGGATGCTGGTGCCGATGATTACCTGACTAAACCTTTTGGGATTGGTGAACTGCTGGCGCGTGTTCGGGTCGCCCTGCGGCGTCATGCCGGGAAGCACCCCGATCCGAAGGTCAGCTTCGCCGACGTGGTCGTCGATATTGCCGCACGTCGTGTGCTGCGCGCGGGCGAAGAAGTTCACCTTACGCCCATCGAATTTCGTTTGCTGACCACATTACTGAATAATGCGGGGAAAGTTCTGACGCAGCGTCAGCTGCTGAATCAGGTCTGGGGACCCAACGCTGTCGAACACAGCCATTATCTACGCATTTATATGGGCCATCTGCGTCAAAAGCTTGAAGCCAATCCGACCCAACCCGTTCACCTGCTGACGGAAACCGGTATCGGCTATCGGTTCATGCCATAAAAAAAAGCGCCAGCGGCGCTTTTTTTTATTTAACAGATTTATCAGGCGTTTTTCAGCACTTCACTGACAATCTCGACGGCTTCTTTCTCGATCTGCGCACGGTGCTCTGCGCCCAGGAAGCTTTCACAGTAGATCTTATACGCGTCTTCGGTGCCCGATGGACGCGCAGCGAACCAGCCGTTTTCCGTCATGACTTTCAGTCCACCGATAGACGCGCCGTTACCGGGAGCGGCCGTTAAGCGCGCGGTAATCGGATCGCCCGCCAGCGTATCTGCACTAACCATTTCAGGTGACAGCTTCGACAATGCGGCTTTCTGCGCCGATGTTGCCGGTGCCTGCAGACGGTTGTAGCTTGGCGCACCGAAGCGTGCAGCCAGTTCGTCATAGTGCTGCTGCGGGTTCTTGCCCGTTACGGCCGTAATTTCTGCCGCCAGCAGACACAGGATGATCCCGTCTTTATCGGTTGACCAGGGTGTGCCGTCGAAGCGCAGGAATGACGCGCCCGCACTTTCTTCGCCGCCAAAACCAAAGCTGCCATCAAACAGGCCATCCACGAACCATTTAAAGCCCACCGGGACTTCTACCAGCTTGCGGCCAATATCGTCCACGACCCGGTCAATCATCGCACTGGACACGAGGGTTTTACCCACGGCAACGTCCTGACCCCACTGCGGACGGTGCTGGAACAAATAGTTGATCGCAACGGCCAGATAATGGTTTGGATTCATGAGCCCGGCAGGGGTAACAATGCCGTGACGGTCATAATCCGGATCGTTTCCGAAGGCCAGATCGAATTTGTCTTTGTAGGCCAGCAGCCCCGCCATGGCGCATTCGGACGAACAGTCCATGCGCACCACACCATCTTTGTCCAGGTGCATAAAGCGGAAAGTCTGGTCGACAGCGTCATTCACCAGCGTCAGATCCAGCTTGTAGTGCTCAGCGATACGCTGCCAGTAAGCGATCCCGGAACCGCCAAGCGGATCGACACCAATCTTCAGGCCCGCTTTCTGAATCGCAGGAATGTCGATGATCTGTGACAGACCTTCCACGTAAGGCTGAATCAGATCTTTTTCATGGATGTGGCCGCTGGCCCAGGCCTGATCCAGTGACAGACGTTTAACGTCTTTAAGGCCGTCTTTCAACAGCTGATTCGCGCGGTCTTCCACCACTTTGGTAACGTTGGTATCTGCCGGCCCACCGTTTGGCGGATTGTATTTAATGCCGCCATCTTCCGGGGGATTGTGCGACGGCGTAATCACAATGCCATCCGCCAGTGGGCCGCCGGATTTGTTGTGTTCAAGGATAGCGTTCGAAATCGCAGGCGTTGGCGTATAACCGTTATCCTGCTGAACGATCACATCAACCCCGTTTGCGGTCAGCACGGACAGCACGGACAGCAGCGCGGGCTCAGACAGCGCGTGCGTATCTTTACCCACATAGCACGGGCCGGTAATACCGTTCTTTTTACGCTCTTCCGCAATCGCCTGCGCAATCGCCAGAATGTGCTTTTCGTTAAAGCTGTGACGTCCTGCGCTACCGCGATGGCCTGATGTGCCAAATTTCACCGCATGTTCTGGATTCGCCACATCGGGCTGCAGGACATAATATTGTGAAGTTAATTGTGCAACGTTAATCAAATCGCTCTGCTGGGCAGGCTGCCCGGCACGGGGGTGATTGGCCATTGGCGCTTCTCCCTGACGCTTCAGTTTAAATGGTGCCGCAAACTTTCTCAGCCAGTTCCGATGGGAACTGCATCGACAGCATAATGTGTTCGATCATGCTGCGTTTACGACCGGTATTGGTATTCGTAATGACCCAGTACGGCGTGCCGGGCACATGCTTCGGCTTGGTATGGGTGCCGCTTTGCAGCAGCGTGTGCTCATCGCCTGCAAAATAGATGCGCGTACGGCCCTGCATGGAGGTGGTCGCCTCAGCAAACGCGGCCGTATCCAGACGATAGAGCGTTGACAAGATTAGCATAAAGCGATTTACCGCCCGCTTCTGCTCTGCATATTCATCAGAAAGCAGCAACTCGCGCACCGCACGAACACGATCCTGAGGGCGTGACTCATTCCCTGCCGACTGTGCCGTTTTAGATGGCTGCGAGGCGGCAACAGGCTGTGTTTCGGTCGCGGTGGCTGTCTGACCCGCAGTAAACTTCAGCATACGGCGCAGAATATCGGATGCGCTTTCGCCAATATGTTGCGTGTGGCTGGCAATATAACGGTAGAGCTCTTCGTCAACTTCGATCGTTTTCATCTTATTCCGTACGGTTTTGACTCACGACAGAACCCGCGATTTTCTGAAAATCCAGAGGTAAACACCGGGGTTTCAGGCCGTGTGCAGGTTCTAACATGAAGATTATAAAGTTAAATTCAGACAGGCTGATAGCATTCAAACGGTTTAGGGGCAAAAGTCAGAATATGTCCTAATGCCACCGGAAGCAGCGCACCTGAAAAGGTGAAACCATGATAACCTAAGCGCAGGTCTCACACTTAAGAACTTTGCTATGATTTTGAATGCCCGTCTGCAAACTGAACAATCTTCTGCTGATTCCACACCCGTTCTGCTCATTCACGGTTTGTTTGGCAGTCTTGATAACCTCGGCGTTCTGGCGCGCGGTCTGAAAGATGACCATCCGCTTATCCAGGTTGATGTGCGTAATCATGGCTTATCTCCGCGCGCTGACGAGATGACCTATCAGGTTATGGCCCAGGATATGCTGGACACGCTTGATGCGCAGGGCATTGCGCGCCTTTCCGTCATTGGTCACTCCATGGGCGGTAAAATTGCCATGACGATGAGCGCCCTGGCCCCTGAGCGGATAGAACAGATGGTGATGATCGACATTGCGCCCGTCGACTATCAGACGCGCCGCCACGACGAAATTTTTGCCGCGATCCGAGCCGTCACCGACGCGGGCGTGACGCTGCGCAGTGAGGCGGCCGAAATTATGCGTCAGCATCTTAATGAAGAAGGTGTGATTCAGTTCATCCTGAAATCGTTCAGTAGCGGTGAATGGCGCTTTAACGTTCCAGCGCTCTGGGACAACTATGCGCATATCACCGGCTGGGAAACGGTGCCCGCGTGGCCGCACCCGGCGTTGTTCATTCGCGGTGGTGACTCCCCTTATCTGGACAATCAGTACCGTGACGCGATACTGCAACAGTTTCCCGCCGCGCAGGCGCACGTGATTGGCGGTGCAGGTCACTGGGTCCACGCCGAAAAACCTGATGCTGTTTTACGCAGCATTCGCCGGTTTTTTGCACGATAAACCCGCTTAACTGGCTGTAAAAGTTTAGGATTGGCGTCCATGGTTAGCCTGGAGTATGATGGCGCGCTAAATTTTTGCCGTGGGCGCGTATCCACGGTAAAAGCCAGTAATTTAATCTGCGCAGCGGCACGATCCGTTTGCGCCCATTCAGTTGTACTAAGCCATGGCAAAAGAAAACACTGACCGCACGACGCTCGATCTGTTCGCTAACGAGCGTCGCCCTGGTCGCCCTAAAACCAGTCCGCTTACGCGTGATGAACAGCTGCGTATCAATAAACGCAATCAACTGAAACGTGACAAAGGGCGCGGGCTTCGCCGTGTCGAACTCAAAATGAACAGCCAGGCGGTAGAAGCGCTTAATACGCTGGCTGAACAGCGTAATCTCAGCCGCAGTGAATTAATTGAACAAATGCTGCTGGCGCAACTTAAACTGGACTAACGCACGCAAACCGCACACAGAAACAAATGTCGCGGCTTTACAAGTTCCGCCCTTTTGCGTGGTCTGCTATCATTTGCTGAATATGCTCAGGCATTCATTCTATCATCAGGATTTAAGAGGTTATTTTACCCATGGCAATCGTAGGCATCTTCTTTGGCAGCGATACCGGTAACACCGAAAACATTGCAAAAATGATCCAGAAACAACTGGGCAAAGACGTTGCAGAGGTTCACGACATCGCGAAAAGCACTAAAGAAGATCTGGAAGCCTTTGACATCCTGCTGCTGGGTATTCCGACCTGGTACTATGGTGAAGCACAGTGCGACTGGGATGACTTTTTCCCGACGCTGGAAGAGATCGACTTCAACGGTAAGCTGGTGGCGCTGTTCGGTTGTGGCGATCAGGAAGACTACGCCGAGTACTTCTGTGACGCGATGGGCACCATTCGTGACATCATCGAACCTAACGGTGCCATTATCGTGGGCCACTGGCCAACCGAGGGTTACCACTTCGAGGCCTCAAAAGGTCTGGCAGACGATAACCACTTCCTGGGCCTGGCGATTGATGAAGATCGCCAGCCAGAACTGACGAACGAACGCGTCGACAAGTGGGTTAAGCAGATCTTCGATGAACTGCAGCTCAAAGAAATTATCGAAGCCTGATAGCCGTGAGCGCAGTGTGGGCGCTGGTCCACACTGCATCAATGGCTTTTCCTATAAAAATAATAGCTACATTTTTGTAACTTTCCGCATTTAGTCTGTAGAATACCCGCATCGATCATCTGCTTATTTCCCTGGAATTGAGATGACACAACGCGAAATGGTAGCCAGCCCGCCCTCCATGCTTTGTACCGCGAACATCGCCACGGTTTCATCGCAGGCAGCATCGGTTTTCATTTCAGCGCATCAGTTCTATAATGAGACGCAAATGAGAATGGCGGTCGATCGACATACAGGCTACATGCCACAAGAGTGACCAAAGTAACAGGACAATATCCGCATGACTGACAACAACACCGCATTAAAGAAGGCTGGCCTGAAAGTCACCCTGCCCAGACTCAAAATTCTGGAAGTGCTTCAGGAACCTGCATGCCATCACGTCAGCGCGGAAGATCTGTATAAACGCCTGATTGATATGGGCGAAGAGATTGGACTGGCCACGGTTTACCGTGTACTGAACCAGTTCGACGATGCCGGCATTGTGACCCGCCACAACTTTGAAGGCGGTAAATCGGTGTTTGAGCTGACGCAGCAGCACCATCACGATCACCTGATCTGTCTGGATTGCGGTAAAGTCATTGAATTTAGTGATGAGTCTATTGAAACGCGTCAGCGTGATATCGCGACCCGTCACGGTATTAAGCTCACCAACCACAGCCTGTACCTGTATGGTCACTGTGCCCTGGGCGATTGCCGCGAAGACGAAACACTGCACGACAAGTAACGTTTGTCAGACGGTAAAGAAAAAGCCGATGCCTGCATCGGCTTTTTTGTGCCTGTCAGTCACGCCACCAGCGTTTCCTGCAGGTAGCGCCAGCGGGGCACCGAGGTGGAGCAGTCCAGAATCGCAACGGAAATGCGGCTTTTATTTTCCCCATTCATCATCTGCACTTCCCGATACTGAATGGTGACCTCGTTAGCGTGCTCTGACAGGATCACATGTTCGCTGGTCGCGATGCGCATCCCTTCCCGTGCGCCCTGTAAGCGGCGAAAGAGTTCTTCAACCTCATTGAGGTTCAGCATCTTGCCCTGTGGCGTGACCATCTGGAAGTCAGGATGAAAATGAGAAAGCAGCAGATGAAAGCTGTCACCACTGTCACGGCTGTGGTTAAAAATATGTTCAATGAGTTGATGTAAGACGACAACGCTGTGTTTGGCTTCCTGTGCGAAAACTGTCATTTTTTTCCTTTTTAACCCGCAAACAAAGACTACAGAGGGTTAGCGTACCTGAAAAAAAATAATTCACACCGGGAAAGTTATTAAAAAAATTAAACTGAGAGCGATTCCACAGAAGTAAAATTAATCGAATTAAACGGGTTCAGGACAAATGTCGGCGCTAAAAAAAATCCACCCAATAAAAAAGGGCGATTGCTCGCCCTTTACCGATCATCTGATGACCATGCGGCGTAAATTATTCGCCGTTTTTCGCCCAGGTATCGCGCAGACCAACAGTACGGTTAAACACTAACTGCGACGGTGTTGAATACACACTGTCAGCGCAGAAATAGCCTTCACGTTCGAACTGATAAGGCGCACTGGCTTCTGCGTCACGCAGACCGGGTTCAACGAAGCCGTGTTTAATCGCCAGCGAATCCGGATTGATTGTCGTCAGAAAATCATCCGCCGCACCCGGATTCGGGACGCTGAACAGACGGTCATACAGACGGAATTCTGCCGGTAGTGCATGTTCAGCTGAGACCCAGTGGATAACCCCTTTGACTTTACGGCCATCAGCAGGATCTTTGCTCAGCGTATCGACGTCACAGGTGCAGTAGATGCAGGTGATATTGCCTTCTTCATCTTTCGCGGTCCGTTCCGCACGGATGACATAGGCATTACGCAGACGCACTTCTTTACCCAGCACCAGGCGCTTATATTGCTTATTCGCCTCTTCGCGGAAGTCGGCACGATCGATCCAGATCTCGCGGCTAAAGGGAACATCGCGTGTGCCCATTTCCGGTTTGTTAGGATGATTTGGCATGCTGAGCACTTCATTGTGCCCGGCAGGCAGGTTTTCCAGCACAATTTTCACCGGATCCAGCACCGCCATCGCCCGCGGTGCATTTTCGTTGAGATCGTCGCGGATACAGGATTCCAGCGAAGCCATTTCAACGATGTTGTCCTGCTTCGTGATACCAATGCGGCGGCAGAACTCACGAATGGAGGCCGCGGTGTAACCACGACGACGCAAACCCGACACGGTTAACATGCGCGGATCGTCCCAGCCTTCAACATGCTTCTCGCTGACCAACTGCGTCAGTTTGCGTTTTGACATCACCGCATACTCCAGATTCAGGCGCGAAAACTCATACTGACGCGGATGAACAGGAATAGTAATGTTATCCAGCACCCAGTCATACAGGCGGCGGTTGTCCTGGAATTCCAGCGTGCAAAGGGAGTGCGTAATGCCTTCCAGCGCATCCGAAATGCAGTGGGTGAAATCGTACATCGGGTAGATGCACCACTTATTGCCGGTTTGATGATGCTCGGCAAACTTGATGCGGTACAGCACCGGATCGCGCATGACGATAAAGCTGGAAGCCATGTCGATTTTCGCGCGCAGACAGGCTTTGCCCTCTGCGAACTCGCCATTGCGCATTTTTTCAAACAGCGCGAGGTTCTCTTCCACACTGCGGTCGCGGTAAGGGCTGTTTTTACCCGGTGCCGTTAAGGTACCGCGGTATTCACGAATTTCGTCTGGCGTCAGTTCATCAACGTAGGCCAGGCCTTTGTTGATCAGTTCAACGGCATAGTGATAAAGCTGGTCGAAATAGTCAGATGAATAACGAACCTCGCCGCTCCAGGTAAAACCCAGCCACTGCACGTCACGCTTAATGGATTCGACGAACTCCATATCCTCTTTGACCGGATTGGTATCGTCAAAACGCAGATTGCACTCGCCCTGATAATCTTGTGCAATACCGAAATTCAGGCAGATTGATTTAGCATGGCCGATATGCAGATAACCATTTGGCTCTGGCGGAAAACGGGTATGCACACTGCTGTGCTTACCGCTCGCCAAATCCTCGTCAATAATCTGACGAATAAAGTTCGTTGGGCGGGCTTCAGCCTCACTCATCTCAAAATCCTCAACGCATAGAATGGGTGGTTTATACCACGTAATATCCGGGTATGATCCACAAAGCGTTGCAGAGAAACAACCGTTTGTTGAGCGATTAAAATAAAAAAGGCAGGAATCGCTTCCTGCCTTTTGTTGAGGATACAGGGAATTAGCCTTTTACTTCATACAGCGGGGTTTCACCGGCGATGACCTGGCCCTGCGTCAGCAGCGTTAAACCGGCGAAGTCTTCAATATTGCTCACCACCACCGGACTGATCATTGAGCGGGCATGGGCGTTAAGATAGTCCAGATCCATCTCCAGCACCGGCTGGCCTGCTGTGACCTGTGCACCCTCTTCCACTAAACGGGTAAAGCCCTGACCGTCCAGCGCCACGGTATCCAGCCCCATGTGCACGACGATCTCTACCCCGTTTTCACTTTCCAGACAGAAAGCATGGTTCGTGTTGAAAATTTTCACTACCGTACCGGCAACAGGCGCAACGACGCGCTTGTCGCTCGGCTTAATCGCCACGCCATCACCCACGGCTTTACTGGCGAAAGCCTCATCCGGCACCGCATCCAGTGCGATAACCTCACCGCTCACCGGGGCCACCAGCGTTGCGATAACGCGTTTTTCACTGTTCAGGACGGCCTGGGGTTTGGCCTCGTTAGCGGGGGCTGGCGCACTGCCACTGCTGGCTGCGCCAGCAACCGGGCCTTTCACCAGCACTTTTTTCATGGCCGTGGCGATACTTTCCGCCTGGGTACCCACGATAATCTGGACACTTTGCTTGTTGAGGCGAATCACACCCGACGCACCCAGCCGTTTTGCCACACCTTCGTTAACCTGGCCCGCATCTTTCACGTTCAGACGTAAACGGGTAATACAGGCATCAATGGCGGTAAGGTTGTCTGAACCGCCCACCGCGCCGATGTAGCGGCGTGCCAGTGATTCCGTGGCGCTTTCACCATTATCAGTGGTATCAACGTTCACGTCATAACCGTCCGCTTCATCCCCCGCTACCGCCAGTTCACGACCTGGGGTCATCAGGTTGAATTTTTTGATGGTAAAGCGGAAGACCAGATAATAAATCACGAAGAACACCAGGCCCTGCGGAATCAGCATGTACCATTGCGTCGCCAGGGGATTACGGGTAGAGAGCACCATATCCACTAATCCCGCACTGAAGCCAAAGCCGGCAATCCAGTGCATGCTGGCAGCGATAAAGACCGAGATGCCGGTCAGTACAGCATGGATGACATACAGTACCGGTGCCACGAACATAAAGGAGAATTCCAGCGGTTCGGTGATACCGGTAAAGAATGCTGCGAAAGCGGCCGCCAGCATGATACCGCCCACTTTTGCCCGGTTTTCAGGGCGAGCGCAATGGTAAATTGCCAGCGCCGCGCCCGGCAAACCGAACATCATAATTGGGAAGAAACCCGCCTGATAGCGGCCAGTGATGCCCGGGATAGCAGTGCCATTTGCCAGTGACTGCGCACCGCCGAGGAATTTAGGGATATCGTTAATGCCTGCTACGTCGAACCAGAAAACGGAGTTCAGCGCATGATGTAAGCCAACCGGAATAAGCAAACGGTTAAAGAAGGCGTAAACACCCGCACCAACCGATCCCAGTTTTTGTATATGCTCACCGAAGCTCACCAGACCATTAAAGATGACAGGCCAAATGTACATCAGGATAAATGCCACCAGAATCATCAGGAAGGACACCAGAATAGGCACCAGCCGACGCCCGCTAAAGAATGAGAACGCTTTGGGCAGTTCTACATGGCTAAAACGGTTATAGACTTCTGCGGACAGCACGCCTACCAGAATACCGACAAACTGGTTGCTGATTTTTCCAAACGCCGCCGGCACGTCCGCCACCGGGATTTTCTGGATCATGGCTACAGCAGCCGGTGAACACAGCGTAGTGACGACCAGGAAGCCCACAAAGCCGGTCAGTGCAGCCGCACCGTCTTTATCTTTTGACATGCCGTATGCAACGCCAATGGCGAACAGCACCGACATATTTTCGATGATCGCGCCACCGGATTTAATTAACAACGCGGCAAAGGCATTGCCTGCACCCCAGCTGTCAGGATCGATCCAGTACCCTATTCCCATTAAAATTGCTGCTGCGGGCAGCGTAGCGACCGGCACCATCAGGGCCCGCCCCACACGTTGTAAGTAACTTAACATTGACCTTTTCCCCCATTGAAACTGACTTATTGCATGGCTGCCGCTTAATGTTGTTATGTCAGCAGCCCGCTTCTGACGGCATTACACTCAGTGCTGAGGAGTGTAATAACAAATTAATTCGCTCTACAAATTAATAGCAGCCATTTGTGACAAAAATCACCAAAAATTGATTTTTAACGTCGACATGACTGGCTATGAACGCCCACTTATTTTATGATGCGAAATATCAAGACGCGCGTTTCCTTCCCATTCGCCTGTCCTCACCGGCAACATGGCTTTGCTGCGCGTCGAATCCTTCACTCACATTTGAGGTGCAACATGAGACTGATTCCTTTATCTACTCCCACTCAGGTCGGCAAATGGGCAGCGCGCCATATTGTGAACCGTATTAATGCGTTTAATCCCAGCGCTGACAAGCCCTTTATTCTGGGACTGCCTACGGGCGGTACGCCTCTGGAAGCGTACAAGCACCTGATCGATATGCATAAAGCGGGCCAGGTTAGCTTCAGACATGTCATTACCTTCAACATGGATGAATATGTCGGGCTGCCGAAAGAGCATCCGGAAAGCTACTACAGCTTTATGCATCGTAATTTCTTTGACCACGTTGATATTCAACCTGAAAACATCAATTTGCTGAATGGTAATGCGCCCGATATTGACGCAGAATGTCGCCGTTATGAAGATAAAATTCGGTCTCTGGGCAAAATCCACCTGTTCATGGGCGGCGTCGGTAATGATGGCCATATCGCCTTTAACGAACCCGCGTCGTCATTATCTTCACGCACTCGTATCAAAACGCTGACTCACGACACACGTGTGGCAAATTCACGCTTTTTTAACGGTGATGTTGATCAGGTGCCGAAATATGCCCTGACCGTTGGCGTGGGCACGCTGCTGGACGCTGAAGAAGTGATGATTCTGGTTACTGGTCACGTTAAAGCACAGGCGTTGCAGGCTGCCGTGGAAGGAAACGTGAACCACATGTGGACAATCAGTTGCCTGCAACTCCATCCTAAATCCGTGGTGGTCTGCGACGAGCCCGCGACCATGGAGTTGAAAGTTAAAACGGTGAAGTACTTCCGTGAAATGGAAGCGGAAAATATGCAGGGCGTTTAATACCGTTATTACGTCACCTGCTGTCAGATGCACGAGCGGCAGGTAAGCCGGGAGAAGAAGATGTACGCATTAGTCAATGGCCGAATCTACAGCGGCTACGAAATTCTGGATCACCATGCCGTGGTGATCGCTGACGGACGCATTGAACGGGTTTGCCCTGTTACTGCCTTGCCGTCAGGCATTGAACAGCAGGACGTAAGCGGCGCCATTATCGCGCCCGGCTTTATCGACCTGCAGCTTAACGGCTGTGGCGGCGTCCAGTTTAATGACGATATAGACGCCATCAGCGTGGAAACGCTGGAAACCATGCATCGCGCCAATGTGAAATCGGGCTGTACCAGCTTTCTGCCTACGCTGATTACCAGCAGTGACGCACTGATGGTGCGCGCGGTGGAAACAATGCGCGCCTTTTTGCAGAAGTATCCTCACGTTATGCTGGGCTTACATCTGGAAGGCCCCTGGCTGAGTGTGGCGAAAAAGGGCACACATAACCCTGCCCTGATCCGTGAGCCCGATGCGCAGATGGTGCAATTCCTTTGCGACAACGCAGACGTGATCAGCAAAGTTACGCTGGCACCCGAAGTGGTGGGCAGCGCGGTGATTCGCCAACTGAGCGAAGCGGGTATCGTGGTCTCAGCCGGGCATTCCAGTGCCACTTATGAAGAGGCAAAAGCGGGGTTTGCGGCGGGCATTACGTTCGCCACGCATCTCTATAATGCGATGCCTGCCTTTGCCGGACGTGAGCCCGGCCTCATCGGTGCGCTGTTTGATGCGCCTGATGTATACTGCGGCATTATTGCAGATGGTTTACATGTCCATTACGCTAACGTCCGCAATGCTAAACGCATCAAAGGTGACAAACTGGTGTTGGTCACCGACGCGACAGCACCGGCGGGCGCTGCTATCGATAAGTTTATTTTTGCTGGTAAAACAATCTATTATCGTAACGGGCTGTGCGTGGATGAGCAGGGCACGCTAAGCGGTTCAGCACTGACAATGATTGAAGCCGTACAAAACTGCGTTGAGCATGCGGGCATTGCGTTGGATGAAGCCCTGCGCATGGCATCACTTTATCCCGCACAGGCAATGGGCGTTGAAAAACAGTCAGGTACGATTCAGGCAGGGAAACTCGCCAACCTGACGGTTTTTACACGCGACTTTAAAATTATTAAGACGTTAGTCAATGGAGATAACGTCCTGAGCGAGTAAGCACTGAATGACCACTGGCGGCCAGACTCAAATTGGAAATGTCGATCTTGTCAAACAACTGAATAGCGCGGCCGTCTACCGGTTAATCGACCAGCAAGGGCCGATTTCACGTATTCAGATTGCGGATTTAAGCCAACTTGCTCCCGCCAGTGTCACCAAAATTACACGTCAGCTTATTGAGCGCGGTTTGATTAAAGAAGTGGACCAGCAGGCGTCCACTGGCGGTCGCCGCGCCATTTCTATCGTGACGGAAACCCGCCACTTTCACACCATCGGTGTGCGCCTTGGCCGCAATGATGCCACGCTAACCCTGTTCGATTTAAGCGGTAAATCCCTGGCTCAGCAGGATTATCCCCTGCCCCAGCGCACGCAGGAAGCACTCGAACAGGCCTTGTTCGATGCCATTGCGCATTTTATCCAGCAGAGTGAAGCGAAAATTCGCGAGCTAATCGCGATTTCCGTGATTTTGCCCGGCCTCGTTGATCCGCTTAATGGCGTAATCCGCTACATGCCGCATATTCATGTGAATCAGTGGCCGCTGGTTGCTAATCTAAAGCACCGGTTTAACGTCACCAGTTTTGTGGGCCATGATATTCGCAGCCTGGCGCTGGCTGAGCACTATTTTGGCGCAACGCGCGATTGTGCCGACTCGATATTAGTGCGCCTGCATCGGGGAACCGGCGCAGGCATTATCGCCAACGGGCAGATTTTTTTGGGCAGTAATGGCAATGTCGGTGAAATCGGTCATATTCAGGTCGATCCCCTGGGGGAACGCTGCCACTGTGGCAACTTTGGCTGTCTTGAAACCATTGCGGCAAACAGCGCCATTGAACATCGTGTAAGCGAGCTACTGAATAAAGGCTACCCGAGCATCCTGACTCAGGCGGCGTGCCAGATGCAGCATATCTGCCAGGCCGCCAATCAGGGCGATGCGTTAGCCTGCGAAGTTGTCGAGCATGTGGGGCGTTATCTGGGTAAGGCGATTGCAATTGCGATCAACCTGTTTAACCCGCAAAAAATCGTGCTGGCAGGCGAGATCACCGAAGCAGAACGTGTCTTGCTACCCGCGATTGAAAGTTGCATTAATACGCAGACACTGGCGGCCTTTCGTAAAAATCTGCCTGTGGTGCGTTCACAACTCGATCATCGCTCGGCGATCGGCGCCTTTGCGCTGGCGAAACGAGCGATGTTAAACGGCATCCTGCTGCAACATCTTTTGGAAGACTAAGCGCAGCCTGTTTTCTGACAGCGCGCATCGGAACACATTTATGACGATTAAAAATGTAATTTGTGACATTGATGGCGTGCTGATGCACGACAATACCGCGGTGCCCGGTGCAAAAGAGTTTTTGCAGCGCATTCTGGCTAAAGATATGCCATTAGTGGTGCTGACCAACTACCCTTCCCAGACGGCGCGGGACTTAGCCAATCGCTTCTCCTCCGCGGGCATCGACATCCCGGATTCGGTGTTTTACACCTCAGCCATGGCGACCGCTGACTTTCTGCGTCGTCAGGAAGGCAAAAAAGCCTATGTCATTGGTGAGGGTGCGCTGGTGCACGAACTCTACAAAGCGGGCTTTACCATCACTGACGTTAACCCGGACTTTGTCATCGTGGGCGAAACCCGGTCGTTTAACTGGGACATGATGCATAAGGCGGCTTTCTTTGTGGCAAACGGGGCGCGTTTCATTGCCACCAATCCCGACACGCACGCCAGGGGATTCGTGCCCGCCTGCGGTGCCTTGTGTGCCGGTATTGAAAAGATCTCCGGTCGCAGGCCGTTTTATGTCGGCAAACCCAGCCCGTATATCATGCGTGCCGCGCTGAATAAAATGCAGGCGCACTCTGAGGACACGGTGATCGTGGGTGACAACCTTCGCACCGATATTCTGGCCGGTTTTCAGGCCGGACTGGAAACCATTCTTGTCCTGTCTGGGGTGTCAACCCTGAGCGATATTGACGCGATGCCTTTCCGTCCTGACTGGATTTTCCCTTCCGTGGCCGATATCGATCTCTTCTAAACGTTCAGCTTATGACGCACTGCCGCCTCAGGCAGTGCATTCCCCTTCCTTGCCCCTCTCTGCTGGCTTGAGATCGTTCAAAAAACACCCCAAAATCACTTTTTATTGCCGATTCATCAATAAAAAGACACTTTCATTAGATAAAATTCAATATCCAGGGTTATTCAACAACCTTTTTATCAGTGAAACACGATTCCTCTTGCATTGTGCACCTGAAATAACGCATTTTCTTATACATCACGCAGCGAACGGCTGCCGGACAAACGTAAAATTACATCGCCGCAGGTGAGTTCAGGAGTCAGATATGTGTTCTATTTTTGGTGTGCTGGATCTGAAAAGCGATCCCGTTGAGTTACGTAAAAAAGCATTGGAAAGCTCACGCTTAATGCGTCACCGTGGGCCGGACTGGTCAGGTGTGTATGCTGACGACCACGCGATCCTTGCTCACGAACGTCTCTCAATTGTCGACGTCAACAACGGTGCACAGCCACTGTATAACGCCGATCACACTCACGTTCTGGCCGTCAACGGTGAAATCTACAACCATCAGGCCCTGCGCGCAGAGTTAAGCGATCGTTATAGTTTCCAGACCGGTTCGGACTGCGAAGTCATTCTGGCGCTGTATCAGGAAAAAGGCGTCGATTTCCTGGACGAGTTGCAGGGCATGTTTGCCTTTATCCTGTACGACACCGTGAAGCAAACGTATCTGATTGGTCGCGACCATATCGGTATCATTCCGCTGTATATGGGCAACGATGAGCACGGCAACCTGTTTGTGGCGTCTGAAATGAAGGCACTGGTGCCGGTTTGCCGCACCATTAAAGAATTCCCACCGGGAAGCTACCTTTCCAGTACTGACGGTGAAATTCGTCGTTACTGGCAGCGTGACTGGATGGAATACAAAAACGTTGAAAACAACGTGACTGACGCGGCTGGCCTGAAACATGCGCTGGAAGAGTCGGTAAAAAGTCATCTGATGTCAGACGTTCCTTATGGCGTGCTGCTGTCTGGCGGTCTGGATTCTTCTATTATTTCAGCCGTGACCAAGCGTTTTGCCGCTAAGCGCGTTGAAGATCAGGACAAAAGCGATGCCTGGTGGCCACAGCTGCACTCTTTTGCCGTCGGTCTGGAAGGCTCACCGGATCTGAAAGCAGCCAAACTGGTTGCCGAGCACCTGGGTACGGTTCACCATGAAATCCACTTCACGGTGCAGGAAGGTCTGGATGCTATTCGTGACGTGATCTACCACATTGAGACCTACGATGTGACCACCATTCGTGCCTCCACGCCGATGTACCTGATGTCGCGTAAGATCAAAGCGATGGGCATTAAAATGGTGCTGTCAGGCGAAGGCGCAGATGAAGTCTTCGGTGGCTACCTCTATTTCCATAAAGCGCCTGATGCCAAAGAATTCCATGAAGAGAACGTGCGTAAGCTGCTGGCTCTGCACATGTTTGACTGTGCTCGCGCCAACAAAGCGATGTCCGCCTGGGGCGTAGAAGCGCGCGTGCCGTTCCTGGATAAGAAATTCCTGGATGTCGCCATGCGTATCAACCCACAGGACAAGATGTGCGGCAGCAACGGTAAAATGGAAAAACACATTCTGCGCGAATGTTTCTCTTCCTATCTGCCGGAAAGCGTTGCCTGGCGTCAGAAAGAGCAGTTCTCTGACGGCGTAGGTTACAGCTGGATTGACACGCTGAAAGAAGTAGCGGCTAAGCAGATTAGCGATCAGCAACTGGCGACGGCGCATTTCCGCTTCCCGTATAACACGCCGGGTTCGAAAGAAGCGTATCTCTATCGCGAAATTTTCGAAGAACTGTTCCCACTGCCAAGTGCTGCCGAGTGCGTGCCAGGTGGGCCGTCTGTTGCCTGTTCGTCGGCAAAAGCGATTGAGTGGGATGAAGCCTTCAAAAACATGGACGATCCTTCAGGACGTGCCGTGGGCGTGCACCAGTCCGCTTACAAATAAGTGCTATACTGAGTGAACAGATGGGCCAGTAATGGCCCATTTTTTGTGGAGTTGCCGTTGTATTCACTGAAAAATTGCCGAATAAAGCACCACCCTGGTTATAAGCCAGACAAACAGGCGTTTGAAGGCAAAAAACGGCAAAAAACTTGTTGACGCTGTGTAGTCAACTCCGCATAATGCGCCCCGCAACGCCGATGAAGGTTGCGCGAAAAAAGATGGCTACGTAGCTCAGCTGGTTAGAGCACAGCACTCATAATGCTGGGGTCACAGGTTCGATTCCCGTCGTAGCCACCATCTTTTTTTTGCGGGAGTGGCGAAATTGGTAGACGCACCAGATTTAGGTTCTGGCGCCGCAAGGTGTGCGAGTTCAAGTCTCGCCTCCCGCACCATTTCACGAGTCGGCAGCATGGATGGGGTATCGCCAAGCGGTAAGGCACCGGTTTTTGATACCGGCATTCCCTGGTTCGAATCCAGGTACCCCAGCCAATTTCGATGTATCTCGCGGCTGCGAGTGGACGAATGGGATATCGCCAAGCGGTAAGGCACCGGTTTTTGATACCGGCATTCCCTGGTTCGAATCCAGGTATCCCAGCCATCATCGAAAGGCAATACAATTTGGCTACGTAGCTCAGCTGGTTAGAGCACAGCACTCATAATGCTGGGGTCACAGGTTCGATTCCCGTCGTAGCCACCATTTTCTTGGGGTGTCGCCAAGCGGTAAGGCACTGGTTTCTGATACCAGCATTCCGGGGTTCGAATCCCTGCACCCCAGCCATTTTAGACAATTTGATTTGACACCATTGGGGTGTCGCCAAGCGGTAAGGCACTGGTTTCTGATACCAGCATTCCGGGGTT
Source organism: Pantoea sp. PNA 14-12 (assembly GCF_004364735.1). Classification (NCBI taxonomy): domain Bacteria; kingdom Pseudomonadati; phylum Pseudomonadota; class Gammaproteobacteria; order Enterobacterales; family Erwiniaceae; genus Pantoea; species Pantoea sp. PNA 14-12. The sequence goes on along the minus strand of NZ_SOAJ01000001.1, from coordinate 315,211 downwards.
CGAATCCCTGCACCCCAGCCAAATTAAGCAAAAAAGCCCGCAATAGCGGGCTTTTTTGTTTCTGGCTTCCGGCTCATGACCACGCGTCACATCCGTGCGACGCGTGGCTGAGGCTTACAAACCTAACGCATAGCGCAAGACCTGACGTTTCAGCACGCCGGAATGCTCAGCGGCGATCAATCCCAGATTGCGTACCAGCTTTAACGGGCCGACGCGGTTGCTAAACGTAAAATAGAACAGATCCATCCCGCTCTGCATCAGCAGATTATCGTGGCGGCGCTGGCGCTGGTAACGTAACAGCACCCGTTCCGACGACCAGGTTTCAGCGTTGTCACGCGCAGCAATTACTACATCCATTAACGCATCGATGTCACGATATCCCAGATTCACGCCCTGCCCTGCCAGAGGATTAATGGTGTGCGCCGCATCGCCGACCAGCGCCAGCCCCGGCAGGACATAACGCGCGGCATGACGACGCACCAGGGGAAAGCCACCGGCTGCATGCACATGAAAACGGCCCAGTCGGGCCGGAAAGTGATGGGCGATCTCTTTCTCCAGCTGCGCGACAGGCATGGCCTGTAACTGTCGGATACGGGCGGCGGCGTCATACCATACCAGCGAGGCATGATGACCGAACAGCGGCAGGAAAGCGCGTGGACCGTCGGGCGTAAAGTGCTGCCAGGTCGCATCGCCAGCCGGATGCTCGCAGGTGACGCTGATCAGTAAGCAGGACTGTGCGTAACTCCAGCCATGAATCCCAATACCCGCCATCTGTCGCACCTGTGAACTTGCGCCGTCTGCCCCCACCACTAATTTTGCGGTTACGGTCGTGCCATTGCTTAATGACAGCGTCCAGCCCGCATTACAGGGCTGAAGATCCTCCATCGTCGCCGGGCACAGCAAGGTGATCCCTCGCTGCGTCATCTCTTCCCACAGCGCACGTTGCAGCACCGTGTTCTCCACCATATAACCCAGTTCAGGCAAACCCAGCGACTCCGCATCGAAACTGACCTGCGCCGTCTGCCACTCCCAGGTTTCCAGTTTGCGGTAAGGCGCACAGCGCATCGCCTCTACGCGTTGCCAGACGTTCAGTTGTTTCAGGAGCGCCACCGACGAGGAGCCGACAGCGGAAATGCGCACGTCCGGCAGGCTGTCGGGATCGAAAGGTGGCGGGGTTGCCCGCTCAATCACCGCCACCCGGAAGCGGTGCTGCGCTAAACCACAGGCCAGCGCCGCTCCGACCATGCCGCCGCCGACAATCACCACATCAAACTGGTTATCCTGCATCACTTGTATCCCTCTCTTAGGCCGCCACTTTTCAGCGCGGTGGTATTCCTGCAAAGTGTACCGGAAAAATGAGGCACGATCAGAAAAGCCCTCAGGCTGGTCACATCCGCAGCAAAGCATTACAATACGCGCCCAGCACTTCACTGTACTGATTTAATGGCTAGCTCGATGACAAAAAAACTGCATATCAAAACCTGGGGATGTCAGATGAATGAGTACGATTCATCTAAGATGTCTGACCTGCTGAACAGCACGCACGGCTATACCCTGACAGAGGAAGCCGAAGAGGCGGATATTCTGCTGCTCAACACCTGCTCAATCCGCGAGAAAGCGCAGGAGAAGGTTTTCCACCAGTTGGGGCGCTGGAAAAAACTCAAAGAGCGCAACCCGGATTTGATCATCGGTGTTGGCGGCTGCGTCGCGTCGCAGGAAGGGGATCATATTCGCCAGCGTGCGCCTTGCGTGGACATTGTCTTTGGTCCGCAAACCCTGCATCGCCTGCCTGAAATGATTAATACCGTGCGCGGCAGCAAAAGTCCGGTTGTGGACATCAGCTTCCCGGAAATTGAAAAATTCGACCGCCTGCCAGAACCGCGGGCCGAAGGCCCCACCGCGTTTGTCTCCATCATGGAAGGCTGCAACAAATATTGTACGTTCTGCGTGGTGCCTTATACGCGCGGTGAAGAAGTCAGCCGTCCGTCAGACGATATTCTGCTGGAGATCGCGCAGTTGGCTGCGCAGGGCGTACGCGAAGTGAACCTGTTAGGGCAGAACGTGAACGCCTATCGCGGCGAAACCTTTGACGGCGACGTGTGCACCTTTGCTGAACTGCTGCGTCTGGTGGCGGCGATTGACGGCATTGACCGTATTCGCTTCACCACCAGCCATCCGATTGAGTTCACCGATGACATCATTGATGTCTATCGCGATACGCCAGAGCTGGTAAGCTTCCTCCACCTGCCTGTGCAGAGCGGCGCCGACCGAATTCTGACGCTGATGAAGCGTGCGCACACTGCGCTGGAGTACAAGGCTATCATTCGCAAACTGCGCGCTGCACGCCCTGACATTGAGATCAGTTCTGACTTTATCGTGGGTTTCCCGGGTGAAACACAGCAGGACTTTGAGCAAACGATGAAGCTGATTGGTGATATTAACTTTGATATGAGCTACAGCTTTATCTACTCAGCGCGGCCGGGCACACCTGCGGCAGACTTGCCTGACGACGTCAGCGACGAAGAGAAAAAACAGCGTCTGTATATTCTGCAGGATCGCATCAACCAGCAGGCCATGGCGATCAGCCGCCGTATGCTGGGCAGCGTGCAGCGGATTCTGGTAGAAGGCATTTCACGTAAAAACGTGATGGAGCTGACCGGCCGCACCGAAAACAACCGAGTGGTGAATTTCGAAGGTCCGGTAGAGATGATAGGTAAGTTTGTCGACGTTGAAATTGTCGATGTCTATACCAACTCCTTGCGCGGCAAGCTGGTGCGGACTGAAGAGGAAATGGGCTTACGTGTAGTTGAAAGCCCGGCCTCCGTTATCGCCCGTACCCGCAAAGAAAATGATATCGGCGTTGGCGTCTTCCAGCCCTGATCTTCCGTTATGTGCGGCAGCTCACCGTCGGCTGCCGCACATTCTGCTGTTTTGCACTTGGTTTCTGCCGGTGCCGCCCAAATATCACCTCGTAAGCTTGCGCCCCGGCGTGACCGCATAAATAATTTCGTTATGATGCATCCGCTTAACACATCTGATGCACCCGCAATCCCTTTCAACTGGCCCTGAGTGACCCAAAGGATTCGTTTGAATATTGAAACCCGTGAAATCGCCCTTGAACCGGCTGATAACCGCCGTCTGATGAGCCTGTGCGGTCCATTTGATGACAATGTAAAACAGCTGGAGCGTCGTCTTGGCATTGAGATAAACCGCCGGGACAATCAGTTTAAACTGGTTGGTCGGGTGCTGTGCGTGAATGCCGCGGTCGAGATCCTGAAAACACTTTATGTCGATACCGCACCCGTGCGCGGCGAAATTCCGGATATCGAACCCGAGCAGATTCATCTGGCGATCAAAGAAAGCCGGGTGCTGGAACAAACGGCAGAAAGCGTGCCCGACTACGGTAAAGCGGTCAATATCAAGACCAAGCGTGGCGTCATCAAGCCTCGCACCCCAAATCAGGCACAGTATATTGCCAATATCCTCGACCACGACATCACCTTTGGCGTGGGCCCGGCGGGTACCGGTAAAACCTACCTGGCTGTCGCTGCCGCGGTCGATGCGCTCGAACGCCAGGAGATTCGTCGCATCCTGCTCACGCGCCCCGCCGTCGAGGCCGGTGAAAAACTGGGCTTCCTGCCGGGCGATTTGAGCCAGAAAGTGGACCCCTACCTGCGTCCGCTTTACGACGCCCTGTTTGAGATGCTGGGCTTTGAAAAAGTCGAGAAGCTGATGGAACGCAACGTTATCGAAGTCGCGCCGCTGGCCTATATGCGCGGCCGTACGCTGAATGACGCGTTTATCATTCTTGATGAAAGCCAGAACACCACTATCGAGCAGATGAAGATGTTTCTGACCCGTATCGGCTTTAACTCGAAAGCGGTCATCACCGGCGACGTCACGCAGATCGACCTGCCGCGCCACACTAAATCGGGTTTACGTCACGCGATTGAGGTCCTGTCTGAAGTGGAAGAAATCAGCTTTAACTTCTTTCACAGTGAAGACGTTGTGCGTCATCCGGTCGTGGCACGCATCGTGACCGCTTATGAAGCCTGGGAAGAAGCCGATCAGAAACGTCGCGATCAGCAGGCTGAAGAGCGTAAGCGTGAAGCCCTTGCCGCCCAACATAGCGTTCAGGAGAAACCATGAGCGACGTGATTCTCGACCTGCAACTGGCCTGTGAACAAACAGAAAATCTCCCCACGGAAAGCCAGTTTCAGCGCTGGCTGGAAGCTGCGGTGACGCCGTTTCAGCCGGAAAGCGAAGTGACTATTCGTCTGGTGGATGAACAGGAAAGCCATGAGCTTAACCTGACCTATCGTGGTAAAGATAAACCCACCAATGTGTTGTCATTTCCTTTTGAAGCGCCACCCGGTATTGAATTGCCCCTGCTGGGCGATTTGATCATCTGTCGTCAGGTCGTGGAACAGGAAGCGCAGGAACAAGGGAAAAGCGTTGAAGCCCACTGGGCGCACATGGTGGTTCACGGTACGCTGCATCTGTTGGGTTATGATCACATTGAAGACAGCGAAGCCGAAGAGATGGAAGGTCTGGAGACCGAGATAATGCTTGCTCTTGGTTATCCTGATCCGTACATTTCGGAGAAAGAAAACGCCTGAGTTGTGGACTCAGGCCATCCTGCTGCCGGTAACCCGACCGGCAGCATCACTTACTGACCAGAGAGATCTTTAAAAACCGCCATGAGCGACGACCATTCTCAAAACAGCGATGCACCCAGTAGTAAAAAGGGATTTTTTTCCCTACTGCTCAACCAACTGTTTCACGGTGAACCCAAAAACCGTGACGAGCTCCTGAGCCTTATCCGTGATTCCAATCAAAAGGACCTGATTGATCAGGATACCCGCGACATGCTGGAAGGCGTGCTGGATATTGCAGAACAGCGCGTACGCGACATCATGATTCCGCGCTCTCAGATGATCACCCTGAAACGCAACCAGAACCTCGAAGAGTGCCTGGATGTGATCATTGACTCCGCACACTCCCGCTTTCCGGTGATCAGCGAAGACAAGGACCATGTTGAAGGCATCCTGATGGCGAAAGATCTGCTGCCGTTTATGAGCAGCGAATCAGAAGCCTTCAGCGTCGAAAAAGTGCTGCGTCCTGCGGTGGTTGTGCCTGAGAGCAAGCGCGTTGACCGTATGCTGAAAGAGTTTCGTTCCCAGCGCTATCATATGGCGATTGTGATCGATGAGTTTGGTGGCGTGTCCGGACTGGTCACGATTGAAGATATTCTCGAACTGATTGTTGGCGAAATTGAAGACGAATATGACGATGAGGAAGATCGGGATATCCGCCAGCTCAACCGCCAGACCTACACGGTGCGTGCGTTAACCCCCATTGAGGATTTCAATGAGGTGTTCGGCACCCAGTTCAGCGATGACGAAGTGGATACCATTGGTGGACTGGTAATGCAGGGCTTTGGTCATCTGCCGGCGCGCGGTGAAAGCATCGACATTGATGGTTACCAGTTCAAAGTTGCCATGGCCGACAGCCGCCGTATCATTCAGGTCCACGTAAAAATCCCGGAAAATTCGGCGCTACCTCAACTGGATGACGAATAACGCTATGGCATTAGCCTCCTTTTACCAGCAGCAGCGGGTCCGTCTGCTGCTGGCTTTACTGAGCGGCGCCTGTGGCACGCTCGCCTTTTCCCCTTATGATTTCTGGCCTGCCGCCCTGCTTTCGCTGTTCGGCCTGCAACTTCTGACGTTGAACCGCACCAGTCCTCAGGCCAGCGCCATTGGTTTCAGTTGGGGGTTTGGCCTGTTTGGCAGCGGTATTAACTGGGTTTATGTCAGCATTGCCACTTTTGGCGGCATGCCTGGCCCGGTGAACGTTTTTCTGGTGGTCCTGCTGGCGGCTTACCTCGCGATTTATCCGGCGCTGTTTACCGGCATCCTGAACCGGATTTGGCCACGTCCCACACTGTGGCGACTGGCGCTGGCCGCTCCCGCGTTATGGCAGGTGACGGAGTTTTTGCGCGGCTGGATTTTAACCGGCTTTCCGTGGTTGCAGTTTGGCTACAGTCAGATTGATGGCCCGCTAAAGGGGATTGCGCCGCTGGCTGGCGTGGAAAGTATTACCTTCCTGCTGATGGTCATTGCGGGTTTGCTGGTTTATGCGCAGCAGCGACGTCAGGTGAAAAGCCTGGTGGGCGCGCTCGCGGTACTGGCAATATGCTGGCCGTTGCGTTATCTGCACTGGTATCAACCTTTACCCCAGCAGGCGGTCGATGTCGCGCTGGTGCAGGGCGATATTCCCCAGTCGATGAAGTGGGACCCGCAGCAGTTGCTGAACACGCTGCGCATTTATAACGATTTAAGCCAGCCGCTGATGGGAAAAGCCCCCATTATTATCTGGCCGGAGTCGGCAATTACCGATCTGGAAAGTAACCAGCAACCGTTCCTGCGTTCGCTGGATGCCGAACTCCGCGCGCGCGGTAGCGCACTGGTGACCGGTATCGTGGATTCGCGCCTGGAGCAGAATCGTTATCATGATTACAACACGGTTATTGTGCTGGGCGGGCAGAAGCCCTACAACTACTTCAGCACTAACCGCTATCAGAAAAACCATCTGGTGCCGTTTGGTGAGTTTGTTCCCATGGCGGATTTGCTGCGCCCGCTTGCCCCCTTCTTCGATTTGCCGATGTCTGCCTTCAGCCGCGGTGCCTATTTGCAGCCTCAGCTCAATGTGGCGAATTATCACCTTACGACGGCGATTTGCTACGAGATCGTGTTGGGTGAGCAGGTGCGGGCGAACTTCCGTCCGGACACCGACTTTCTGCTGACCGTCTCTAATGATGCCTGGTTTGGTCACTCGATTGGTCCCTGGCAACACTTCCAGATGGCGCGTATGCGCGCACTTGAGCTGGGCAGACCGCTGCTGCGCGGCACCAACAATGGCGTAACCGCCGTGGTGAATGCCAATGGCGATGTGGAAAAGGTTCTGCCGCAGTTCACGCGCGGCGTACTCGTGGATAAGGTAACGCCTACCCGCGGCGAAACGCCATACTCGAAAGCCGGGCTCTGGCCGGTATGGATAGCGACACTGCTGGCCGGGTTACTGGCCTTCATCCGACGTCAGCGCTGACACGCTGTGGTGAAGCGCTGCTTCGCCACAGCCTTTCGCGGTGTCTTAATCCGCACGCTGTTTCCCTTCCCCCTTTTACTGCTTTTGCTTCTGCTTTTGCTTTTGCTTCTGCTTCTGCTTCTGCTTCTGCTTCTGCTTCTGCTTCTTCAGTCAAACCGCCCGTTCACCCCACTGTCATTTTATTCTGGCACGATGATTGCTAAATGTTTCTGTATTCCTGCAATGCGGGGCTTGTTACCCACGATGGCATGGGTGTAATGCACCATTAACGCTCAATCTGCGCACCTTCCGCGTGCATGGACGCGCGATTGCCTTTTTTTGGTGCGAATGCCATCGCAAAAAAGAAACTTTTTTGTTTCATTAGGTTAACAATCCGCTATGTTAGTGAATATTCTTAAGCGCAGACGCGCGAGGGAATAATAAGAAAAGCAGTGCAAAATACACACAACATCACACTCAGTACAGGGTTGATCCTGTGCAATTTCCACACGAAGGAGTTGGAACATGCAATTACGCAAAGTGGCATTATCTCTTTTGCTGTTGAGCGCAGCAGCGGGAGCGGCCCAGGCGGAAGATCTCAGCGGTACCCTGAAAAAAATTAATGACAGTGGCGTCATTGTTATCGGGCATCGCGAATCGTCAGTTCCCTTTTCATATTACGACAACCAACAGAAAGTCGTTGGCTATTCACAGGCTTATTCAAACGCGATTGCTGATGCCATTAAAGCGAAGCTGAATAAACCTGATCTGCAGATCAAAATGATCCCGATTACTTCACAGAACCGTATTCCGCTGCTGCAAAACGGCACCTATGACTACGAATGTGGCTCAACGACCAACAACCTTGAGCGCCAGAAACAGGCGGCCTTTTCCGACACCATTTTTGTTATCGGTACCCGCTTGCTGGTTAAAAAAGGCAGCCCAATTAAGGATTTTGACGATCTGAAAGGCAAGACTGTCGTGGTGACCTCAGGTACGACGTCAGAAGTGCTGCTGCATAAACTGAACGACGAGAAAAAGATGGATATGCGCATCATCAGCGCCAAAGACCATGGTGATTCGTTCCGTACGCTGGAAACCGGTCGTGCCGTGGCCTTTATGATGGATGACGCCCTGCTGGCTGGCGAACGCGCTAAAGCGAAAAAACCGGATGACTGGGTCATTATCGGTACGCCACAGTCTAAAGAAGCTTATGGCTGTATGCTGCGCAAAGACGATCCGCAGTTCAAAAAGCTGGTTGATGACACCATTGCAAAAGCCCAGACCTCCGGCCAGGCAGAAAAATGGTTCGACACCTGGTTTAAACAGCCTATTCCTCCTAAAAACCTGAACATGAACTTTGAATTGTCTGATGACATGAAAGCCCTGTTCAAAACGCCGAATGATAAAGCGCTGAATTAACAACGATAACAAGGGCGGCGCTGTCGCCCTCTCGATTGCTGAAACCGCGGCGTGGACAGACCGCCTGATCGGGTCGTTCCCCTGACTCAGGCGCATTAAGCCGTTCATCAATCTTCAGGGTAGCTCTGCTACCCTTTTTTACCGGAGTTCGTTATGGGTATCGATTGGAACTGGGGCATTTTTCTCGAACAGGCCCCGTTCGGAAATACCACCTATCTCGGCTGGTTGTGGTCCGGTTTTCAGGTGACAATTGCTGTCTCCTGCTGTGCCTGGATTATCGCTTTCTGCGTAGGTTCATTCTTTGGCATTCTGCGTACCGTGCCTAATCGGCTGCTGGCAACGATTGGCACCTGCTATGTGGAATTGTTTCGTAACATCCCCCTGATCGTGCAGTTCTTCTTCTGGTATCTGGTGGCGCCAGAGCTGGTTGGTCAGAAGCTTGGCATGTGGTTTAAGTCGGAGCTGGATCCCAACCTGCAGTTCTTTATCTCGTCGGTGATCTGTCTGGGCCTGTTTACCGCCGCACGCGTCTGCGAGCAGGTGCGCGCGGCGATTCAGTCTTTGCCGCGGGGACAAAAGAATGCCGGGCTGGCAATGGGCCTGACGCTGCCGCAAACCTATCGCTATGTGTTGCTTCCTAATGCTTACCGCGTGATTGTGCCGCCAATGACGTCAGAAATGCTTAACCTGGTTAAAAACTCGGCGATTGCGTCGACGATCGGCCTGGTGGACATGGCTGCGCAGGCGGGCAAGCTGCTGGACTATTCCGCACACGCCTATGAATCGTTTACGGCCATTACGCTGGCCTACATTGCCATCAACCTGGTGATTATGTTTTTGATGAGCCTGGTTGAGCGCAAAGTGCGTCTGCCCGGCAATATGGGAGGCAAGTGATGTACGCGTTTGACTGGAGTTCCATTCCTCCCAGCCTGCCTTACCTGCTTAATGGTCTGGTCATTACCTTTAAAATCACGCTTACGGCGGTGGTCTTCGGCATCCTGTGGGGCACGCTGCTGGCGGTGATGCGTTTGTCGACCTTCAGGCCCATCAGCTGGTTTGCCAAACTGTACGTTAACCTGTTCCGTTCGGTACCGCTGGTTATGGTGCTGCTGTGGTTTTATCTGGTGGTGCCGAGTTTCCTGCAGCAGGTGCTGGGTATTTCCCCTAAAACCGACATTCGTTTGATTTCGGCAATGGTCGCCTTTTCGCTGTTCGAAGCGGCGTATTATTCGGAAATCATTCGCGCCGGCATCATCAGTATTGCGCGTGGGCAATCCAGCGCGGCGCTGGCGCTGGGCATGACGCAGTGGCAGTCCATGCGCCTGGTGATTCTGCCTCAGGCGTTTCGTGCCATGGTTCCGCTGTTACTGACCCAGGGCATCGTCCTGTTCCAGGATACCTCGTTAGTGTATGTGCTGAGCCTGGCGGACTTCTTCCGCACCGCCTCCACCATCGGTGAGCGTGACGGTACCCAGGTTGAGATGGTGTTGTTTGCCGGTCTGGTCTACTTCGTGATCAGCCTGAGCGCGTCACTGTTGGTCAGCTATCTAAAAAGAAAAAGGACGGTTTAAATGATTAGCCTGAAAAACGTTTCTAAGTGGTATGGTCAATTTCAGGTGCTGACCGACTGCTCTACCGAAGTCAAGACCGGTGAAGTGGTTGTGGTATGCGGGCCGTCAGGCTCGGGCAAATCGACCCTGATCAAAACCGTGAATGGCCTGGAACCTGTGCAACAGGGCAGCATTACGGTAAACGGTACTGAAGTAAACAATAAAAAAACCAATCTGGCCAAGCTGCGCAGTAAGGTCGGCATGGTGTTTCAGCACTTCGAACTGTTCCCTCACCTGAGCATTATTGATAACCTGGTGCTGGCGCAGGTCAAAGTCTTAAAGCGCGACAAAACCGCCGCCCGCGAGAAAGGCCTCAAATTGCTGACTCGCGTGGGCCTGTCAGCGCATGCAGATAAATTTCCCGGCCAGCTCTCGGGCGGTCAGCAGCAGCGTGTCGCGATTGCGCGGGCACTCTGTATGGATCCGATTGCCATGCTGTTTGATGAGCCGACCTCCGCACTCGATCCCGAAATGATCAATGAAGTGCTGGACGTTATGGTCGAACTGGCCCAGGAAGGCATGACCATGATGGTCGTGACACATGAAATGGGCTTCGCCCGTAAGGTGGCCAATCGGGTGATCTTTATGGACGAAGGAAAAATTATCGAAGACACCCATAAAGATGACTTCTTTAATAATCCACAGTCTGAGCGGGCAAAGGATTTCCTGGCAAAAATTCTGCACTAAACATCAGGCGGGCACAAAGCCCGCCTGCTTCTTCTACGGCTCAAAAGGCTGACGATAAAACTGATCGTGATTGCATTCGGGGCAACGTGACAGCGTCTCCGGCGTATAAATGGCGCGAGTGAAGTGGCATTTTTCGCAGACCAGATTGCCCAGGCCCACCACCTCACCACTTTGGTACACACCGTGATGTTGCAAATCCTGAAAAACCTCACGCCACTCTAACTGGCTTTTATCCGTAATATCTGCCAGCTCCTTCCAGATGCTTTCCCGAATCACGCGCATAAAAACGGAGTCAGCGACCGGCTCTTCCGCCTCTGCATAGTTACGGCCAAACTCTGCCAGATCGCGACGCACCGACGTCAGCGCCCGATCGATTTCGTCCGGCGTCAGATCGGAGTGCGCTTGTAAATGACGGCGCCGATCGTCGACTAACGTATCCAGATCGCGATCGCCGTGGCGAAGACGTTCGGTTAATACCGCCAGTGAGGCGTGATATTCCTGGGCCACTTTATTCATTTTATTCTCCTTTTTGCGCTCAGTACCTGTACTAAGTTTAGCTACTTTGTCACATTTGCCCGGCTCGCTGGGTAAGGAAGCGTAAAAGAGTGAAAGCAGGGATGCGTTGACGATAAATCGCCCCCGTAAAAGTGGGAAGTGTTGTTGATGTGCGGCCTTATGGGTATGCTATGCGGATCGTAAAGTCAGCAAAGTGTCATCTATTAAGGACCACAGGCAGCCATGCAAGAGCAATACCGCCCGGAAGAGATTGAATCCCGCGTTCAGCAGCAGTGGGATGAAAACGAAACGTTTAAAGTGACTGAGCAGGAAGGCAAAGAGAAGTACTACTGCCTGTCTATGCTGCCCTATCCTTCTGGCCGCCTGCACATGGGCCACGTTCGTAACTACACCATCGGCGACGTCATTGCGCGTTATCAGCGCATGCTCGGCAAAAACGTGCTGCAGCCAATTGGCTGGGACGCCTTCGGTCTGCCTGCGGAAGGCGCGGCGGTCAAAAACAATACCGCGCCGGCGCCCTGGACTTATGACAACATCGCGTACATGAAAAACCAGCTTAAGCTGCTGGGATTTGGCTATGACTGGAGCCGCGAGCTGGCGACCTGTCAACCGGAGTATTACCGCTGGGAACAGTGGTTCTTCACCAAACTGTATGAAAAAGGCCTGGTGTACAAAAAAACCTCGGCGGTGAACTGGTGCCCGAACGATCAGACCGTACTGGCTAACGAGCAGGTTATCGATGGCTGCTGCTGGCGCTGTGACACCAAAGTCGAGCGCAAAGAGATCCCACAGTGGTTCATTAAAATCACTGATTACGCCGAAGAGCTGTTAAACGATCTGGATACGCTGGAAGAGTGGCCTGAGCAGGTCAAAACCATGCAGCGTAACTGGATCGGCCGTTCTGAAGGGGTGGAAATCACCTTTGACGTGGCAGACAGCAGCGAAAAAGTGACGGTTTATACCACGCGTCCGGACACCTTCTACGGCGCGACCTATGTCGCTGTCGCCGCCGGTCATCCGCTGGCGGCACAGGCGGCGGCCAGCAACCCTGCTCTGGCTGATTTTATCGCAGAATGCCGCAACACCAAGGTAGCCGAAGCCGATATGGCCACCATGGAAAAGAAAGGCATGGCGACAGGCCTGTCTGTCGTGCATCCGTTAACGGGTGAACGCCTGCCTGTCTGGGTCGCGAACTTCGTCCTGATGGAATACGGTACGGGTGCGGTCATGGCCGTGCCGGCGCATGACCAGCGTGACTGGGAATTTGCGACCAAATACGATCTGCCGATCAAACCGGTTATCCTCAATCTGGACGGCAGCGAGCCTGACGTCAGCGCCGCCGCGATGACCGACAAAGGTACGCTGTTTAACTCTGCCGAGTGCAGCGGCCTGGATCACAGTGCCGGTTTTAACGCCATTGCAGATGCGCTGGCGGCAAAAGGCGTTGGCGAGCGTAAAGTCAACTATCGCCTGCGCGACTGGGGCGTTTCTCGTCAGCGTTACTGGGGCGCGCCGATTCCGATGGTAACCCTGGAAGATGGCACCGTCATGCCGACACCAGAAGACCAGTTACCGGTGATTCTGCCGGAAGACGTGGTCATGGACGGCATTACCAGTCCGATTAAAGCCGATCCGGACTGGGCAAAAACCACCGTGAACGGTCAGCCTGCGCTGCGCGAAACCGATACCTTTGACACCTTTATGGAATCGTCGTGGTACTACGCGCGTTATACCTGTGCAGACTATAAGGACGGTATGCTGGACCCGGCTGCAGCAAACTACTGGCTGCCGGTAGATCAGTATGTCGGCGGCATCGAACACGCCATCATGCACCTGATGTATTTCCGCTTCTTCCATAAACTGCTGCGTGATGCAGGCCTGGTGAATTCGAATGAGCCAGCCAAACGTCTGCTGTGCCAGGGCATGGTGTTAGCGGATGCGTTCTATTATCTGGGCGTTAACGGCGAACGTAACTGGGTTTCGCCGGTTGACGTGACTGTCGAGCGCGATGAGAAAGGCCGCATTGTTAAAGCCGTAGATACTCAGGGCCGCGAGGTGATTTACGCGGGCATGAGCAAAATGTCCAAGTCGAAAAACAACGGCATCGATCCCCAGCTGATGGTTGAGCGCTATGGTGCCGATACCGTCCGTCTGTTCATGATGTTTGCCTCGCCTGCGGATATGACGCTGGAGTGGCAGGAATCCGGTGTGGAAGGGGCAAATCGCTTCCTGAAACGTGTCTGGAAACTGGTCTACGATCATTCACAGAAAGGTGCAACGGTTGCCCTGGACGTCGCCAGCCTGAATGACGATCAGAAAGCGTTGCGCCGCGACCTGCACAAAACCATTGCCAAAGTGTCGGATGATATTGGTCGTCGCCAGACCTTTAACACCGCGATTGCGGCGGTCATGGAGCTGATGAACAAGCTGGCGCGTGCGCCGCAGGACAGCGAGCAGGATCGTGCGTTGATGCAGGAGGCCTTACTGGCCGTGACGCGTTTGCTGTATCCGTTCACCCCGCATGCCAGCTACGTGCTGTGGCAGACGCTGGGCGGCGAAGGCACTATCGACAATGCGGAATGGCCAGTGGCGGATGACGCCGCAATGGTCGAAGATTCTCTGCTGGTCGTGGTGCAGGTCAACGGTAAAGTGCGGGGTAAAATTACTGTGGCAGCCGAGGCTACACAGGAGCAGGTTCAGGCGCGCGCTGCTGAGGAGCCCCTGGTGGCGAAATACCTTGATGGTGTGAGCATTCGTAAAGTCATTTATGTACCGGGCAAACTGCTTAACCTGGTTGTGGGTTAAGTTCAGGAGGAACTGTGCGACATCCGATTATCAGGTTGTTTGTCATGCTGGCGGCGGTGATCACCGCTGGCTGTGGTTTTCACCCGCGCGGCACCACTCAGGTGCCGACGGAACTGCGAACGCTGGTCTTAGAAACGGGCGATCCTTACGGGCCGCTGACGCGCGTGGTGCGTCAGCAGTTGCGAATCAACAACGTTAACATCGTTGAAGCGACGCAGAAAAACAGCATGGTCGTACCGACCCTGCGTCTGGGCGGGGAATCTCAGGGTCGAAGCACCGCATCCGTCTTCATCAGCGGCACCACCGCTGAATATCAGATGGCGATGGTGGTTACGGCTCAGGTCTTGATTCCCAACAAAGGGATCTACCCTATCAGCACGACCGTTTATCGCTCGTTCTTTGATAACCCGAACGCGGCCCTGGCGAAAGATGCGGAACAGGACATGATCACCCAGGAGATGCGTCAACGTGCAGCCGAACAACTGGTTCGTAAGCTGTTGGCGGTACATGCGGCCCAGATGGACAGCCCGCAGACATCCTCTTCGTCAACGGTGGCAAAACCGGTTCACTCTGCTGCGGGAACGGCCTCTTCCGCGGCGCCCCTGACGCAATGATCAGGATTTATCCGGAACAACTCAGCGCGCAGCTCCGTGAGGGGCTGCGCGCCTGTTATTTATTAACCGGCAATGAACCTCTGTTGTTGCAGGAAAGTGCGGATGCCATTCGCGCCAGCGCCGTGGCGCAGGGCTTTGAAGAACATGTGAGTTTTACCCTGGATGCACAAACAGACTGGGACAGCCTGTTTGTCAGTTGCCAGTCAATGAGCCTGTTTACTCAGCGACAGACGCTTACATTGCAGTTTCCTGAAAATGGTCCCAATGCCGCCATCGCCGAACATCTGATCACGCTCGCCTCGCTGCTTCATGAGGATATTTTGCTGATTTGCCGGATGGCGAAACTCAGCAAAGCGCAGGAAAACAGCGCCTGGTTTAAAGCGCTGTCAGCCCATGCGGTGCTGGTCCCCTGCCAGACGCCGGAGCAGGCGCAACTGCCGCGCTGGGTCACCAGCCGGGCCAAAGCGATGAAGCTCGCGATCGACGATGCGGCGGTCCAGCTACTCTGTTACTGCTACGAAGGTAACCTGCTGGCGCTGGCGCAGGCACTTGAACGTCTGTCTCTTCAGTGGCCCGATGGCAAGCTCACGCTACCGCGCGTTGAAGCCGCAGTCAGTGATGCCGCGCACTTTACGCCTTATCACTTGGTCGACGCGCTACTGGCAGGCAAGAGCCGTCGCGCACTGCATATCCTGCAACAGTTGGAAAGTGAAGACAGCGAAGTGACGATATTGCTGCGGGCGCTGCAGCGCGATCTGATGACTCTGCTGCACCTGCAACGTCATCAGACACAGCAACCTCTGCGTACACTGATGGATCAACAGCGCATCTGGCAAAATCGCCGTCCTCTCTTTACTGAGGCGTTGCAGCGCCTTGATGCAGCGCGCTTACAACAGGCAATCCATCTGTTGACGCAAATCGAAATTACGCTGAAACAGGATTATGGACAATCGGTCTGGCCACAGTTGCAAACGCTGTCGATGCTGATTGCCAACCGTGCTTTTCCCGCGAGTTTTGCCCATGTCTGATTTACACGCTCTGTTTGGCGGCACCTTCGACCCGATCCATTTCGGCCATTTACGCCCGGCAGAAGCGCTGGCGCAGCAAACTGGCCTGGCCCGGGTTACCCTGTTGCCCAACAATGTGCCGCCGCACCGGCCGCAGCCGGAAGCCAGTCCGCAACAGCGCCTGGCGATGCTGCGGTGCGCTATTCGCGATCTGCCGCTTTTTGATATCGATACGCGCGAACTGCAACGGGACACGCCCTCATGGACTGTCGATACGTTAGAAGCCATACGGGCTGAACGTGGCGATCAGCCGTTAGGGTTTATTATCGGTCAGGACTCATTACTGACGCTTGCAAAATGGCATCGCTGGCAGGATTTACTGAGCCTGTGTCATCTGCTGGTGTGCCAGCGACCAGGCTATCCGACTGAGATGGCGACGCCGGACATGCAGGACTGGCTGGACAGACACGTGATCCACGATCCTCAGGAACTGCAGCAGCGTCCGGCTGGCGGCATCTGGCTGGCAGAAACCCCGCGCTATGCCATTTCAGCTACCGAAATTCGCAAGCGTCGTCATCAGCATCTCGCCTGTGACGATTTACTGCCCGCCTCGGTAATCGACTATATCGACCGCGCCGGCTTATATCGCGACTGATATGGGCGTGATATACTACGCCGCTAAATTTTTCGGCTGTATCCCGGGCGTCAGCCAGCCCGCTCTCACCAGTTTTTAAAGGGGAACCTTTTGCAAGGTAAAGCACTCCAAGAGTTCGTTGTTGATAAGATTGATGATTTGAAAGGTCAGAACATCGTCACCCTCGACGTTCAGGGTAAATCAAGCATTACTGATTTCATGATCATCTGCACCGGCACCTCGACGCGCCACGTTACCTCAATCGCTGAACACGTTGAGCAGGAATCCCGCGCCGCCGGCCTGATGCCGCTGGGCGTTGAAGGCAAGACGGCCGCTGACTGGGTTGTGGTCGACCTCGGTGAAGTCATCGTGCATGTGATGCAGGAAGAGAGCCGTCAGTTATATGAACTGGAAAAGCTCTGGGGTTAAGCGGTGAAATTGCAGCTTGTTGCCGTCGGCACCAAAATGCCTGACTGGGTGCAGACCGGTTTTATGGAATACCTGCGTCGTTTTCCCAAAGACATGCCGTTTGAACTGACGGAAGTTCCGGCGGGCAAACGGGGTAAAAATGCCGACATCAAACGCATCCTGGAAAAGGAAGGTGAAGCGATGCTGGCCGCCACAGGTAAAGGCAACCGGATTGTCACGCTGGATATTCCCGGACAGCCCTGGGAAACCCCACAGTTGGCCCAACAGCTGGAACGCTGGAAACAGGATGGCCGCGATGTCAGCCTGCTGATTGGCGGCCCGGAAGGGTTAGCGCCAGCCTGCAAAGCGGCGGCGGAACAGAGCTGGTCGCTTTCGGCCTTAACGTTGCCTCATCCGCTGGTGCGCGTGCTGGTTGCCGAAAGCCTCTATCGCGCATGGAGCATTACGACAAATCATCCTTATCATCGTGAATAACCGATAAGCTCACTCCAGACATTACAAGTAGCGGATGAAATTACAAAGCAACGCCTTTCGCGATTACAGCGCCGAACAAAAAGTCTTTGTCCGCAGGGCTTTTATTGCTTTTGTCGGCGTCTTACTGCTCTCCTCCGTGCTGGTGGTTAATCTCTATCACCTGCAGATTTTACGTTTCGACGATTACAGTACCCGCTCCAACGAAAACCGAATCAAACTGGTGCCGGTCGCGCCCAGCCGCGGCATCATCTATGACCGCACGGGTACGCCGCTGGCCCTGAACCGGACCATTTACCAGGCGGAACTGGTGCCGGAAAAGGTCGATGACCTGAAACAAACCCTGCAAAATCTGCGTCCGGTCCTCGAACTCACCGATGAGGATATCGAGGCGTTTGAAAAAGAGCGTAAACGTTCACGCCGCTTCACGTCGATTCCGGTTAAAACCGGGTTGAATGAGGTGCAGGTGGCGCGCTTTGCGGTAAATCAGTATCGCTTTCCTGGCGTAGAAGTGAAAGGCTACCAGCGCCGCTACTATCCCTATGGCCAGACACTGACTCATGTTGTGGGCTATGTGTCGAAAATTAACGACCGCGACGTAGCCCGTCTGGATAAAGAGGGAAAATGGCCCAACTATGCGGCGACGCATGATATCGGCAAACTCGGTATCGAAGCCTATTACGAAGACCTGCTGCATGGCAAAACCGGCTATGAAGAGGTCGAAGTTAACAACCGTGGCCGGGTCATACGGCAGTTGCACGAGCAGTCGCCCCAGGCCGGTCGTGATATTTATCTGACTATCGATCTCAAACTGCAGCAGTATATCGAGACGCTGCTGGCCGGTAGTCGTGCAGCGGTCGTGGTCAGCGATCCGCGCACCGGTGAGATTCTGGCGATGGTGTCGACCCCCAGCTACGATCCCAACCTGTTCGTTGACGGCATTTCCAGCAAAGACTATCGCGGCTTGCTGAACGATGAAAATCGCCCACTCTATAACCGCGCGATTCAGGCCGCTTATCCGCCTGCTTCTACCGTTAAACCCTATGTTGCCGTCTCCGCCCTGAGTGCGGGGGTGATTAACCGCAATACCAGCCTGTTCGATCCTGGCTGGTGGCAACTCCCCGGCTCCGAGAAACGCTACCGTGACTGGAAAAAATGGGGACATGGTCGCCTGAATGTCACCAAATCGCTGGAAGAGTCCGCTGATACCTTCTTTTATCAGGTTGCCTATGACATGGGCATCGATCGCCTGTCGGAGTGGATGACGAAATTTGGCTATGGCATGCGCACCGGCGTTGACCTGCCTCAGGAAAGCGCTGGCAACATGCCGACGCGTGACTGGAAAATGCGTCGCTTTAAAAAGCCCTGGTATCAAGGCGATACCATTCCAGTCGGCATCGGTCAGGGTTACTGGACAGCGACACCGTTGCAGATGAACAAAGCGATGATGATTCTTATCAACGACGGCATCATCAAAGTGCCGCATTTGCTGCGCGCGACCCGTGAAGGCCGTACGCTGGTGCCTTATCGTCAGCCGCCTTCCCAGCCGATTGGCGATATCCACTCTGGCTACTGGGAAATTGCCAAAGACGGCATGTACGGCGTCGCCAACCGGCCAAACGGCACGGCCCACAAAAGCTTTGCCGATGCGCCTTACAAAATTGCCGCGAAGTCCGGTACCGCACAGGTCTTCGGTCTGAAAGAGAACGAAACGTATAATGCGCATAAAATCGCTGAACGCTTACGTGACCATAAGCTGATGACCGCTTTCGCGCCTTACGATAAACCACGCGTTGCCGTCACCATGATTCTGGAAAACGGCGGGGCCGGTCCGGCAGTGGGCACGGTCATGCGCCAGATTCTGGATCACATTATGTTAGGCGATAACAATACTGTCCTGCCGGATGCTGCGCCTACACCACCTGGCTATGAAGGTGAATAATCATGTCGATGAATGACAGCCCGCAGAAGCGGACGATCTGGATGCGCATGCACATTGATCCGCTGTTTATGCTGATCATCCTTGCGCTACTGACCTACAGCGCCATTGTTATCTGGAGTGCCAGCGGCCAGGATCCCGGCATGATGGAACGTAAACTGGGCCAGATCGCTATGGGATTAGTGGTGATGCTGGTGCTGGCGCAGGTCCCGCCGCGAGTGTATGAAGGCTGGGCACCTTATCTGTATATTATCTGCGTCATTCTGCTGATCGCGGTGGATGCTTTTGGGCAAATCAGTAAAGGCGCACAGCGCTGGCTGGATTTGGGGTTTGTCCGCTTTCAGCCTTCCGAGATCGCCAAAATTGCGGTGCCGTTAATGGTGGCGCGTTTTATTAACCGCGATGTCTGTCCACCTACCCTGAAGAATACCGCAATTGCGCTGGTGCTGATTTTTCTTCCCACACTGCTGGTGGCCGCACAGCCTGACCTCGGCACCTCGATTCTTATCGCCGCGTCCGGGCTGTTTGTGCTGTTTCTGTCGGGCATGAGCTGGAAACTGATTGGCATTGCCGTCCTGCTGGTCGCAGCCTTTATTCCTATCCTGTGGTTCTTCCTGATGCATGATTATCAGCGAGACCGCGTGATGATGCTGCTTGATCCGGAAAGCGACCCATTGGGCGCGGGCTATCACATCATTCAGTCAAAAATCGCCATTGGCTCCGGCGGCTTGCGCGGTAAAGGCTGGCTGCACGGTACTCAGTCACAGCTGGAATTCTTGCCGGAACGTCATACGGACTTTATTTTTGCCGTGCTGGCCGAAGAGCTGGGTCTGGTTGGCGTGTTGTTACTGCTGGTGCTCTACCTGCTGTTAATCATGCGCGGCCTGATCGTCGCCGCCCGGGCACAGACCACCTTTGGGCGCGTCATGGCGGGCGGATTAATGTTGATTTTATTCGTCTATGTTTTCGTTAACATTGGCATGGTTAGTGGTATCTTACCGGTGGTTGGCGTTCCGCTGCCGCTGGTCAGCTATGGCGGCTCGGCGCTTATTGTGCTTATGGCGGGATTTGGCATCGTAATGTCGATCCACACACACCGAAAAATGTTATCTAAAAGTGTTTAAGAGGTCGCAGATGCGTAAGGACTGGCTTGGCGTTGTATTGGCTTCAATGGTGTTGGCTGCATGTTCTACCCAGGAACCGCAACAGCAGAGTGCTCCACCCCAGCCCGCCTACAATGGCCCGGTGGTGGAAATTCCTGGCGTTGAGCCGCGTTATGAGCCGGTCAATCCGTCGACCAGTCAGGACTACAGCGTCAATGGCAAGACTTATCACATCATCAAAAATCCGGCTAACTACAGTGAAGTCGGATTAGCAGCCTGGTATGGCGACGAAGCCCAGGGCAGCCGTACCGCCATCGGCGAGGCTTTTGATCCGGATGCCCTGACCGCCGCGCATCCGACACTGCCGCTGCCAAGTTATGTGCGCGTCACGAATCTGGCCAACGGACGTCAGATTGTCGTGCGCGTTAACGATCGTGGCCCTTACACGCCAGGACGCATTATCGATCTGTCACGTGCGGCCGGCGATCGTCTGAACATCTCCAATAACACCCGCGTCCGCGTGGATTACATCAGCGTCGCGCCAGATGGCACGCTCTCGGGTCCGGGTACTATCGGCACTGTGGTGGCAAAACAGAGTTACGCCCTGCCCGCACGTCCCGATCTGAACGGCCCCGTCATGAGTTCGCCCTCCGTCATGAACGGCGGCGGTCAGACGCAAACGGCACCGGCAATGGAAACGGCACCTGCCGCACAGGACGTGTCGCCCATCAGTAATGCGACGCTGAAAACGGACAATGCCATGGGCGCGCCCGTTCAGAGCAGTGGTTTCTTGGGGGCCCCTCAGCCTTTACCGAGCGGTGTTCTGGAAGGCAGTGAACCAGAGGCGGCCCCCGCCGCTGCCGCTGCCGCCCCGGTGGTTGCCAGCACCGCCGCGCCTCACGCCGCTTCAGCCAGCCAGAGCAGCAGCGCTGCGCTGTCCGGCTATGTCGTCCAGGTCAGCGCTATCAATGATGCAGCACGTGCGCGCCAGCTGCTCAGCAGTCTGCGCCAGCGCTTCGGCGTACCCGGCGCAGTGGAAAACGCGGGGAACAACGTCTATCGCGTACAGCTCGGCGGTTACAAAACCCGTGCTGAAGCTGTGGCGTTACAGCAGCGCCTGAGCCGTGAGGGCCAGAGCGCGGCTTTTGTGACCACCGCAGGTCGTTAAACAACAGCTTTACTCATGACTGGTAACGTCTGTTAACAACCCAGTTATCAAGCCGGATGCCTGTTAATCAGGCATTTGTTATGATGAATGACTTTTTTTAACCCTAAACCCATGGATGTTGTCGTCCCACACATGAACACGCTGAAACCTTCTCGTTTGTTAAAACGCCTGACAGTGGGATCACTGATCGCTTTCTCTCTCAGCCATGCCGCCATTGCTGATGATGTCAATCTTAAGACCATGATTCCGGGCGTTCCGGATATTGATGCGGAAGCCTACGTTCTAATCGACTACAACTCAGGCAAAGTGCTGGCTGAAAAGAACGCCGATGCACGCCGCGATCCTGCCAGTCTGACAAAGATGATGACCAGCTACGTGATCGGTCAGGCAGTGAAAGCCGGGAAAATTCATCAGGACGACATGGTGACTGTTGGTCAGGATGCCTGGGCAACGGGCAATCCGGTCTTTAAAGGATCATCACTGATGTTCCTGAAACCCGGCGATCGCGTACCGGTTTCTCAGTTAACGCGCGGTATCGTCCTGCAGTCTGGTAATGATGCCTGCGTCGCGATGGCGGACTATGTTGCCGGCAGCCAGGATGCTTTCGTAGGGCTGATGAACAACTACGTGAAAGCGCTGGGTCTGCAGAACACGCACTTCCAGACCGTCCATGGCCTGGACGCCGAAGGCCAATACAGCTCCGCCCGTGATATGGCGTTGATTGGTCAGGCGCTTATCCGCGATGTGCCGGAAGAGTATGCGGTTTACAAAGAAAAAGAGTTTACCTTCAACAACATTCGCCAGATGAACCGTAATGGTCTGCTGTGGGATACCAGTCTGTCAGTTGACGGGATCAAAACCGGCCACACCGCAGCGGCGGGCTATAACCTGGTTGCCTCTGCGACAGAAGGTCAGATGCGCCTGATTTCCGCCGTAATGGGTGGACATACCTTTAAGGGCCGTGAAACCGAAAGCAAAAAGCTGCTGACCTGGGGCTTCCGCTTCTTTGAAACGGTTGCACCGTTGAAAGCCGGCAAAGAGTTTGCCTCTGAGCCCGTGTGGTTTGGTAACAGCGATCGCGTACAGCTGGGCGTGGAAAAAGATGCGTATCTGACCATTCCTCGTGGCCGTATGAAAGACCTGAAAGCCAGCTATGTGCTGAGCAATACTGAACTGCATGCGCCGTTGAAGAAAAATCAGGTTGTGGGCAGCATCAACTTCCAGTTAGATGGCAAAACCATCGATCAACGCCCTCTGGTGGTGCTGAACGAAGTCTCTGAAGGCGGCTTCTTTAGCCGTATCGTTGACTACATCAAACTGATGTTCCATCACTGGTTTGGTTAAAGGTGCATGGCGGCGGTTGAAAAACCGCCACCTCGCCCCCATTACAGGTTAATATGATGCTCCCGCTTCGGCGGGAGCCTGTTTTTTAAGTACCGGAGTGATTATGAAAACCAAACTGAATGAACTGCTCGAATTCCCGACCCCGTTTACCTATAAAGTGATGGGGCTGGCACAACCGGAGCTGGTTGATTTGGTGCTTGAAGTGGTGCAGCGCCATGCTCCCGGCGATTACAGCCCTGAGGTGAAACCGAGCAGCAAGGGTAATTATCACTCGGTCAACGTCACCATTAATGCGACACATATCGAACAGGTTGAAACCCTGTATGAAGAACTGGGCAAAATTGAAATCGTGCGCATGGTGTTGTAACACTGTCAGTCATACTACCAACGGGCCATGTCGGTGCTACCGGCTGGCCCGTTTTTGTTTGCTGACCGCGCCGGTGCGGCGGAAAACGTCTCAGCCTTCCTTTTACGCTCATCATTTCACTTCCGCGCGGCCGGCGTTATACTCAGCCTCTGCCCTCTTAACGGATATTCGTTTTGTCAGCTGAAACGCTCCTTATTCGCCAGCCTGGTTTATGTGACTGGCAGTTAACCTCAGACGCGATGCATCGCTACACCGACCAGCGCGACGCCGAAAGCCGTGATGAAGTCTGGCTGGTTGAACACCCGCCGGTCTTTACCCAGGGCCAGGCAGGCAAAGCCGAGCACCTGTTGATGCCCGGCTCGATTCCGGTGGTACAGAGCGATCGCGGCGGCCAGGTGACCTATCACGGTCCGGGCCAGCAGATCATGTATGTGCTGATCGATGTTAAACGTCGCAAAACCGGCGTGCGTCAGCTTGTCACCGAGTTAGAAGAAACGGTGATCGCCGTACTGGACAGCTTTGGTGTGGCGGCTCGGGCGCGCGCCGATGCACCCGGCGTTTATGTCGGAGAAGAAAAAATCTGCTCGCTGGGCCTGCGCATTCGCAAAGGATGCTCGTTTCATGGGCTGGCTCTCAATGTCGATATGGATCTCAGCCCGTTTTTGCGTATCAACCCCTGCGGTTACGCGGGCATGCACATGACGCAGTTAAAACATTTTTGCCCGGAGGTCACGCTGGCGGATGTCCGCCCACGGCTTGCCGAGACCTTCGCCCGCCAGTTAGGTTATCAGCAGGTGGAATGGCATGAGGCGGAACCGGCCTTACCTTGACGGTGCGTGCGTATTTACAAATATGTAACTTATCACGCACGTCTGTGGCTGCTTCCTGGCCGCTGAGATGATATAATTTTTGCACTTTTTTCAAATAAAGTTGAAAGCCGCCTTCTCGGGTTGAGTGAGACAGCTTTCAAATCGCAATCCGACCGGAACCTGCTGATTTATGAGTAAACCAATTCAGATGGAACGCGGCGTCAAATACCGTGACGCAGACAAAATGGCGCTGATCCCGGTGAAAACCGTGGCCGTTGACCGGCAAGAAATCTTACGCAAGCCGGAGTGGATGAAAATCAAACTGCCTGCGGACTCCAGTCGTATTCAGGGCATTAAAGCGGCGATGCGTAAAAACGGTCTGCACTCTGTTTGTGAAGAAGCCTCCTGCCCTAACCTTGCCGAATGCTTTAACCACGGTACCGCCACCTTTATGATTCTGGGTGCAATTTGTACCCGCCGTTGCCCGTTCTGCGATGTGGCACACGGTCGCCCCAACGCGCCCGACGCGAATGAACCCGGTAAGCTGGCACAGACCATTGCCGACATGGCATTGCGCTATGTGGTAATCACCTCCGTGGACCGCGACGATCTGCGCGACGGCGGTGCTCAGCATTTTGCGGACTGTATTACCGCCATCCGCGAAAAAAGCCCTAATATCAAGATCGAAACGCTGGTACCCGACTTCCGTGGTCGCATGGATCGTGCGCTCGAGATTCTGACTGCCACCCCACCGGATGTGTTTAACCACAACCTTGAGAACGTGCCGCGTGTATACCGTCAGGTGCGTCCGGGTGCCAACTATGAATGGTCGCTGAAGCTGCTGGAGCGTTTTAAAGAGGCGCATCCTGATGTACCGACGAAATCCGGTTTAATGGTTGGTCTGGGTGAAACCAATGCTGAAATCATTGAGGTCATGCGCGATCTGCGTCGTCACGGTGTGACAATGCTTACTCTGGGACAGTACTTGCAGCCCAGCCGTCACCATTTACCTGTTCAGCGTTATGTCAGCCCGGCGGAGTTCGATGAAATGAAAGAAGAAGCGCTGGCGATGGGCTTTACCCACGCGGCCTGTGGACCCTTTGTGCGTTCTTCTTATCACGCGGATATGCAGGCAAAAGGGCTGGAAGTGAAATAAGCATTTGCCGTTGTGTCAGGTGCAGAAAAAACAAAAACCAGATTGTCCGCAATCTGGTTTTTTTCTGCAGTCAGAAATAAAAAGTAACACTTCTGTCATTCTGACGCGGTCTTACTCTTTATGAGAAACGCGTTCTGCAGGGGTTTCTTCCGCTGAGGTACGTGCTGCACTGGAATCTTCGTCTTTCATAGCCTTTTTAAAGCCTTTGATTGCGGAGCCCAGATCGCCACCCAGAGAGCGTAACTTGTTGGTGCCAAAAAGCAGTACGATAAGCGCACCGATAATCAGCAGCTTGGCAATACTGATACCTTCCATATTTAACCTTATAATCTGACGAATAACGGTAATGACTATTTAGGCGCAGTTCAGGGGCAACCTCAAGCGGAATCTGTAACAGAGTAAGAAAACGCCCGACGCATTTTATGCGCTACGCTTTGCCCGTTCCCCTGCGCCTCGGGGATCAACGCGCCGGATCCAGCTCTGGCCGGGCAAAGCGACGGTTCTCCAGCACCGGCAGCAGAGCCCGCGCCGCCGCAATGCGCTGTGGGTCCAGATCGGCAACGATCAAAGCAGGCGACTCCGCAGCGCGACTTATGGGTACGCCCAGCGGATCGATCACCATACTGTTGCCAATATTACGTGCGCCGCACTCGCCCACCGCCAATACATAACAGGTATTTTCCAGCGCTCGCGTTCGGGTGAGTAAATCCCAGTGCATCTCTTTTAGCGGTCCTCTGACCCACGCTGATGGCACGACCAGCACGTCAGCACCATCCAGCACCAGACGTCGTGCCATTTCCGGAAACCGCACGTCATAGCAGGTCATCAGCCCAACGTTCATGCCCGCCACGGGCACCAACGGCGGCACGTCCTGACCGGCCTCAACCCGCGCCGATTCCTGCATTGAAAAGGCGTCGTACAGATGCAGCTTGCGGTATTCCGCCAGAATCTTGCCGTCGCGAATGGCCACCAGAACGTTAAAGACTTTATGGCTGTCGCCCGGCACATGCATCCCGAACACGGTCGTCAGCGCCTGCCCCTGGCTGGCGGTCAGTAACTGGGTCAGAAACGGGCCGTTCAGCGGTTGGGCCGCTTCCCGTATCCAGTCAGGGTTGGTCATATCTGTGGCCAGCACGGCCTCCGGTAGCACCAGCAGATCGGCGCTGGCTTCCCGGGCTTGTGCCATCATATTTATACAGGCTTGCGCATTCTCCTGCCATTCCCGTTTAACGACAAACTGACCCAGCGCGACTTTCATTCGTCATCCTCCCTGCCGACAGCAGCCCTGCTGTGGCGCTTATAATGGCTGTAAGGCTTTCACATGGTAGCGTGGTGATTCAACATACCCTTCGCGGCCATAAAACTGGTTGGCTTTAAGGCGTGACGCATGACAATGTACTTCCATGCGATCACAGCCATGTTGCGCCGCCAGCGCTTCAGCCTGCTTAAGCAGCGTCTGTCCCACCCCTTTGCTGCGCTCACCATCGGCAATACAAAAATAGCTGATACGGGCAAAATCACCGGCCAGGGCCAGTTGTGGGATGAAGTGCATAGAGAGAAAACCCAGCACCTGATTACCGTGTTCGGCCACCAGCAGCGTTTCACTGGGATCGGTTATCAACTGGGCAAGGCGCTGTTCAATAAACGACTCTGTGCCGCCATAACCTAATTCACTTAACAGCGCGCTCAACACGAAACTGTCCCTGGCCTGGGCGGGGCGAATATTCATCCTGTCACCTCTTCCTCTGCGATGTAGAAAGGTAGTTATAACCCGATCAGCCCGAAAATGCTGCCTCGGGAGGTTGTTATAATTATGTTACAGGAGCTATCTGTGACTGGTAGCGCAATTTATGCGCTGAAATACCGTCCTGACGGCGGATAAGCGGCTGGCTGGATTAAGAAAGGCAGCAGGAAAGCAGCCGTTCGTGTGGTTAAAGTGAGCAACACCGCAAGCAGGGTTCTCGCCGCCGCAAAAATCAGATTAACGCAGGCATAAAAAAACCCGCCAGAAGGCGGGTTTTTAGAATTCTGACTGTTAACTTACAGACTGATAACGTTAGCAGCAGATGGGCCTTTTGCGCCGTCAGTGATTTCAAACTCTACACGCTGACCTTCAGCCAGAGTTTTGAAGCCATTGCTCTGGATCGCAGAGAAGTGTACGAATACATCTTTGCTGCCATCTTCAGGAGTAATGAAACCGAATCCTTTAGATTCATTAAACCACTTAACGTTACCTTTAATCTTAGACATCTATATTACCTTTACATGAAAAATGGACACTAAACTGTGTCGTCATCTAGTACAGCAATTGCTGAAGGTTTTGTCCAGCCTGATTTGATGAAAAAGTGATAAATATCCATTTTATTTACCCTTCGGTGACTTATTCACTGGCGCGGACAGTTAAAACTGCCAGCGCACCCAGGCAAAATACACGTTCCCGTTGTTATAAGTCCCTGGAATGTAAGTCATTTGAAAGTTCACCGGGCCGTAACCTACTGATGCCAGAGGTAATATAGCCGGGATG
The DNA here is from genome assembly GCF_004364735.1 of Pantoea sp. PNA 14-12. NCBI lineage: Bacteria > Pseudomonadati > Pseudomonadota > Gammaproteobacteria > Enterobacterales > Erwiniaceae > Pantoea > Pantoea sp. PNA 14-12. The sequence goes on along the minus strand of NZ_SOAJ01000001.1, from coordinate 287,517 downwards.
GGATAATATCCCCAGTTATCCCTTGCCGTTACCCCAACCGTATAGCCCAGTCCATAATGAAATGCCTGATTAGTGAGCGGGCGCCAGGTCGCTTCCCAGCCATAGCCTGTAAAGGGTTCCCAATGATTAAAGGAGTCTTTGAACGCCATCGCATAAAGGCCATGCCAGTTCCCTTTCTCGTCGTAACGGGAAACGCCACCGCCCGCTCCCCAGGGACGTTCGTTGTAGCGATCAATATGCTCTCTGTCATAGGTCCAACGGTTGTGCCAGGTGATGGCAGGCACATAAAGATCGATGCTCTGCGGTTGTTCCCAGGTTTGCTGAACATTATCGCTAAAGGTGTTCCAGCCGGATTTGATTTGCTGGGTAAATGTGGCGGCCTGGAGGGAAAAAGAGACAAACAGGGCCAAAAAGGGGCCTGAAAAAAGAGATTTATTCACGTCAATGCTACCTGTATCGTTTCGATTAAATTCAGTATTCCACACTGAAACTCAGTAACGGAAAAACGCCTCAATCCCGGATACGTGTCCCTCTCCGGGTATTTTCAGCATGTAATTATCATTCATGTTACGGAAAAGTGGGGAAATTTTAACGTAAAAAATCTGAACACATCCCAAACGGCAAGGGCAAATAGCCGCTTACCTGCCCTTCAGCTAGCGAAACAGCAACTTACAGGCAACCGGGCTTACTGAGAAGCCCGCTAAAATATGGTGTGTCCCTGTCCTACTCCTCTATGAAACCGGGCGCTGATCCTGCTTGTGCGGGCGTACGAGGGCCTTGATGAGAAGAACAGCGATTGCGGCCACAACGTACCTGGGGATGGCACAGCCGGTCGGGATGACGCAGAGATGCAGGCTGAAATACGAAGGGGAGAGAAACAACACACAGGAAAATTTTAGGCATCGGGCACCCGTCTGGATGCCCGTAAAAACACGATCAGAAGATGAGCTTAAACACGCCTGTCAGCGTCAGCAGTCCGACGATAAAAATGATGGCGATGATCCACAAAATTATTTTCATTTCATATCCCTTACCTAATAAAACAATCCCCTGACAGTATAGGCGAGATTTTGCCGTTTGCTTTTTGCCAGCCGTGATCGCATACCGGAAGGCAATAATCGGTTTTAGCGGTTTCTTTCTGTGAGAAGTATCGCATCGCGTGGCTTTAGTGCGGCCTGCCGTTTCGTTTTGCAGATTATTCCTGGCTAAAATTTATGCCGACAGGAAAGCCCGAGAATGTTGACAGTCCAAATGCAGAGCAGGGAGAGACCTTATGAGCAGTATTAATACCAGTATGGGCCGCTACAGCCTTAAGGCAAAGTACAGCGGCGACAAAATCAAAGGTTTTTTCGCCATCAATGATGAAGGCGGCACGCAACTGACCCGACAAGAGTTTGCGGAGCATTACCTTGATGATGTGGTCAACAATGTGATTTATCCGGTTACAGGCGGTAACCGTGAGATTGCCCGCGCACTGCGAGAAGAAATGGTGAAAGCGGGTTTTGAAGATGCAGATTAACCTTTTGGGCCGCCCGTTCTGTGCGGCCCTTTTGTTTTCTACGCTCTGATTTCTATACCACGTAAGAGAGCAACAAACAGCCCACCAGCCCACACACCGAAATAATGGTTTCCAGCGCAGACCAGGAGCGAAGCGTCTCGCCTATCGTCAGGTTAAAATACTCTTTAAATAACCAGAACCCCGGATCGTTAACGTGTGAAAAAATCACACTGCCCGAGCCCACCGCAATGACCATCAGTTCAGGGCTGGCACCGCTGGTCGCAATCAGTGGTGCCACAATGCCGCCTGCCGTAATGGCCGCAACGGTAGCGGATCCGAGTGCAATACGTAACACAGCAGCGATTGACCATGCCATGAAGAGAGGCGACAGATTAGTTGCATGCATCATACCGGCGATGTATTTATCCACGCCGCTGTCCACCAGGACCTGTTTAAAGGCACCGCCGCCGCCAATGATGAGCAGCATCATGGCGATAATCTTGATGGAGTCGCTCAGGGTATCCATGACCTGTTCCATACTGCGACCACGATTCAGACCGAAGGTGAAGATAGCAATCAGCACAGCAATCAGTGTCGCCATGATGGGATCGCCAAAGAACTCAGCATAAGGGAGCAAGGCATGCCCTTTAGGCAGAACCATTTCGGCCACCGCGCGCAGCGCCATCAGTATTACAGGCACAAGCGATGTCCAGACGCTGACCCCAAAGCCCGGCATTTCCGCTTCCGTGAATGTTTTGGGGTTGTACAGGCCTTCCGGAATCGGTTTATCAATGCCTTTCAGGAAACGGGCATAAACCGGCCCCGCAAGAATCACCGTTGGAATGCCCAGTAAGGTGCCAAACAGCAGCGTTTTCCCCATATCTGCGTTGAACAGCGTCGCAATGGCGGTCGGGCCCGGATGGGGAGGCAGAAAACCGTGGGTTACGGACAGTGCCGCGGCCATCGGCACGCCCACAAACAGCAGCGGGACACGTGCTGATGCGGCGACGCTAAACACCAGCGGCAGCATTAAGACAAAACCGACTTCATAAAACAGCGCAAACCCCACGATGAAACCGGTCAGCACAAGCGCCCACTGAATATGCCGCGTGCCAAACTTCGCAATCAACGTAGTGGCAATACGCTGCGCACCGCCGCAGTCGGCCAGCAGTTTACCGAGCATCGCGCCAAAGCCCATAATCAGCGCCAGACCGCCCAGCGTGCCGCCCACGCCATTTTTAATTGAAATAATCACTTTGTTGACCGGCATGCCCTGCATCACGCCCACCGCCAGCGCAACCAGAATCAACGCGATAAAACCATTAAGTTTAAAGCGAATCATCAGCAGTAACAGTAATGCCACGCCAATCGCCACATAGAGTAATGGCATAATTTTTCTCCACCTGATGCCCTGAATGATGTCAGTGCCGCTTGGTTATCGTGATCCCGGAGGACGCTTAAAATCAGGGAAATGTCGTGACATTTATGTTTTGACACACCCTGTTACCGATAACATGTTAAGGGTAACATCCCGACTCGCGCATCACCCCGCCAGGGATGAATTTACGTTTTGCGAAGGTGATCAACTTTTTAACCGACCGCTATCAGAAAGTTTCTTGAGGCCTGACGTTGGGTTTTCGTTACACTCAAAGCTTAGCGAAGAGACAAAAGGATGCGCGGGTGAGTGACAATCTGAGTGAGCTGTACAGCAATCAACATACTCTTTTTGGCCGGGGAAGCCTCAGCAAGCTGATTCCTCTGCTGGCTGCCCAACCCCAGGCCACTCTGCTCTTTTGCGGCCGGTCATTTTTGCAGGGGGAAGCTTATGCACGTATCAAAACCACCCTGAACGATCATATTGTGGGTTATGAAATTGTCAGCCATGAGGCTTCCCCGGCGGATATTGATGGCTGGGTCACCCGCTGGCGAGGGCATGTTGATCGGGTCGTCGCGATAGGCGGCGGAAGCGTACTGGATGCGGCTAAAGCCTTTAGCGCCATGATTCAGCATCCACTCTCCACGGCCCGTTATCTGGAAAAAGTCGGCGATACGGCGGTCAACCCGGTTACCCTTCCCCTCATCGCCGTTCCGACCACGGCGGGCACCGGCAGCGAAGTTACCCAAAACGCGGTGGTGACCGACCAGCAGGATATCCAGATCAAAGCGTCGCTGCGTCATCCGGTATTTGTGCCGCAGGTCGCCATCCTGGATCCCGACTTACTCAAAGGCGCCCCCGATACTGTGCTGGCGACCTGCGGGATCGATGCCTTCACACATCTGTTTGAAGCCTACCTGTCTGGCAAGGGCAACCACTTTACCCGTCAGATGGCCTTGAGTGGGCTGCGTCAGTTTATCCAGGCCTGGCCGGCCTTAAACCAGTTGGATGAAACAGGCGATCGGGCGCGTGAGGCGATGATGATGGCTTCCTGGCTGGGCGGTGTCAGCCTGAGCACTGCCGGTCTGGGCGTGATTCACGGTATTGCGGGCGAGTTGGGGGCGATAAAGCCTTTCCATCATGGCGAAGTCTGCGGCAGGCTGTTATTCACGTTTCTGGACCATCTGGCCGTGAGCCAGCATCCTGAACAACGTCAGTTGATGGCCGACATGCATCAGCAGCTGTTTGGCACGCACACGGACTCTCCGGCACGTGACCTGAAAGCCTGGCTGCAACGTACCGCGATTACCGCATTCTGGCTGGATGGCCCGACGCTGAGCGAAGCGGACGTGGCCTGGATTCTGGCCCGCGCGAACAGTAAAAACAGTCTGATCAGCTACAGTAAAGATGAGATGCACGACATGCTTGTTCGTGCCTGGACCGTCACCGCGTAGCCCACGGGCGGGCGTTTTGCCCGCCCGCATCAGGCCACTACCTCTGCTGCGCTGCCGCTGTATTGAACGGCGCTTCCCCTGCCAGCATCTGTTCAATCACCTGCAGGACACCTTCCTCATTGTTTCCGGGAGCCAAAAAACGCGCCGTTTGCTTTACCCGTTGCGGCGCATTGCGCATGGCGAAGCTGTACCCGGACTGCTGGAGCATTTCCAGATCGTTACCGCCATCACCAAAGGCCAGCACCTGATCGTGGGAAATGTCCCAGCGCTGTGCCAGCAGGTTCAGGCCATTGGCTTTATGCTGACCGGGCACGATTAAATCTACCGAGCCGTGACCGCTGGATGTGGCTGCTGCCGATCCTGCGTGCAGGCGACCAATATCCGCCATTAAAGGCTCGACGTAATCGTCTGACAGATTCAGCGCAAATTTCAGTATCCGATCGTCAGCCACCTCATCAAGCGTACGTATTGGCTTAAGCCGGTGACAGTAGTGACGCATCTTCACCAGCCACGTTTCATCCATTCCCTCAAAATAATAGGCGCTGTTTCGTCCACAAAGCAGATAACGCAGGTCGGGATAGTGTCCGTTTTTCAACGTATCGAGCACGGCATCAATGTCGCTGCGTGAGAACGCGCCACAGAACAGCTCTTCATCCCTGTCGATAATCAATGCGCCATTTTCAGCGACGAAGGCGATCTCGCTGGCGATCTCAGGAAAAAACGACCGCAGTTGGTGGTATTGATTGCCACTGGCGACCACAAACCTGATGTTTCGCTTGCTGAGCTGGTGGTAACAGGCAAGAAAACGGGCGCGGTTGTACTGCTTTTTGTCATCCAGAAAGGTGCCGTCCATATCAACGGCAACCATTTTTACCGTGGTCATCAGAACTCCTTAGCAGGGAAACGTTCAGGATTCACTGTCAGAATAGCCTGATAATGCAGCGCATGTGGCATAAAAAAGGGATGGCATCTGCCATCCCTGTATGGTGATCAATGAAACGCGTTGTTGAGGATGAGTGAGGTGATAATGCCGGTGGCCGCTGCAATCAGCACATAGTTACCATCGATATCCGCCCAGTGCTGCCCTTCCGGTGGCTCTCTCAACCCGCGCTCACGCCAGTCATCGATCCGGTATCTGTCGCCGCAATATTCCCGTGGAACGGGTCGGCCGCGCCGGAATTCATGCCCTTCCCACGCAAACCGATCGTGGTCGTAGTCACGACGCGCATCAGGCGGTGGCGGTCCACCCGGTCCCGGCGGTCCTTCGCGTCGCAGGCCCGGCGGGCCGAAACCATCAGGACCGCGTCCCGGATGATGCCATGGGCCACCAGGACCACCGGGGCCATCCGCCAGTCCCGGCAGGCTGTACAGGGTGCTGTATGCTAAAAGGACACTCACTAAAACTGATTTTATTTTTTTCATGGTACTGCCTCCAGTGTAACGGCGACGACGCGCCGTTATGACTACTATCGGCATGAAGCGTCACAATAAGTATCGCCAAAACTCTTAAAAGTTAGCGTTACGAAATGAGCAATCTTTCGAATTGGTGATATTCTGAGGACATAACACCTAATATGAACATTTTGGTTAAGAAAAAGCCTTAACAAGTAAAGTTAGACTTAGATTCGCCTTGGCCTGTCGCCTAGCTGAGGTTTTGAACATTCCGGCCTGTTACTTTTATACAGTGGAAGACGTTTTAGCTAAAATTAACGCTGATTGGTATGAGACACAAAAACATGACAACTGAAAAATTTGCTGGCGCTGCTGTGAACTTCACTAAAAGCCCGCTTGGAATAATTGCTCTTTTTATTGTTCTAATTTATGGATTAGCTTCTCTGGTTGTAGGATTTTGCACGGATATATCAGGGCAGCTTTTACCACTGATTTACTTTATGACTTATTTTCCAGTTCTCGTTTTTATTGGTTTTTTGTGGCTTGTCGCGAAACATCATAACAAACTTTACGGACCTTCAGATTTTAAAAATGAAGATAACTATCTAAGAGCACAAATGGCAAGTGCTATTTCTCTGGCAGTGGCTGCTGCTAAACGTCAAAATGAAACCATTGATTTAAATTCCGAAGATAGTATCCAGAGATTAACTGAGGCTGTTCTTTATTCTACCAGAAAAGAAAAGCATCAATTATGTACCTACAGAATTTTATGGGTAGATGACCATCCTGAAAATAATTTTTTTGAACGAAAAGCATTTGAAGCCCAAGGTATCGAATTTTCATTAGCCTCATCAACTAATGAGGCATTAAAATTATTAAAAACAAATAATTTTGCGGCTATCATTTCCGATATGGGTCGTAAAGAAGGTTCGCAAGAAGGCTATGTCCTCCTCAAACAATTACGTGAATCTGGACACTCAATACCATTCATGATCTATTCATCATCTGACTCAACCGAGCATAAGAGAATGGCAAAAAGTAAGGGTGCTTTAGGTTCAACAAACCGGGCGGATGAACTATTTACAACAGTAATGGATGCAGTCCGTAATCAAGATAAATCCTGAATAGTAAAATGGGAGTGAAGCTAAACATGCCGCCCTATCAATTAAGGCGCGATTTGCGCCTTAATGAGAAGTAATTAGGGATAGCTGAGCAGCACAGGCGCATCCGGTAATTTAGTAAACTGGCGGATAATGTTGTGGTAATCCGCGGTAGGATCCAGGTCACTAAACTGCTTTGGATAAAGATCTTTTGCCAGAATTTCCATACCAATAATGTTGTAGGGATGGTTATAAAAGTGGTGATAAATCCCGTAGGTCTTTCCCTGTTTCACCGGCTCAATCTGCGCCAGCCCTGTGCGTTTTAGTAATGTGGTAAAAGTGGTGGCGACATCCTGTTTATTCGCCCCGTAGCCCAGCGGCAATACGTTGCTGTTGGACCGTTTCGAGCCGGTCATGATGTAAACGTCCGGCTTCATGGCGATGATCTTCTCCAGCGACACAAAACCGGCATTACCGGGCAGCAGTGACGAGCCAATATTTTTGCCGCCGACCGCCTCAACCAGCCCGCCCCAGCCGCTGTGAGCGTGGGTAAAACAGCAGCTATCGCTGTTACCGGCGATCGGTTCAATAAAGACGGTAGGCTTGTTTTTGACCTGATCGATTTTCGTTTGCAGCGCATGCCAGCGCTGTTGATAAAAATCTGTATAGGCTTTCGCCTCCGCTTCACGGTTCAGCACGCTGCCCAGCAACGTTATCCCTGGCACCGTGTTTTGCTTAGGATGCAGTTCGTCATCGACAAACACGACCGGGATATTCAGGCTTTTCAACGTGGTCAGTACGCCAGATTGCATCAGCGCCGGTTTGGCACGCAGTTGCGCAATCATCAGATCCGGCTTCTGCGCCAGCACGCTTTCAAGGTTTACCTGTCCCTGATCGTTGAATCCCATATCCACAATACTGGCAGCCTGCGGCCAGGTTTTCTCCAGCAGCGCCCACGTTTGCGTGTCCTGCTTTTTGGGCAGATTGTTCCAGGCCACGACGCGTTTGAACGGATTATCACGATCCAGCAACGCCAGCGCCATAATGTCGCGCCCGTCCTGCAAAATGATGTGCCGGGGCTCTTTCTGCAGCGTGATACGCTGGCCATCCATGTCGGTGACGGTGACAGGATACGTCGTTGCCGAACAGACGGTTGAGGCCAACAATGTTGCTGCAAAAATACCGAATTTCATGTTTAGTAACCCTGTTAAGGAATAAGAATTATTCTCGTTAACTTTAACATGCAAATTCGTAAAAAATTTAAAACTTTTTTTAACGAATACGTCTGAAGCCGTGAACGGAGGATCGCTGTCCGGCAGAAACACAGGGCGGCGTTGCCAGCCGCCCGTCAGTCACGCCTGCAAAAGCGAATAGAAAATAGCGGAAATGGCAATCAGCCCACTGGCCACCACAAAGACATTACTGAGCTTGCCGCTGTATTGGCGCATGGCAGGAACACGATGAATAGCGTACATCGGCATTAAAAACAGAATGACCGCAATCACCGGGCCGCCCAGGGTTTCAATCATGCTCAGAATATTAGGATCGAGCGTCGCCACCAACCAGGTCGTCAGCAGCATAAAGCCTGCCGTCAGGCGATTCAGCCGCTGAGGCGCAATCGTCTTGCCCCGGCTACGCAGCGCTTTGTTAACGATGCCGTTAAACCCTTCGCGTGCCCCTAAGTAGTGCCCGAGAAAGGATTTAGCGATTGCGACCATGGCGATTACCGGCCCCGTCCAGGCGATCAGCGGCGCATTAAAATGGTTCGCCAGATAGGACAATATCGTAATGTTCTGAGCTTTCGCTGACCGCAGGTCATCAGGGGACAGGCTCAGCACACAGCTGAACACAAAGAACATGACGGTCAGCACCATTAACAGGTGCGCGCAGGCCAGAATCCGTGAGCATTTTTGCTCAGCCTGCGCGCCGTATTCCTGACGTTTGGCCACCGCAAATGATGAGATAATCGGCGAGTGATTAAAAGAAAAGACCATCACCGGCAGGGCCAGCCACAAGGTGCTCCACAGGTTGCCGCCGCCGCTGTGCAACGTTTGCAGTGCAGCGCCGTGCCAGTGAGGAATCAGGCAGACGGCCATCAACATCAGCACCGCGACGAAGGGATATACCAGCACGCTCATCGCCTTGACAATCATGGTCTGGCCGAAGCGCACCACCGTCATCATGCCGACAATTAACAGCAGCGCCAGCAAGGCACGCGGGGGCGCAGTCAACCCAAGTTGATTGACCATCAGGCTTTCGACCGTATTCGTCATCGCCACGCTGTACATCAGCAAAATGGGGTAGATAGCAAAGAAATAGAGCAGCGTGATCAACCTGCCTGCGCCAGCCCCAAAATGCTCCTCCACCACATCCGTGATGTCGCCCGCCGGATGACTGCCTGACAGCACGAAACGCGTTAAGGCGCGATGGGCAAAAAATGTCAGCGGAAAAGCCAGCAGCGCCATAATTATCAGCGGCAACAGACCGCCCATCCCCGCATTGATGGGCAGAAACAGGACGCCTGCGCCGATTGCGGTGCCGTACAGCCCCAGCATCCAGACGGTATCCGTTTTACGCCAGCCCGTTTCTTCTCTAATGCGGGCAGATTCCAGGGGGCGGGTGTGCGAGGTTTTCATTAGCTTTTCCAGAGTATGCATCAGCCGCAAAGGCGGCCAGTTGCGGGTAAAAGTGTGGCCGTTCTCAGAGGGAACAGATAAACGCGGGCGACAGGAATGCCTCAGGCTGCCGCTGCGTAATCGATTGCGCGTGCGTTTTTTTACACTATCTGACGACCTGAGTTCAAGTAATGCGTCATACCGTGCAGATTCCGGGCGGGTTATGCGCATCATCCCCTACAGAAAAGGCTTTACAGGCCGTGGTTGATTCATGGTTTCACCCCACCGCTCTGCTTACCCGTTTTTCCCTCACTACACTTCAAGCACCCTTACAAATTTTGGCGACGACTGTTGTCGGGCGGGTATCGCCGACCGCGCCGTTGCTGTCCTTCACCGGTTTACAGGAGTCAACTACATGAAAGCCTTAACCTGGCATGGTCCGCATAAAGTCAGCGTTGATAATGTTGCCGATCCCGGTCTGGAAGCGGCCGATGATATTATTCTTCGCGTTACCGCCACGGCTATTTGTGGCTCAGATCTGCACCTGTACCGGGGAAAAATCCCGGGTACGGATCATGGCGACATTTTTGGCCACGAGTTCATGGGCGAAGTGGTGGAAGCAGGTCGCGCAGTGACCGCCGTGGCAAAAGGTGATCGGGTGGTGATTCCGTTTGTGATTGCCTGCGGCGACTGCTTTTTTTGTCATCTGCATCAGTACGCCGCGTGCGAAAACACCAACAGCGGAAGAGGCGCGATCTTAAACCGCAAAAAAATTACGCCACCTGCGGCCCTGTTTGGCTACAGCAAACTGTACGGCGGTATCCCCGGCGGTCAGGCGGAATATGTCCGAGTTCCCAAAGCGAATACCGGTCCGTTTAAAGTGCCTGCAACGCTCCCGGACGAGAAAGTGCTGTTTCTGTCTGATATCCTGCCGACCGCCTGGCAGGCGGTTAAAAACGCTGAAATCAAGCCGGGTTCAAGCGTCGCGATCTTTGGTGCTGGCCCCGTCGGCTTACTCAGCGCCGCCTGCGCCCGCCTGGAGGGCGCAGAACAGATCTATATGATCGATCATAATGACTACCGGCTGGACTTTGCCAGGGAACGTTATGGTGTGATCCCGATTAATTTCGATAAAACTGACGATCCCGCCGCCTGGATCATTGAGCACAGTGCGGGCCATCGCGGCGTGGATGCGGTCATTGACGCCGTTGGTTTTGAAGCCAAGGGCAGCCTGACAGAAACGGTATTAACTAACCTGAAACTGGAAGGCAGCAGCGGGAAAGCGTTACGTCAGTGTATTGCGGCCGTTCGCCGGGGCGGGATTGTCAGCGTGCCCGGTGTGTACGCCGGCTTTATTCACGGCTTCCTGTTCGGCGATGCGTTTGACAAGGGCCTGACCTTCAAAATGGGCCAGACGCATGTTCATGCTTATCTGCCCGACCTGCTCAGCCTCATCGAAAAAGGGCATTTAACCCCGGAAGAGATTGTGACGCACCATATGCCGCTGGAGGATGCGGCACGGGGCTATGCCATCTTTGAAAAACGGGAAGAAGCGTGCCGAAAAGTAATTCTGGTGCCGGGCATGACGCCAACCCAGGCGACGCTGTAGCAAACACGGGCGGGGTTTCCCGCCCGTTACAGGTTAACGGTGCTTCGCCTGGGCGTAGGCCGCATCTAAATCCAGCCGCTGCCAGAATGCCTGATCCGCGCCCGGCCCACCCAGTGGGTAACCGGCGGGTAACGCGCTTTTCACCATCAGCGCACGGCGCTGCTTCGCCGACAGTTGAGGCAAGGCGGTTTCAAGCAACACCTCTGCGCCGTCGGGAACCGTTAACCTGGCCTTATTGCCTGCCACCTTCGGCAGGTTATAGCTCATGGTGAAACGGTAAAACGGCTTCATGCTGCCAGTGCCATAGGGATCATCCTGTCCCGCGGGTTTTGCGCACACCGCTAATGTGGTACCACACTCTTTTTCCAGCGCACTGCGCAGTTGCTGGCGAGCCTCTGCGAATAACGTCCGGTAAGCAGCATCATTCAGATAATGTGCGACGTTATATTGGGCCACCATGCGCGATCCCATCACGTCCAGCGGATAATGTACGCCCAGAACCAGACGCGAATACCCGTAACGCGCGCCCCGTTGCAGCAACGCATCAAAACGTTCCGGGATCATCTCAGCCAGCAATAACGCATCGGTGTAGCCGGTATTGGTATGTCCGCTGGGAAAAGCCCCCCCATCGGCCGTATAAGGCTGGTTATCTTTGATCACCGTGTCATCCGGCACCAGATGAATCGTATTGCCTTTGTGCAGGAAAGGACGTGGATAGTCGAAGTGTTTTTTTGCCGCGCTGGTGCTGACTTCACTGGCTTTTATCAGCGCGGCAGCTTTACTCAGCTCGCCTTTTTCATAGGCCGCAAGAAAAGCTTTACCTAAGCGCGGTCCCAGGGCATCGGCAAGGAAATACAGATAGCTAATCCCTTCGGCGTCCGCCAGCGCCTGACGGCGTTCGCCCTGCGTGGCATTAAGATTAATTGATGTCACTGTGGCCCGGTTAGCGTTTATCACGTTATCCGGCAGCGTACTGAATCCCGATAACAGCGCAATGCCCGCCTGTTGCAGGGGTTGGGTCTGGAAATTGTAGCCACTGGCTTTCAGCCAGCGATAGTCGGCGAGTTTGTCACTTTGTTTCGCCTGTTTTAGCTGGTCACGGCTGAGCGTAGGTGCACCGTTCTGGATGGCCGTGCGCTCTGCCGCCAGCGCCTGCAGTTCAAGCGCATTGAATACCGGACTGGATGAGCCCTGAGACGTTTTGTTCGCCAGCGCACTGGCTTCAGACAACGGGATTGCCTGCGCCTGTTGCGTCATGAACAGCGCCGCCGCAATCAGGGTAATGTGCATTTTCATTATTATTCCTTTTTTCTCTGACCTTGCCGGTTGTCACGCTAGCATTGCTGTATGACAGTTTTATTTCGCAAGCCTGGGCCGCGCGTCAGCCGTCAGTGGCGGGCTTATCTCAGAAATCTGTCGCGCTGCGCCAGCAAAACCGCCCGAACCCGCTACGCTAAGGTAGGCATCGTTCGCGGCCGCGGCCGGGGGCGCGACATGGCCTGTCTCTCGTCGGTTGTCTGCGACTGAAGAATGCGCTGGCGAACGCAGCGTGAGGAGAAAATAAAAACAGAATTGATCGTTGATTCCCGATGCCACATTCATACACTTTCGGGTGGCCAATGCCCGCATCGGCATACGTGCTTATCAAGGGATGTTTACATGAGGTTATCCTATGCGCTTTAAAGGACTTACTATCGGGTTTTTCCTGCTGATACTGGCCATCGCGACGGTGGCTTTTTTCGAGGTATTAGCGCCTTACTTCTCGCCGATTCTCTGGGCTGCCGTGCTGGCCGTGATCTTCCATCCGCTGAAAACGTATTTGCGAGGCAAGCTGGGCGATCGTAACGGGCTTGCCGCCCTGCTGACGCTGTTGTGCATCTGTCTGATCGTCTTTACGCCTTTAGCGATTATTGCGTCATCGCTGGTGGTCGAAGTGAATACGGTTTACCACAAGCTGCAAACCAACTCGGCCCAGTTCCCGGTCGTTTTCGCCGATCTGCTGCAACATCTGCCAGGCTGGGCCAAACATTACCTTGCAGAAAACAACCTGGACAATGCTACGCAGATTCAGCAAAAGCTGTCGGCCTTTGCCCTCAAAGGCGGCCAGTACCTGGCTGGTAGCGCCTTTATCATCGGTAAGGGGACATTCAGCTTCACCGTCGGCTTCGGCATCATGCTCTATCTGCTGTTCTTCCTGTTGAAAGATGGGTCGTACCTGGTCCATCTGATTCTGGAAGCGCTGCCGTTGTCTACCTATGTAAAACATCATCTGTTTAAGAAGTTTGCCGCCGTGTCGCGCGCGACGGTAAAAGGCACGGTCGTGGTCGGTGTGGTACAGGGGATTTTAGGTGGGCTCGCCTTCTGGATTACCGATATTGATGGCAGCCTGCTCTGGGGGGCCTTGATGGGTTTCCTGTCGCTTATTCCTGCCGTCGGCTCCGCTATTATCTGGGTGCCCGCTGCGATTTTCTTCTTCGCAACCGGGGCGTTGTGGAAAGGGCTGTTTCTTGTGGGCTTCTTTGTGGTCATCGTCGGGCTGGTGGATAACATCCTGCGCCCACTGCTGGTCGGCAAAGACACCAAAATGCCTGATTACCTGATCCTGATCGCCACCCTGGGCGGAATGGAAATCTACGGCATCAACGGTTTCGTCATCGGCCCGGTGATTGCTGCCCTGTTCATTGCCTGCTGGAATTTACTGTCCGGACGCGATAACCGCGAAAACATCGAAGAAATCGATGAAGAGTTTATCGAAGAGGGGAAAAAACAGTCTGATACGGCGCAGCAGGATGCCGCAGAAGCAGAGGCGGCAAAGGCCGAAGCCTTACAGGCTAAGACCGTTCCGGCCGACCCCGAACAGAAATAGGGAATAAAAAAACCCACCAGCGGTGGGTTTTTTCTACACAAAAGCGGCTTAGTTGGTCGCTTTGTTTTTCAGGTCTTCGGCACCCTGCTTGGTTTTATCCCAGCCTTTCTCGGTGCCTTCTTTGGTTTTGTGCCAGCCTTTCTGCGCACCTTCAGAGATTTTGCTTGAGGTGGCGTTGCTCTTACCTTCCGCTGCATGCTCAGACTTCAGCTTCAGCTCCTGGCCTTTGTGCTGCGTCTGATGCAGTTTTTCTTTAGCGGTATCTGCGCCTTTATGCGCTTCAGCGACAGTTTCATCCGTTGTGGTAGCAGCGAAAACTGGCGAGGCCAGTAAAACAGCAGACAGTGCAATAATTGCTTTCTTCATCGTAATTCCCTCTTGTGTGAAATTTGTCGTCTTGCGTAATTATCCTGGCACAGGAGACCAAAGAACGATTTAAGAATAGACCTGAAATGAAATATAGCGAACCTGACTGGTTAAAAGGACACCAGAGGTATAATCGTTGCCTATAACAAATCGAGTTGCTGAGGCGACGGGTCCGGTGCCGCAGGATTGCGAACGCGACGTGGAGGAGGGGGGTTGCTGCATAGCCTGGTGAATCCAGTCCATGATCACGGCTACCACATAAGCCTGCTGATTATCAGTCAGCGTCTGATGTTGCGCAATACCGTGCCACTTTGCCAGGCATCCGCGACAGCAGGTCGCCGTCGCATGCTGAGCAATAAAGACCGGATGGCCGCGCATCGGCGTTTGCTTGCCGTCATTCACCGGATGGGCGGCGGACAGACGCTGGTGGATAAACCCGGCGGCGTGCTGTTGCACCCCGGCCTGCCCTTTCGCAAGACAGTAATCGTATTCTTTACGACCCAGACGAAAACGCTGGCGAAAAGGCGAGCGCGACAGACGCGCAAACAGGTCCTCAAACATTGTTCTTCTCTGTCTTAACGATCACGACAACTTTCTTCCTGCCAGATAACGTACGCCCTGCGCGCCAAACGTCTCGCGGTGCGGTTGCCCGGCCTGCAAATGAAAAATGTCGCCTACCTGGTAGGTACGGACACCGTCTTCGGTAAACAGGGTGATATCCCCTTCAAGAATCAGCGCCATCGCCTCAAAAGGATGATCGTGCTGGTCCAGTTCACTGTGGGCTTCACGTTCGACAATGACCGGTTCTGCAAAGCCTTTCTCAGCCAGCAGCGTTCTGAATTGATGTTCTGTCATCGGCATCCTCGTCTGTCATTGGGTTTACTGGCAGTGTAGTCACTCGCGTGCTTTTTTGCCGTTACGTAAAGTAGCGCAAGCAAGGTTGTAACAGAGAATCCCGCATGTGTACTTTCTGCTAATCGTCTCGTTAACACGTCATCTCTTAAACGGATTAAGCATGCCGCACAGGGTAAAGACTGCGCTGTTATTGATCAATCAACGTTCACGCAAGGGCCGCATTGATGCCGCCCGCGCCACAGAACTGCTGCAGCAGGCGGGCATTGATCTGATCCTGCCCGCCCCGGGCGATCGACGTAGTTACCCCGATCTTATTTCTGCTTACGCCCACCATATTGATTGGGTGATTGTGGGCGGCGGCGACGGCACGCTCAATGCGGCAGCGCCGGGACTGATGCGCACCGGGCTGCCGCTGGGGATTCTTCCGCTGGGCACCGCCAATGACTTTGCGCGAACGCTGGGGATTCCCACCCAGCTGGAACAGGCGGTCAGTGTCATTTGCCAGGGCCATACGCGCTCTGTGGATCTCGGTGAGGTCAATGGTCACCTGTTTCTCAACGTCTCCAGTATTGGTTTCTCGGCTGAGCTGGCTCGTAATCTTACGGCACAGGCGAAAAAGCGCTGGGGCGTGCTGGGTTATGCCTTTGCCGCGTTACGCATTCTGCGGCAAAGTCGACCTTTCCGCGCCACGCTGATTCATGGCGGCAAGGCAACCGCCATTAAAACCGTGCAGGTGTCGGTTGGCAATGGGCGCTTTTATGGCGGCGGAATGACCGTACAGCAAAGCGCCGCGCCTGACGATGGCTTGCTGGACGTCTACAGCCTCGAAATCAAACGCAGCTGGCAACTGCTGTTGCTGTTTCCTTCGCTGCGACGCGGCACTCATGGCCGCTGGCGCAATGTCCGCACGTTCAGCACTACCGCTCTGACACTGCAAACGCGTCGGCCACACTTTATTAATGCAGATGGTGAGATCATCGGGCAAACACCAGCCCATTTCCGCCTGCTTAATGATGCGTTGAGGGTGCTGGCTCCCGCCCCCTCCGGCAGGGAAAAGCCTTAAGAGCTTACAGGTAGTGCGGGGCGCTTGCGCATAGCGCTCAGCGCCAGGATGACCAGCCCCAGCCCAATCAGCACCAGGAAGTAGTAATTGAGTAAATGCCAGAGCCCGATGCCGGCGATCCCGCCCGCCAGGAAAGAGAGGATCGTGTAGGTATGCAGCCGCAGGCGCTCAACATAGAGCGGCGCGTCTTTTGGCGACGCCTTACGCCGAAGCACATCAAACAGCATCGCCAGCTCAATTCCAATGTCGGTGGAGGTCCCGGAGACATGTGTCGTTCTGACGCGCGCATTGGAGATGCGGGTCACCACCGCATTTTGCAGGCCCATCAAAAAACTCAGGCTCAGAATCAACAGCGCGCCGGACGACGCCAGCGTGTAATGGGCTTCGGTTATGCCCAGCGCCACCAGCGCCGCACCTTCCAGCAGAATATTCACAGCGTAGATTGTGCGAATCTGCCGTCGGCGTCCGGCATTAATAATCAGCGTCGATACCATCGCGCCAAAAATAAACATGCAGACAATCAGCAGGAAAAAGATGCCCTGATGCACATTGGCTTTGGCCAGATAATCCGACAGTGAGGATACGTTGCCTGTCATATTGGCCGAGAAGAAACCGACTATCTCAAAGGCAGCCGTGTTTAACGCGCCGGCGACAGCGGCAAGCGTGCAGGCAAGACGGCTGTCCGCGATATGCGTCCGTTCGGTTTCCGTGCTGATCAACATAATGTTCACTCAGATACGATGCGATTGGCTCTATCATTCGCTGAGTTCGTTAAGGAAACAAGCGCTAATTCAGCGACGTAGACCTCCGTCTGCCTGACTCTGTTTCACGAGAGGGTAGAAGCTATTACTGTGTCATTCGGCGCGAAGCCGGATGGCCTTTTCGGCTGGCGTGGCCTGTCTCCCTCTGTTCTGCTACTTACCGCCATAGAGAGACTGTTTCGACAACAATGCCGCACCTTATCAGGCTGTGTTCGCGTCTGTTGTGTTGGCCTCTGCTGCCCCGCTTCACGCTGTTCATAGCAACAGCATCAGAGAACATCGTCAGGAGAGCATATTTTATCTCGTCAGATCCGAACGCCGCGATAAAACCCCTCGCTAAAACAGTAATCGCCTCACTTTTCAGCCCGTTGCACCCTACTCTGTGGCAGATCAAGGTACCACGCTGCGCAACGCTTCATGCTTTGCGCTCCCTCCACCGACTCATTTATTAAGAGTATGAAACCGATTTCTAAAGCATTACTGACGTTAACAGCGACAGGATAGCTGGCTGGCAATGTGCTCGCTCAGCCGTTACGCGCACCGCTGCTGGGAAATTTGCAGGCCAGCGCACACCAGCGCTGTGGACAGGACATCACACTGCAACTGCTGAAAACGACCGATAACATCATGCTTATGGGCCTGAAAAACCGGGAAAGTGGCGAAACCGATCTGTTCATGTCCAGCAGCCCGTTTACTGCAGACAATAGCTATTCCCGCTTCGTGCCCGTGAAGTTCGATCAGTTGTCGAAGCACTTTATCGAAACGCATAACGCTGTGCTGGAGGTGATCTGGGGCGCAGCAAAAGACGATAAGAACGTGCTGCGCTATACACTGGCGTTAGGCAGTTACACCTATTCCTGCGGTGCCATTGAGTCCTGGCCGAATGATACGGCAAACCAGTTGTACGGTGAGCCGGATAGCAGCGATGCTGGCACTGCGGCAGAGAAAAAAGCGCTCAGGGAATAGCGCAACCCTCGACCTGTTTAACGGCACGCAGTCTGAGGCGCCCGCGTAAATTGACCATGAATAATGGCAAAGCGTTGTACTACCGTGGCCTGCTCAGCGATAGAGACATTTTTTATCGTCATCTCAAGCGGAAACGTCTCGCTGTACCCGTCCAGCGTAATTTTTCCGTTGCCTGTCCTGACGTTGTCGAAGGTGATATCCCGGTAATCGGGGATCATCGTGCCGCTGGCGTGCGGATCATAATGCGTATCAATGACCACGGGATTGTCCACATCCTGCATACAAATGTTTTGGTAGCGAACCGCCCGCACCTGCCCACCGCGCGAGCGGTCGCTTTTGATGCGCAGGCCATTGGTCGTGCCGGTTAACGTCAGCCCGTTCACCAGCACATCGCTGACGCCTCGGTTTATTTCACTGCCAATCGACATACCATGACCAGAGCCAAACTGGTTATTCACGATGGAAATATGCAAGGCCGGTGCGTTTCCGGCTTTAATCGCCACATTGTCATCACCGGTACTGATCCGACTGTTGATTAACGTAACATCGCTGGACCCCATAGGATCCACCCCGTCGGTGTTTCGTGCCGTCGCGGGCGTGTCGATGGTGATGCCCCATAGCGTGACGCCCTCACTGTCACTGACAGCCACGTGGAAGTTTGGCGCATTCTTCAGGGTGATCTGATACAGCGTGATATCCCGGGCGTGATCAACCTGGATCAGCCGCGGCGCATTTTGCTTTGCGTCATCACTCTTGGCGCTGGCCGCCAGTTGCCACCAGGTTTGCGTCTTACCGGTGACAGAGGCTCCACCCTGCCCGTCGATCATGCCCTGCCCGTATATTCCGCTACCGCGGACATGACTGAGAGTAATAAACGCCCTGCAACCGTTGCCCTGCGAATCCAGCGTGCCACAGCTTCCGCGCCCGTTATCATACAATCGTGGATCCGGAAGCGCGCGCAACACCGCTCCCTTATCAATGCCCAGACTGACACCCGAAGGCAAAGACAGTGGCCCGCTATAAAATACCTTCGCACGGGTTGAGGGTACTAACAGCACCATTTTGCCGGGCGGGCAGCTATCCAGCGCCTGTTGAATAGTCTGACTGACATTATATTGATCCATGGCCGGGATACGCTGGCAGACCGGCGGATAAACCGGTTGTGTTACCGCTCGTCGATCGCCCATTTGTGCCTGAGCAGTAAAACTGATCGCCAGGCCAACAATCATGGCTAACAGAACAAAGGGAGAGCGATACATCGTCACAATCGGGTCAGTCATAGTGAAAGGGGCGACAGAGGGACAGGCCTTCACAATACGCAAGTCCTTCCTGGCAGGTAAAGCAGAAAAATGAGCCCGTCGCCGGAAGTGGTCAAAATGTTAAATTGATGCGCAGGGGTCAGCGAAATAAAAGCGGGATGGCTTCGTTTTCCCCTTTGAAATGCCGCCGTCCACAGCCTGGATACAGAGGATTTTGACCTTTATTCGCCCAAGGGATGGGTTTGACAGCACCAGGGCCAGTGCTACGCTTCTTGTCATATAACCGACTGATTTTTGGCGGCCTTCGCGAGGCCGGGCGGCCATTAAACGCTGAGGTATTGATGCATGATGCTCAGAAAACCCCGTATTAAGGAAAATATAAAAAACCTTAATTTTGAATATCAGTTTAGTCGTGCAGGGTTTATTTTACTGACAAGTATTGTTGTGGCGGCAGTGCTGGGGTTATTTTCTAACGGCCTGTTTAGCGAGCAGCACCTGCAGAATAAAACGCACACCTTACGTCTCGATTACGATCGGTTTGGCCGCCTGACCAGCGAAAACGAAATCAAAGTCTCCATCAAAGAGCTCAACGCACCGGACTATATTCTCAGCTTTGGAAAAACGTTTCTGGACGAATTTCAGATTGGCAGCATTAAACCTCAGCCTGACCGGATGTACAGCGAAAAGGGTTATGTCTACCTGGTCTATAACCACGCCGACAAACAGCCGACCTTCTCAGTCTGGCTGGCCCTTACCCCAAGGAAGCCGGGCGCTTTTAGTAATACCCTGCAGGTCAACAATGAACCCGAAATCCATTTCAGCCAGTTTATTTATCCGTAGGTAACCTTTATGGAAATGGTCCTCAGAGCCGCTGCGATATACCTGATCCTCCTCCTTGTGTTCAAAATAGCCGGGCGAAGAGCCCTGCTCCAGATGACCAGTTTTGATCTGATCCTGCTCCTCATCATCAGTGAGGCAACCCAACAGGCGCTGCTGGGAAGCGACTTCTCCGTCACCGGCGCAATGATCACCATTATCACACTGATAGTGATGGATATGCTGTTTGGTTACATCAAGAGGAAACACAAAGGGTTTGAACAACTGATTGATGGCAGCCCGGCCATTCTGGTTGAAAACGGCCAGCCTTTTCCCGATAAGATGAAAAAAGTGAACGTCAGCGAGGATGATATTTTGCTGGTCGCGCGACAAAATCATGGGCTGTGCGAACTCGATGAAATTCGCTATGCCATTCTGGAAAGTAACGGGCAGATTTCGATTATTCCTGCTGAGAAATGAAACCCGTTTAATCCGCACCTGGCCATGGCGGCATTTCATCATGTGAGAAACGACACAAGGACCGAAAAGTCAGATACGGGTCACGCATAGCCTGTATAAAATGCGTCAGAAGAGAATTCAGTGACGGCAGGAGGAGATGGGCGGTCTTGGAAAGCTATGACGATATCTATCGGCGCCTCAAAAATGAGGGCTATGAAGCCTGGACAGGAAGCGGCTTTTCGCGAGCCCGTCAGCGGCTCAGCGAGGTGCTTTATGAGCTTGAAGAAGCAGCATGGCTTCCTGACAAAGGGACTGTTCTTGAGCTCGGATGTGGCAATGGTGCCATGGCATCACATTATTTTGCCCGACAATCATTCATCGTTTACGGGGTCGATATCTCAGACGTGGCGATTTGCTGGGCCCGGGAACGCTTCAGGGAAGCAGGTCTGGTCGGTCATTTTAACCAAGGCAACGTATGCGACCTTTCTCTCTATAACGATGCTCAGTTCGATGTCATCGTTGACGGCAGCTGCTTTCATTGTCTGGTGGGAACACAACGTACATATTGCCTTAAAGCCGTGCGCCGTGTACTGGCCTGTGACGGCGCGTTAATTATCAGCAGCATGTGTGGTTCGCCTAAACAAATAAGCGAATCTCTGCGTTATGACCCTGGACAGCACCTGTTACTGAAAGACGGCATTCCCTGGCGCACGCTGAAACCGCTGGACGACCTGACCGCAGAAATCACAGCAGCCGGTTTTAACATCCGTTATTTTTCAGTTAATCAGAATTCGTGGTGGGATCATGCAACGCTTGTGTGCCACAAGGCTTCCAGTTAGTGCAGCCCGTCATCGTATTGGTGCGGATTGCCCTTACCCGAATACTTACCGCTTTTTGCCCGACGCGGTTGGCAGTTCAATGCCAACAAAACGCCTGTAGACCGTCGGCCTTAAAATACCTTTAAAGATGGCGTAAAAAAAGAGGCATACAAAGCATGCCTCATAGTGTAGTAACAGGTTAATCAGACCGTAAATAAGCCGGGCTGAGAAACAAACATGCTGAGATTAGTTGGCTGCGCGCTCTTTTTTAATCTTATCTGCGTACTCAATAACTTCTTCGCCGGTCTTACCGGCCAGTGCGCCTTTGATCTTTTTATCAATCAGCGCGCGTCCACCTTCATCACCGCTCCCCGCCTGCATCAGCTCTTTCATACTGACCTGGCTGAAGGCGACAACCTGAATAGCATCGTTAAACGCGGCGCGCTTATCCTCTGCAAGTGACTCCCGAACTTTTTGAAGCGATGTCTGAAAAGCCTCTTCGGAAGAACCATCGATCTTAGGCTCTCCACATCCAGTGAGGACGAATGCTAACAAAACGACTGCGATTGCTTTTTTCATATGGGTTTTATCCTAAAAAAATTCTTATCAATCGTAAGTTTTTGTAGCAGTTTAATAAAGCTTTTTTATTAACACTTACTGACTGATTACTACCTAAACGCCGCTACACGTTTGTTACGTTGAGTTTTCAGATAAACGACAAAAGAGGGTAACGTGTAGATTCGTCGATGGATAAAAGGGGGAGATGCCAGGTCCACCGGCTGCCAGTCAAAACTGTTCATGCAAGTTTACTGAGTATTAAACATGTCTGAAGACAGCTTAAGACCTGTCCGAAGTATGCCAGACATTGCAATACATGAATGAAAACAGTTAACGAAGTCATCGGCACATTTTCTGATTTTGAATTAATACATTTTTTTGGGCGCATTGAGTAATACCTTTCTTTCCGGCCACAGGAAACCTTGCCCGTACTGCGCATGTGTAAGCAGAATACGTTGTCTTTCTTGCTGCGTTTCAATACCTTCAACCAGAATCTGTGGGTAAATTACAGAAGCTTTTGAGATGAGGGCAACGATTCTGCCTGAATCTTTAATTTCATTTCGGTCAATTTTTATCCCATTTACTTGTAAAGGCATCCTGCTGATTAAAGGGATAAGCGTAGAAGTGACATCATCCAACCAGATACGCCATCCTGCCTGTCTGAGAACATCAACGCCTTTTTTAAAAGCGGTAAGCTCATCCCAAGAAAGGTGGGGCAGGTTTTCGGGATCCTGAACCTCCAAAATAATACGATTATCATGATTTATGTTTACAAGTTGCTTAATCTTATGGGTATTACAAAATATCTTCACGGGTAAATTAAGCCAGTACTCACCAGGAAATTTTGCTAAATATTCCATCTGCCATAGAAATAAAGAAAAAACCTTACCAGAAGACAGTTGTGAGAACCATTTTTCAGGGTTACTGTTTTTGATGCTTGACAATACTTCACAAGCAATAATCTCTCCAGTTTTGAGAGCAACAAGAGGTTGGAATCTGATTCCCTCAACATCACTAAGCATTTAAGGCCCATAGTTTTTGATAAATTAATTATGAAAGAGATTTTTTCATTTCCCACCCGAATGATCACAAATAAATCTTTTATCTTTCGGCCAGCGTCCATGAGCCTCATTACAGAGATAACGGTACTGCGAAGGCTGCTGAAGAAGCGCTATTCTAATCATGCTGTTATAAATATTTGGATCATTATGAGTTTTTAAGAAATCGTCTGCCCATTTTTGAAAAGCATACAGCAGTGTGAGATCGCGATCTTTATTAAATCTTAAAAGCAGAGCCACATGATAATCAAAATCAACGCGTGCTCGCTGGCTATAGCGATTTGGAAAGGCCGACATCGTTTTTACGGGCTCTACCACAAATGCCTGCAGGCCATTTTTTTCAATTTGTGTCAACTTTTGCTGCGTTATCAAACCGGTGAACGAAAAATAAATCATAAAAAGGGACAATGATCCCCAAAAAATTCTTGCCCGTAAAAATCTCGGTTTTATTTGCACTCCATTCTTCATTATTTCTTCTTTAACAGGTGATGCAGCCACGCCAGCAGCGAGCAGTAATAGCACTATTACCAGAGCATAAGCTGCCGACTGATAAAGAGGATATTCCAGATTCATATGTACTGCTACAGGCAATAAAAACGCCACACCATACCACTTTAGTGACCCTCGTTCCCATAGTTGCCTGATGACACCAGCAACGATTAGCACTCCCCCACACAGAGCGATGACTCCACCTTCTACCCAGGCAAAAAGTAATTCGTTGTGAGGATGCGTTACCGTAGCGGCTTCAAGACCGGGCCAGACAGTCGAGGCCAGTTGACCAAAAACCGCCTCAAAGCTGCCATAACCCTGCCCTGTAATAGGTGACTGCATGATTAATTCTGTTGTCAACCGCATCATATAAAAACGGGCGCTATTCGATGAGGTTTTAACGATAACGGGCAGAAGCGGGCCAGGGAAAAAAATGGGTAAAACATACAGGATGAAAAGCCCGCATCCAGTGCCTGTCAGCAACAGTATAAGAGCAGTATAAGATCTGGTACGTTTTTCTGTGAACCCCTTCCACAGAACAATACCTGCACCGCCAATGACACCAATAAAAGCGGCTCGGGATTGAAGCACGACGATTATGCCCGCCAGTAATGCGATACTAAAACCATAATAATAACGTAATATCGTTTTCTGTTCTGTTTTATTCCTGTTAAAAACGAATAACAGACATACCAGACCTGTTGCCAAAAAAGAAGAAAGCACATTAACTTGCTGAAAACTTCCGTAAGGCCTTTCACCCGGCGAAAAAATCAATTGTAGAATGACTTAACCAGCCTGGAGTAAACACGCATTCACAATGACATGCAAAAATAAGTAACGAGATTTTAATCGGTAGGATAACGTGTGATTAAGGGTTAAATAGAGAAAAATTAATACAATCAGAGCAACAACTCGTGGCAAAGCATTTTGAAACCAATCAAGATCTCGGGTAAGAAAAAGGGGGAAACACCATAAAATCACGCCCAATAAAATCACTCTCTCTCCGCCTGAAAGCGAGGATATTTTGACCCCTTCAAATTGTTTAGAAAAAGCACAAAACAATAAAACAAGAGCGATAACAAGCCATGTCAATAAATTTTGCGGCAGTGAAAGTCCTGAACCGCCGCTATTAGGCAAAACATATAAGAATCCACCACACAACCAACACATGATAACACCTGATATATACATATGTATTTTAGGCATCATCTTTTTATTAGTTAAAACTTTCATAGTATTTATCGCAGGATGCGTTCTTATAAGAAAAATAAATTTATAAAATCAATCTTCTGACATAACAACCACAGAACTGGCACTAAAAGCACCTAATCGAATATCCTTGACCTTTACGTCTGGATTGCGGAAAAGATAAAACCTCACGGTTTTTTCATGAATACCATTTTGATAAACAGTGCTTATGCTCTGTGCGTCCTCCTGCGCAAAGTGTCCATCAATATAAGGAACAATTTCGACGCCGCTGGAGGATGTATAGATAGTACGATATTTCCCTACCATTGAATTATGCAGAACCTCCATTTTTAAAGAGATACCCGCGTCACGCGTACAGGTAACAGGGATATTAATCTCTTTATAAATTGCGGCAGGATCTTCTGGGCTGGTAGTTAGATCTGTTCTTGTAACATTCCCGAAACGAACATGAATATCTCTGCCCCGGTTAATGTAACAGGTCGCTGCTTCGACCGGTAGTGGTACACCGTCACTGCATGAATAAGATTCATTGGGATCGACATAATAAGCATTATCCGTGCCATCCATATTTTGCAACGCAACACAAAATGATGCTGATGGCTGATTTTGTAATGCACTGGCAGCCCCACCAAAGTTAGGCTTCGATTTGGATATCGTTTTAGTTGTATTGAGAGTGTTAGTTGTCCGTGTATGCAATTGAAAATTAGCTGTTGAAATTGTACATTTTACTGCCTTTTTGCTCTGACAAAAAAACAACACTGCATTATAGTTTCCACTATACTGTGGATAAACTTTGTAGCCGTCTAATTCAGTGACATGGTTAGTCCCTGTGGGCATAGACCATCCTTCACCTATCAAAAATCCGGATTCAAGCCCTTCCTGAGTTGGATGGCAGTCGCCAAAACCCAGCAAACCATCCGTCATATGTTTTGATCCCTTAGGACAACTTTTGGGTAAAGGAATGCCTTTAACATTCGCCAGGGAAGTAACAGGAAGCCCAATGAGTAAAAGAAAAATTATTCCTGAAAGGTATTTTAAATAGTAATGCTTAATCATATACCACCGTCATGCTGGCAGAACCGGAAAAGTCATCGCCTTCCAGTGTTTTGGTTAACTGTTTAACTAATATTACTTCGAGTTGAGGCGGTGAAGCCAAATTAACCCTTTTTTTCTCATGAATCGTCATTGGTGCACCGTCCATCAGAATTTGCATTCCTAAGCCATTAATGCTGGTTTCAATCGTTTTTTCATCATCGAATCCGGCAGCTTTATTACCTTCTAATTTAAAAAAAACGTTATAGCCCGGCGTAGCATCCGAGCAAATAAATTCATACCGCAACGATTTTTTATATTTCCCGGATGAGATTTTATTGGGATCTACCGCATCAAATACAACATCCATAGATTCGTTGTTATTAATGATGCACCAGGGAGAAGTATCGAGTCTGGTCTGCATTAATACAAATGCGGAAAAACCACAAGATCCCGTTACTTCACCATTATCATCTACCTCGCTCTGACAACCATCATTACTACCGTCGTAAAAGGCTAACGCAAAATGAGAGGATATGCATACTATGAGTATGGCAATTGAAAAGAATATCCTGTTTTTTTTCATATTATTGAACACATTAATTAGGTTGGACAATCACATTGACGACGGCAAATAATGACATATTATCCTCTAAGTCAGCACCATACGGATCCAACTGAATTAACTGAAACGCCATACCTGTATTTTTTCCTACACGCATCCAATGAGGCCGCTGTGTGGTCACAGGATTTCCATTAAACAAAAGTTGTAAACCTAAAGATTTTACATACTTGAATAGAGGGAGAGACAGTAGACTCATTACACTGTTTTTTTGTCCCTTGACGGTACCGTAGACAGGATACACCTGAACCAGCATGTAACTTTCCAGTGCCAGTTCGCCAGTGCAGGTAAATTCGACGTTGAAATTTTTACGATATTTTCTGTCTAATATATAGCGGCCATTGTATGATCTAAATACCACTTCACCAAAATTATAATTATAGACGTTATCATTTTCGATAAGACCGCTTAGTGCATCACCAGGTCCGGGATTAAGTCCTTCAACGTTAAAATAGCACATGCCGGGATCGGTAACGATATTGCCATCAAAATAAATATTAGTTTTAAACGTTTCACCAGCATTAGCATCAAAAGCATAAAAAAAGACACATAACGCAGCCATCATCAAAGTCGAATTCATTTTCTTTAGAGAGGTGTTTAACATCATTCATACCTCAAAGTGAAGTTTGCTGTTGCTGTGAAATCACCAAGCATTACAGTTTTATTTTTTACCGCCTGAGGTTCACCTTGTATATAAGCACCCAATACGAAAAAAACATCATCATTATTGACAGAGCCCCGAACAGGCGAATGACTGTTAATTAAAACGGGGGAACCATTAACACCCCCGGACTTTAAACCTATTGCAATGCCTTCGGCCTGCCCGGATATATGAAGAAAACCAGGAAGTGTTTCACTTTCTACTCCACTGAAATCTATGGTCAATTCATTCCCCGGCTGGCAATTTTTCGCAGTGATAGTAAATTCTTTTGCTAAATCAGGCGAGTATGAATAAATGTCTTTTACGTTCACCTCTGAAAAATCAACCAGATGATCTTCACTAGCATCAATAACTTCACAGGTCGATATAACAAGTTTTCCTGAAACATTGATATTATCAATGTCAACAAATTCATCACTTGCAGAAGTCTTTACAGATAATAAAAAACCCGCAGTAAAAAGAATGATAATTGCAATAATTTTTAAGTGACGATAAATAAACATGTTATTCATAATCGACCTTGAAATTGGCTACCGCCCAAAAATCACCAAATAAAACTTGTGATTTCGTTTTAACGACCGATACAAAAAAAACAAACCGCTCTGTTTTATGAGAGATAAAGTACTTACCGCCCCGCTGATTTAATGAGACCATATTCATATCTTTGTCGCTTATTTTTAACGCAATCCCTTTGGCCCCCTGTACTTTCAGCAACGAAGTGAAGTCGTCATCAGCTAATCCTGAAAATGTAATCGTGGCTAATGGTTCTATATATGAAAACAGGTTTTTTTTCCCAGGCATCTCTGATTGATCTTTAAATGAACGATAACAATCAGTCAGCCGGATACTAAACCTTACTGGTGTCGTCTCACTTCCTGGCTCTTCAAGCTCAGCCACATTTAATACACCTAAATCAATTTGTTGTAAAACCGAATTAAGATCCAGACGGCACGCGCCTTCGCTTAGTAAACCGTTCACAACAATTTGGCCATGCTCTCCCTCCACCTGCCAGGTATCATCTACTTTCGATGTGGCACTTACAAAAAATGAAGAAAGAATAAGACAACCAGCATAACACCCGGGTACTAGTCTACTTTTTAGATGTCTCAGGAGAACGTTGAACAAAATATTTAACCTGCTTTCTGCTCGGTGACCTTACAAGCATTACCTGAGCAACTAAAAATTAATTTTGGTCTTCCCCCCCAGTCGTTTATGTAAGTCAATACGGGTTGGGCTCCTAATTTTGCCGCACTCATTTCAACTATTTCGCTACTTTTCGGTGCAATCATTACCGATTTAAAATCATTGTTACTGGCAGCGTTATTAGCACTCATGTTGACTATCGTAATATAGTATCCCGTTGGATTGATAATACGGTAACGGTCGCCTTCACGACGCAATGTTAATGCTGTCTGAGGTACATCTCCACTTGCTAACTTAAGTGCCTCTGGTCGGTAAAACATTTTTATACGTGTTTGCAATGCAATCTGCAGCGTATTCGGTTTTTTGCTTTTAGGAGGAATTTCCCGGACATTAAAATAGTAAAGTGACTCTCTGTCTTGAGGATGTGAACTTCCCGCCATGGTCTGTACTTTGATTTGACCTTTTGAATTGGGTTCAATACGTTGCAAAGGGGGGAGCGCAATAAACTCGTTTTCAAGTTTTTTGCCCGAATCATCTTCAACCCATGACTGTGCCAGATAAGGGGCTTCTTTATTGTGATTAGTAATCGTTAATGTCTCAGATTTTTTATCGCCGTTAATAATCAGACGCGTGCGATCGAGTCCTACAGCAGCATTTGCTGCAGGAATAGTCATCACCATGATTGACGTTATAAAACGCAATAGAAACTTTCTGTTGTTCGTAAGCATATAAACCTCTAATTTAGCAATTCACAGGAAGTAATGTTTAAAGGCGTTTAAAAATAGTGGTTTTGCGTTAACGCAAGCCAATAATAAACATTACTCATTAATACAAGGCAGTAATAAGCTAGCAGTCTTTTCGTCTGGTTTTTCAGGAAGAATAAAGATACATCGTTCTTTGCCGTTCCAGCTTACATCCATTTTTCCACCCGGTTTCATACCAGATAGCCAGACTCTTCCGTTTTCAGCAATGATACCCGTCTGGATTTTATCTTCATTTTTTACCATCGCACCAAAAGGCGGAACAGAACCATCTTCGAGTTTGACGATAGCCATTCCTTTTTGTCCGGCTAAAATACCAAATTTGCGATACCCGATAGCGCCCTTAGTCAGGGTATCTTCAACAACAGAACGCGTCGCTTCAACATCATCTGGTAATTCATCCAGATCGATATTAACGTTGCTGCGATAGTAACTATTTATGTCTGTTACCACGGCCTTACCAAAGTAATTGGTTTTGACATCGTTTCCGCCCCCGGAGACAGCAACATCACTGATCCCTGCCGTATCTACCATCAGTCGGGTGCCATCAACACCGGATGAGCGGTGGAGTGCTGCGCCTTGTGCTGTTGCTGTCATTCCCCCTTCTACAGACAGACCCAGTGTACGATATCCATTATTTTCAAATCCGGCGGAGGCAGTCATTTCAGCTATACTGCCCGTGTAGTCGAGATAGCCATTAATCGAATGTTCACCATCCGAAGACGTGCCAATATCGACGTTGTAATCACTGTTATCGCCAAGGTTGTCACGCCAACCCACGTTTTGGCTTTGCGTCCCGCCTGAAGTTTGACCACTGTAGGACAAGGTACCTTCGCCAAAAGGCAGAGACAGACTTAAATAAACACCATCGTCATTAGTGTGATCATATTGTGTTCGATAGCCGGTGAGACTCAGACTGGCATTTTTGAAGCGACCCATATCAAAATTGCTGGAAAGTGAAAGATTCCATGTATCACTCGCAGCACGCTCCCAATAAGTTTGGTGGTTATAACTCAGGTATATTCCTGCATTAAGCTTTCTGAGTTGTTTTGCAATGGTAATGGTATATAACTCTTTACCCTTTCCCGGATTACTGTAAGCCGACGTTCTTGAGCTTAAAAACTGTGACATCGTCATATAGTTGCGGTCAGAAAACCGATAGCCTGCAAAGGTAATTTGACTATCATAATCATCAAACCGTTTGGAATAACTTAAACGGTAAGAGTTTCCTTTTCGGGTAACATGTTCATTTAATTTAGCCCGCGCTGAGGTGACATCCAGAGAAAGGGCGCCTAATGCTAATAAGTCTCGTCCCATACCTGCCGCAACGGTCAGGTAATCATTGGCAAAAAGCCCACCACCATAGACTGACCAGCCATTTGAGATCCCCCACGACAGTTCACCCGTAGCAAAATGAATATTTTGTGTGTGGTGTTCGTAATCCGATGGCTTACCTATTGCCAGTTTATAACGCACACTCCCTGGCCTGGTCAGGTAGGGAATCGTCGCAGTATCGACCTGAAATGTACGTCTGGTGCCATCCTGTTCCTGAATAGTGACATCCAGTTTGCCCATTACCGCATTATTGAGATCCTGAATGCGGAATGGCCCGGATGCTACTGTCGTTTCATAAATAACGCTGCCCTGCTGACTTACTGTTACTTTAGCGTTGCTTTTGGCCACGCCCACAACTTCTGGCGCATAGCCCCGTAAGTTTGGAGCAAGTTGCGCATCATCCGACGTTAAACTGGCACCTGTAAAACGAAATGAGTCAAATATCGTTGAGGGTAAATAAGATTCCCCTACTATCAGTTCAGACTTGAGCGATTTGATGGCGCGAAAAATATAAAACCGGTCCCATTTGAAATTTTTCCTTAAAGTACCATCTTTACCAGATTCACGTTCATAATCGCCCTGCCAGTTTGCGCGTAAGCGCCAGGGGCCTATGTTAAATCCTGCCACCCCATTACCGCTTAATGACTGTGCATCCGAACTAGATTTCGACTGAGTGTGTCTCGCATTCAAGTAGTAATCCAGAATAAATCCCGGTATGCCGTCATCCCAGCGAGAAGGTGGCTCCCAGTTTTCAGAAGTATATTCCAGCAGAGACTGCGGTATATTAATTTTTAATATACCCGACCCCAAATCAGGCGTGACTGTCATGCCCGGCAATGAATCTACGTCCAGACACTGGCCATCCTGCCACCAGCCTGCTTTTCTTATTTCATTTTCTTTAAAACCAAAGCGGCTGACTAAATCAGGAGAAAGGCACGCTAAAGAATCATCAGGTTTATCTTGAGGGGATAAGTAGCTAACTTTTTCCTCTGGAAATTCAGATTTATTAACAACAACATTGAATAGATATTCACCCGGCATCAAATAACCCGCGCGTGAGAATCGATTAATATCGACTTCATTACGTTCTTTAACGTCGAGCACGTCAATATTAAATTCCACCTCATCGCTGGCCGCGATAACACTTTCAGACATAAAACATGCGATGAATACGGCAAAGGCGACAGGACAAATGGATAACGTGAGATTGCGATTTTTATAATTCTGATTTCTCATAATATTTTATGTCAGGGAAAAAATTAGTAATAATCAACTTTGAAACGCACAACAGCACGGAATTTCCCCGAATGCATATGGTGCGCATCTCCAACAATCCTCATTTGATAATCGAGTGTTTGTCTGCCTTGCGTGAGCTGACCAAATGGCATCGGTTTACCTGGAAAAGCATAATTACCAGCCATGTCTTTAATTTCGATGCCTATACCGCTGGCACCACTGACACCAAATAATTTTCCATCGGGGATTCCATCAAAAGTCACCTGGAAGTGGGTTTTATCTCCGCCAGTGGTATTGGAATCAAAAAGCGAGCAATGAATAAGATGAATAGAAAAATTTCTGGTGAAGCCTGCGCCATCATGAATGAGTTCACCTGTCGTTAACGCTGGTATGTCAATAAGCTGCTCTCTGTCATTGACTTCTATGGCACAGGGAGCATCAAGAATGCTGCCTTGCATACCGACAACACCCTGTCCATGTTCCTGCGAGTGGCAAATTCCAGATTCAGGCACGCATAATGTCAGTATGAAAGGCAGCATCCATAAAAATTTTTTCAATATTATTTCCATAAAAGATGCCTTTCCTGAAAAGGCATGAGCAGATCACGCTGCTCATGCAATCGAAGGCTAATGTATAATATTAACGTTCGCTTTCTGTCTTATTTATAAGCCAGAGTAAAGTTTGCTACAGAGGTGAAATCACCTGGGACAATAGTTGCGGAAGCACCGTCGCCCTGCAGGTATGCAGAAAATGCCAGGGTGTTAGTCCCATCCTGAATATCATGTGCAGGTGAAGCCTCACCCAGTTTGATGATCTGACCGGCACCATTGGTGATAGCAATTGATGCACCACTGGCCGTACCTGTAATACCTAACAGATCTTTATTACCTGCAGAAGCTGCACCGGTAAATGTTGCCGTTACGCTGTTAGAGGTTGCTGTATCGCACTGTTCAAGCTTGATGCTGAATGCTTTAGGTGCTGATTTTCCGCCATTTTTCAGCGCAGCATTGGTCACTTCACCTAAATCCACAGTCTGATTTGCAGACTCTGCAGTGATCGAACAAGGTGCATCAACAATTGAACCTTTGAAGTTGATTTCGCCATGACCCTGGTCAGCTGCAGTAGCGCCAAATGCAACCATCATTGCACACAGTCCGATTGATTTAACCGCTTTATTCAATTTCATTACAACAATCCCTTAAACTTAGATTTTTTATAATGCGAAATACGCATTCATCGCTCATACGCTTAATGAAAAGCATGGTTGCAGAAGAGAACCTATGTGCTTCTGAACGGAATAAATAATAATACCGACCTGAATTAATCAGCCAGAAAAAATCATGCAAACTATAACAACGAGATATTTACTCATCTTGCTCCACACCCAAATTAAACATAAAGATAATAAAACCAAACAAAAGCATATAAGAAGTACAAAATATCGCACACGGTTACATTAATAGCGTTTTATTAAGTTAAAAACCTTTTAAAATAGCTCAAAAAACCAATCAAAAGACAATCGCGGCATAGTTATCGACTTATTTATTATTAGTGAAAAAAAATACAAAAGAGACGGAACCCACTTTTTCTTTAAAACTTACACAAACTCCCGGCAAAGGGTAATTTCATGCACCCATTAATTTATTATTAAAATAATGCCTTATGCAACTGCATCTCAACACTTAAGCACGCTATAAAAACTTTAATGTTATTGCGAGAGGTAATATCAATGGTATTGATGAGATAAATAATAGTTATTAATAACAGTAATAAAACACAGGATTGTTAATTACGGTAAAAGACAGGAAAAAAAAGCCAGCGTTAGCCTGTAACGCTGGCTTTTTTGATGCTGAGGATAAATCGTCAATTACACAAGTGCTAGCGCCCCAAATCCCGCAACTTCTCACCCGCCATCAAATTCTTCTCAATCCGCTCCAGCGTGACATTCTTGGTTTCCGGCACCAGATAAACCGTTATTACGATAAACACCAGATTAAAGCCGGTATAAAGCCAGAACGTGCCCGCCGCGCCAATGCTGCCCAGCAGGGACAGGAAGGTGGCACCGATAATCATGTTTGCCACCCAGTTAGTGGTCGTCGAACAGGTGATACCAAAGTCGCGGCATTTAAGCGGCTGAATCTCAGAGCACAGGATCCAGACAACAGGCGCTGCGCTCATCGCATATCCACCGATACACAACATGGTCATGCCCACAGAAACCCAGGATAACCCATGGCTGATCTCTCCCTGTCCCGCTTTCATCAGGCAATAGCCCAGCACCAGCGTAGCAAACGCCATGACTGAGAAACCAATTTTCAGAATCGGTTTTCTGCCCGCTTTATCTACGGTAAAAACAGCAATAAAAGTGGCAAACATAAAGGTCAGGCCAACAATGACCGTGGCGATCATCTGCTCCTGTGTGCTTTTAAAACCCGCCATTTTAAAAATCTGCGGCGCGTAATACATAATGATGTTCATCCCGGTAAACTGCTGCATGCCCTGTAATAACATGCCCAGAAAGACCGCACGCCTGACGTTCCTGTTGCTTTTAAACAGCGAAAAGCCCCCCTGCTTCATGCGCAGACTTTCCCGAATCTCGTTCAGTTCCTGACGGGCTTTTTCAGACGTATCGCGCAGCATCCGCAAGACATCTTCTGCTTCAACATGCATGCCTTTTGCTGCCAGCCAGCGCGGGCTGTTCGGCAAGAAAATAACCATGACAAACAGTACGACGGCGGGGATAGCCAGGACGCCCAGCATGGCTCGCCAGTTACCGCTGTAGCTAAAAGCCGTATCCGATACAAAAGCCAGTACAATGCCCAATGTAATCATCAGTTGATACAGACTGATCATTTTGCCACGGACGTTTTCGGTTGCCATTTCAGACAGATAAAGCGGTGCGGTATAGGAGGCTACGCCCACAGCCAGGCCCAGCAGGAGGCGAAAGATCAAGAGCATTTCAACGCTGGTTGCACCGGCTGAACCCAGCGATCCAATAGCAAACAGCACTGCGCCCGCCATCAGACTGTATTTGCGGCCAAGACGATGTGATACCCAGCCATTACATACTGCCCCTATTGCAGCACCCAGCATCATGATGCTCACCACCCATTCCTGCTCATGGCTGCTCAGATTAAAGTGATGGGTGAGAAACGGCAGTGCCCCTGAAATCACGCCAATATCCAGTCCAAACAGCAGTCCTGCTAACGCAGCGGAAACAGAGATAAACAGGTTCATACGGCGAACTTTTTGCTTATGTTCGCTTTGAAGATTGAAAGTATTTACATGAGACATCATTAAGCTCCGCTCACACAACATGTAGTGTCCATGCAGCATATAAAGCAGAGACAGCGGGCGATGAGGGCAAATAAGGTCTGGATATGGACGATTTTACTGATCTCACTCTAAGTGTGATGGAGATCTCATCGACAGAGTGAGCGTCTGTTTTTCGTTTTATGACGTAATATTGCTACACGTCTTTTCTGGCGATAATGTGTAAAACAATCCATTGATGGGCCGCTTAATGCGGCGGACTGTTCAGGTCCGGCAGACACTCTGCAATACTTCACCACTGACGCAGTATATGAATTAAAGCGCTGTCAACATCGCTAAAAATCTGCCCTGGCCGCAACCGGTCTGACGATATGATGTATCGCCCAGACACCCTTCATAACAGAATCCCCCTTTATAATGAAAGCCAGCCACGACTCGCCCGCTTGAATCTCGTTCCAGGCTTATTTCGTTGTCGAGGGTTTATTCGCCGCACTACGGAAATACAATACTGCTCAGCAAAATGCATAACGTTTATCAGGATATGACAGGACGAAGGAAATGGTGTGCGCCGTTTTGGTTCAACCTGTTTTAATGACTGTGCTGTTGGAGCCCTGAGCATAACCTGATCTACTGAATGATCGTTTAAACCGTTGCCAGAACGGGCTGCCGTGAATACATGCTTCAGTTGCGGAGAAAAGTGAACACAGGAAATTAATCATGACCAGCATCATTTTATTATTACTGCTCATTCTCATCTTGCTTCTGATTCAGGAAGTGCTTGATGAGCGTTATTCACCTCATTATGAAAGTGAGGATTACGATTAAACCTTCGTATTTCTGTCATGGCTTTCAACCTGAACGCTTATAATCGTTCATGACCACCCGACCTGTTTACACCGTTATCGTTTCTGGATCAGCCCAGTTATAAACCGCAAAGACCAGCCGGATATCGCCAGCTACGCTCCCATACCTACGGTGCATATTGTCAATAAAATACGATTTAAGCGAGTCGGGCAAGCTGGCAGCGCGATAGCGAAGTATTGTCGTATGCCAGAATTCAGGCGGAGTCGTTTTTCCACTGTGCCTTTCGAGCAGTAAATCCCGCCACGTCGCTGATGACATCAACGCATTCCAGAACGCAGCTCTCTGCGCGACTGCGCTGCCGTCAGGAAAACCTGCCAGCAACAGCTGATCGGGAAGCGCGACCAAACGCAATCCCTCTACCCTGAGTGATGAATCCGTTACGCACTGGCGGAAGGTGCCAGTCACTTCGCTTATCATCGGGATTTGCTGGCGCTCGTGATAACGGGCGGGCGTAAGCGGCAGGAAGGTGACATGAAAGTTTTTTGCCTGCATAACATCTGCAAGTGGGTCATCGCGGGTTAAACGGCGGATGTCGTCAAGAAGAGCAAGGATGTCGGGATTCAGATCAGGCAAAATGCCACAGCTCAGCGCTTTAAGCCCGTCAGGGTAAAAGAATTTTTCAGCATGGTGATGCGCTTGCCTGTTTTCCTGTTGCCACAGCCGCAGGGTTTCACTGTTTCGGTCTGCATAGAGAGCGTCAAAATAAGCCGCCTTTTTCACCTTCTCTCCTGAATGTCCCTGAACGATGTGTCCACAGCATAGCCAGACGAGCGGGGAAATACAGCACTTTCTACAGCGGATATATTCCGGCCCACTTCACGCAGGTGGGCCGGCAGACTTAATCTGGCTGTTTATCGCCGGATTCAGGCGCGTGGGTTACATCATCTTCCGCGCCGTCGGTGCCGCCTTGTGACGGGCTTTTTTTCCCCGGTTGATAATCCGGATGATCACCCTCTACTGGTCTTTCTGTCATACAGGCCTCTCTGGTTAGCAAACCGAACACTAAGTCTGGTTCACAAAAAGCGGGTAAGCACAGCGGCTTCCCATCTTGGGATGGCGCTGCACGTATCCGCTTTCACAAAAGCATTGATATCACGCACTTTTTTTTCGCTACATTGACTTAGCGAAAATACCGACCAGACTTATCAGGCGAGCTGTTTTTTAAGTGTGTTAATCACGAGGGAAAGAGATGAAAAGCATTTTGAGCGGTCTGTTAATTGTTTCCAGCCTTTTAATGATGTCAGGTTGTCAGCAGGACAGCAGCGCCGTCGGCAACGATGGTCGCCCGCATGCGCCAAGCGGTCAGTCAGTGCCTGGCGGTCCACTGGGTAAAGGGCCGGTTGGCCAGCCGCAGGCATAAAAAATCCGGCCATATGCCGGTTTTTTTATGCCTGCGCAGAAGCCCACCTGTGGCTTGAACTTTATGTACGTAACCATCATCCGCGACATTACTCCCGCGCAGTATTTAACGGCAATGGTCATATTGCTGCGTGCTGTAACAATTGCACAATGTGGACTCACACCGCGTTTAAAGGTATCGTCACACCGGATACGGAATATAATCCCCGTCATATCTGTGGCACACGATAACGAAAGCATTTTCAGGCAATATAAGACCTGGCGCGAACACGGTATCTCAATACATGATTATTTCAGTAACGCGCAACGGACTGACAACGCCCACGGCAGTCCGCTTTAACGTCAACCTCTCCTGCCCTACTGAATGGACGACGACAGCCGGAAAACCGGTCTGTATTCCGCCATGTCCTCAAACACGCAAAACGCCGGTGCATTCAGTTCAATGATCGGAGAAACCCGCATAAGCTTTTCCAGATAAACCGCTCTTAACCTCTGAAGGAGGCGGCACTCCTCGGCGACCGGCGGGTTAATCAGATATGACACACTGATATGAAACTCGTAAACATCATGATTATGTCGCCTGCAGCGCAGGACATGACTGAGACGATCTCTCAGCCCGCGAATTTTTATTTCTTCCGCCTGATTCATTGGCGCCAACGAGATCGAGACGCCGCGCTTTAATACAACAGCCCCAATCCGCATTTTTACGGGAAATTCAGTTACGCTAAAGTCGGTCAGCTTTTGGGCAAATAACCGATCGCACGCCGACATGGGCGCATCGAGGCTCAGGTCTGCGGGCCAGGCCGGCAAATAACGCGCCCTGTCATTCGCACCATTAAAGACGGTCATGTGGTAGCTCGCCGACGGCAGAAAGGTATAACACCGTGCCAGTCCTTCCGCCTTCATGGCCTCCACCATCTCAGAGATCACGCTAACGATTTCGCTGCCCTGATCCAGCTGGCAAATGAGCGTGTTACCTCTGAAAGGCAAATATGCACCATCAGCCGCAAATTTTTCACCGATAGCATTCTCTTTCCAGCCGTCGTACTCAAGCACTTCTGACATAGCTTCTGCCCTAATCAATGGATAAATGCCTGCGTTTGAGGCGCGCGTGCTTCGCACAACAAAAGACAGCGCCGCACAACATGATCGTCCACGCCTGAAAAGTGTGGCCTCACGGGCTTATGACAATAATGCCGAAACATGACCGTTTTTATTGCGCTGCCCGAAGCAGGCAACGAACGCCGTCGTGCAAGGTGGCTGCATATCAGCAGCGGAAAGGGGCGCGCAAAGACTGTTAAAATTTTATGTCTCTTTACCCTGCTGCGCCTGACAGACTGGCCGGGCAGACGTTGCATTCCTGTGCTGGCTACCCACGTCGCACGCGCGGGCGATGAAGTTTCATTCTGCAACAAATTTCACACCATTTACCGCTTATGCCCGGAAGGCTTTTGCCGAAAACATCATGGGCCATATAAAATCTTAACTGGGGTGAAAAATGAAAGTATCGACGCGATTATCTGCTGGATTTGCTTTTTTAATGTTGTTTTTCGTCATTAGCTCTGGGGTTGCACTGAATCATCTGCTTGAAGCCCGAAAAAATATCAACGAAATCGTCAACACTAATCTGAAAAAAGTCACGCTGGCGAATGATGCGGGAACGGCCCTGCGAAATATGCTGGTCGAAGTCAGGAATATGGCCCTGTTTTCTGATCCCAAAGCCATCGAGAATGAATGGGGCCGTTTCGAGGGCCAGAAGGCCGTTTATACACAAAAGCGCGCTGAACTG
This sequence comes from Pantoea sp. PNA 14-12, assembly GCF_004364735.1. Lineage (NCBI taxonomy): Bacteria > Pseudomonadati > Pseudomonadota > Gammaproteobacteria > Enterobacterales > Erwiniaceae > Pantoea > Pantoea sp. PNA 14-12. The sequence goes on along the minus strand of NZ_SOAJ01000001.1, from coordinate 248,856 downwards.
GCCTCGCTGATTGAAATCAACAAAAACCCCGAAGAGCTCGGCCTGCTTAAAAAAGTGCAGGAAAATGAAAACGCCGCGCTTACCACCCTGGCGACAGCGGCCACAATGGGCAGACAGCGGCAACTGACCGGACTGGCGGACTATCTGACCAATGTTGTCCGCCCGCCCCAGCAAATCCTTATTGGCAGCCTTAATGAACTGACCGAGATGCAGCGGGCCTTTGCAGAGCAAACGGCAGAGAAGAGCAATGACTCTGTCAGCCGCATCATTAAGATCTTTATTTTTCTGGTTCTGGCGTCCCTGATTTCTGGCGCCGTGATCTGTGTATTAATGAGCAGGAAACTGATGGCGCAGTTGGGTGGAGAGCCGGCTCAGGCCCAGCAGCTGGCCGCCGCGATTGCGGCGGGTGATCTGACTACGTCCGTTACGTTACGCCGCCACGACAGGAGCAGTCTGCTCGCTTCTCTGGATACCATGCAGGCAAACCTGCGCGGCCTGGTGTCGCAGATTAAACATGCCTCCACTACTGTTGCTCAGGCCGCCGATGAAATTTCCCAGGGCAATACCGAACTGTCCTCACGCACCGAGCAGCAGGCCGCCGCGCTGCAGGAAACTGCCGCCAGCATGGAGCAACTCACAGCCACGGTGAAAAGCAACAGCGCTGGTGCGCAGCAGACGGCTGAATCCGCGCGCGAAACCGCCCGACTTGCCCGTTCCGGCGAAACGGATATGAATCGCATGTCGGATACCATGAACGCGATTGCCATCAGCGCGACCAAAGTGCGGGACATCACCGCGGTAATCGAAAGCATTGCTTTTCAGACCAATATTCTGGCGCTCAACGCGGCAGTGGAAGCGGCACGCGCCGGAGAAGGCGGACGCGGTTTTGCCGTGGTGGCGGGCGAAGTCCGAACGCTGGCGCAGCGCAGCGCTACCGCAGCCCGCGATATCAAAACGTTAATTGAACAGGCCGTAAGCCAGGTTGAAAGCGGTGTTGCAGTGGCGTCAGGCACGGGCGAAAGCATCATGAAGATTGTCGGCATGGTCGGAGAGCTTGCCAGCGCAATGGACAACCTGTCGCTGGCCTCTTCAGAACAAATGCAGGGTATTTCTCAGGTCAGCGTGGCGGTCAGCCAGATGGACAGCGTGACGCAGAATAACGCAGCACTGGTAGAAGAGTCTTCTTCCGCGTCACAGTCACTGTCAGTTCAGGCCCATGCGCTTCGGGGCATGGTGGAAACCTTCCGGGTCTGATTATCATGGCGCGGCGAGACGGTTTTTCGCCTGAGGGCAGCAATCCGCCCTCTTTATCGTATCACCACCAGCCCGGATGCCGGGCTTTTTTCATTTGTATAAACATCGCACTGACCAACAGTGAATATCGGACATGCTGTTATGGTTTTCAGTATGTGCGGGACCGGGCTGCCACCTTCGCTATCTTCATGTCGCTTACATTCGCCGGGGTCGATGAGCGACCCCGGACATTTTCGTCGTGCTGAGAACATCAGACACAAAGACTACGTTACTTAACCAGATACAGGTCTTTGGTATAGTAGAAACGCAGATGCGACGGCGCGTAGCCGCCTACTTTTGGACTGACCATCTGATTCAGAGCGCCGTAAAAGACCGGAATGACTGGCGTATCATTAGCAATAATATCGCTGGCTTTTTGATAATCCCGGGTCACGGCATCCAGGCTGGTATCCATGCCTGCGGCTTTTACAGCGGCATCAAAGGCCGGGCTGGCATAACCCGCCGTATTTTGACTGTCGCCGGTACGATAGGTGTTAAGGAAGGTGGACGGTTCGCTGTAATCGGCGCCCCAGGTATAGCGCACCAGATCAAACTGCCCCTGATGCATATTATCCACCATGGTTTTCCACTCCTGGTTTTGCAGAGTGACCCGGGCGCCCAGCACTTTCCCCCACATCGACGCTGCAGCGATCGCGATACGTTGATTATCCTGATTGGTGTTGTAGAGCAGAGTAAAAGTTAAAGGATGGCTGGCGGAATAACCGGCTTCACTGAGCAGCGCTTGGGCTTTTTTCACCCGTTGTTCCTGCGTCCAGCCCGCCCATGCTGGTGCCTTGAGCGTCACCTCCCCCATAGATAAGGGCAGCATAGCCCAGGCCGGTTGCTGGCCCATACCGATGACTTTATCAGCAATAATGGTTTTATCCAGCGCCAGGTTGAGCGCCTGCCGCACACGCACATCCGTAAAGGGCGGCTTGCGGTTATTGATTTGGAAATAGAACACGCTGTATATCGGTGTACTGCGCACCTCTTTTGGCCGTTCTTTTTTCATACGAGAAAAGTCAACGGCTGGAATGTTGTCCGTGATGGTAATGCCGCCCGCAAGATAGCGATTAAGTTCCGCAGACAGATCGTGGATGGGTAAAAAAGTGACCTTATTAATTACCGTATGTGCGTTATCCCAATAGCGATCGTTACGGACAAGCGTAATTTTTTCATTTACCACCCACTGGTCCAGCTTAAACGCTCCGCTGCTGACCATATTGCCGGGTCGTGACCAGGCCTCTCCAAACCTTTTGACATTATTTGCGCTAATCGGGAACAGGGAAGGATGAGCGACAAACTGCAAAAAATACGACACCGGCTGATCGAGTGTGACCTGAACGGTATGGTCGTCCAGTGCCTTAACTCCCAAACTGTCAGTCGGGCTTTTTCCGCTCGTCACCGCATCCGCATTGAGGATGTGGGCATAGCTGGCAAAAGAGGCATAAGGCGAAGCCGTTTTGGGATCGGTGAGACGACGCCAGCTAAATACGACGTCCTGTGCGGTCAGCGGCGAACCATCGGACCAGGTCAGATCCGGGCGAAGGTGAAAGGTCCAGACTTTGTTATCCGCTGTTTCCCATGAGACTGCCAGCCCGGGCACCACCTTACCGTCGGGCATAGTCTGCACCAGTCCTTCAAACAGGTCATAAAGGATCGCAAAGGCGTCATTCGTTTCCGCTTTTTCAACATCCAGAGTGGGAGGTTCGTCACCGTTACCGCGCACGATTTCCTGTAAGGGAGCCAGCGTCACCCCGGCTGGCACGTTTGCCCCTATGGCGGGAAAGGAAGATAGCAGCCCTGTAAAAATAACCGGCCCACATAAACGGATAGCATATGAACGGCTTACTGGCATTCGTCTGACTCCTGTTGGATAAATTATTATGCGACTTTGCGCCAGCACTGCTGCAATTTATGGGCCAGAGGCGAGACGCTGTACTGCGCCAGTCTGCCAAAGGTCAGGTGGTAAAAAGCGTTATCACTGCACAGTTTTGATGCAAAACGACAAACGGGCTGTGCCGTTTGCCCCGTTGCGATTAACAGAACTTTTACGCTATGCCATCAACCCTTTTTCACCCGCTTCACACCTCGACACAGCCAAATTGATAGAGTAATGGGATATCAATCTGGAGCCTGTATGAAAAAAGTCATCCTGTTAGTGATTGCGTTAGCCAGCGTCTCGGCGCTGTCGGGCTGTGTCTGGCCGTTCTGGGGACCGGGCGGTGGCGGCCCAGGGCATATGGGACCGGGCGGCGGACCCGGTGGTGGTCCGGGCGGTGGCCCGCACGGCTAAAGAACCCAGGACGGTCTCTTCATGAAGCCGTCCTGCTTCCCTAATCAAAATCATTCTGGCATTCACACCTGTGTTGCCAGATGCGCGCGACAACTGCGAAATACTGCACTGGAACTTAAATTGACAACTCAGCGTATGACACGATCCGCTGGCAGACGAGGTGCGCCGGCCAATAACACGCTGGGCTTACTGATCATCCTGACCGATCGCCTTGGCCGTACGCGGCGCGGACATTTTAATACGCGCGCTAATCTGCTATGACGGGATCCGCCCGGCAATCTCATTCACCTTACCCTGCCAGGAGAACAGCAGCTCACGTGGCTGCATCACAGCTCCCGCCACGTCAACACCATTCGCTTTAATCAGTAACTGGTCAGTGAATTTACCCGTTATCGCCTGCCTCGGGAAATCTGCCACAGTCAGGAAGTGCGTGAGAATGTACGGCATGACGACCGCCCGGGCAGACGCACCTTACATCACGATGAGCCTGAATTGGGTTGTTTTTTTGCTCCTCAGAGAAATCCATCTGTATTTCTGTGAAGAGTAATAAAGCATGATAATCTTGATTTTTATTGCAAATAAAATTTCCTGAAAATTGAAATTATATATTCTACAGATGAAAGGTGTGATTAAAAAACAAAGCCAGCCACCAGGCTGGCTTTGCTATTTTTAAAAGTATAAATAAAATGCCTGAATTTTTTTAGCAGGTAAGCTGAAGCCTGCAGAGTAATCGTTTACTTCATCATACAATCCGTTACTGATATCCATCTCAATTAAAGTCATCAATTAAAAAAGATAAAACCAGCACTAATTAAAATAAACCCCCGCACTAATAAAACAACCGCATTACAAAATAAAAGTTAATATCACACCCGGGACAAAAAACACGTGCCGAAATCAGTAAAATAGATGATTAACAATAAATCATTAAGCTGTTAAGAATGAAATCAACTCCCTCTCAATGCCATTTTCTATGTCTTTTTTTACAGTATATACTTATTTTCCCACCAGACTTATGATTGTAAGGTGCCATGTGGACACGGTGGAGGTCGATATGAGAAATTTCGGTTTCGTCGTAATAGGTCTGGTTGGTTTTGCTGCATTCAGCGTTGCTTTTTGTGCCCTTTGCCTGACGACATCCGGTGTCATCCATTAGCTGCGCGGGAAATCCACGATATGGCCATTCGTGGCCATTTTGGTCAATATCATAACGCCCTCTACCGGCTCTGCCTTATCTCTTCGTTGCAGAGTCACAGCGCTAAGCGGTATCTGAACGTGCAACGACCTGAAAATTTTAACGGAAGGCCTGCGATGTTCAGGTCAGCGATCTTTGCCCTGCGTCTGACTTCTGCTAACTTTGTTATGAAAACGTTAACTTCAGACAAGGCAAGCTATGAATCAGTATGACAACCTCTGGAATGCTATCGAAACGCGCGTTAAGCAGAACAATGATGCCTCAACGCTGGATATGAGCCATTCCGATAATCTGATGGTTAACCAGGTGAAACAACGCACCGCGCAGATATTTATTCTTGAAATCATTTTGGATAAACATCGTAAACAATTTGGCACGCGTTATTTCCCGCTATCCGGCGAAGAAGCGCTTTATCATTTGATCTTTACGCGCACGAACTGGTTACCGGCACAAATCAGAACCCTTTCACTTTCTGATGCACTTTTTGTTATCGCAGAACTGTTTCGCGATGGCAATCTACAGGAGGGCGTCAGAAACTTTCTGGGCACGCAGGGACTGCGAAATGTCTCTTATCCCCTTGATGAGTTTTCAGACAGAGACTGGGCACCTAAGGAAAACGAGGTACATCTGTCCCTTCCCTGAGACAAACGTAACAGGATGCCGTAGGTGATATCACTGTGCCTGTGAGACTATCCCAGGCACCGTTGGTGCTAAAGAAAAAATGTCCTGGCCATCAAGCCGATAAAGTTGATAACTTTCTTCTTTATCTGCTGGTCTTTCACCCTGCCAGACAAGCGTGCCATCCACAAATTCCTGCGGGTGCTTTTTATCGTGCTGTACCAGAAGCCAGTGACAGCGAAAGGCACCTCTGTGCTTTCCTTCCCTTAGCGTGACTAAGCCGTCGTAATACTCCAGTAACGCGCGCTGTGGCTCGCCAAGGTGCCGACTGGCTACGCACTCATCTTTAGGCAGCCAGGCTCGCATCGGGATAAAGACGTCTGAATAACGCTTCGTATAATCCAGATAAGGCATGCCGAGCGTCATGGCCAACACCCAGCACAGGGTTATACAACTAGTGAAGATATATAAGGGGCTTTGTCGCGCTGCCCGATGGAAAAACACGATGCCACTCATCATCAGGGTAACCAGCAGTGCCACGCTAAACATAAGCGGATGGAACTCAGGCATAAATCCAGGTGCGCCTGGCGCCACCCACTTATTCCATAACGGGACAGGCCAACCGGTTATCAGTATGATCCCCGCGCCCCACATCACCGCAGGAAGCAGACAAAACAGGCCCAGAGACCAGGGCCGCAATTTTTCAGCCCACTCCGCTTTTCGTTGACACGCCCCCGCCGCTAATATTGCCAGTGGCAGCAACAACGGCATGGCATAGAGTTCGCGTGCATCTGCGGCGGCAGACAATGTAGCAAACCCCGCCACAAAAAACGTCAACAGGACTTTGACTGCCGGGCTAATGCCGTTTGCCCCGCAGCGCCATAACCACCATACCGCCATAGGAAGCGCTGGAAATGCATACCACGGAAGCAATTTAAGATAAAAGAACGGCTTCGCTTTCGGACCCAGTCTGGCGGTACCGTCAAATCGGCCAAAGTTATTCACCATAAGCCAGGTTGAAAACAGTTTTTCTGAACGCATCCAGAGCGCGTAAAGCCAGGGCGCGACCAGCGGGCAAAAAACCAAAAAAGAAATGGCACAAAAGATGACGTAGCGCCTGTTGCGAAATTCAGTATTGAGCAACGGCAACCCCATCGCCGTTACTCCCAGAATCCCGGGACCCAGCAGCCCCTTTGAGAGAAACATAACGGCAGCGCCCACGCCCAGTACAATTCCGCCAGCAACATGGCGTCGAATCCCCAACACGAAACCATAAATGCCGATGGCGCCGCCCGCCAGCAAAGCCGTATCGGTAATCATCTGGTGCGCCCGAATGGGAAAGCCGACACAGGCAAAGAGAATAAGAACAGCCCAGCGTCCGGCGCCCTTACCCAGTAACTCTCTGGCAGATAGTGCAATAGCGTAACAGGCGATCAGGATGAAGAAGCCCGTAGTCAGACGCGCTGCATCCGGCTCGCCTAATAACGGACTGAACAGCCGAAGGAAAAACGACGCCACCACAAAATAGAGCGGCGGCTTTTCCATGAAAGGCTCACCTGCCAGCGTAGGCACTACCCAGTCACCGGTCTGCGCGATGTGGCGAATTAACCCAAAGGTATAAGCTTCGTCAGGCTTCCAGGGTTCATGTCCTACCAATCCTGGTAATAACCAGCAGCTAAAAATAATAAAGCATAAAAATAAGGGAATTTGCTGCGCAAGAGGAAAGAGGATCGGAATACGCTGCGTGCGAGTATCGCTGCTGTCTGTGGATGTCAGAGGTATAAATGCATCCGGGGCAGCGGCCCGTGTTGCAGGAAAAATAACCTGAAAATGTTTTGTGTTCACGCGTTACTCGCTTGTCTTACCGACTTTTAGAGTAAAAATACGGTGTATAAGATCTATGTCTGTCCGCAAAAATCTTTACAGAAACGGCCCAATAAAGATGCAAAATGTGCTTCTTAAGCAAAATGCTGAATCCCTTTATCCGCTCAGCACTTTTTGAAGTTTATAAGCGCTTATTAGTGCGAGGATTTGAACATCCGGAGCTCCGGGCTTACAAAAAATTCACTGTTAATAAGATAAAGAAGCGGAAGTAAACGAGAAATAAACATTCTGCGCTTTGAGTTTAAACGCTTAGCCCAGACTGACATTGAGGATAAGAACTGATGAGGAGCCACCACCAAATCTAAAAAGATGAATGTAAAGAACGGAATAATGACTTATGGGTCCGGTTCAATTACGGGATCTGATCATGATAGATGTTTTAAACGCGTCACTAAAGCAGAAGCATCTGGCATAGTGTTTCCGTTTAAAGAAAGCACGAAATGCACGAAATGTTCCCGTCAATAAGTCAGCTGAGGCACCATTAAATCACCTATTATTCGGACCTAAAGACGAACGTCTCTAAGTGCCCTTTGCCGCAATACGATCACAGGATCTAACGCCTTTCTGAAAAGGTGCAGATATGAGCCAGAGCGAGGCAAGTCGCCCATTGACTAAGAAGCATTATGAGACGCTTAAACGAAAAAAGCCCTGTAACGAGCAGGGCTGATAACCATTCAAAAAAATTTATCTATTTCTTATAAAAAGTGTATGATGAGCGCGGAGTATTCCCTGGTGTTGGCTGTGTTAGCCACCCTCACATCAACCCTTGAGGTTTCCGAGGCCACTGGTGGTGTGGGGGTTTCTTTTTTAAATCATAAATTATATTGAACCTTAACCTCCTTCATAACAACTAGACTTTAGATCAAAAAAAACTATACTAAAGGATAGCAAAGGGAGCGTTATCACTTTGTAATCAGATGCATAAGCGAGAACCCTCTCAAGCTAACTTCGGATTGCGCTTGAGTTTTTTGTTCATCACCTTTAATTAACCACACAAACACCTGAGCAGCATTATGCTCTGCAAGCACGTCGTTTCCAAACGCCTTCAGACTGATTCCCTGCCCCGGAAAGAATAAAACCATCAGAAAAATTGATACTAACCGAGTATGCTGCGCTGTAAGCTGAGCCGATCTGCCCTTCCACGTACAGCACCTGGTGCCAGTTCACCCCTTCTCCTGGTTTCACTGAATTCTCTTCCGCCGGACCCACGTATGTTTTACATCGTCGTATAATTGTCATCATCCTGTGATAGGTTCTCTGAGGGGTTATACACGCTCTTCTTAAACGCACTGGAGTTGTTACATGAAAACGACAAAAGCCCACTCTTTAGAACAGGCTAATGAATTACTGTCCAAAGGACTGGCTAAGAATGTTGAGTTGTGTTTTGAATTGACCACGGATGAGTTTTTCAGATTCACCGATCACTGGTGTGATAAAGGGGCAAAAATTCTAAAAAAAGAACACTTTGTCGTTAAACTGAAGCCTTCCGCTTCGGTCTCCGACCCAGAGTAATTCTGTTCTTTGCCTGCTGACTGCGATCTTAACGATCGAGACGCTAACCGCGTTTTTATACACGCAACGACAGTCAGTAGGTGTTTTTTCACGGCTTGCTTTTTGAATAACGCTGGAAATCCCTCCAGTAAAACCGGGTATAGTGCTGCCTGACCCGTCAAAATCCTTATACATCTCAGTTCAGCGTGCCGGTACAGCCCGTAAGCAGTAGCAGAACGACACAAAGCACCACGTTTATCACTCGCGGAGACATTCTGATTGAAGCGAGTAAATTACGGTCTTTTGATACGTGCTTATTGTGACCCGTTTTAGCGAAACGCTGAGACAGCATTAAAATGTCGAATGGCAGTAACAGCATTGCGGGGGTCAGCTTTGGCCGGTTCTCACTCTTTAATGGCTGCATTACGTTTTTCTCCATACCTAAGGCCTGGCGCCGTTGAAATACGTTCGGCGATGAAAGACCTGATGCCAAAAGTCGCTCTATCTCTGCCCCACAGAAACCGCATAACCGAACGGTCAGAAAGACGCATCCATTTTCGAAATCTTTCAGGTGAACTGCGCCCAGAAACAGTACATATTTTTTTTACCCTTACCTTCAGTCATTAGCTAAAAGCACTGGTCCTTAGTACTGACCCTACGATAGTAATTGTAGGTGATAAAAACTTTCCGCATCGACTACAGATAATAACGATGTGACAATCGTTAAAACCTGATAACGGGTTTATACTTATGAGCAGAAAAATTACCTGTCCGCCTGTTCATTTCTCAACATTTTTTGCTAAGACCAGCATCGAACAGTTCATCATGAGCAGCATGCAACTATGTGCACTGCCGTAGCATTATGATGTTCCCTGTACGGATGAGTATGAGCATGGCCATATGACAATACGATGGCGATAACAGCACTAACAGGGTAAATCGCACTAACGGCACCATAATGTTATTTAACTCCTGTCACAAATCTGATTCATTCAAAGTGAGGTGAATCTTGATAGTGGCGCATTCTCCGTGCTCATCAGCCTGAGTGGATTATCCTTAGCACATCAACAGACGGAAAACCCGGCATAAATTTATCAACCCATTAATTGTATAAGAGTTAGGTTAAATTATTAATTTCCATTTAAAGATAAGCATGGTCCGCTTTAATGTAACATCCTGCTATTAATGACCTGTTTTAGTGGTAATCTTTGGTAGACCAGGTCGCGATCTTCATAATTCACTTTTATAACCACATGAAATATTTATAATTTAACCAAAGCGATATAAAAGACGACAAATAAATTAGCGCTCTGGATACAGAGCGCCTGATGCTATTTACGCTTCAGAGCAACGTTAATTTTGCCACTTTTCGATAATTACGCTTAGAGAGCCAGAATTATCTGCACGTTGCCAGTCCTGTAGATACAAATCAAATCCACCACCTTGTGGAAAAGCATGCATAAGCGATGAAGCCTCAAGCCCATCATCATTCAAGCCATAAAAACTTACAGCGGCTGATTTATCAGAAGTAGTAGTGCGATCGTAGATCATTAAAGCAGCAGATTTAGAACGTGTGTTTCCTGCCTGCCCCGTTGCGTAATCGACGCCGGCTGATTCCGGGTCAATACGAAAACGATACACTCCAGAAGCCACATTAGTTTCATTGTAAAAACTCCCACCGGGAATGGTATTGTTATATCCATCCAAAGTGACGGTTTTATAAGGTTGCCAGCCCGCCATAGCGGAAAACGATGTGACAACAGAAAATGCAACGACTGAGGCTTTTATGAAATTAAACATATATAAATTTCCTTAACAGAGTTAATCAGCGTCTTATATATATCGATGTCTAATTCATTCGTTAAGCTGATAAATTTTACTCATTAAAGGCTAAACAAGATCATCGCTGTAAACTCATTAGTAAAATGAGACATCATGATTTTTCGGACTTTATGTTGGCTAAAAGGAAAAAAAGCATTAGCTAAGATGAGAGCAAAAATCAGATTAGTACGCGTTAATGGTGCAGATATGAAAAATTCTTAAAATATCAGTCAAATGACTGCTATTCAGCCTGGCATTAAGCTTATGGACTTGGTTAAATACCTTCAGATGCTCTTTTTACCGTAACAATTTACATTGGCTGTTGCAGGTATGTCTGGGATGCAGAAGTTAGCAGACAGTATGGACTTGTTTATTTAAAATTCCTGTTCCTGCTATTAGCTTATACGGAATGACTTCCAGATACATGCCCTGCTTTCATCATCATTCAAGTTACAGGCCATTGCTCTGAGGCTTACAACGTTAAACTGTGGAGCCGTTAGTTTCATTTATGGGGTTAGCAATCATTGAAACTGAAAACGCCCACCTGGTGTTCCCCCAATCACATGAGAAACAAAAAAGACGACCACGTCAGGAATGGTCCAGTTAAAAAAATTTAACTTGTGATTTTAAAAGGAAAAGTAGACTTTAAGGGATGTAAACAGAAGAGAAAGTGGCGCGCCCTACAGGATTCGAACCTGTGACCTACGGCTTAGAAGGCCGGTGCTCTATCCAGCTGAGCTAAGGGCGCGGAGAGGTTGGGTCGAATTATACGGTTGAACGCTGTTACGTCAACGTTTTTGCCGCGCCGACGCGGTGAGTGCCCAGGTAATGACCAATTTTCGCTAATGTTTGTCTCGCCAGGCGCTCAGCGACACCAGGTTATTCACCTCAGCAGTTTCACCTTCCAGCTCAACGCCTTGCTGAGTCACGCGCGTATTATACTGCTCGCGTAGCGCATTAAGCTCATGACTATCCGGTTCCAGCTGGCGCAAAAAGCCCAACGCCAGCAACAACTGCTGGCGGGAAATCGTCGCGGTAAAGCCTGCCCGGCTGAGTGCGCCGTGCCAGCGCCAGAGATTTTCATCGCTGCCATCGACAATCAACACCTGCCAGATAACCAGCACTGCCGCACCATTATTCAGATGTGCTTCATTATCACCGCTGATGTAGTCGGTAAACTCTTTTGCCGCCTCCTTTCCCATCAGGGAAAGCATGGATTCGATGTGAACCGGCGGGAGTTGTAGACGCTTACTGAGCGCCTGCGCGGCATGGCGTGAACCGGCGGTCAGCAGCTGGAAGCCTATAACAAACACGACAACTAAAGTGGCGATTATTAACCAAATCATTACGTCTTCCCTTCATTTCTCTGTCTGGCATCATAAGCGTTAACCCATACTTTCGTCACGGCGAAATGTCGGTAACCACACTGTGGTCAGAATCTCTACCTGACAGCCGGACGTGCTTCTGACAAAATAGGCGCCATTCCCGATTCAAACTCAACACAGTGGATTTACGCTCTGATGGCAGCAAAAATTATTGACGGTAAAACGATTGCGCAGCAGGTACGGCTTGAGGTTGCAGAAAAAGTGAAACAACGCCTGGCCGCCGGTAAACGTGCACCAGGTCTGGCCGTAGTTTTGGTAGGTGAGAACCCTGCCTCACAGATTTATGTCGGCAGCAAACGCCGCGCCTGTGAAGAAGTCGGCTTTATCTCCCGCTCTTACGATCTGCCCGACACCACCAGTGAAGCGGAATTGCTGCAGCTGATTGACACTCTGAACAGCGACAACACGATCGATGGCATTCTGGTGCAACTGCCTTTGCCAGCCGGCATTGATAACGTCAAAGTGCTTGAGCGCATCACGCCCGATAAAGATGTTGATGGTTTCCATCCCTATAACGTTGGTCGCCTGTGCCAGCGTGCGCCAAAACTGCGCCCGTGCACCCCGCGCGGCATTGTGACACTGCTGGAGCGCTACAACATTGATGCTTACGGGCTCAATGCGGTGGTTGTCGGTGCATCAAACATTGTGGGCCGTCCCATGAGCATGGAACTGCTGTTAGCCGGCTGCACAACCACCGTCACGCACCGTTTTACCCGCGATCTGCGCCACCATGTTGAACACGCCGATCTGCTGATTGTCGCGGTCGGTAAACCCCATTTTATTCCGGGCGACTGGATTAAACCGGGCGCAATCGTCATCGATGTCGGTATTAACCGTCTTGAAAGCGGCAAAGTGGTCGGGGATGTGGATTATGAGGCTGCCTTTGAACGTGCTTCTTATATCACCCCGGTTCCGGGTGGCGTAGGGCCAATGACCGTGGCGACACTTATTCAAAATACCTTGCAGGCATGCGAAGCGTTTCATGATGGGGAGCAGGCATAATGGCTACGTTTTCTTTGGGCAAATTTCCCCACGTTGATCTCTGCGATCTGCTGAAACTTGAAGGCTGGGTAGAAAGCGGTGCACAGGCTAAAGTGGCGATCGGTGACGGCGAGGTGCGGGTCGACGGCGAAGTCGAAACCCGTAAGCGCTGCAAAATCTTTCAGGGGCAAACGGTCGAGTTTGCCGGGCAGCGCGTTACCGTTGTTGCCTGATCCGCTGGTGCCCCAGGCGGGGCACCTTAAATCCGCGCCTCTCCCACTATCCGCGTCTCACCGTTAACCAGCTCCAGCGCAATGTGACTGACCTCTGCATGTTGTGCAATCAGCGTCGCCAGCCGGGGCGAATGGCTGGTGATCCATAACTGACTGAACTGACTGGCCTCGGCAATCAGGGCGGCAAGGGCAGGCAGTAAATCCTCATGCAGGCTGTTTTCAGGCTCGTTCAGCGCCATAAAGGCAGGCGGGCGCGGGCTGAGCAGCGCCACGACCAGGCAGAGGAAGCGCAGCGTACCATCGGAAAATTCGGCGCTTTCCAGCGGGCGCAAAATGCCCTGGCGCTGCATCAGCATCTGAAAACGTCCGTTCTGCACATCCACCTGAAACTCAGTGTCCGGGAAGGCTGTTTTCATCACTTTATACAACAGTTCATGATGCCCACGTTCCACTATCGTTGCCCATGCTGCGGCGAGATTACTGCCATCATGGGCCAGAACGGGTGCGCGCACGCCAATCTGCGGCGAACGAATCGGTGAACCTGGCCAGACGGCAAACTCATGATAAAAGCGCCATGCTTTCAGGCGTTCACGCATCCGGGAAAGTTCTGGATAGCGGTGCGGCTCCCCCAGTTGTCCAAACAGGGATTCTTCAGGATGCAGTACGCCAGCATAACTGACGCGCTCTCCGTCGATGTTATGCAGAAAGGCGGTCTGATTAGTGCGCTGCATAATGCAGGAAGACGGTCGGCGCTGCTGGCCACTCAGCCAGATGCGTTCTTCTTTAACCAGCGGATCCAGGTTAAACAGGCTGGTTGATAGCGGTTCAGGAAAACCGGTTTCCAGCTGGTAATCCATATCATCCATCGTCACGGCCAGGATGAGCCGCTTAGGATCATGTCGGCGGTCGCCACGGCGCAATCCGCCCGCCCACATCACTTTTTGCACCCCACCCTCTTCGGCCAGCGCCAGAGCAAGCCGTCCGTTAGCCGCCTCGTGCAGCAGCCGCACCGCTTTATAAAGATTGGATTTACCACAGCCGTTGGGACCGCTCACTACGTTGAGCGGGTGCAGCGGAAGCGTGAGATCGCGTACCGAACGGAAACCGCGAATGTGAATCTGCTTTATCGTCATCGACAAAAAAGGGCGATTGCTCGCCCTCTCCTGTGTTGCGTTTTATTTACGTCGCCAGGTGGAACCCTGCGGGCCGTCTTCCACAATCACGCCCAGCGCATTGAGCTTATCGCGTGCCACATCCGCCTGCGCCCAGTCTTTCGCCGCACGCGCATCGGCGCGGGCTTTGACCCAGTGTTCGATTTCAGCCACTTCGTCGTCATTGCCTTGGGCACTGCTTTGCAAAAACACTTCCGGCTCCTGTTGCAGAATCCCCAATACATCGGCGATTTCACGCAGTTTTGCTGCCAGCGCACTGGCGGCCGTCATGTCTTCACCTTTCAGACGATTCACTTCACGCGCCATATCAAACAGCACCGAATAGGCTTCTGGCGTGTTGAAATCGTCGTTCATTGCTTCGCGGAAACGGGCTTCGAACGCCTCGCCACCGCTGGCCGCTACGGTGCGGTCAGTATGACGCAGCGCGGTGTAAAGGCGTTCCAGCGCGGCGCGTGCCTGGTTCAGGTTATCTTCACCATAATTTAGCTGGCTGCGATAGTGGCCCGACATCAGAAAGTAACGCACGGTTTCGGCATCATAATGCTGTAGCACATCGCGCACGGTGAAAAAGTTGTTCAGTGACTTCGACATCTTTTCACGGTCAATCATCACCATGCCGGAATGCATCCAGTAATTCACATACGGACCATCGTGGGCACAGGTCGACTGGGCGATTTCGTTTTCATGATGGGGAAACATCAGATCAGAACCGCCACCGTGAATATCAAAGTGCGCACCCAGCTGTTTGCAGTTCATCGCCGAACATTCAATGTGCCAGCCCGGACGACCGTTGCCCCACGGCGATGGCCATGAAGGTTCGTCCGCTTTGGACATTTTCCACAGCACGAAATCCATCGGGTTACGTTTCACGTCGGCAACCTCTACACGCGCACCTGCCTGTAGCTGCTCCAGATCCTGACGCGACAGTGCGCCATAATCAACATCGCTCAGGACATCAAACATGACATCGCCGTTATCCGCGACATAGGCGTGACCGCGGGCAATCAGCGTTTCCACCAGCGCAATGATGTCAGGAATATGGCGCGTGGCACGCGGCTCCACATCCGGCGGTAAAATCCCCAGCGCATCGAAGTCGCTGTGCATTTCGCCGATCATACGGTTGGTCAGCGTTTCGATGCTCTCGCCGTTCTCATTGGCTCTTTTGATGATTTTGTCATCAATGTCGGTAATGTTGCGCACATAATTGACGTCATAACCGACGTAGCGCAGATAGCGCGAAACCACGTCGAAGGCCACAAACGTGCGCCCGTGCCCAATGTGACAGAGGTCATACACCGTGATGCCGCAGACATACATGCCGATTTTGCCAGCATGAATAGGGGTGAATTCCTCTTTTTGTCGACTCAGGGTGTTGTAAATCTTCAGCATTGGGGGTTTCCGTAGTGAGGCGTGCGTAACGCACCGTTTTGAGTATCCTGTTATTGTGCCGTATTTTTATCTGTCACGCGACGCAAAGCAAGCCAACTGCGCTGCCTGGCTGACGTATTATCGGAAATTATGATATAAGAACGTTCGAGAAAAAGGCGTGTGCGCTTAAAAGCACACCCTATGCTACTGACGACAACCTTTACAGGACGAAAAAAATGGTAACTTTCCAGACTAACCATGGCGATATCGTGATCAAGACCTTCGATGACAAAGCGCCCGCAACCGTAAAGAACTTCCTGGATTACTGCCGTGAAGGTTTCTACGACAACACCATTTTCCACCGTGTGATTAACGGCTTTATGATTCAGGGCGGCGGTTTTGAGCCTGGCATGAAGCAGAAAGCCACCAAAGAAGAGATCCGTAACGAAGCCAACAACGGTCTGAAAAACACCAAAGGCACGCTGGCCATGGCCCGTACCTCTGCGCCGCACTCTGCGACCGCACAGTTCTTCATCAACGTGGCGGACAACGACTTCCTGAACTTCCGTGACGAAAGCCTGCAGGGCTGGGGTTACTGTGTATTTGCTGAAGTGGTTGAAGGGATGGACGTGGTAGAGAAAATCAAAGCGGTTTCAACTGGTCGCAGCGGTATGCATCAGGACGTACCGAAAGATGACGTCATCATTCAGAAAGTGACCGTTAGCGAGTAATGTCGCGCACGCTGTTTATCGCAGATCTCCATCTGTGTCAGGAAGAACCGGCGATTACCGCCGGTTTTCTGCATTTTTTGCAGCGCGAAGCGCCTCACTGCGACGCGCTTTATATTCTGGGCGATCTGTTCGAAGCCTGGATCGGTGATGACGATCCGAATCCGCTGCATCAACAGGTTGCCAGCGCCCTTCATGCCCTGCCCGTGCCGGTCTTTTTTATTCACGGCAACCGCGATTTTCTGATCGGCAAACGCTTTGCCCGCACCAGCGGCATGACCTTATTGCCCGAGGAGCAGGTTCTGACGCTTTATGGTCACCGACTTCTGATCATGCATGGCGATACGTTGTGCACCGACGATGCGGGTTATCTGCAGTTCCGGGCGAAAGTGCATAATCCCTGGATTCAACGTCTGTTCCTGACGCTGCCGCTGTTTATTCGTAAACGGATTGCGGCACGGATGCGCGCCAACAGTAAACAGGCCAACCAGCATAAGTCGCTGGAGATTATGGATGTCAATCAACAGGCCGTGGTCGATGCGATGGTACGTCAGCAGGTGCCTTTACTGATTCATGGTCATACGCACCGCCCCGCCATCCATGATGTGTCGCTGAACGGAGCCCCCGCACAGCGCGCGGTATTGGGTGCCTGGCACAGCCGGGGATCAATGATCCAACTGGATGCAAACGGCATCCAGCTCATCGACTTCGATTTTTAGTCGTCCGGTGACATCGCGTTGCACACCTGCGCTGAGGCCCGTCGAGCGGCGCAAGGTACCCGGGGACTGTGCGAACGGGCGGCAGGCCAGCATAGTGAAACGCGTTCACGCCCTGCCGCCTGCCTTCCCCGCCCTGCGGTGAGCTGAGTTGTCTCACTCAGGCCGTATTCATTCCTGATGCGATAAGCTTATCGTCTGACGTTAACCCGCCCGACGCAACCGTTTTCCTTCCGCCTTTCTCATGGTATTCTCTGTGCCCTTCAAAACCTGTCCGCCTGGTCAGGTGTGTTTTTATTCACAGGAGTTGACCGCATGTCGTCGAATGCCGCCCCGGTCCGCATCGCAGTTGTTATGGGTTCCAAAAGTGACTGGTCCACCATGCAGTTCGCTGCGGAAATCCTTACCAGCCTGGACGTGCCCTTCCATGTGGAAGTGGTGTCAGCGCACCGTACCCCGGATAAACTGTTTAGCTTTGCGGAAACCGCAGCGGACAACGGTTTTCAGGTGATTATTGCCGGTGCCGGTGGCGCGGCGCATTTGCCAGGGATGCTGGCTGCCAAGACCCTGCTGCCGGTACTCGGTGTGCCGGTACAGAGCGCCGCGCTGAGCGGCGTCGACAGCCTCTACTCGATTGTGCAAATGCCACGCGGCATTCCGGTCGGCACGCTGGCCATTGGCAAAGCGGGCGCCGCTAACGCAGCCCTGCTGGCGGCGCAGATTCTGGCGATTCATGACAGCGCGCTGGCGTCACGTCTGGCCGCCTGGCGTCAGTCACAGACCGATGAGGTACTGGACAATCCGGACCCGCGGGAGGAAGCATGAAGCCGGTTTGCGTACTGGGTAACGGACAGCTTGGCCGTATGTTACGTCAGGCGGGCGAGCCTATGGGCATTGCCGTGCATCCGGTTGGCCTGGATGCCGACCCCGCTACCCTGCCTATCGCCGGGAGCGTGATTACGGCTGAGATCGAACGCTGGCCCGAGACGGCACTGACGCGCGAACTCGCGAGCCACCCGGCCTTTGTGAATCGCGATATTTTCCCGCGGCTGGCCGACCGTCTGACGCAAAAACAGCTGCTGGATCAGCTCAGTCTGGCGACTGCCCCCTGGCAACTGCTGGCGGATAAAGGTGAATGGCCGCACGTTTTCAAAACATTGGGCGAACTGGCTATTGTTAAGCGCCGCACGGGCGGTTATGACGGTCGTGGTCAATGGCGGTTACGTGCCGGTGAAACCGATACGTTACCCGACGACTGTTATGGTGAATGCATTGTCGAACAAGGCATTAACTTCTCGGGGGAAGTGTCGCTGGTCGGCGCGCGCGGCCATGATGGCAGCACCGTATTTTATCCGCTGACACATAATCTGCATGAAGAAGGCATTCTGCGTACCAGCGTTGCGTTCCCGCAGGCAGATGCCGCGCAGCAACAGCAGGCTGAGGCGATGTTAAGCGCCATCCTGCACGAGCTGAACTATGTCGGCGTCATGGCCATGGAATGCTTTGTCACCCCGCAGGGATTGCTGATTAACGAACTGGCGCCTCGCGTTCACAACAGCGGGCACTGGACTCAGAACGGGGCCTCAATCAGTCAGTTTGAACTTCACCTGCGCGCTATTCTGGGTCTGGCTCTGCCACAGCCCGTGGTCATTGCGCCCTCAGTGATGGTTAACCTGATTGGCACAGCGTTAAATACTGACTGGCTCCAGCAGCCGCTGGTGCATTTGCACTGGTACGACAAAGCGGTGCGTGAAGGACGCAAAGTCGGTCACCTCAACCTGACCGACAGCGACCAGAGCCGTCTCGCTGCCGCCTTGCAGGCCTTGTTGCCGCTGTTACCTGCCGGGTATGCCAGCGGTATTCGCTGGGCAGCAGCCAAGCTGTAAATCTGTTCACGACCGGGCGCAGTATCATCGCGCCCGGTCGGTTTTACGTCGCGTCAAACGTCCTGAACAACGCATTGCCTTTCAACAAACGCACGCCCAGCCAGCCACCACAGAGCGACAGTAAGAGCGCGCCGCCCAGCGGTAAGGCCAGCCACAATGTCCAGTCGGGTTGCCACGGAAAATCAAAGATTTTACGCTGCAATGCCCAGAGTGCGGCCTCAGCACCGAGCGCCGCCGCAATGCCCGAGACGACGCCAATCAGCGCAAATTCACACCACAACGTAGTGCGCAGCAGACGTTTGCCCGCGCCCAGCGTGCGATAGACGACCAGCTCCTGTCGGCGCTGGCGCATCCCCACCTGAATCTGCGCCATGAGCAGCAATACACCGCAGGCCGTGACCAGCACCACCATGATTTCCAGTGCCTGGCTGACCTGGGTCAGAACCTGTCCAATCTGACGCAGGATACTGCCGATATCCAGCAGACTCAGCGTGGGAAATGTGCGGTTAAGCTGCGCCAGTAATGCGGCACGGTTGTCCAGACGGAAACTGGTCAGCCAGGTCAGCGGCTGGCTGTCCAGCGCGCCGGGGGGAAAAATAAAGAAGAAATTGGGGCGCAGGCTTTCCCAGTCCACTTTTCGCAGACTGGTGATTTTGGCGCTGAACCGCTGCGTATCGCCCTCAAAGGTCAAACTGTCGCCCGGTTTTACCCCCAGGCGATCGGCCAGCGCCACCTCCATGGACACTTCTCCGGCTTTCGGCGGCCAGCTCCCCGCGACAAGCGGATTATGATCGGGAAGCGTTGCCAGCGCAGTCAGATTCAGTTCGCGGTTCAGCGCGTTATCCCGTGCGGGATCGGCAGGCTGACCGTTAATCTCACTCAGGCGCATGCGCGCAATCGGGTAAAAGGTTTCAGGTTTAACCTGATGCGACTGCAGAAACTCACGCACCTGCGGAATCTGCTCCGCCGTGATGTTGAGCAGGAAAAAGTTCGGGCTGTCTGCGGGCAACTGCTGCTGCCAGCGATCCAGCAGATCACCCCGCATCACCAGCAGCAACGCCAGTAACATAAACGACAGGGAAAAGGCGGCAAGCTGACTCAGCGTCATAGCAGGCTGACGCAGTAAACGATTAATGGCAAGCCGCAGCGCCAGATTACGTACGGACAAACGACGCAGAAGCAGTAATGTGCCCCAGCCGAGCAGGGCCAGCAGCCCTGCCAGCACCATTACGCCCGCCAGCAGTGCCCAGAGCATTTTGCTGCCGCCGACCAGTACCGCCAGCAGCGCCACCACCAGTAAGCCCATCGCGGGCAGATAGATTTTCAGCGGCCAGACGGCGGCAACGGCATCGCGTCGCAACACGCGTAACGGCTGCGTCGCCAGCAGCAAGCGGTAAGGACGTAATCCCACCAGCAGGGAAATCATAAACAGCGAACCGATCGCCCACACCCACGGCCACAGGCTGGCCGCTGGCAGAGACGCCGGCAGCACCGGTTTCAACATCGCCATCAGGATGGCTTCAACCACCTGACCGACTGCGCCACCGGCCAGGGCGGCCAGCAGCAACACCGCCAGCCACTGACCGATGATCAATCGTTGTAACGCGCCGCGCGTGGCACCCAGCGTTTTCAGCACGGCCACCAGATCGTAGCGGCTGCGGCAGTAGTGACTCATGGCGACCGCCACCGCGGCAATGGCGAGCATCAGCGTTAACAGAGCAGATAACAGCAAAAACTGCTGGGCACGCTGCATGGAGCGGCCCAGCGCGTCTTCCGAATTTTCAATACTGATCCAGCGCTGCCCGATTTTAATCTGTGGCGTTATCCAGCGGTCATACGTGTCCAGTTGCTGAGGCTTGCCTGCGAATTTGTAGCGCCAGGTGAGGCGACTGCCGGGCTGGATGGCACCGGTTTTATCCGCGTCAGCCAGGTTAATCAGTAAACGCGGGGCCATCTCAAACGGATTAAAACCGCCATCTGGCTCCTGGATAATCTCACCCGTAATACGTAGCGTGGTATCGCCCACATCCAGTTCATCGCCGACGTGCAGATTAAGCAGTGCCATTAAACGCGGCGCGGCCAGCGCGGTACCGGGCTGGGGCTTCAGGCCTGGCGGCTGCGTTTTCAGCTCACCAAACATCGGATAAGTGTTTTCTACGGCTTTCACCGCAGCCAACTGCGGTGTCTGACCGGCAAAAGTCATGGTCATAAAGCTTAACTGTCGACTGACTGACAACCCCGTTTCGCGGGCTTTATCCAGCCATGCCGTCGGCGCAGCCGTGCTGCTGCGCAACGTGCGATCGCCTGCCATAAAATCCCGGCTCTGCTGGCTCAGCCCCTTTTCCATGCGATCGCTAATCGATCCCAGCGCCAGCACACAGGCGACAGCCAGCGTTAACGCCAGCCAGACGATCAATAATGAGGGCGAGCGCCACTCACGCCAGAACCACCGCCAGATCATTTTTCCTCCCATAATTTTCCCTCGCGCAGACGCAAACGGCGGTCACAACGCGCCGCCAGCTGCGCATCGTGGGTAACCAGAATTAACGTCGTGGCAAAATCGCGATTGAGGGAAAATAACAGGTCGGCAATGCGATCGCCGGTGTGGCGATCCAGATTGCCTGTGGGTTCATCGGCAAACAGCAGCCCCGGACGGCCGCTGAACGCCCGCGCCAGCGCAACGCGTTGTTGTTCGCCGCCGGATAACTGCGCAGGCAGATGCTGTAAACGCCCGGCCAGGCCTAACTGCGTCAGGAGATCGCGCGCCTGGTCGCGGCTCTGCCGATCGCTCTCACCGCGCAGCAGTGCAGGTAACTGGACGTTTTCCAGCGCGTTGAGCGTGGGCACCAGCATAAATGACTGGAACACGAACCCGACCTGCTTCGCGCGCAACGCGGCACGCTGTTCTTCGTTCATGTGATGTAACGGCTGCCCCAACAGATGCACTTCACCTTCGCTGCCGTCATCCAGCCCGGCCAGAATGCCCAGCAAGGTAGATTTACCGGATCCTGACTCGCCAATCAGGGCTATCGTTTCTGCTGGTTTGACAACTAACTCAACTCCGGTAAGGATGGTTAACTGATGCTCTCCCTGACCCACGGACTTAGTAAGATGATGAACTTCAAGAATGTTTTCCGCTGGCATTATCCTTTCCTGTTATTGTGCTGTCTGTTGGTGTCCCGTCTTGCTGCGGCCGATACGTTGCTGGTGCTGGGTGACAGCCTGAGCGCAGGCTATCAAATGTCAGCCAGTCAGGCCTGGCCCAGCCTGCTGAATAAACAGTGGCAGCAGCAGCCCAGCGTCGTGAATGCCAGTATCAGTGGCGATACCGCCGCACAAGGGCTGGCACGCTTACCTGCCCTATTAAAACAACATCAGCCGCAGTGGGTGTTAATCGAACTGGGCGGTAATGACGGTCTGCGCGGCTTTCCTCCCAAAGACGTGGCGCAAACGCTGGGCACCATCATCGATCAGGTGAAAGCCGCAAAGGCAAAACCGATTCTGATGCAGATACGTTTACCCGCGAACTATGGCCGCCGTTATACTGATGCCTTCCGCGATATTTATCCGCAACTGGCAAAACAGTACGACATTGCTTTAGTGCCCTTTTTTATGGAGCAGGTTTATTTGAAACCGGAATGGATGCAGCAGGATGGGATTCACCCCAATCCTGATGCCCAACCGTTTATCGCCGACCTGATGGCAAAAGAGCTGGCTCCCTTAGTTAAGCAGTAGTTGTGCAAAAAAGGTAACGCATGCAAAAAACCATTTTGATAACGGGCTGCTCCAGCGGGATTGGTCTGGTCGCCGCCAAAGATCTGCTGGCACGCGGCTATCACGTCATCGCAGCCTGTCGTAAAGCCGACGATGTCGCACGGATGGACAGCCTGGGATTCACAGGGCTGCAGCTGGATCTGGACGATCCTGACAGCGTTGATCGCGCTGCCGACAGGGTACTGGCGCTGACGCATGGCCGACTGTTTGCGCTTTTTAACAATGCGGGATTTGGTACCTATGGTCCCTTAAATACCCTGACGCGCCAGCAACTGGAAAAGCAGTTTTCCAGCAATGTGTTCGGCACTCATCAGCTCACCCTGCGCCTGCTCCCGGCCTTAAAGGCCTGGGGCAATGCCCGAATCATTAATACCAGCTCGGTGCTGGGCATTATTTCGACGCCGGGCCGCGGCGCTTATGCGGCCAGTAAATACGCGCTGGAAGCCTGGAGCGACGCGTTACGTATGGAACTGCATACCAGTGGCGTGCGTGTCAGTTTAATCGAACCGGGCCCCATTCATACCCGCTTCACGGATAATGTTACTCAGGGTGAGCAGGATAATCCGGTGCAAAATCCGGGCCTTGCGGCACGTTTTACATTACCACCTGAGGCCATTTTACCCAAACTGCGCCACGCACTGGAGAGCAACCATCCCCGCCTGCGTTATCCGGTGACGCTGGTCGCGCATATCATGAGCCTGTTGAAACGTCTGCTGCCTGGCTGGATACTGGATCGCATAATTCGCAGTCAGTGAGGCGAATCCGCGAATACAACTTGAAGCCGGGTCGGTCGGCCCCATATTCTTTAAACATTTTCTGCAAAGAGACTTAGTCATGTCACCACACGCTTCGATTATCGACATTAACGAATCCAACCTGCATCAGACCCTTGAGCAGTCAATGCAGATTCCGGTGCTGTTCTACTTTTGGTCGGATCGCAGCCAACACTGTCAGGAACTGACGCCACTGCTGGAACGCCTGGCGCAGGAATATGCAGGCCAGTTTATTCTTGCCAGACTGGATTGTGACAAGGAACAACGGGTTGCCTCACAGTTTGGGTTACGCTCCATTCCCACGGTTTACCTGTTCCAGAATGGCCAGCCCGTCGATGGCTTCCAGGGGCCGCAGCCAGAAGAGGCCGTGCGCGCCCTGCTGGAAAAAGTGCTGCCGCGCGAAGAAGAGCTAAAAGCCCAACAGGCGATGGCGCTGATGCAGGAAGGCAAACCGCTGGACGCGCTGCCGCTGCTGAAAGACGCCTGGCAGCTCAGTAATAAAGACAGCGAAATCGGCTTTCTGCTGGCAGAAGTGCTGATTACGTTAAATCGTAGCGACGAAGCTGAAACCGTATTAAAGGCCGTTCCCCTCCAGGATCAGGACACCCGTTATCAAAGCCTGGTCGCGCAGATCGACCTGCTGAAACAGGCCGCTGACACGCCAGAAATTCAGCAGTTGCAGTCGCAGCTGGAAAGTGATCCGGACAACGCCGAACTGGCAACCAAACTGTCGCTTCAGCTGCATCAGGTCGGACGCAATGAAGAAGCGCTGGAACTGCTCTTCAGCTTTATCAAGCGCGATTTGAATGCTGCAGATGGCCAGGCGCGTAAAATGTTGCAGGAGATTCTGGCTGCATTAGGCACCGGCGACGCCCTCGCTGCGCGCTACCGCCGCCAGCTTTACTCCCTGCTTTACTGAGATAAGCAGAAAACGGGCCGAACGACTTGGCCCGTCACGCTGACAACCCGGAGGTTATATGTTCACGGTTATTCCCGTTCTTATTCTGGTCGCACTGGTCATTGTCTGGTCCGGCGTGAAAATTGTGCCGCAAGGTTACCAGTGGACAGTTGAACGCTTTGGTCGTTATACCCGTACACTGCAGCCCGGCCTGAGTCTGGTCGTGCCTTTCATGGATCGTATCGGGCATAAGATCAACATGATGGAACGGGTGCTGGATATTCCCTCCCAGGAGATCATCTCCAAAGATAATGCGAACGTGACCATCGACGCCGTCTGTTTTGTTCAGGCTATCGATCCGGCACGGGCTGCCTATGAAGTCAGTAATCTTGAACTGGCTATCCTCAATCTCACTATGACCAATATGCGCACCGTGCTGGGCAGCATGGAACTTGACGAGATGCTGTCCCAGCGTGACAGCATTAATACGCGCCTGCTGCATATTCTGGATGAAGCCACCAATCCCTGGGGCGTAAAAATCACCCGTATCGAAATCCGCGATGTCCGGCCGCCGCAGGAGCTGATCGGTGCTATGAATGCGCAAATGAAGGCCGAACGTACCAAACGTGCCGATATTTTAACGGCGGAGGGCGTGCGTCAGGCAGAGATTTTGCGCGCGGAGGGAGAGAAACAGGCCCAGATTTTGAAAGCGGAAGGGGAAAGAACGTCAGCTTTCCTTCAGGCAGAAGCGCGTGAGCGCCAGGCCGAAGCGGAAGCCCGTGCGACAAAAATGGTGTCGGACGCCATTGCCTCAGGCAATATCCAGGCCGTGAACTACTTTGTGGCGCAGAAATATACCGACGCGCTGCAAAAAATTGGCGAATCCAGCAACAGTAAAGTGGTGATGATGCCGCTGGATGCCAGCAGCCTGATGGGCGCCGTTGGCGGTATCAGTGAGTTGTTAAAAGAAACCCGTAGCGAGTCAACGCGCTGATGCTCAGCGAAATTGTGGCGCATCCGCACGGATTCTGGCTGACGCTGGGTGGCTTACTGCTGGCGGCTGAGATGCTGGGTACCAGTGGTTATCTGCTCTGGAGCGGGCTGGCCGCCATGCTGGTTGGCCTTGTAGTCTGGTTTCTCCCCATGAACTGGGCCGCACAAGGGATGCTGTTTGCCCTGTTCACACTGGTCAGCGTATTTTTATGGTCTCGCTGGCTACGCTACCGCGAACGTCAGCAGCAGCCCAGTTCGCTGAACCAGCGCGGCAGCCAGATGATTGGTTTACACCTGACGCTGGAACAGACGCTGCAAAACGGTATCGGACATGTGCGCATCGGTGACAGCAGCTGGCGCGTTCAGGCCGAACACAATTTGCCTGCCGGAACCGAAGTGGTCATCGTGGCCGTTGAAGGCATCACGCTACGTATTCAGCCACGTTTGCCGTCAGCCTGACGGCAGCAACCTGCCAGGTCATTAATGATGGGGCAGTCTGCACTGTCGTTGCCCGGACAGGCTGCCGCCAGCGCCAGCAAACGTGCGCGCATGGCGTGCAACTCTTCAATATGCGCAGCAATCTCATCGGCTTTTTGCAGCGTACGTGCCTTCACATCGGCGCTGTGACGTTCAGGATCGTTAAACAGCGCAACCAGTTCGCGGCATTCATCCAGTGTAAAGCCAACCTGGCGCGCCTGGCGCAGCAGATTCAGCTCATCAAGATGATGCGTATTGTAATGCCGGTAACCATTATCCCCGCGCAACGGGGGCGTCACGACGCCCTTCTCCTCATAAAAACGAATAGCCTTGCTGGTCAGTCCGGTCTTTTTCGCTACGGCACTAATATTCATAATGGGTTCCCTGCCCTTCCCCTTAACAGTTAGCGGGATGATGAAAACAACGTTCGCACGCTGCTGGCTTAATGCTCAGTTTACCTGTTTAGCCTCTGCCTTATCACCCTGGTTTCACTTCACTATGTTGACCCGCTTTCCTGAGAAACTATAGCGCACATCACCCCGTTTCTGAGGTCTGAGCCTGCTCATCGTCAGGCTTCAGGGACCGCGCGTTGATTCCTGTTTCCCTTATGTTGCTTACGTTGGCAGCTCTTCCTCTGCCCCAGGCTGCCCGTGCACAAGCACGGCACTTAAATCAAATCCATAAAAAACAGCCATATAAATATTATCAATGCGTAAAAATCTTATAAAATGCCGCCCATTTGTAACTGTTAATCACATAAATTAAGGAGTGATTATGGCTTTAGTCAGCTGCCCGGAGTGTCATAAGGAAGTAAGTGATTCAGCATTACGTTGTCCGTCATGTGCCAAACAGCTCAGAAAACCACGCCGTTCGTTCTTTGGCAAAGTCATCAAATGGGCTTTCATCCTGTTCAACATTCTCATGATCTACTGCCTTGTTGCCGGATTAAGTGGAAGCGGCGAGGTGGTCAACAACGCGGCTTCTGATGCGGAAAGAGCGGGTGCTGCGATCGGTGCCGGTTTAGGTGTCATGGCTATTGGCGGCATTTGGGTGATTGGCGACATTATTCTGGGCATACTGGTCCTCTTCACAAGACCGAAGGGATGATGGACGTCACAGCGGTGTTGTAGAGTATTTTTGCGTTAAATGCGCCAGTGCGTCACCCCGCGATAACGCGTAAAAAACCCTGTATCGTGACCATCATTAACGATTAAGTCTGACAGTGAAGCGGACAGGCCCTGAAGGCGCCCTGCTGCGTAATTCCGGCTAAGGCTCGCCGCTCAGATAATCCGATTCGGGTTAGTTGTCACACAGCTCGTCTGACGCCGAAACGATGCATAAAAGCCCCGCGGATAACCCGGGGCTTTTGCTTTTCCACCCCCACCCGCGACACGGGCTGCACATTTTTTACCCACCCATTCTGGCATTCTGTGCCTTTTAACAGCCTGTATTTGACCTTCCCCTTGATGGAAGGTTTATCCTTAGTCACAGTCACTTCTGACTACTCACTCCGCCACACCAACCAAGGAGTCAACGATGTCAAATACGGTTATCCTGGCACTGGAAGGATTATCCTGCGGCCATTGCGTTAAACGCGTAAAAGAGGCGCTTGAGCAGCGCGACGATGTTGAACAGGCCGAGGTCACCCAACAGGAAGCCAGCATTTCTGGCAGCGCCGAGGTCACTTCGCTCATCGCCACTGTCGAACAGGCGGGCTATCATGCAACGCTGAAACCTGAAGGCGCGCGCCCAAAGCCTGAGCCGTTGACAGCATCAGAGCCGCCGCCGGAGGCGCTGACAACGGAGTCCTCTTCTCTGCCGGCAACCGAAGCATTGCCTGCTCACGTCCTGCTTATTGACGGCATGAGCTGTGCCAGTTGCGTCAGCCGGGTTGAAAAAGCCCTTGAACAGGTTGCCGGTGTACAGCAGGCACGCGTTAATCTTGCCGAGCGAAGCGCGCTGGTCATGGGCCATGTTGAGCCACAGCGGCTGGTCGCTGCCGTGGATGCGGCCGGTTACGGTGCGGAAGTGGTTGACGACGAGCAGCAACGGCGTGAAAAGCAGCAAATCAGCGCCCGACGCGCCCTGCGTCGCTTTAGATGGCAGGCGGGCGTCGCGCTGCTGCTGGGCGTGCCGCTGATGGTATGGGGCATGATGGGCGACAATATGATGCTCACTGCCGCGAACAGAACCACCTGGCTGGTCCTCGGGATGCTCACCCTGCTGGTAATGATCGGGGCGGGTGGCCATTTCTACCGCAGCGCCTGGCGCAGTCTCCTTAACCGCAGCGCCACCATGGATACGCTGGTGGCGCTGGGAACGGCGGCCGCCTGGAGTTACTCCTTCAGCGTGGTCGTCTGGCCTGACTTTTTCCCGCCGCAGGCGCGTCATCTCTATTTTGAAGCCAGCGTGATGATTCTGGGCCTGATCAATCTGGGCCATGCGCTTGAACAACGCGCGCGCCAGCGTGCCTCACGCGCCCTGGAGCGGCTGCTGGATCTTACGCCCGCACAGGCCAATGTCATCACGGAACAAGGTGAGACGCTTATGCCCGTCAGCGCGGTAGAGCCCGGTATGATCCTGCGACTGGTCGCAGGCGATCGTATCCCCGTAGACGGCGAGGTACAGTCAGGCGAAGCCTGGTGTGACGAAGCAATGCTGACTGGCGAAGCGGTTCCCCAATCCAAAACACAGGGCGATCGCCTGTTTGCCGGTACGCTGGTGCAGGACGGGACCGTTCGCTTTATTGCGCAGGCGACTGGCGGCAATACCGCGCTGGCACGAATTATTCAGCTGGTACGTAAAGCGCAGAGCAGCAAACCTGAGGTTGGCCGTCTGGCGGATCGTATCTCTGCGGTCTTCGTACCGGTGGTCGTGGTTATTGCCTTGCTGAGTGCGCTGATTTGGTACCTGGTGGGTCCACAGCCCCAACTGGCCTATGCGCTGGTTGTGGCCACCACCGTCATGATCATCGCCTGTCCCTGTGCGCTGGGTCTGGCAACACCGATGTCGATTATCGCGGGCACCGGACGCGCTGCTGAATACGGTGTGCTGGTGCGGGATGCCGATGCATTGCAACGCGCAAGTCATATCGACACGCTGGTGTTTGATAAAACGGGCACGCTTACCCAAGGTGCCCCGCAGGTCACCGAGGTTATCACCTGGCAGGGCAGCACCCGCGATGCCGTGCTCTCTGCCGCTGCGGCACTGGAACAGGCGTCAGGGCATCCACTGGCGAAAGCTATCGTGGCAGAGGCCGGCGCTGGCGAGAAGCCTGAGATTTCGCAATTTCGTACAATACGCGGCAAAGGGGTGAGTGGCATTCTTAACGGCAGACAACTTGTCCTGGGTAATGTCAGCCTGTTAAGCGAGCACGGTGTGGATTGCCAGGCGGCACAGGAAGAAACGGAGAGACTAACCCGCCAGGGCGCAACGCCGGTTTTACTGGCTGAAGACGGGAAGCTTACTGGCCTGATTAGCCTGCGTGATACTCTGCGGCCGGAGGCGGGTGAAGCGCTGCAACGGCTGCATCAGGCAGGTTACCGGTTGATTATGCTGACCGGGGACCATGAGAATACCGCCCGCGCTATTGCTGATGACGTGGGCATGGATGAAGTGATTGCGGGTGTTTTGCCGGAAGGTAAAGCCGATGCGATCAGCCAGTTGCAGCAGCAAGGCCGTCAGGTCGCCATGATCGGCGATGGGATTAATGATGCACCCGCGCTGGCCCAGGCGGATGTCGGCATAGCCATGGGCGGCGGCAGTGATGTGGCGGTGGAAAGCGCATCGATAACGTTGCTACGTGACGACCTGCATGGCGTGGCAGATGCCTTAGCGATTGCATCCGCCACACTCAGGAATATCCGTCAGAACCTGTTTGGTGCCTTTATCTACAACATTATCGGTATTCCGCTGGCTGCGGGCGTGCTCTATCCCTTCACGGGGTTGTTACTCAGCCCGATTGTTGCCGGCGCGGCGATGGCACTCTCATCGATTACCGTCGTCAGCAATGCTAACCGGCTACTGCGCTTCACACCGCGCAAGAAGCCTTAACGGCCGCCTCTGTTTTTCGCCGCCGGATCCCGCTAGCATGGTGTCTTTAACACAGTAAGGACAGGGAATGACTGCGAGCCTTTGGCAACGTTTGCGTAACTGGATGGCGCCCCTTTTTCCCACCAGCTACCGGTGGCCGGCCGTCGATATCCGGTCGGGAGCATGCCAGTTTCATCTGGTGGGAAGCATTCATATGGGCACGCGCGATATGCAGCCTCTGCCAGTGCGGCTGCTACAACAGTTGCAAAATGCCGATGCCCTGGTAGTGGAAGCGGATATTACTCAGGGCGGTTCGCCATTTGATGACACCGAAGTATGCCCGCCGCTGTCGGTGCGTATGGATGAAGGCACGCTGGCGAAGCTGGACGCGTTATGCAATGAGACCGGTTTGTCCCTGACGCAGTTTGATACGTCACCAGCCTGGCAAATTGCGTTGATGCTGCAGGCCCGTCAGGCCCAGCGGCTGGGATTGCGCCCGGATTACGGCATTGATTATCAGTTGCTTCAGGCGGCACGTTCACTGCAAAAACCCGTGATTGAGCTGGAGGGCGCAGACGCGCAAATCACCCTGTTAAAGTCGCTGCCCGATAACGGTATGGCGCTGCTGCAGGATACGCTGACGCACTGGCACACCAACGCGCGCATGTTGCAGACGATGGTGAGCTGGTGGCTGGAAAGCCCGCCCCGCGAACCGCAAATCGCCTTACCGGCGACGTTCAGTCAGACGCTCAATGACACGCTGATTAGCCAGCGCAACCGTGAGTGGCGCGGGCGATTACAAACGTTGCCCGCGGGACGTTATGTGGTGGCCGTCGGCGCACTGCATTTATATGGCGAGAACAATCTGCCAGCCCTGCTACGAGCGGAGTAATCAGGGATAAAAAAAAGAGAGCCGACAGTCATATCGGCTCTTCAAAGAGGAATGTGTTAATGATTTTAGTTATCGCTCAACAACCCAGTTGCTGGCGCGTGGCAATTCTCGCCTAAAGCACATTATTTCGCCACATTTATCCTTCAATAAAACGTAATAAGATTTTTCTGAATCAGAGGCCATTATGACGCCTGCGGTAAAACTGTTGGAAAAACAAAAAGTCAGCTTCACACTGCACCCTTATGAGCATGACGCAAGCGAAACGCATTTTGGCGATGAAGCGGTGCGTAAGCTTAATCTGGACGCCCGCCAGGTCTATAAAACGTTGCTTGTGGCGCTGAACGGTGATGCAAAGCAGCTGGCCGTGGCGGTGACGCCCGTGGCAACGCAGCTTGATCTTAAAAAGGTGGCTAAGGCTCTCGGGGCAAAAAAAGCGGAGATGGCCGATCCCCTGCTGGCGCAGCGGATTACGGGTTATCTGATCGGCGGCATCAGTCCGCTGGGGCAAAAAAAGCGTCTGCCGACGGTGATTGACCACTCAGCCAACGACTTTGCCACGCTGTTCATTTCTGGCGGTAAACGCGGACTGGATATTGAACTCAGCCCGCAGGATTTGTCCCGTCTTCTGGATGCCCCGCTGGCAGACATTGCCCGACGCGATTAAGCCGGTTGCAGAGCACAGAGTTCATCAATCATCCAGCGCCCGGCCGGGCCGGGCGGATGGCGGCGCGACCAGACCACTTCTACGGCGATGCGCTGCGGCCACCCGGCGACAGGCAATTCCTTTAAGACACCATGTCCAAACTGTTTCACCAGCCAGCGCGGCAAAATGCTCCAGCCAAAGCCCTGTTCCGCCATCTCAAGCAGCACATAATATGTCTGAGCAGACCAGGCCCTGCCCTGAAAAGTGGGGGCGCGGCGTTCGGTCCAGGTATTGAGACGAAGGTGACGAAGGGGTTCAAGCTGGCTTTCATTCACCGTCGCTTCCTGCGCCAGAGGATGATCCCGGTGCAGGTAAATCCCTAACTCAGCATCGACCTGCAGGCGGGCGACCGCGATGTCAGCCGGGAGCGTCGGCTGGGCACGAATCACGCCGATCTGCGCGCGCCCGGTTTGCAACAGTTCGACGACATCGTCATCTTCTGCGGCAATGCCTTCCAGCTCCACCTCCGGATAGCGCCTGTCAAATTGCCTGAGCAGGCGCTGATGGTAGTGCGTTTGCCAGAAGTCAGATACCGCCACGCTGAGCCGTGGTTCGATTCCCTCGGACAGGCGCGTTGCCAGCGCATCCAGTCGCTCACTGGCGGCAAGAATCTGCTGAACCTGCGGTAAGACGCGTCGCCCTTGTTCGGTCAGTTGCGGCTGACGACCGCGCCGGTCAAATAAGGCAAAACCCAGATCGTCTTCCAGGTTAACCACAGCCACGCTGATGGTGGACTGGCTTTTGTTTAAGGCGCGCGCGGCGGCAGAAAACGAGCCACTGGCTACCGTTTGCACAAAGGCTTCCAGGGATTCAGGAGAGTAACGCATGTGAACCATCGCTTTTATCGATAGATGATCATTTTATCTTAGCATGATGCCATGGGAAAATAGGCACCTGAACTAAGGAGACTGACATGCAAACCCGTTCACTCACCGAGCGCATCTTACATGCCAGCCTGTTTGAAGGTCTGGCCATCCTCACCATTGCCCCGCTGGCAGCCTGGATGATGGATAAACCGCTGTTTCAGATGGGCGCACTGGCCATCATGTTGTCCACGGTCGCGATGCTCTGGAATATGATGTACAACAGCGTGTTTGATCGCTGGTATCCGCCTCGTCAGAAACGCAGTGCATGGGTTCGTGTGCTGCATGCTCTGGGATTTGAGGGCGGCTTTATCCTGATAGGGCTTCCGCTGGCCGCCTGGATGCTGGAGATTTCGTTATGGCAGGCCTTTATGATCGAAGTGGCGTTTTTTCTGTTCTTTCTGCCCTACACCTTCGTCTATAACCTGGTGTGGGATAAACTGCGGTTGCACTGGTTCAACCGTAAGGCCTGACGCGCCTGACAAGGCACCGGGGAGACGAAGCGCCTCCCCGGTGATTTAACGCGGTGCTGCACGTTCCCCGTTCCAGTGTTGTATCCATGCCAAAATCATTTTGGGATAACGACGCGCGGGCACCGTTTCTTTCGCGTCTTTCAATGTATCCTGGGCCGTTGCCGTCTGGTAAATCACCTTATCGCGAGGCACGTAGTCGCTGGCATTCAGCGGCGAATGTTTACTGACCCAGTCACGCAGCACCACGGCGTCAACGTTGCCACTGTTGACATAACCCGGATGTGAATCAATACGGGGATAGCCATCGCCGCCCGCCGCATTGAAGCTGTTAGTCGCCATCCGATAAGTTTTGGTGTCATCCAGCGGCTGTCCGTTGATCGTGACTTTACTCACGCCGCTGCCATTCGCGGTCAGACTGACATTTGCAAACTGGGCATAACCGCCTGAACCCGGTTCGATATTCGCCACCACCGCCAGATAGCGTTTAATTTCCGCCCCACTCAGCGTGACGGAAACGACCTGATTGGCAAAGGGTTGGACCTGGAGCAAATCGCGCCACGCTACGGGCCCTGGTTTGAGCGAGGCCCGAATTCCGCCGCCGCTCATCACGGCGAAGTCGGCCTGGGTCGCGGCCATCTGCGCCCGCAGGATGAGCTGCCCGAGGCTGCTTTGCTGAACGCGCACGGTTTCTTTTTCGCCGGAAAACACCCCGTTGACGCGCCCGACATTCACCTGCAACGTCGCTTCAGCGCGTTTTTGAAACGGCGTCAGTAATTTCATCATAGCCGTGTTTTTGGGGATCTCTTCCTGCCAGGTCAGCCAGGATTCGCTGCCATCGAGATTTTTGATTTTATGTTTGAGGTTAACCGGGATGAGCTGATACGACGCCAGGGTAACCTCGCCATTGCGGTAGGTAAAATCGCCACGTCCGACATATTTTCCCCACTTTTCCGCCTGCATAATCCAGACGCCATTTTGCCGGTCAGGCTGACAGGGCTGACCCGGCTGGTAATCTTTGCGGCTCACATTCTCTTTTTCCATACAGACCGCGTCATGCGAATGCCCCCCTACGATCATATTGAGGGTGCCCGCAGGCAACCTGCGCGCCAGCGTCACATCATCAATCCCGTTACTGCCGTGTTTGCCGTCGTCATAATGACCAAGATGGGTCAGCGCCACGATCACATCCGGTTTTTCTTTGGCGCGTAGTTCAGACACAACCTTTACGGCTTCGGCTACCGGGTCACGGAATTCGATATCCGTTAACTGTTCAGGGTTGGTCAGGCGGGCGGTATCCGGCGTGATTAACCCGATAACCGCAATCTTCAGCCCCATGCGCCGGAACATCGCCCAGGGCTTAAACAGACGTTTACCTGTGCTTTTTTGATAAACATTCGCGGCCAGAAAAGGAAATTTGGCCCATTTTTCCTGTTTCCGCAGCACGGCGAGGGGTTTATCGAATTCATGGTTGCCCAGCGTCATGGCATCGTAACCAATCAGGTTCATGCCACGAATATCAGGTTCGGCATCCAGGGCATCCGATTCCGGCACGCCAGTGTTGACATCTCCGGCCGACAAAATCAGTGCACCACCGCCTTTGGCCTGAATATCGTAGCGTACGGTATCTATTAATGTTTTTTGTGCCGCCAGACCGTACTCGCCCTGCTCATCAGACCAGAAATGGCCGTGCAGATCGTTGGTGTGCAAAATGCTGAAACGGTAACTCCGGTCAGGCACGGCGGCCTGAGTAAACAGTGATGAGAGCAACATCGCTCCGGTCAGACCCGCACCCGCCCATCGAGATAACACCACAGCCTCTCTCCTTTGAATAATGATTCTTGCCGATCGTCAGCGCCCTTCTGTGTCGCACATTCCCTGTGTTAACTCAAGTTTATCGCGCGTCGTCTGGTCATTATCGCAGGTTGTTCAGCGCAGGACAGGGTCTGATTTTGTCATCACTGTTATGCATGAAGGCGCAATGTTAAGCAGAAGGAACGATCAGCTTGTTAATTTTTAGCTACTTTCGCTGGTGTGATTCGCCCTGTGTTAAATTTATGTATTACTCTGTTTTTAACGGTGCATTTCGTCAAGATGGCTTTCGCGCGCGCAGACAAGGCTGGCTGAGCCAATGCTAAATAACAGACTGTTTTGTTTGCTGTTTTATCATGCGCTTTCATGCCATCAGGTCAGCCGCCTATCCGGCCGCCCCGACACACGGAGGCCAACGAAGCAAAGGGAGCAGGCAAATCGCTGCCTGAGTGCGGTTGTAGGCTGTTACTAACACATTTTCACCTCATTATCGTCACGCTTGTGTCATTTAGAATGAATAAACTCCTTCATGACCGTACGCAACAGACCGTTGTATCGACCCATAACCGCGATAAGTGAGAAAAACAGCCTTCATCTTGCGCTTTTCGCCTATTTCCCTAATTTCTTTTGATAATCCCACAAATTATTCAGCGATGCCGCCTGATATGCATTAAACTCATTTGTTACAACCGGATACATTTACATCCAAGGAGACAGGCATGCATCACACCACACCGCTGATCACCACTATTGTCGGGGCACTGGTTCTGGCTTTCCTCCTTGGTATGCTGGCTAACCGGTTACGAATTTCTCCGCTGGTGGGTTACCTTGTTGCTGGCGTTATGGCCGGCCCTTTTACACCCGGCTTTGTGGCAGACACGAATCTGGCGCCGGAACTGGCCGAACTGGGCGTGATTCTGCTGATGTTTGGCGTCGGTCTGCACTTTTCACTGAAGGACCTGATGTCGGTAAAGCGGATAGCCATTCCCGGCGCGATTGCACAGATCGCGGTAGCCACCTTGCTGGGAATGCTGATGTCATGGGCGATGGGTTGGTCGTGGATGACCGGCCTGGTGTTTGGCTTGTGTCTTTCTACCGCCAGTACCGTGGTGTTGCTGCGTGCGTTAGAAGAACGGCAGCTGATTGAAAGCCAGCGCGGTCAAATTGCTATCGGCTGGTTAATTGTCGAAGACCTGGTGATGGTGCTTACGCTGGTCTTGCTGCCCGCCATTGCGGGCATGATGGAACAGGGCAACGCCAGCGCCAGCCTGGTGATCTGGGATCTGCTCTGGACCATCGGCAAAGTTGCCGCCTTTATGGTGCTGATGATGGTGGTAGGCCGCCGTGCGGTCCCCTGGATTCTGGCGAAAAGTGCGGCCACGGGTTCACGCGAGCTGTTTACGCTGTCTGTCCTGGCGCTGGCGCTGGGCATCGCATTTGGCGCCGTCGAGTTCTTCGACGTGTCTTTTGCGCTGGGTGCGTTCTTTGCCGGGATGGTGCTGAATGAATCGGAGTTAAGTCAGCGCGCTGCCCGTGACACGTTGCCATTACGGGATGCTTTTGCAGTGCTGTTCTTTGTCTCTGTCGGCATGTTATTTGATCCCATGATCCTGGTGAAAGAGCCGCTGGCCGTGCTGGGTGCGTTGGTGATTGTCGTCATCGGCAAATCCGCCGCCGCCTGGCTGTTGGTTTCGCTGCTGGGTCATTCGCGTCGGACAGCGATGACCATCTCGGTGAGTCTGGCGCAAATCGGCGAGTTTGCCTTTATTCTTGCCGGTCTGGGCATTTCACTTGGCCTGCTTGATGAAGAAGGCCGAAATCTGGTCCTGGCGGCCGCTATCCTTTCTATCATGCTCAATCCGGTTCTGTTTACGCTGCTGGGGCGTTACCTCGCCAAAAATGAAACGATGGAGCAGCAGACGCTGGAAGAAGCGCTGGAAGAAGAACAAGAGATTCCTGTGGATGTCTGCAACCATGCGGTCATCGTTGGCTATGGTCGCGTCGGCAACCTGCTGTGTGAGCAACTGATCAAACTGAATATTCCGGTGGTGGTGGTAGAAAGCTCCATCCCGCGCGTAAAAGCCTTACGGGATCAGGGGATCAGAGCGGTGCTGGCGAATGCTGCCCGCGCCAATACCCTGGCGCTGGCGCGGGTGGACTGTGCCAGCTGGCTGTTAGTCACTATCCCTAACGGCTACGAGGTAGGCGAAATTGTGACGGCAGCACGACAGAAGCAGGCTGATATCGATATTATCGTGCATGCCCATTATGACGATGAAGTGGAGTATATTCTGGAGCGCGGTGCAAACCACGTCGTTATGGGTGAGCGGGAAATTGCCGCCAGTATTATTCAAAAGTTACAGGAAAAGCTAACGCTGCAGGAAGAAAAAACCGTCAGCGAAGGCCAGCACTAATCCATCCCAAACGGCTGTCGCCCCGCTGAACTCTCAGAGATTCAGCGGGGCGTCTGACTTGTCAGCCTTAACGATCCCAGTAGGACTCTTCCAGGCTGTCTTCACGCTCAGGCAAACCGCGCGTCAGTCGGGGCGAATGCTGATTCAGGACCTGATAGCTGACCCGGTTAGCATATTTGCAGACCTGCGCCAGCGACGAATAGGTCAGATAAGCACGCGCATGTTTACTGGAGTTAGGTACGTTGCGGCGATGGTAGTTATTCGCCGTAATGTCATGCAGCAACGCTGCCAGCGCGCCGTCCCCTGCCCCATTGGTATTCATGATCTTCTCCGGGCCGCCCATGTAGGGCGCGATGTGCGAGAAAATGCGTAACGGCTGCTGACAATCCTGTTTACGCATTGCGCGACTGAATTCGTACTGGTTGAATTCAGCAATCGCGCCCGGTAACAAAGGATGGTTGGTTTTACGCTTAAATTCGTCTTCGGTATAGCCCGCCATATATAAACCGGTCGGCCCTGCCGTGCACAGCACCAGATCCACCCACTCCAGCGCCCTGTCCGAGGCCAGTAGCGGGTCGGCCTCGCCCGTCAGCGCCAGCGCCTCTTCTTCGTTCATCGCCACAATCGACACGTGGTCACGCAGGAAATCACGCCAGAACTGAGGATTGTCACCTATCACGTGTTTCGTGCCTAACGTCAGCACCACTGGCACGTTGTGGCGCTTTGCATACTCGATAGCCTGCAGCGTCGCCTGTGGCATCGGTTCACCGTCTTTGCAACGCACCAGATACGAGGTCAGAACCAGCGCGGAAGCGCCCGCAATTACGTCCTCAGGCACACTTTCCGCTTTGAGCTGGTTCATCTGGCCAGGGCTAATCGCAAAGGTCCGATCGCCCTGATCGCCGATCAGGGTGAAACAGCGGCCAATCGCTCCGTCCACGCCCTGAAGATAGTTAAGATCCATGCGGCTCGAAGTATTACAAAGGTAACGATACGCATAACCGCCAATCTGAATGTTATTGCACATCACGCCCAGCAATACGGAACGGTCGTCCGCCAGCACGGAGAAATTGTGCAGCGTGTTGCCAATCGTGCCGCCTGCGAACTGGTGAGTAATCAGCTCGTCACGCATCAGTTCAGCGTACAGCGCTTCTGCCACGGCATCGTCAATGACCAGCGAATGGCCGGCACTCAGACCATAGCGGACCAGAAAGGCGTCATCGACTTTCGCTTCGATATCGACCAACGTCTGATCGATGCCCACTACCCAACTGCCGTCTTCGTTATCGAATGACGAGGACTGGAGAAGGGGATCGCGCGCGCTGACGGGAAAATAGTGTTTGGATTTACGTTTGCCGGGAAATTTCATGGTGACTGCCGTGAGGAAAAACAGGCAGAGAAGCATATCATATTCTCTACGACGACTTTAACGCTGCGCGCGAATCCGTAGCTCGCCCATCCCGCCCTGCCAGACTCCGGCGCATCTGACGTATCAGCGTATATTCCTGGCAGGCCATCTGATGAACGCCGGGACGTGGCGCCTGCAGGTTCATGACAGCCTGTAGGAGGATGCAGCACGACAGTAATGCGGTTCCGTACCTGTCAGGCAGCAAGGGCCAGAAAACGGTCTGCGACAAGCGCGGCTGGCGTTCAGAGGACAACGAAGAAGGAAAACGCAGGAAAGTATGGGTAGATTCACTACAGCAAAAGGGGCCAGTCGTACCGGCCCCTCTCTGCTTAGCCCAGAATTTTAGCCAGCTCTGCACTCACGTCGGACACATTACGTGTGCCGTCGATTTTGTGGTACTCAGTGTTACCCGCTTCGGCTTCTTTGCTGTAGTAAGCAATCAGCGGTGCGGTTAGCTGATGGTATTCCACCAGACGTTTGCGCACCGTTTCTTCCTGATCGTCTTTACGCGTGGTCAGCTCTTCACCGGTCACGTCATCCTTGCCTTCCACCTTCGGTGGATTGAATTTGACATGGTAAACACGGCCTGATGGCGCATGAACACGGCGACCGACGATGCGTTCAACGATCAGTTCATCCGGCACAGCGAACTCCAGCACATAGTCCACTTTGATACCGGCTTCTTTCATTGCGTCAGCCTGAGGAATGGTGCGTGGGAAACCATCAAGCAGGAAACCGTTTTTGCAATCTTCCTGGGCGATGCGCTCTTTAACCAGCGCAATCACCAGCTCATCAGTAACCAGCTTGCCGGCATCCATAATGGCTTTCGCCTGGTTGCCCAGTTCGGTGCCCGCTTTAACCGCTGCACGCAACATGTCGCCAGTGGAGATCTGCGGAATGCCGTATTTCTCCATGATGAATTGGGCTTGAGTCCCCTTACCTGCGCCCGGAGCTCCGAGCAGAATAATACGCATTGCGTAAATCCCCTTGCGAATCGCATTGATGAATCTGAGAAGCGGAAGAACATACCATTATGATCCGCGCACCACAAGGAAGGGGCGGATCAACGCAGATCAGTGTACTGACTTTAGCCAGCGATCGCAGTGCGCGATGTCAGTGAAAAGGCATTTTCGGACTGGTAGCGGGTGCAATGGGGCTTTTAAGGCGGTTGCGCAACAAATATGGGTGCCGGAAAGCAGGCAGGAAGGCTGCAGCCAAAAAAACCGGTGAGGATCTCACCGGTTTCGTCGTCTTACGCCGTCAGCAGTTGGTTCATCCGACGGATAAACTGGTTAGGATCGTCCAGCGTGCCGCGCTCTGCCAGCAGGGCCTGATCCAGTAACAGCTCAATCCATTCACCGAAGCGGGCTTCATCCTGGGTATCTGCCACGCGCTTCACCAGTTGGTGATCGGGGTTGATCTCGAAGATATATTTCACTTCCGGCACGTCCTGTCCTGCCGCCGCGAACAGTTTGGCCATTTGCGTGGTCATCTCGTTTGCATCGGTGGTCACAATCGCAGGCGTATCGGTCAGACGGTGCGTCAGACGGACTTCTTTCACACGTTCGCCCAGCAGCGTTTTCACGCGCTCAACAAAAGGTTCCAGCGCTTTTTCCGCTTCTTTCTGTGCTTCCGTTTCTTCGTCAGCCAGCTTATCCAGCGCTTCATCCGCTTTGCTGACGGACTGGAAGGCCTTACCGTCGAACTCGGTCAGATAGCTCATCATCCATTCATCGATACGATCGGACAGCAGCAGGACCTCAATGCCTTTTTTACGGAACAGCTCCAGATGCGGACTGCTTTTCGCTGCAGCATAGCTGTCGGCGGTAATGTAGTAGATCTTCTCCTGACCCTCGACCATACGGCTGACGTAATCTTCCAGCGACACGGTTTGCGCCGCGCTCTCGCTTTGTGTGGTGGCAAAACGCAGCAGTTTGGCAATCGTCTCTTTGTTGGCGTGATCTTCAGCGGGGCCCTCTTTCAGGACCAGACCAAACTCTTTCCAGAAGGTCTGGTACTTTTCGCTGTCCTCTTTCGCCAGCTTCTCCAGCATCTGCAGAACACGTTTGGTCAACGCGCCGCGCAGATTCTGGGTAACACGGCTGTCCTGCAGAATCTCACGCGATACGTTGAGCGGCAGATCGTTAGAGTCAATCAGGCCGCGCACAAAGCGCAGGTAGTTCGGCATAAACTGCTCGGCGTCATCCATGATAAACACGCGCTGCACGTAGAGTTTCAGACCATGTTTATGGTCGCGGTTCCACATGTCGAACGGTGCGCGAGCCGGGATATATAGCAGGCTGGTGTACTCCTGTTTCCCTTCTACGCGGTTGTGGCTCCATGTCGCCGGATCGCTGAAATCATGGGCAATATGTTTGTAGAACTCTTTGTACTCTTCGTCGCTGATCTCTGACTTGCTGCGGGTCCACAGCGCCTGAGCTTTGTTGATTTTCTCCCAGGTCGTGGTGCCGCTTTCTTCATCTTTGGTTTCGATTTCAACCGGCAACGCAATGTGATCGGAGTATTTACCAATGATGTTGCGGACGCGCCAGCTGTCGAGGAATTCATCTTCGCCTTCACGCAGGTGCAAGGTGATTTCCGTACCGCGATCGGCTTTGCTGATGTCAGCGATGGTATACTCACCTTCACCTGCCGATTCCCAGAACACGCCTTCGTCTTCGGCGGCACCCGCTGCGCGCGTGCGCACCGAGACTTTGTCGGCAACGATAAAGGCCGAGTAGAAACCCACACCGAACTGACCGATCAGCTGACTGTCTTTGGCCTGATCGGAGCCCAGGGATTCCAGAAAGGCTTTGGTGCCGGATTTCGCAATAGTGCCAAGGTTTTCAATCACTTCATCACGGCGCATGCCGATACCGTTATCGCTCAGCGTGATGGTGCGGTTATCCTTATCGACAGAGAGACGCACGCGCAGGTCACCATCGCCTTCGTACAGGCTGGCATCAGACAGCGCGCGGAAGCGCAGTTTATCCGCCGCATCCGAGGCGTTGGAAATCAGTTCACGCAGGAAAATCTCTTTGTTTGAATAGAGAGAATGGATCATCAGGTGCAGAAGTTGTTTTACCTCTGACTGAAAGCCACGAGTCTCTTGTCCTTTCATGGTCATTGCTACCTCAACAGAATCAGATTTAACGAACGTTGAGGAGGATGTGGGGGTACATGCAGGATTTTCAAGCCGGCGTTTTTCACAACGCCGGCAAGCGTTTAAAATTTAATCTTCTGGCGGCCTGCCAGTGAGTGGGATAGCGTGGTGCCATCCACCATTTCCAGTTCGCCGCCCATCGGAACGCCATGCGCAATGCGGCTGGCTTCAACGCCATACTGGCCACATAATTCTGCAATGTAGTTCGCGGTCGCTTCGCCTTCCACGGTGGGGTTGGTCGCCAGGATCACTTCCTGAATCGCTTCCTTCTCCAGACGCTGTTCCAGCCGATCGAGACCGATATCTGCCGGGCCAATGCCATCCAGGGGCGAAAGATGGCCCATCAGAACGAAATAACGGCCGGCAAATTGCCCGGTTTGCTCAATAGCATGGATATCTGCCGGACTTTCCACCACGCAGATCTGACCGTTTTGCTGACGCCGGGGATTGGCGCAGATAGTGCAGATTTCCTGCTCGGTGAAGGTGCGGCAATCGGCACAGTGACCGATTTCCGACATTGCCCGGGTCAGCGCCTGTGCCAGCCGCATTCCCCCACTACGATCGCGCTGTAGCAGTTGGAACGCCATCCGTTGCGCCGACTTCGGCCCAACGCCCGGCAAACAGCGCAATGATTCCATTAAGGACTCTAGCAGTGGGCTGGTTTGCATCAGAACGGCATCTTGAAGCCTGGTGGCAACTGCATGCCTGAAGAGACAGACGCCATTTTCTCTTTCTGCGCTTCATCAATGCGACGCGCCGCGTCGTTGAAGGCGGCAGCGATCAAATCTTCCAACATGTCTTTGTCATCTTCCAGCAGGCTGGGATCGACTTCCACACGGCGGCAGTTGTGGGCACCATTGATGGTCACTTTGACCATGCCTGCGCCTGATTCACCCGTGACTTCCAGGGCGGCAATTTCTTCCTGAACCTGGGCCATTTTGTCTTGCATCTGCTGGGCCTGTTTCATCAGGTTGCCCAATCCGCCTTTACCAAACATAGTTTTCTCTCTCTGCTGAGGCTACAACGCGGTTTATTCATAACGTTGCAGCGTGTTCAAACGGGTCGAATGCTTTCCTCATCCAAATCGGCATCGAAAAAGCGACGAAGGGTTTGAATGTGGCTGTCACTCAAGATGGACTGACGCGCCTGCGCCAGCTTCTCTTCATAAATGGCCTGACGCCACTCCAGTGGCGTCAATACCGTAGGATTATCGTCTTCAATAACCGACAGTTCAACCTGGTGTCCGGCAACCTGACTCAATGCGGCGGTCAGGGCCTGCTGCGCGGAGGCCGAATTCAGGTGGCGCTGGCTGGAACGTAAATGCAGGCAAATACCCTGATCGGTGGTCTCTTTCCAGGCATTCAACGCCAACTGTTGAACCAGTTTAGGCAGCGGCAAACCGGCCACCTCAGCCGCCCAGGCATCACGCTGCTGGGCTTCTTCAGCCAGCCGTGCGGCCAGCTCAGGATTTTTCTCATGCTCCAGCGCAGAACGCAAGGCTTTTGGCGTGGCGACGGGCGCGGCCGCTTCGGTTACGGGCGTCAGCGCTTTCCAGCGGTACGCCTCTTTTTTTACCGGCGCTTCAGGGGCGCGCTCACGCACACGCTGCTGACTGCGCTCGGTCACCGAGGCCAGTCGCTCAAGGGCAGAACTGGCCGGCCGCGCACCAGGCGCTGCCGGCTCACTCTTTTTTGCTTTGTTTGCTCCCTGGCGCAGCAGTTGGGTGCGCGCCTGCAGGAGCTGGCTGGTGGAACTGGACAGTGACGGTTCGGGTGCCGCAGGCGAGACAGACTGCGCGGTTGGTGCCGAAGCGGGTTCGGGTGCCGCCATTCGTGGCCGGGCAGCGGGCGCCGATTCGGTTGGCGACGGCGGTACGTTCTGTACCGGCACCGGCGCTGACTGCGCAGTCAGCGTGGGCCGCGCGATCGGCTCCGCGACGGCCGCTTTGGGATGAAACGCCAGCGCGCGCAATAAGGCCATCTCAATGCCCATACGACGATCGGGCGCAAGGGGTAAATCTTTGCGCCCCATCAGCAGGGTTTGATAATAAAGCTGCAGATCGGCAGGCGGCACGACGCGCGCCAGTTCCCGCAGGCGCAACGCATTGCTTTCTTCATCGTCATTAAGAGAGGCAGGCAGTAACTGTACCATGGCAATGCGGTGCAGCAGGCGCAGCATCTCAACGAGCAATGCCTCCCAGTCAACCCCGCGCGAAGCTGCCTGCGCCAGCAACGCCATCACCTGCTCCCCGTTGCCGTCGACTACGGCTTCAAGCAGCCCCAGGGGTTGCTCATCGTCAAGCGTCCCGAGCATCGCCCCGACGGTCGCGCTGGTCACGCTGCCCTCGCCCATCGCAATGGCCTGATCGGTAAGGCTCAGCGCATCGCGCATACTGCCATCGGCAGCACGGGCCAGCAGTTGCAGCGCCCGCGGTTCCCGGGCGATCTGCTCCTGTTCTAATACGTTGTCGAGCTGCTGACGGATCTGGTCAACATCCAGCGCTTTAAGGTGAAACTGCAGACAACGGGACAGGATTGTCACCGGCAGCTTCTGCGGATCGGTCGTCGCCAGCAGGAATTTAACGTGTGAAGGCGGTTCTTCCAGCGTTTTCAGCAGCGCATTGAAGCTGTGACGCGACAGCATGTGCACTTCATCAATAAGGTAAACTTTAAAGCGGCCGCGGGCGGGCGCATACTGCACGTTATCAAGCAGATCGCGCGTGTCTTCCACTTTGGTGCGCGAGGCGGCATCAATTTCGATGAGATCGACAAAACGGCCCTGTTCGATCTCACGGCAGTTATCGCACTGGCCACAGGGCGTGGCGGTGATCCCGGTTTCGCAGTTAAGGCCTTTTGCCAGCAGACGGGCAATCGTGGTTTTCCCTA
Organism: Pantoea sp. PNA 14-12; assembly: GCF_004364735.1. Taxonomy (NCBI): domain Bacteria; kingdom Pseudomonadati; phylum Pseudomonadota; class Gammaproteobacteria; order Enterobacterales; family Erwiniaceae; genus Pantoea; species Pantoea sp. PNA 14-12. Next base: position 204,232 of record NZ_SOAJ01000001.1, on the reverse strand, counting down.
CGCCCCGTGTGCCGGAGAAGAGATAAGCATGATGGATGCGTCCCAGAGACAATCCATTCGCCAGCGCCGTCAGAACATGTTCCTGACCGACAACATCAGCAAACGCCTGTGGACGCCATTTTCGGGCAAGTACCTGATAGCTCATGTGGTTTCGACGAATTTGGATGGAAATGTGAGCGCAGACGCACTGCAACCCCTGTATATGATTGCAGTAGTCTAACAGCTACGCTTTCACCTATCACTCGTTATCTTGAAGCGGTAAAGCGGAATGGCCCCACAGGTGCGCGAGGCCAGAAGCGAGGCTTAGTGGCCGGGGAAATTGACCAGGCTGTAGCTGTCAACGCCCAGCGCCTTGAGGCGGGTTTCCCCTGCCAAATCGAACAGGTTAATAATAAAAGCAGCATCTTTCACTTCACCGCCTGCACGACGGATCAGTTTGATCGTGGCTTCCAGCGTTCCGCCGGTCGCCAGCAGATCGTCGACCACCAGCACGACGTCGCCCGGCTGGATCGCATCTTTGTGCAATTCCAGTTGGTCGGTACCGTATTCCAGCTCGTAGGATTCGCTGTAGGTTTCACGTGGCAGTTTGCCCGGTTTACGCACCGGGACAAAACCCAGCCCCAGCCCCAGGGCAACCGGCGCACCAAAGAGGAAGCCACGCGCTTCTGTGCCGACAACTTTGGTGATGCCTTTATTACGGTAGCGCTCAACCAGCAGGGCGATGGACGCTGCATAGGCGTTCGGGTCTTCCAACAGGCTGGTGACGTCACGGAAAAGAATACCCGGCTTCGGGTAATCAGGAATACTTTTGATACTGTTTTTAATCAGTTCAAGCTGCTGCGCAGTGTCGGTCATAATCTTAAGCCTGGTAAAAAAATTCTGTTTTGCGCAGCTTCAATAGCGCCAATACCTGATTAAAGGTTCAGCGGAAATACATTCATAATGGGAAGCCGCACACGAAGAGGCCCAAATCTAAGCAAATGGCCGGCTAATTGCAACTTTATCGCGGAGGTAAACTGTCGTCTGGTGTTTCTGCCACCACCGGCATCCGCCACATAAACAGCAACAGAAGGCACAACATGATGCCCAGCATGATCCGTACCCACAGCACTGGCACCAGCCACAAGGATAGCGAAAATGTCGCCACAATCAGTACGATGGCGCGGCTTTTTGCCCCTGGCGGCATGCCACGATGCTGTTGCCAGTGACGAATATAGCGACCAAAGGGCGATTTCCAGAGCAGCCAGTGATGAAAACGTGGTGAAGAACGGGCAAAACACCACGCTGCCAGCAGCATGAATGGCGTTGTAGGTAATAAAGGTAATACAATGCCCAGTATGCCAAGCACTATCGCCAGCCAACCCAGGGTTAATAAGACAATGCGTTGCATACCTGCCACCCAATGCGTTTTCCGTTGCATGACTTTAGCATACCTGCGTTGGGCGCAATGAGTAAGCATCCGACGCGGCAAAGGCTGCATCACTGCCTTCTCACCTTGCGCCAGGCCATCCACAGCCATCCCGACGGCGAGTGTCGCTCGCCGCGTTTTGACAACCAACTCTTTACGACGAAAGGGACCCGACTGGCCGATTATCTGCAGGAGATTGAGCACAACTATCAACGCCTTTGTCAGGCCGGCGAGGATGTGGAACGTAGCCAGTGGCTGGCGGGTCATCTGGTGGACCAAATCGCCGCCCTGCAGCGTGAAGCCAGTACCCAGCAACTTCGTAGCCGCGCAGAACGTGCCCGGCCTTCCGCCCGTCAGCAAAAATATCTGGAATACCGGGAATATGAGCGTCGACTACAGGCGATGATCGACCAGCGGGAGCAACGGCTGGCGCTGGCAGAAACCTTTGCCGTTCAGCAGCAGTTGAAAAAAGACCTGGAGGTACTGGAAGGCCGTATGGCACGCTGCCGGCAGGCGATCCGCTCGGTGGAGTGGGCAATGTCACTGTCAGACAGCCCGTTTAGCAGTTAATGCGCTATCTTTGCAAGACCGCCATCGCAGGATGGCACGCTTATCAGGCCCATGATACAACGTCGCAGGAGGAATGATGTCCCTGGAAACGGCCCCCGAAGAGGTCAAACTGGCGGTAGATTTGATTCAGCTGTTTGAAGAACACCAACTGTCGGTGGAAACGGTGTTGTCCGCCCTGGCCATTGTTCAGCGCGATTACGAAAAGAAACGCGACGAACAGCGCAAAGACTAAGCCTTTTTTGCCAGCGTCGGACTTAAGCGCAACATATCAATCAGGGCATCCACCAGTTCGGGCGCATCGGCAACCAGATCAAATTTGCCAGGCGTAAAAAGCCAGCTTTCCATCATGCCATTGACATAGCTGCGCATGATTAACGCCGCCTGTCGGGTCTGGAACGTTTCTGGAAGTTGCCCGGCATCAATGCACTGACGCAGTACGTCTTCTATTTCGTTGTAACGCTCAAGCAACAGACTTTGCTGGATACTTTTTACGGCAGCCATTTCCCCGACAAATTCGCATTTATGAAAGATGATTTCCATCAACGCACGGCGCTGCGGATCGCGCGCAGTCGCCTGAAAGATATAGACCAGCATCGCCCGTAAAATGGAGAGTGGATCACCGGGGTATTTTGTTTGATACTCAAGTTTCACTTCATTAAGCCCGGCATCGCAGCGAAGCCATATTTCGTTCAACAAATCGGCTTTGTTTTTGAAATGCCAGTAGATAGCGCCACGGGTTACGCTGGCTGCAGAAGCGATGTCCGCCAGGGAGGTGGCTGAAACCCCCTCTTTCGAAAACAGAGCAAGGGCGGCGTCCAGAATTTGATGCCGGGTTTCAAGAGCTTGCGCTTTGGTTTTTCGTGCCATAGGGGACTTTTTTTACAAACAGGTAAGTTTACATACATTTGTGAATGTATGTACCATAGCACGAGCTAAAATAATACGCAGCAATGGGTTCATGGCTTTGTGATCCATTGATCATTTGATATCGGACTCTAGAGGTTTATTTATGAACAAATTCAGAGGGTTAACGCCTCTGGCGGCCGTCCTGATGCTCTCAGGCAGCTTTGTGTTAACAGGATGTGACGGAAATAAATCCGACCAGGCCGCCCAACAACAGCCGCCGGAAGTCGGTGTTGTCACCGTTAAAAGTGAACCCCTAAAAATTTCGACCGAACTGCCTGGCCGTACCCTGGCTTACCGTATTGCCGAAGTGCGTCCGCAGGTTTCCGGTATCATTCTGAAGCGTAACTTTATTGAAGGCAGTGAGATTAAAGCCGGTGAATCGCTCTATCAGATCGATCCCGCGACCTATCAGGCATCCTATGACAGCGCCAAAGCCGATTTAGCGAAAGCAGAGGCTAATGCACGTATAGCGCAACTGACGGTCAATCGTTATAAGCCACTGCTTGGCACCAAATATATCAGTCAGCAGGACTACGATAATGCCGTCGCCACCGCGGCACAAAACAATGCGGCCGTTCAGGCCGCGAAGGCTAACGTAGAAACCGCACGCATTAACCTGGCGTACACAAAAGTCTCTTCGCCTATTAGTGGCCGCATTGGTAAGTCATCCGTTACAGAAGGTGCGCTGGTACAAAGCGGGCAAACCACAGCGCTGGCCACGGTGCAGCAGTTGGATCCGATGTATGTCGATGTTACCCAGTCGAGTGAAGATTTCCTGCGTCTGCGTTCAGAACTGGCGTCCGGTCAGCTGAAACAGAACGATGGCAAAGCCAACGTTACCCTGCTGATGCAGAATGGTAAAAACTATGCTCAGCCGGGTACGCTGGAGTTCTCGGATGTGACCGTTGATCAAACCACCGGCTCGATCACCCTGCGCGCGATCTTCCCTAACCCTGATAAAGCCTTGCTGCCAGGAATGTTTGTACGTGCCCGTCTGGATGAAGGTACCAATCCAAACGCCCTGCTCGTTCCTCAGCAGGCGGTAACGCGCACACCAACCGGTGACGCCTCTGTCATGGTGGTCGGCGCGGACAATAAAGTTGAAGCACGTAAGATCAAAGCAGCCCAGGCTATTGGCGATAAATGGCTGGTAACAGAAGGTCTGAAAGCGGGCGAGCGTGTGATCTTTACAGGTCTGCAGCGTGCAAAACCGGGTGCACAAGTTACACCTAAAGAAGTCACAGACGATGCAAAAGCCGCAAAAGGTGATCCCTCTCAGGCCCAGTCTGCTAAAACATCGTCCTAACAGGAGCCGTTGATACATGGCTAAGTTCTTTATCGATCGCCCAATCTTTGCGTGGGTGCTGGCTATTATCGTCATGCTGGCGGGCGCGTTATCGATTATTAAATTACCGATTGAGCAATATCCCAATGTTGCGCCACCGGCCATTGAGATTCAGGCCAACTACCCTGGTGCTGACGCGAAAACGTTGCAAGACTCGGTGACGCAGGTCATCGAACAAAACATGAACGGCATTGATGGCCTGATGTATATGTCATCAAGCAGTGATTCCTCGGGTGCTCTGACGCTGACTATCTCCTTCCAGTCAGGGACTGACGCGGATATCGCGCAGGTTCAGGTGCAGAACAAACTGCAGCTGGCAATGCCACTGCTGCCTCAGGAAGTGCAACAACAGGGGATTCAGGTTAAAAAATCCTCCAGTAGCTTCCTGATGGTAGCGGGTTTCATCAGCGATGATGGCAGCATGACGCAGAACGATATTGCTGACTATGTTGCCTCTAACATCAAAGATCCTATCAGCCGTACGCCTGGCGTGGGTGATACCCAGGTCTTTGGTGCGCAGTACGCGATGCGCATCTGGATGGATCCGAGTAAGTTAAATAACTATCAGCTGACGCCGGTTGATGTGATCAATGCGCTTAAAACCCAGAACGCCCAGGTGGCTGCCGGTCAGTTAGGCGGAACACCGCCGGTACCGGGACAGCAGCTGAACGCCTCAATTATTGCGCAAACGCGTCTGACCTCCACCAAAGAGTTCGGCAACATTCTGCTGAAAGTGAATAACGATGGCTCTCAGGTGCGTCTGCGCGATGTGGCACAGATCGAACTGGGTGGTGAAAACTACGAGATCATTGCGCGCTATAACGGCAAGCCTGCGTCCGGTATCGGTATCAAACTGGCGACCGGCGCTAACGCCCTGAATACCGCCGAAGCCGTTAAAGCCGAGCTGGCTAAGCTGCAGCCAACGTTCCCGGCGGGAATGAAGGTCGTTTATCCTTACGACACCACACCGTTCGTTAAAATTTCTATTTTCGAAGTGGTGAAAACACTGATGGAAGCGATTCTGTTGGTGTTCCTGGTGATGTATCTGTTCCTGCAAAACTTCCGAGCCACGCTGATTCCGACTATTGCCGTGCCGGTTGTGTTGCTGGGGACCTTCGCCATTATCGGCGCCTTTGGTTACTCGATAAACACCCTGACGATGTTCGGGATGGTGCTGGCCATCGGCCTGTTGGTGGATGACGCCATCGTGGTGGTCGAGAACGTCGAGCGCGTCATGGTGGAGGAAGGACTGCCACCGAAAGAAGCGACCAAGCGCTCAATGGAGCAGATTCAGGGCGCGCTGGTCGGTATTGCCCTGGTGCTGTCAGCGGTCTTTATTCCCATGGCTTTCTTTGGTGGATCGACCGGCGTGATTTATCGTCAGTTCTCCATCACTATCGTGTCGGCCATGGCGCTGTCAGTACTGGTTGCGTTGATTCTGACGCCCGCACTCTGCGCCACTATGCTCAAGCCGGTGAAAAAAGGCGATCACGGTGCCACCAAAGGCTTCTTTGGCTGGTTCAACCGCCTGTTCGACAAGAGTACCCATCACTATGTTGACAGCGTAGGTCACATCGTTCGCGGTACGGGTCGCTATCTGCTGCTTTATCTGCTGATTGTGCTGGGGATGGCGTTTCTGTTCCTGCGTCTGCCTTCATCGTTCCTGCCGGAAGAAGATCAGGGCCTGTTACTGGCTCAGGCTCAGCTCCCTGCCGGCGCCACACAGGAGCGCACGCAGAAAGTGCTGGATCAGGTTTCTGATTACTTCCTGACGAAAGAAAAAGACTCGGTGAAATCTGTTTTTACCGTTGCGGGCTTTGGCTTTGCGGGCCGTGGACAGAATACCGGTATTGCCTTCGTCAGCCTCAAGCCGTGGGATGAGCGTACCAGCAGCGACATGAAAGTGCCTGCGATCCAGGGACGTGCAATGCAAGCGCTGGCGCAAATTAAAGACGGTATGGTCTTTGCGTTTAACCTGCCTGCCATTATCGAGTTAGGTAACGCGACCGGCTTTGACTTTGAACTTATCGATCAGGGTAACCTGGGGCATGAAAAGCTGACGCAGGCGCGTAACCAGCTGTTTGGCATGATCGCACAACATCCGGATACGCTGGTCGGTGTGCGTCCCAACGGTCTGGAAGATACGCCGCAGTTCAAACTGGATATCGATCAGGAGAAAGCCCAGGCACTGGGTGTCTCACTCAGTGATATCAATACCACGCTGGGCGCATCCTGGGGCGGCTCTTACGTTAATGACTTCATTGACCGCGGTCGTGTGAAGAAAGTCTACGTGATGGGTAAAGCTGATGCGCGTATGCTGCCTGACGACATCAATAAGTGGTATGTCCGAAACAGCAACGGCGAGATGGTGCCCTTCTCTGCCTTCTCATCAGCACGCTGGCAGTATGGTTCACCGCGTCTGGAACGTTACAACGGTTTACCGTCTATGGAAATCCTTGGGCAGGCAGCCCCCGGCAAGAGCTCCGGTGATGCCATGAACCTGATGGAAGAACTGGCTTCGAAACTGCCGTCGGGCATTGGCTTTGACTGGACCGGGATGTCCTATCAGGAACGTCTGTCGGGTAACCAGGCACCTGCCTTGTATGCCATTTCACTGATCGTCGTGTTCCTGTGCCTCGCGGCCCTGTATGAGAGCTGGTCCATTCCGTTCTCGGTCATGCTGGTGGTTCCGCTGGGCGTGGTCGGTGCATTGATCTTTACGACCTTGCGCGGACTGAGCAATGACGTTTACTTTGTCGTGGGGTTACTGACCACTATTGGCCTCTCGGCGAAGAACGCCATCCTGATCGTGGAATTTGCGAAGGACCTGATGGAGAAAGAAGGCAAAGGGCTGGTGGAAGCCACGCTTGAAGCCTGCCGTATGCGTCTGCGTCCTATCCTGATGACCTCACTGGCGTTTATTCTGGGCGTACTGCCGCTGGCCATCAGTACCGGTGCCGGCTCTGGTGCACAGAATGCGGTCGGTACGGGCGTCATGGGCGGGATGGTGACCGCGACCGCGCTGGCCATCTTCTTCGTACCGGTATTCTTTGTGGTGGTGCGTCGTCGCTTTGGTAAAAACAAAGCCGAGATCGAAAAGGGTCATCCCGTCGATCATCCTGACCACTCGCATTAATCTGTAAACTTAAAGGCCGCATCAGCGGCCTTTTTTAATGCCTCACGCCGTCTCTTTTTTGACAGCCGCAGGGATTAACCGCTGCCACGATGACGCTGGCTTGTATTATCGCGATAACTTCCTGTTCACTCGGGGTGAACGCTGCCTTCCTCACCCTCTTTTACATTCAGGCTGGTCACGTCCGGCGCGATCCCGGATGACCTGACGAGTCACTTTGCTTCTTTTCGGTCTTAACCGGTTCACGCTGATTTCACACCCGCTTCTTTCTCTTGTCTCTGCCCGGCTTCTTACCCTCTCGTCAGACTGCGCTGACGTGTCACGCGGCTGACAAGCGTGTCTGAAGCCACTTTGTCTTTGTGGCAGCGCAAATCTGTTCTTTCCTGTCTGCCTGAAGCACGGTCTGCCCTGCGCCTGTTCTCAGTCAGCGACAGCGTGCTATCCGTTGCACGGTTTGCCCGCCATCGCCGCCCCGCTGTTTCCCCTGGGTTTTACAGGGTTGCATTCATATCGGCCACGGCGCATAATATTGTTATATTATAACATTACATTGGTGAGAAGTATGAAAGCGAATATTCATCCCTCCTATCGTGCCGTGGTGTTCCATGACACCTCGGCTGATGTCTTTTTCAAAATCGGTTCAACAATCAAAACCGACCGTACCGTTGAGTTTGAAGGTGAAACCCTGCCGTATGTGACGCTTGATGTCTCCTCGGCCTCTCATGTGTTTTACACCGGTAAGCAGAAAGACTTTGCCAAAGAAGGCAGTACCGCGCGCTTTAATCAGCGTTTTGGGCGTTTTCTGGGTCGGAAATAAGCGAGGGCAACATGCAGGTACTCAGCTCACTCCGTTGCGCAAAGCGTCGCCATCGGGATTGCAAAGTCGTTCGGCGTAAAGGCCGTATCTATGTCATCTGCAAAACGAATCCGCGCTTTAAAGCCGTGCAGGGAAGAAAGAAAAAACGTTGATGTGTCGTGAACCTTAGCCGGACTGTCTCTTTCGAGCCATTCCGGCTTTTTTTATGCTTAGCGCATGCTCTTGAGCATCACGTCAACGTTGTGTTTAAACGCGGCTTCATAGGTCGGCGCCGGTCCGGACGCGGTGGACAGCGCTTCCGGATAAAGCTCACCACCCGGCTTCGCGCCTGTCGCGCTGGCAATCTGTTTCACCAGACGGGGATCGGTCTGATTTTCCATAAAGTAGGTTTTGATATGCTCCTGCTTAAGTTGGGTGATCAAACTGGCTACATCGCTGGCGCTGGCTTCCGCTTCGGTGGAGAAACCAACCGGCGCAAGGAACGTGACGCCATAGCGTTGCCCAAAGTAACCGAAAGCATCATGGCTGGTCAGCACCTTACGTTTTTGCTGCGGAATGGCGGCAAAAGAGGTTTTGGCCCAGGCGTCCAGCTTTTGCAGTTGCTGAATATATTTTTCGCCGCGCTGACGGATATCTTCAGCGTCCTGGGGATCGGCCTTGATTAACGCATTCATCACGTTTTTGGCATAAATGGTGCCGTTATACATGCTGTTCCACGCATGGGGATCGGTAATGGTTTTGCCATCCTCTTCCATCGTGCGGGTTTCAATCCCTGTCGAGGCCACTACGGGCTCCCCTTTATAACCTGAGGCCGTCACCAGACGGTTCATCCAGCCCTCCAGACCAAGTCCGCTGACAAACACCACATCGGCTTTTGCCAGCGCTTCGCTGTCCTGCGGCGTCGGTTCAAAAGTATGGGGATCGCCATTGGGCCCGACCAGGCTTTTAACATGAACATGATCGCCGCCAATTTGTTTGACGATATCGGCCAGCACGGTAAAACTCGCCACCGCATCGATCGTTTTCGCCATGGTGAAGGGGCTGACGACTAATGCACCGATTGCCAGACTAATGGGTAATATCTTCATCGCTACCTCTGATTAATGGCGGCGCAGAATGCCACCGCACGGCCCTGTTAAGATGGAGAGAAAAAACAACATTGCGGCACTCAACACCACCGCCGGTCCGGCCGGCAGTGAAAAGTGCCAGGAAAGGACTAACCCCGTAAATGCCGACAGGACAGCCATCAACATGGCCGCGCCCAGCATCAGTACCAGATGACGGCTCCAGAATCGGGCGCTGGCGGCAGGCAACATCATCAGCCCGACCGACATCAGCGTGCCCAGCACCTGAAAACCCGCCACCAGGTTAAGCACCACCAGCGTCAGGAAAATACCGTGCACCAGCGGTGCGCTCCATTTACCTTGCGCACGCAGAAAATCCGCATCAAAAGCGTCAATAACCAGAGGGCGATAGATCACCGCCAGCATCAAGAGGGTAAACGCGGCGATGCTGCCCACCACGATCAGGGCCGGGTTGTCCACCGCCAGCAATGAACCGAACAGGACGTGAAGCAGATCCACGCTGGAGCCACGCAGTGACACTAACGTCACGCCCAGCGCCAGCGAACCCAGATAGAAGCCGGCAAAACTCGCATCTTCTTTTAGTGGCGTATAACGACTGACCGCACCGGACAATAACGCCACCGCCAGCCCCGCTATCAGCCCACCCACGCCCATCGCAACAAGGGATAAGCCTGAGATTAAATAGCCAATGGCGGCACCTGGCAGTACGGCATGGGATAACGCATCACCGATCAGGCTCATACGCCGTAAGGAGAGAAAGACGCCCAGCGGGGTGGCACTGAATGCCAGGGCAATACAGGCCACCAGCGCCCTGCGCATAAAGCTGAATTCAATAAAAGGTTGAATAAGCGTCACGGGGCAATGCTCCGTAACGGCGTCATAGCAACCGCACTGCGCTGATGCGATCCCTCATCCATTGACAGCACATCCGTAAAATAACGTTCAACTAACGGACGGTCATGCAACACGACCAGCAGCGTCGTGCCCGCCTGCTGCTGCTGCTGCAGAATTGACATCAGTAACGCCACCGTTTTGCTGTCAATGCCGTTAAAAGGCTCATCCAGCAGCCACAAGCGACTACGTTGCAGCATGAGCCGGGCAAACAGGACACGCTGTAGCTGGCCGCCAGACAATGTCGCGGGCTGAGCATCCGCATAATCACGCATCTGCACCGCATCCAGCGCGGCGTTTATCTCATTGCGCAGTGCCCGGTTAATGCCGCCAAACCAGCCACAGCGCGGCCAGCAGCCAATAGAAACCAGCTCAAACACGGTGAGCGGGAAACGCGTTTCCAGTTCGCTACGTTGCGGCAACCAGCCCACTTCACGGCGCGAGATCCGCACATCACACTGCCCGCTTACCGGGGGTAATAATCCGGCGATCGTCTTTATCAGGGTAGATTTACCGCTGCCGTTGGCACCGATTAAGGCGGTCATACTGCCCTGCGCCAGTTCTGTTGTCACAACGGGCGTGACCGCGCGTCCCTGATAACCTGCCTGCAAATGCCTGAACGTTATCACGGCTGCATTCCCCACCACATCGCCAGCGCCAGTACGGCGATTAACATCAATGCCACCAACAGCCGTCCACCGAGTGACATCAGCAGTCCACTTTGATTCATCACTACACCAAAAATGTTATAACATAACAACCATCATACCCGATGTTGTCCGCCCACTGGCACGGCAATGTGTTTCAAAAAATAAACCAGGGCACAAATTGCCCGTATAAGGCCCAATAAGAAGCAGCAGTGAATCAATCACTTGCTTAAATGAGAGCATCACAGCGCAATATTGCTGAAGAGGGGGACTTGCAAAGCGACAAAAGAACATCAATGATGGGTCTGAAGACATTTATTATGAGTACGCTATGTCAGTAAGCATTGAATGTGATGTTGCGCAGAATGAAACGGATTGCGTAAAATTAGCTACAATCATTGAACGGAATATTCTCAAAATAACAGAATCTCTGGTTGGCGATTTGCAATGGTATTCCGCAAACGCTCAGTTAGTACCAGACAGTTTAAAAGTTATTGATGTTCAGATGACCGGACCGAATAGATTTAAGTTACTTTACGATTTCCAGTGGAATTTATTTAATCCTTGTCTGGATTTAAATGAAACCATTACGCAAAATGAACAAGTCAGTTTTCATATCGGCCCTGCCGCGCTTGTGTTTGAGCCCATTGAGAATCACCGTCCCTCACCCGGAGATGAATTGTAATATTTAGTAATGGAGGTGAGCAGAACTAATGATTTTACACTATCCTTAATGCAGTCCGTTAATTATAAGCCCAACCACCACTTCCTGGCCGCTTCACCGAACCTGGCCGCATTGCGGTAACTTTGCTAGCTACGGAGGGGAAAAAGATGGACGAATACTCACCGAAACGGCATGATATTGCCCAGCTTAAATACGTGTGTGAGAGTTTGTTTGACGCCAGTATGGCAACATTAACCGACAGCCATCATGGCTGGGTAAATGACCCTACTGCCGATGGTAATTTACAGCTGAACGATTTGATAGAGCATATCGCCTCTTTCACCATGAATTACAAAATTAAGCATGCAGAAGACGAAGCGCTGATTACCCAAATCGATGAATATCTTGATGATACTTTTATGCTATTTAGCAACTATAGCGTTAACACTCAGGATCTGCAGCGCTGGCAACGTTCAGCAAAACGTTTATTTAATCTGTTTCAAGAAGAGTGCGCTTATCTTCAACAGCCAAGCCATTCATTATAGTACTGACGTGAGAACGGTTTATTTATGAACAAAACCCTGACTAAAACTGATTATTTGATGCGACTGAGACGTTGTCGGTCAATTGACACGCTCGAAAGAGTGATTGAGAAAAATAAGTATGAATTGTCCGATGATGAATTAGCCGTATTTTACTCCGCAGCCGATCACCGCCTGGCTGAACTGACGATGAACAAACTGTATGACAAAGTCCCCGTGTCAGTATGGAAATTTGTACGCTAAGTTAATTTTTGCGTTACGTTTAATCTGATTTAACCCGCCCGTTTCTGTTCGACTCGCCTGCCGGCAATGGATCGGCCCAGGCGAGCTTTGCCTGCCTGCGAAGAAAGAGGCGTGTCAAATAAAGCGAGTGACAAAAGAGGAATCGGGTGGAGACAAAATGGTGGAGGCCCTGCCATCAGCCATTAGTACTAAATTGTGTTGGTTAATCAATTGGTTATAGTGGTAGTGCTACAACAGTACTGTACCACTCTCGATAGTACCGTCCAGCACAAAATCTTGCAAGTTAACGTTCTTGTGTAAACTCAGGAGGAATAATTTTGTAAAAAAGAGTAAGCGTCGACTAAGTGTGATGAAAGCCAGGGAGCGTTAAAGTTTGCAATGTTGTTTAGATATGTGAGTAGTGAACTCTAATTGTTGGAGAAAGTGAAAGCGTAGATTGCGTGGGCAAAGTATCGTTAAGGTACGATACCAGTGTATGCTTCATCCACCGTGGGATGACTTTTTCTGCAAGCTTCCATGATAGTAAGCCCATGTCGCATTAGTACCTCACTACGTTCTGGTTCAAACCATTCGCCATTGAATTTACCACCATGAAAGAGATTGTTCCTAACACGACGGATAAGGATTAAAATTTTTTTAGCTATGATTTTTTCTTCAAGAGGAGTGTTATCCCATGCAAGCATGCCGTCTTTAACAATCTGTTTTTTAGGCGGAAATTCTAAGAAATATTCGATTGCAGCTTTAAGAGCAGTGTCTTCCGGCGAATCAAACACAGGAGTAACCTCCATGGCATATCTATCCCAATTTACTTGAGCAACTCTTTTATCGCATAAAAATCCGGCAGCTTTGAGACAGTACTCATAGCGTGCAAACTCCCGGAAAAACTCATAGCAAAGTTTGTTTATCATCAAGATTTCCTGACCAGATAATATCTACCCAAAAATACCATAACTGTTTGGTATAGATAGCAAGCTAATTTATTAAAAATTTAACATTTTTAACGGCATCGAATGAGATATGGGTTAAGGTATCAAACGAAGCGGCGTTACACTTGCATGACCCTTTTTAGATAAGATGTAAAGGGGGCAATGAAGGCCCCCTTCTTCGCCTACTTCTTATCTTTCGGCGGATAAGGATCGTTACCATGCGAATCTTTGTTCGCGATCTTGCCATGCTTGTTATGGATCACAAGCTCACTCTTTTGATTCGTAGCAATCGCTCTTGCAGCATCCACTGCAGATTGCTTTGTTGAATGAACTGAAGTCGCCTTACTGTTTCCAGCTCCCTTAACGGCCCAACCTCCATCATGAGGAACAACATGCTGATCTTTACCCATAATCGAACCCTCGATTTCCATGGAAATATCAACATATAGTTTCATCAATAACCATTCAATACTATATATTGCGTTTCGCTTTGATTCTTATCACAAAAACCTGCATAGATATCAAAAGGATTCTTTCCCTATGAAACTGTAAATCTCCTTCCTAAACCCTATGCTGCTATATCCGTTCACAACCTTAGTAGTTCTGACAGCCTCTGCCCTTTATTCACGTCTACCCTTCAGTAAGAGATGAATTTTTAGCCACTTTTGCGATCGTGGCTCTTGAGCAACCAATCAAAGCCTGAATTTTGCTCCAGCTTTTACCGTCAGACAGTAGTTCTTGTACTTTATGATGCAAGTTTTCATCTACTGGACGACCACGATACTTTTTCTCACTTTTGGCCTTTTCAATCCCCTGCTTTTGTCGTCTGCGGCGATCTTCATAATCCTTGCGGCTAATTGCCGCCAACATATCGAGCATCATAGAATTCATAGCTTCAAACATACGAGCGGTAAACTCATCCTGAACATGCAAAAGCTGATGGCTCGTAGGTAAATCTAACGACACAACCCTTATCCCCTTGGCTTCGATGAGTGCTCTTAGGGTTTTCCAGTCCTCTGAAGTAAGTCTGCTTATGCGATCTATCTGTTCGCAAAGGAGAATGTCGCCGCGTTCTGCAATTTCTAAGAGAAAAAACAATTCTGGCCGCTGTAAGCTTGCACCAGATTCATTTTCTTTAAAATACTTTGATACTTTCAGATCATGTAAATGAGCAAATGCCTCTAACTCGTTCAATGCCCTATCAGCATCTTGTTCTTTCGTCGATGCTCTTAGATATGCCCATACACGCATGATGATCACCATTAGTCTGTTTTATATGGTTCATTATATTCAGTCTGTTTTAAGTTGTAAAATATATTTAATGAACCAATTTAAATGAAGATTCATGCAGGTCTGCTTGAGGTATACATAAAGAGTACCATTGCTCAGAGGATGTCTATGGCATGACCTGAATATTTAATACAACTGCTAGTAAGCAATGTGGGAGGAATCCCAAGCTCGACTTCACCTCACTTCAGAACTGGTCAGTTTTACTAAGGGATCAGCCTTACAATCCGTTTAGTGATGAGAATGAATGCTTAGTTTCACTGGAAAGCCTAATCACCAGCTACTTTTAACAGTCATTTTTTTGTGTGCTTTTCGACCAAAATAAGCTTTTTATTTGTACACCCCCCTTGTTGAATGAAGTTTTTGTTGATATACACATGAGCCAATAGGAGAATTAATTCATAATGATACGGACATTAAAAGATGAACTATAACTATTCAGACCTTTCTCCAACACAGTTTGAACATCTTGTCATTCTTCTATGCTATGAACTCTTTGGAATGGGGGCCGAAACATTTTCGGATGGTCCTGACGGTGGACGCGACTCACGATTTGAAGGTTTAGCTCAATTGTATCCATCTATGAATCGACCTTGGGATGGACTTACTATTATCCAAGCAAAACATACCATCAGTTATAATAATAAATTCAATGATCCTGACTTTTTTAATCCCGAATCTGAATCGGCAACTATTACAGTCGAAGCAAAGAAGATCAAAAAGCTAATTCATAATGATGGCATAAACAATTACATAATTTTTTCTAATCGAAAACTACCTGCAAATGCCAACGAAAAAATCAAAAATTATCTGTGTGATGAAACTGGACTAGCTAAAGAAAGTATTGGATTGATGGGTATAGAGGCTATGGGGAATTACTTCAAACGATTTCCACATATTGCAGATGCAGTCGATTTGAATCCATATGATGTTCCTTTGAACATTCAACCAGATGATCTAGCTGACATTATTATCTCTATCAAAGATGCCTTACCTGATATAAAGAAAAAGAATATTGAGCCAAACCTTCAGCGTACTGATTTCGAAAATAAAAATGAACTTAATAACCTCACCAATAGCTATGCACAGGCTATCCTAAAAAAGATGGGGGATTTTTATGAAATCGAAGATTTTCTGTCAATGCCGGAGAATGAAGAGTATCAACAAAAATATGTTGAGACGGCAGAAGAACTACATGCAAAAATCTGTATATATAAACATGATAATCATCTGTTTGATCAAGTCATTGAAAATACAATAGAGCTAATAATTAATAGAGATAATGACTGTAAACGAAATAAAATACTTACACGAACCATGATTTATTACATGTATTACAAATGTGATATTGGTGAAAACAATGTTACTTAAACCAAATAAAAATGCAGACCCAGACTTGACTATAATGGCTACGTCAACATTCTTGCTCAAAGAACTTAAGAAAAATCAATTTGAGAAGATTACAGAATTGAGATTAGCATTGATGGAAAACAACAAAAATGCGGTTGCTCTGCTAGAGCCGTCGCTAGAGCTTTTATTTATTCTTGGCTTAGTTGAGTATCATCCTAAAAATGACCTCATAGAGTATACCGGCTCATGAAAATTTCAAAAATTTATTCTAATATACCTAAAATTTTTGAGCCAATTAAATTCAATGACGGCTTTAATGTCATCTTAGGAGAAATTCAACTCCATAATGACAAAGATAAGGACTCTCATAACTTAGGTAAAAGCAAGTTAGCTGATCTTATCGATTTCGGTTTTTTAAAAAAAAGAACCAAAGAAATGTTTTTATTTAAGCATTTTGAGCGATTTTCTGAATTCGTATTCTATTTTGAAGTTAAACTCAATGATGGAAAATATATAACAATACGTCGATCAGTTTCAGATAACACAAAAATATACATAAAACGTCATGATTATAATGATCAAAACTTCACTCATTTATCTGATGCTGAATGGGATTATAAAAAATTAACTTTCGACAAAGCAAAATTGCTACTCGATAGTATACTTAATCTTACTTCTATTTCCCCATGGGACTATCGCATGGCTATTAGCTATGCTCTAAGACGTCAAGACGATTTTAATGATATCTTTCAATTAAAAAAATTTGGTCAAAAGCATATATCTTGGAAACCATACATTGGCCATTTACTTGGATTTGATGCTGAAAATCTTATAAAAAACTATGAGTTAAAAAATTGCATAGATAAAATCGCTGAGAAATTAGATGAGTTGCAGAAAGAAATTGGATTATACCAAGGTGACGAAGAAGAGATGCTCAAAGATGCTTTAGCTCTTAAACTTCAAGATGCACAGGCAATCAATGAACAACTCGATTCATTTAATTTCGATGAGTCAGATACAAAAGCTGTAGAAGAATTGTCAGAAAACATTGATAGTGAGATAGAAGAACTTAACCGTATTCGCTACTACCTCACCACCAATTTAAAAAAATTACGCAGAGCAGAATCAAAACAACCAACAACGTTCAACTTGAGTAAAACTGAACAGCTTTTCAATGAGGCTGGAATAATGTTCGGTGAGCAAATCAAGAAGTCTTACGAGCAACTTGTTGAATTCAATAGGAAAATAACAGTCGAACGAACTGGTTTTGTTAAACAACAAACTCTCGATTTAGAGCAGCAATTAATTGAAATTTCTTCACGCCTGACAGAACTAAACACTCAAAAATCTAAACGCGTTTCATTCTTAACTAGCACAAATACATTTGAAAAATACAAAGAAGTCTCAACTCGCTTGGTAATTATTAACTCCGAGATTCATTCTATTCGTAGAAAATTAGAAATCAGTGAGCAAATAAAAATTAAAAAGAGCGAGTCTAGATCATTGAGTAATAAAAAGAATGAAGTCATTGAAAAAATAAGATTAAATCGCGAATCTGTAATACATTCAGAAACCTCAATTTACAATTGTATCAAGGAGAATTTCGCCAACTTCGTTAAACTTGTTCTTGATAAAGATGGCCGCATATCGACAGAGCAAAACAGTGAGGGCAATCTTGTATTTCATGCTGGCTTTGTTAATGGAGACTTCAACTTTACTAGCGAGTCTGATGGTTGTAGCTACAAAAAAATTCTTTGTATGGGATATGATTTAGCTGTTAATCTTGCATATTCTAATAAAAATTTCATTCGCTTTATCTACCATGACGGCGGCTTAGAAACACTCGATAGCCGTAAAAAAATTGAGTTTTTAAAATATGTACGTTTAATACCTCTTTTATATGGCACCCAATACATTCTTACTGTAATTGATTCAGATCTACCTGAAGGCTTTTCATTTAATGACGAGGAAATCGTTCTTAAATTACATGATAACGGTGATAGTGGCTTACTGTTCAAAATGCCATCTTGGTAATAAAAAGGGAGCACGCTCCCTTATTATTATTATAAGTTTTAAATGTTACGCCTCGTTCAAAAAATGTACTAGCACCAATTTTCACATATCCCCCTCAACGCTTAGATGGTTAAGTAAAAAAGCATTATTACTATATGAAAGTGATTTCAATTCAAGATGGATTTCCATCCCCTAATTTTTTCACTATCCTCTGAATAAAAAGTTAACATGTGATATTGATTTTATTAAAGTATGAACGTAAGCATCATGTTTCAAAAACAATACAGTACTGAAATAGATATTGATAGAGCAAAAGAGTTTATTATCAATGAAAAACCCTCCTTCATTAGTAATAAAATATCTTATATCAATAAGATAGACTCGTCTTTCGTGGATAGTCCAACCCTGCATTATTTCAGCAGATGTTGACCTGAGCAAGTTTAGCCCATCTGTCTGAAATCTAGTCAGTACTTCCACTCCTAGCAGCTTGTGATCTGTGCTCATTACAGGTTGTGCAACATCTTGAGTAATCATCTCTAGTGATCCTGAGTTTTAATATACTGATGTTTGATTACACCAAGCAGTTCAGCTACAAACTAATCCGGAAAAAAAACACTGCACTTTTAATATGTATATGTAATCCCTTAAACTTTCTAGTTCTGTAATGATAGAGCTGGGGGTTGATTATTTAACAGGTTAAGACCAGTAACATTAACCAAATCGAGATTCTTCCAATAACCAAAAAAAGGCCGCTTTCGCGACCTTTTTTAGCACCGTGCTCATTGAGAACGCTCAAGTACCATATACGCTGGCTGACACATACTACCCCGCTCCTGTAGCCAGTAGTAATCAAGATCGGCTACATGCACATCCAACCCCGAATCCACGCGGTTGATCTGCAACCGTAGCCCTACAGTGTCCTTGTACGATAGACCAGATTTAACAACATATTTGTACTTAACCCCGCTTTCTTCTTCAAATGAACTGAGATAGGGGGTGATTTGCTTCTGAATTCCTTTCAGACAAATAACTTCACCATCAATTACGAACGGCTTTTCTGTTTTCCCGTCAGGAATAGTAGCCGCGATTGTGGTTAATGGAGCTATCGCCAATAGTACCGATAATGCTCTTTTCATCTATTCTTTCCCTTGAATAAAATCATTGTTTAGAACAAATTTGTGTAATCGTTGCATTATGGTTAAATTCAACATCAATTACTTTTATAGTGCTATCATTTAGTACTGATACAAAATAATTACTTGCCGCATTTCCATACTTCCTTGAACCATCTGCTGCAATCTTGTTGAATTTAGCAGTATACACACTATCTTTATCGCCGGGAATTGGCATTCGACTGATTAATTCATTATCGGATATAGTATAATAAATTAAAATTCCTTTATCTGAATAGTAACCTGAATCGCTTTTTGTTCCCTGTCGAGTTTGTATTATTGCATCGAACTTATCGCATTTATAAACATTGGTTTTGGCCTTTTCAGTACTGGCAAACGTTGAAGCCTTTGCATCAGTACTTTTATCTTGTGAAACAATCTCGGAACCGATGCCTACCGAAACGACAAAGACAATAAAACTCATGCCTAACGACGTAATCAAAGTACGGAACTTTCCCCGACCTTTATTTCTAGAATGGTTTGAAACTTTCCTGAAAGTAAGTACTGCAAGGATCACACAAATGATGAAAACGACAAGCCCGACCATAAAATCCCTCAAAGGTTGTGTATCAAAGGCAATCATAGTATCACTTCGCAACATATTGATCGATTAAAACGATCAATATTCAACTTTCGATCGATTAAATCTATCAAAATCTATTAATTGAAGGCAAATCAATAGGTAAAAACGATCAGACGTTGGTCAGTACTTCGGAAACACCAGAAGTATGGTTTGGGTCTGCCGTTTAAACACCCTCAGAAAACCGCTAAGGTCGCTTTATCGCTTATGGCTTGGGATTTTTCTGCCTTTGGCTAAAATCGCTTTCAGGGGGGGCTTCATGTGCATTTTGTCGGGAACACCATCATGGAGGGGGATAAATCGGATCGGAGTCGCTTCGCTCTGGTCAGTACTGGAAGGGTTAGCTTATCTGGCGAGGGAAGATGAATTGCCAGGCCTCATGAAGATGGTTGGTTTTGTGGACAGAAGAACTGCCGTTTTCAGTACTTCCACCAATCACCCAAACAAACCTACCCAAATGCGAAAGGTGTAAGTACTAAAATTATATCTTTTTGCGTCAAAAATATAACCCAAACTTGGCTCATTTATCCCAAAGCGTTATCAGTTTACTCTTAATCTCATCCGTTATTGCTGGGTGATTCGACTTATAGATGATTTTTAGTGCTTCAACGTTGTCGCCATTCTTGAATACTCTTCGCATTGAAGATGCCTTTGTTCTTGCAGTACTTTCCTTCCAGTCTGGATGGTCAGTTACCATCCTTTCAACAAGATCGGTTGTGTCCATATCACCTTCAACATATTGATAGTACTCAACGAATGTTTGCATTCCTATTGTCTTTACATCCCGGATAGTGTTTGAAGCTAGCTTTACCGTGATCTCTTCCTTTGAACGTTCAGTGTCTGGATCTATAAATTCTATTATGTCTGTTACGCGTGGATCATTAAGTAATAGATTGCTGATTCTGAGAGTGTAACCATTCTGGTGCTCATTATAAAAACCATATTCCTTTACTAATTCATGTGGTATGGATATAGCATAACGAATTGAGAAATCATGGTTGTATATTACGGCAATGAGTTCATCGAACTGGTTCAGATCATAATTTCTGATAATTCCAAGAATTAATGATTTGTTTTTTAAATTATTCTTACGAGACTTAATTTGAATTTTTCGATCATCCGTTGTTGTAGCGTCATACCCTTTAGTACTAGGTGCAGCTAGTACCATTTGCATCTTATCCGCAACCAGCCATTCAGTGTACTCACTGATAGGATTGTTTCTGGTTCTGATAACCTCTCGTCGTTCTAACTCATCAAGCGTCAACTGATTCAGTTGCATCAATTCGACGTTACTCAATTGTGATAAATCCATTTACTCGCTCCAGAATGTCATTTTCTTTTTCAAGTCTGCAATTGGAAGTACTTCGCTTCCACGATGTACCATTGCATGGCAGTTTGGACATAATGGGATCATATCTGTTACGGGGTTGACCACATAGTTTTCCCCAATCGTATGAAGCGGCTTGATGTGATGTACATGAATGAACCCACGGCCATGTGTACCATAGACCTTCTCAAAATCGAAGCCACAGCATTTACAGTTAGTACCGTGATGTTGAATACAAGCATGACGGGCTTTAGGATCTCGCTCGTAGTAGTTTACTGTTACCTGCGTCTTAGCTCCTTCAACAAATCTCTCTCCAGAAGGGATTTCATCAGGGAATGGATTCGGCATGAAATCTGCGTACCATACATCCCCTTCTTTCCGGAGATAACGTTTGTGTAGCTTACGTTCAAAATCCTTGATGACTGCGACTTCAGGGTTATCTGGGTGCTCAGAGAAAACCATGTTGAAGGTGTACAATCCATAGCCCTCATGGGCTAAACGGATGTGCTCCAGTGCCTGTGTATAACCCGGCTGTCTTTTATTGTTTGAGTTGTATTCCCATTTCTCACGGAGTATTACAGATCGCTCATGCTCACTCTCAACATCCCATGACCCAAAGATGACCATCCTCTTTTCATGGTTAACAAATGACCAACTCCACGTCCAGTTACTGCAAGTAGCCCCATGTGACTTGATGAATTGCTTCCGGTTCATTTCTAATCCTTTGTTGTATGATGCTGATATGTAATGCCTTATGTTATCCGGATCTCAGGAGAACGAGCGATTTTCTCATATAATTTGTGATCATTATCAACACCATAAGTATAACTAAACCTAAGTTTAAGCAGCATTGAAGGGTACAGAAAATTAATATTTACGATTCACTTTCCCAAATGTTAACATCCATCATTATTGGTTGAGTTTCGAGTACTTCATGTGAATATTAAAATCACAAACAGAATTCTTGCATCCACAGTTATCGTACTTCTATGGGTAGCAATATTGGTGTTGGTTAAAGTACTTTTTCATGGAGGTAGCCAATTAGAATGGGGATCTGTTAGTGATTGGGTTAGTTCTATCGCCAATCTAATTATGGCAGGGGCAGCCCTTTATGCAGCATGGAACGCTAAAAATTGGTTTCAAACTAAAATAAAGGAAAATGCATTAAATCAAGTTACTAAGTTCTGGACTAACTGCGATATTTTTTCGTTAGAAATGTTGAAAACATATGAAAATGTACGCAATCTCAACAATACAGATCCTGATTTTGAGCCAAAAGACTTCGCTTACTTAGTGAGGACAGAAAAAGAAGTTATCGATCAACTACAAATAAAGCTAACTTCATTAAAAAATGAGTTGCAATCGCTTACTTTTTGGAAGGTATCACCAAAGGATGCAACCATTTTTGAAAATTATTTTATCAGCAATCAAATGGCTCTGAGCACTTTAAAGGAAACAATAAATTTTGATATAAATGATATATCTGAGCGATATCATTACAACATGAACTATGGAAAAGTATTAGTTGACACTTTTAAAGGTTTAATTAACACACATGAAACACTTAAAAAGGACATGAATAATCTTTTCCATTTCTCTAATTAGAGTTCACATCGTTCAACAAGCGGTGGAGAATCTTCACCACTATAATTAATACTTCAATATACGGATTTACAATGGCTTCATTAAAGTACTCATCTTTTGGTTCTCTAATGGTGAAGTATTAAAAGTATCTTATTCCAACACTATTTAACACTACCATCATTCATAACCAATTTTTTCTTCCCCGATTGAAAATCCTCGACTATAGCTTTAATTTGTTCTGAAAAATCTATAATGGATGTACTAGCTATAGGTTCCCGATAATCGTAATCGCAATGGTATTCTGTAATTTTAAATCGTACCTTACTATCTGAATCCTCTAGCCAACCATCATTGAATTTTTCTAAATATTCACCTGGGCCATATTTCAGATCTTCACTCGAACTAAAAATCCTACTAGGTATATCATGAATGGTATATTTAATGCTATTTTGTATATCATTGATGAAAACCTCATTATTCATTTTTCCTTTAAACATCCTGGAAATCATCTTCTGTATAGTCATTCTGAGATTTAAACCATGCACCATCTACTTTTACATTAAAGTTTACAATTTCTGGTAATGTCCGTGCAATTATATTCATATGAATTGTTTTTAACAATGGCTGACCATCTTCAGTAATCCAATCGGACTCTTGCTGACCACGTATAACAAGCAACTGTATATTGTGCTGTTCAGCTTTTATCTTTGCACCACTCTGATAACCTGTCCGTGTTGCATAAATTAGCTTAAGACCTGGGATATCCGAAGTTTTACCAATATACGCATCAATTTTTTCAATAGAAACTGGTGTTGAATAATCTTTATATTCTATCACTGATCTATAGATACCCCCTCCTAACTCAAATTCCCAATAGATATCAAATTCCCTTTCAATACCCGAACGATCTTTTATCTTTTTATTTTTCTCAATATTAATGTTACTTAAGCTTGGTATGTTCTCGGCTGCAATAAGTGACCGCTGAATATCTCGTACTAGTTCTTCATATTCCTTGCCTGAATTGTACATATTAATCAATATCCCTAAACAGAATGTACTGCTAATACTACTCCAAATGCCTTTAATTGTTCATGTGACAGATAAGCAACCTTACAGCTTAGTTAGAAAGCTAAGACTGCTTCTGTAGTTCAAATTAATATATCTACTTGCAATGAACGATCATGTAAATCGTATGCAACAATCTCAGTTCGGACGATACACGGTTAGCAGGTGGGACTGTGTGGGCGACTCACTAATACTTTGATCAATTATTTTGCCAGTACTTAGAAAGTAATTTTGTGAGGCTTTAACAGCCGAACACCCCGACAAGGGAGTTTACGACCGCGTAGTTACTCACGAAGACTTTAGGCCACAGGCCGACCCAAAAAAATTTTGAGTAGTTCATTTGTCAGTACTGTTATCTGTCTGAGCGAGAGCGAGTAAGGGCTTTGGCTTTCTTTCGAGTACTGACGAGAAAAACGCAAAGTTACGATCTAATATTTGTTTTTATAGAGACTGACGAGCAAAGCGAGTTAGGCTCTTTAGAGACTGAATATCAGTAAGACAATTACATTTAAAATATCAGGTAAAGGTAATATCATATTAAGTTACGGTTATTCATTCCATTGGAAAGGAAATGCATAATGCGTTGATTTACCAGCCTTTATCTGCATAACCATTCACCAGTAGCTACAATAACCGTATTTTTAAGTTTTTTGTTACGGTTATAGTTACGGTTAAGCAATTGTGCGTAGATATGCAATTAGATTTTTCGCTGAGGCTTTACTGTCCAATAATTCCTGTACTGCGTTCTGCTGTTCATCGGTCAATGGCTTGCCAGGTAATGCTTTCTTTAGTCCACATAGCATACCTCCCTCGTCCACAAACTTATCCAGTGCTTTAGCAACGGCGGTACAAGCTAATTTGTACTTCTCGATAGATGATTCACTTGCTGCGAAGTTCTTTGACTGATCCATACGAGTTAGGGCTAGGTAATGTTTAACCTGTGCCTTTGAAAGTTCTGTCGCGTTTCGTACAATGTAGAACACGTCTTTGACAGGTAACTTGTACTTTCCCAATGATTTACACTCTTGAATCGTCTGGTTAATTATTAGAGTTGCTTCTGATGTTAGGCCACTGTAAGTAACACGTTTTAGTGCTTCTTCTAACTTTTTATTGTCATAAATCCTTTCTTTTTTTGCCATGATAAATACCCCTATGGAAGATGTTAATTAATATTGGCCTGATGTATTCCTAATACTCAGGCTTTTTTATTTCAGAAGAAAATTGGTGGGGTTATACTCCACGTACCTTCTTGAACCATTCACTATACTCTGGCACTTTATTTTTTCGTAGATTGCTAATGAAATCTTGCCCGCAATTAACTTTAAGTAAATTACAGATCCTTGCACTTGTCATATCACTTAGTAGGATATTCTCGTACTGAGAGAATGTTAGTTGAATGAAATTAACCTTTTCTTTCTTTCGTACTGATTTGTTCAATGACTTCCTATTAGTCCTGATTTTATTTTTGGTTTGTATTTTACCGTTTTTCTTTGACATTTTGTCACTCCTCTAAATTAAAACTCATCTCATGGTTAACCTCCTACGGCTGCTATTTATGTTCGATTGGCTATATGTTAACGGGCAAAATTGCCCCAATCAAGGAATAGTTGCAACTTTTTCTTGACAATATCATTACTATTCGAGTCAAAAAATCATATACCATTTAGGCACTATCTTTGTACTTTTTAAATGGTACATTATTAGATGATTTAGCGAATATCTTTGTACTTACTTACTGATACATTCGTAAATTGTTTTAGAAGTATTCATGTACTTTCTAAGTGGTGCATAAATTTATGCGACCTTGCGGTCAGGCAGGATATAAAAAAGGAAAATCAATAAACATAATAACAAATCTATTGAAACACGTTCCCTTGCAAGATTTTGTGCTGGACGGTACTATCGAGAGTGGTACAGTACTGTTGTAGCACTACCACTATAACCAATTGATTAACCAACACAATTTAGTACTAATGGCTGATGGCAGGGCCCCCACCCATTTCTGCATAAGTAATTGATCATTAACAGAAATAGTACTGACAGCCTCCCGCCAAAACCTTAGTGGTACAAAAATTGTGTATCACCTTAGGGCTGCACAATGCCTCTTATGCTCTCCCGTCACGGTATTTGGTACTACCGAAAAGTTAACGCTGTTAGTTAACTAATAATGTTATGTTTCTTAAATTAATATATTTAATTTTCATTTCGTTTCCTTGCAATTTCAATAGCTTTATCTCTCGATATTTCACCCGCTCCACTGCACATTATACACCTAGCTTTTAAATTATAATTAAAGACATTAATACAATCAGGACATGGATATAATAAATAGTCATCGATATTATAAAGATGAACATCTTCTTTTAATAAAACCGTCATTCCTTTACATGGTTGACAATAATCATTCCCCATGTAACCTTGCCCCTCACATATATGACACTGAATAAACCTAGCACTTGTATTAGTTTGTGCTTTATTCATTTTAGTTGAGAGTATATTGGCAGAGGTTATTAAAGCTTGCTTTCTGTTATGGTAATGAAATTCTTTAATGGAATCATCGATTTTTCTTGTGAAGATTTTTTTTAAATTTTTTACCAGATCTCTAAGTTCAGGATCCTCTTTCACCATCTCAGGGCTTAGACGAATTGTGGATATACCAGTTTCCGCAAGAACATATAAATCTCTTTTATATGACTTTTTTATTCCTGACTCTTTATAATGACTATCATCACCATCATACTCTAATGCAATCTTTATAAACTCATGACTTCTGTCCTTATTATCTAACATCTTCAGCAGGACATCCACAGAGTAAGGGGCCCCCTTAGGTTTTTGAATTTTATATTGTAAATCAAAAACTATGATATATTCTCCATTTTTATACTGCCCGTAGACATGAGTTAGTTTTTTATTATTAATTGAATCGGTTGAAAAGGTTAACTGTTTAAAATAAGATGCCACATAAGCAATGACTCTTATTTCCGCAAATGAAGTTTTCGCTTCATAATCCTTATATCTGACAAGAAGTTCAGCCAACTCATCATTATCAAGTTCGCGTTTAAACTTCTCAAGTAACTTAACCTGGCTATGACTTAAACTTTTCATTATGTACCAATTTAAACACTGTATATGCATTCATTAAAAAGTAAATTTCATTGATAATCAATCATCAAGATACTCAAGTAAGCCATAAATCTCTACCAGCCGAACTGATTTACCATAGCGATTATATGTAATTGAATTATTTGCATGGCCTAAAAACGCCCCTGCAAACTGCTCCGCTACACCAGCATTCTTAAAGACTGTGGCGACATAATGTCTTAGCGAATGAAATTCTGGCACGGCAATTTTCTTACGGAACCGACTAAACCAACGGGTAAAATAATGGCTGTATGAACCTTTATAAAATGTCAGTTGTGGAAAAAGGCGATTTTTATTCCTATCTACGTACTCCAGAAACCCCTGGGCTATAAGTTCGTGATGTAACGGCACTCTGCGTTTGCTGTTTTCTGTTTTAACTGACTGCCCTTCTTGGGAATCATCAACGACTGCACACCAGATACCGTCAACCTGCTTTATATCGCCATGATATAGCTGGCAAATCTCATTTGCTCGCATCCCCGTAAAACGACCAAGCAATATGATCCACCGCTTCCATTCAGGAACTTGCTGGAGAGAAGTAACGAGTCGATTAATTTGGCTAGTACTGTAACTTTCTCGTTTACTTGCTGCTGGTTCCTTATCCTTCTGCATTAATCCATCAAAGGGGTTCTTCACCTCATGGTCAACCCGACTACTAAGCCACCGAAAGAACGCACCCAACTTCTTCACGTACTTGTTTTTTGTTGGGATCGCCATGTCCAGCCCAGCAATAAACGCTGCTGCTTGGCTTTTGCTTGCAGGTTGGTTGGTAAACTTGAAGTAGCTGTTCAAGCAGCGTCGTATTGATGCTGTTTCTCTTTCCCCAACTTCTTTACTTTTGAAAGTAACATACTGTTCAGATTGATATTTTAACTCATCAAAGCCAAGAGACGCCGGTGCAACAATTTGTGATGGTGAGGTTACTACGGGAGTATCAACCACCGTCCACTGACGATCTGCAAAACGTTCAACACGTTTCAATGCTTCAGTTTTAGAACGAGTGCCTAACGAACGACGAAACTCACGGCGTTTACCGCATGGCATGAGATTAACTTTTCGGTAGTACCAAATACCGTGACGGGAGAGCATAAGAGGCATTGTGCAGCCCTAAGGTGATACACAATTTTTGTACCACTAAGGTTTTGGCGGGAGGCTGTCAGTACTATTTCTGTTAATGATCAATTACTTATGCAGAAATGGGTGGGGGCCCTGCCAGCTACATCCCGGCACACGCGTCACCTGCTGCGGCTGCTTCCTTCCGGACCTGACCGAGTTCACAAGCTAGCATTGCGGGAGAACCAACAGGGCCCCCATTGACAAGCCCTCATATCGAGAGCGCAGGCATTATCGGGGAAGCCTATGGCAATTGCAAGCCTGGCACGGATGACCGTTGGTTTCTTGTACGATCCCTGTAAATTACCCCCTTTATGTTAGCATTATGGTTCTTTTACTGGCAGGTAAGCCTATGGACTCAACCACTGACGGCTTTAAACAACGTATCTGGCAAATTGTGGCCGCCATTCCGCCCGGCAAGGTTACCACCTATGGCGATGTGGCATTACTGGCAGGCTCACCCCGTGCGGCGCGCCAGGTGGGCGGCGTTCTGAGCCGCTTACCGGAAGGCAGTACGCTTCCCTGGCATCGGGTGATTAACCGTCACGGTACGCTTTCGCTCCAGGGCGAACGTTTTTTTCGTCAGCGTGAAGCGCTGGAAGCGGAAGGCGTGGAAGTTACAGAGGCAGGTCAGATCGATCTGGCCAAGTTTCGCTGGCAGTTTTAATACTGCAGGGCGGCACAGCGCGCCGCCCTGCCTCAGAGCCTTACATCGTTGTCGGTGCCGGCACGGCGGCGGACGGCGTAACCTGCGTGGGCGATGTCGGTGGCACAGTGGTGACGGCGCCAGGCTGAGTCTTCATCGGTACAGAAGGCACGGGCACTAACACCAGATCGGCTTTGGTGCCGCCCTGATTCACGACCGGTTTCACTTCTTCCGTGACAAAGGCCAGCTTGCCATTAACCGTAATAGCTGCGCTCAACAGAATGCGTGCATTTGGCTGAACATCCGCTGGGTTAAACGGCAGTATGAAATGGAACGGCGCCTGTTTCCCGTCGGTGCGAACCACGCGCTGTGCCAACACTTTGGACGGTGCATCTGCCACTGATGCATCAGACAGGGTCACTGTCAGGGCTGCATCAGGCGGTAACGCGATACGCTGACGAATATAAACCGCCCCGCTTACATTAGGCTGAGCGATGGTCGCCGTCTGTCCTGCGACCGCAGAACCCAATGTCGGTGTCGGTACCGGTTTTCCTTTATGGGCACAACCTGCGAGAGCCATGGCCATCGCGACGCCACTTAACACATGCCAGAATTTCATCGATGTCGTCTCCTTTTGATCAGAATGATTTTTAGCAGTGAATCTTTATTACAGCGTTTCACTCGCCGTATAGCTTTAATGTTGGCACAAAATCAAAAGTTTGCCTGGTTGGATGAAAGTCCAAAAGTGTGGTTGACGGAAACTGGTCGGATCTTTCACACTTAACAAAATACATTTTCTCAGGATAGCGCCATGAGTCAGGCACTCGAAAATCTGCTTAATCTTATTCATCTGGAAAAACTCGACGAGGGGTTATTTCGCGGCCAGAGCGAAGATTTGGGCCTGCGTCAGGTATTTGGCGGTCAGGTCGTTGGACAGGCTCTCTTTGCGGCCAAACAGACCGTTCCCGAGGATCGGGGCGTTCACTCCTTTCACAGCTATTTTCTTCGCCCCGGCGACAGCCAGAAGGCGATTATTTACGATGTTGAAAGTCTGCGCGACGGCAAAAGTTTTAGCGCGCGCCGCGTCAGTGCCATCCAAAATGGTCAGCCGATCTTTTATATGACGGCATCCTTCCAGTCTCCGGAAAGCGGGTTTGAACATCAAAAACCGATGCCGCAGGTTAAAGGACCGGAAAACCTGGCCAATGAGCAGCAAATGGCGCAAAAAATGGCGCATATGCTGCCGGAAAAATTACGCGAAAAATTTGTCGCTGAACGCCCGCTGGAAATCCGCCCGGTACAGATCCACAACCCGTTAAGAGGCCATGTCGATAAACCGCAGCGTCAGGTGTGGATTCGGGCCAATGGCACCCTGCCCGACGATGTGCGTATCCATCAGTATCTCCTTGGCTATGCGTCCGATCTCAACTTTCTGCCTGTGGCCTTACAACCGCATGGTAAAGGTTTTCTTGAAGCCGATATGCAGGTGGCGACCATTGATCACTCTATGTGGTTCCATCGGCCACTGAACTTTAATGACTGGCTGCTTTACAGCGTTGAAAGCACCTCAGCATCGGGTGCACGCGGCTTTGTTCGCGGGGAGTTTTACAATCAACAGGGTGAGTTGGTCGCGTCTACCGTGCAGGAAGGCGTTATGCGTCAGCGCAGCGAATAGCAAAAAGGGGCGAATCATCGCCCCTTTTTATTTATTCAGACTGACAAGTTACTGGTTGTAAGCGTTCTCGCCATGGCTGTTGACGTCCAGACCTTCGCGCTCCTGCTCTTCCGGTACGCGCAGACCGACGATCATATCGGCCAGTTTAAAGCCAATAAAGGCAACGACGGCAGACCAGACAATGGTAACGCCCACGCTCAGCAACTGAATCGCAACCTGATGGCCCATGGTCACGCCAGGCGCATAACCCACGCCGCCCAGTGAAGATGAAGCAAACACGCCGGTCAGGATACAACCGATGATGCCACAGACACCGTGGACACCGAACACATCGCAGGGATCGTCAACGCGCAGCCATTTTTTCAGCGTTGTCACGCCCCAGATACCTGCCAGACCACCCACGATACCGATGATCAGCGCGCCGCCGACACCGACATAACCACAAGCCGGCGTGATGGCAACCAGACCAGCAATAAAGCCAGAACAGGCACCTAACAAAGACGGTTTACCACGCAGCGCCCACTCGCCAAAAGTCCAGGCCAGCACCGCACCCGCCGTCGCAACCACGGTATTCAGGAAGGCCAGAGCAGCAATTTCATTCGCAGCGGAAGCTGAACCGGCGTTAAAACCAAACCAGCCAACATACAGAATCGCAGTACCGGTGAACACCATCGGCAGGTTGTGTGGTTTGAATGCTTCTTTGCCAAAACCGGCACGTTTGCCCACCAGGTAAGCACCAACCAGACCGGCTACCGCAGCGTTAATGTGCACCACCGTGCCGCCCGCGAAGTCCAGTGCGCCATCCTGAGCCAGTAAGCCGCCCGCCCAGACCATATGCGCAATGGGAAGATAAGCCAGGGTCAGCCAGACACCGACAAAAATCAGCACCGCGGAGAAACGGATACGTTCCGCCAGCGCACCGACGACCAGACCGACCGTGATACAGGCAAAGGATGCCTGGAACGCGACGTGAATATATTGATAAAAGGTGCCCATGACGGCGGTCAGTGCAATGTTTTTCAGCATGGCCCAGTTGAAGCTGCCAAAGAAGGCGTTGCCTTCGCTGAAGGCCAGTGAGTAGCCATAAACCACCCACAGTACGCACACCAGTGAGAAGGTCACCGCAACCTGTGTGAGCATCGACAGCACGTTTTTACTGCGGATCAGGCCGCCGTAAAACAGTGCAATCCCAGGAATTGACATAAACAGCACCAGTGCGGTGCAAATCATCATAAAGGCGTTGTCGGCTTTGTCCGCTACGGCAGGTGCCGCCATCGCCAGCGACGGTAACAGTGCCAGGCTGGTCAGGCCCAACTTGGTCAGCATTTTATTCATTTTTTTCCATCCCATCACATTACTGAGTCTTGTTTACAGTGCGGCTTCGTCGGTTTCGCCGGTACGTATGCGAATCACGCGCTGCAGTTCAGCAACGAAAATCTTGCCGTCGCCAATTTTTCCGGTGTAAGCCGCTTTACTGATTACGTCCACTACTTCGTCCAGTTGGTCATCGGCAATGGCGATATCAATTTTTACTTTCGGCAGAAAATTTACGCTGTATTCCGCCCCGCGATAGAGTTCAGCATGTCCTTTCTGACGCCCAAAACCTTTAACTTCGGAGACGGTCAGTCCCTGAATACCAATTGAAGACAATGCTTCTCGCACATCTTCCAGCTTGAACGGCTTAATCACGACGGTAACCAGCTTCATAGCCTCTCCTTAAGGATTAAAATAGGTCGGTCTCATGGACACGGAGAGAGTTAAGCAAAGCCTGTGCCAGATATAATTAATGGGCAAAATCACTTTTCAGGCTTCGATGGAATCAGGGTTAGGAAACGCAGAATAAATAAGCAGGGCGCAGTGATGGGATGACTAAACGAAGCGGATGCACACTTTTGGTGCTGTTAAGCACAAAGACGTGCATCCAAACGGGTCAACAAGGAAAAAATGCGCAAAAAAGGTGCAGATCATCCAGCACTGGTCAGCACCTCATCCGATTCGAGCTGATCACCTGCCTGCTGCAGCTGGTACATTTGCCAGTAACGGCCCTGCAAGGCCAGCAGCTGCTGATGATTCCCCTGCTCGACAACACGGCCACGGTGCAAAACCAGAATCGTATCGGCCTCGGTGATAGTGGAAAGGCGGTGAGCAATCACTACCAGGGTCGTATATTGACGTAAGGTGCGCAGCGTGTGTTGGATCGCCTGCTCCGTGCCG
The DNA here is from genome assembly GCF_004364735.1 of Pantoea sp. PNA 14-12. Lineage (NCBI taxonomy): Bacteria > Pseudomonadati > Pseudomonadota > Gammaproteobacteria > Enterobacterales > Erwiniaceae > Pantoea > Pantoea sp. PNA 14-12. Next base: position 171,888 of record NZ_SOAJ01000001.1, on the reverse strand, counting down.
GAGTCAATATTCGCGGTAGCTTCATCCAGTATTAAAATCTGCGGCAGTTGCACCAGCACCCGAGCCAGGGCCAGTAACTGTTTCTGCCCTACCGAGAGATTATTACCCTGCTCTCCCAGTCGGGTATGGATACCGTCAGGCAAGGCGCGCGCCAGCGGGGCCAGCTGTACCTGTTCAAGTACTGACCAGACCGCCTCTTCACTGATATCCCGACCCAGCCGTACATTCGCTAACAGCGTGTCGGCCAGCACCACCGGATCCTGCTGTACCATCGCGATACCGCGACGCAGTGCCTCATGGGAATACTGGTTAAGCGGACGATCGTCCAGGCGCACCTCGCCGCGCGTGGCGGGGTAATAGCCCATCAGCAAATTTGCCAGTGTGCTCTTGCCGCTGCCGGTATGTCCCACCAGGGCGACAAAGCCCCGCGAAGGCACGTCGAGATCAATATTACTCAGCACCTCACGATCGTCCCGGTAGGCAAAGCTCAGGTTCTCCAGCGTAATACGTCCCGATTGCAGAGGCCGATCGTCATGACCGTAATGCTGCTGTGGCGCATCCATGAGTTCAAAAATACGTTCGCCCGCCACGACCGCCTGTTGCAGCATCGACTGCTGGGTGGTCAGTTCGATCAGCGGTTCATTGAGGCGCCCCAGATAGGTAATAAAGGCGTAAAGTACCCCAACTTCAAACACACCCGGCACCGAAAAGCTGAACAGCAACAGTAATCCGCAGAGTATCAGCGCGGAGAACAGGCTCAGCAGCGGTCGTAGCAGGAAACCATCCAGCCTGAGCGTTTCCATGCGCGCCAGATAATGTGAACGGCTGGCCTCCAGCATGCGTTCACCAAAGCGCGCCTGCTGGCGAAACTGTTGTATCACGCTCATTCCGCTGATGACTTCATTGAAGCCATTATTAATGTCTGCCAGGTAGCTGCGTACACGACGGGCTATCGGCGTGCTGTAGCGCTGATAAATCAGCATCACAATGAGCACCATCGGGAAAATTAACATCGCCACCAGCGCCATGCGCCAGTCCAGACTAAACATCGCCACCATCATGGCACCGACCAGCGCGGCGCTACGCAGCACCGTTGCCACCACCGTGACGTACAGATCCCGAACAACTTCGGTATCATTCGTGACCCGGGAAATAATTTGCCCGACCGGCTGCGTATCAAAGGCGCCAAGCGGCTGGCGCAGTGCCGCATTCATGGCGTCGGTACGCAGGCGCTGTACCACACCAATGGCGGCCCGGTTAAACAGTAAGGCCTGCCAGTAATGCAAAGCGGCAGCCAGAAGCTGCAACAGGATAAAACTTACGACCAGTCCCGCCACCGTGCCCCACGGCATCTGATGCTTCGCGACCAGATTATCAATAAAATAGCTCACCAGAACCGGACCGGTCACTTCTGCCGCGGCCGCAATCCACAGCATCAACACGGCCAGAGACAATGACTTGCGCCACGGGCTGCCATAACTGAGCAGGCGTTTGAGCGTTGGCCACATACGTTGTGATTTAGCCATGTGCCACCTCTTCTTCCCTCTCATCGTCGTCCAGTGCCGCTTCCAGCTGTTGGTAACGGTACATATCGCGATACCAGCCAGGCATATTCGCCAGCCCGGCATGATCGCCACGCTGTGCCACCGTGCCTTTTTGCAGCACCAGAATTTCGCTGGCCTCTGTCAGCGCCGACAAACGATGCGCACTGATAATGATCGTTCGCCCTCTGCCCCACTGCCGCAGATTATGCAGGATGTCGTGTTCAGTGCGACCATCAACCGCCGAGAGTGCATCATCAAGCACCAGAATTTCCGCATTCATCAGCAAGGCACGGGCGATGGAAATGCGTTGTTTTTGACCACCCGACAGCATGACGCCGCGCTCGCCCACCTCGGTTTCATAGCCCTGCGGCAGACGCAGAATATCCTCGTGCACGCAGGCCATTTTCGCCGCCTGCTCAATCTCGTCCTGCGTGGCGTTGGGCTTACCTAACGCAATATTACGGGCCACGCTGTCCGAGAACAGGAACGGAGTTTGGCTCACCACGGCCAGGCGACTGCGCCAGCTGTCCAGACGCAGCGACGGCAGCGGGATGGCATGGTAGCGAATATCACCTTGCTGAATGTCGAAATGACGCTGAATCAGACTCAGTAACGTGGTTTTACCACTGCCGGTCGGGCCACACAGCCCCAGCATATCGCCCGGTTTTAACTGGAAGGTGACATTGCTTAATACCGCACCGGCACTGGCGGGATAATGAAATTCGCGGATAGCCACCTGCAGCGTTCCCGCCGGCTCAGGCAAGGTGTGATCACCGTCTTCCACCACTGGCGCTTCGGATAATAATGCGCGGATGCGGCTCCAGGCTGCACTGCCTCGTTCAACGATGTTAAACATCCATGCCAGCGCCAGCATCGGCCAAATCATCAGGCCAAGATACATTACAAAGCTGGTGAGCTGGCCCAGCGTCATGTCTCCGTGCCACACCAGCCAGCTTCCGCCGCCTATCGCCAGCAGGTTGGCAAAACCAATGGCAATATAGATGGTGGGATCGAAACGCGCATCCACCCGGGCGACGCGCAGATTTTTTTCGCCGGTATCGCGTGCAATATCGGCAAACTGCTGGGACTGATGCTGCTCAAGTCCAAATGCTTTGATCATACGGATACTGGTCAGGCTCTCCTGCGTTTGATCGTTCAGGCTGGAAAAGGCAGCCTGAGCCAGTTTGAAACGGTTATGGAGTTGCTCGCCATAGCGGTGAATTACCAGTGCCATAAACGGCATCGGAATAAGCGAAATCAGCGTTAACTGCCAGCTGATTTGGGTACTCATGGCAATCAGCACAACACATCCCATCACCAGCGAATCCACCAGCGTGAGCACGCCTTCCCCGGCAGCAAAAACCACGCGATCCACATCGTTCGTGGCACGGGCAATGAGATCGCCGGTGCGATGGCGCAGGTAAAAGGCGGGCTGCTGTCGGCTGAGCTGACGGTAAAAGTCCTCGCGTAATTCGACGGCGAGTTGATAGGACGCGCCAAACAACAGCACGCGCCAGACATAACGCAGCAGATAAACCACGACGGCAGTCAGCAGCATCACCCCAATCCACATCATAATGCGGCTGGCGCTCATGCTGTGATGCGTTACGCCGTCAACCACCACGCCAACCACCCACGGCGGCAGAAGTTGCAGCACGGCAATGATGATTAATAAAGTGACGGCGCCCAGATAACGCCGCCACTCACGGATAAAATACCAACTTAACTGGCTGAATAATCGCACAAGGCAGCTCTCAATCTCAGGTAATCAGGGGGCAACCGGCAGGGCTGTAGTGTATTTGATCTCTTCCATCGCAAAGCTGGAGGTCACATCGATCAGGCCTGTTACACCATTAACTAAACGCTTATAGAAGGCATCATAACTTTTCATGTCGGCAACCTGAATACGCAGCAGATAATCATACTCCCCGGCCATGCGATAGAAGCCCATCACTTCAGGCATGCTTTGCACTACCGACACAAATTCCTGATACCAGTCTTTGCTGTGCTGGGTGGTTTTCACAAACATAAAGGCGGTAAGTGACAGGCCGAGTTTTTCATTATCAAGTAGGGCAACGCGTGCGCGGATGAAGCCATCTTCTTCCAGCTTTTTCAGGCGCTTCCAGCAGGGCGTGGTGGTGAGGTTAACCGCATCCGCCAGTACCTGGAGCGAAACTGTGCAATCCTGCTGCAGCATCGCCAGCAGTTTAAGGTCGATTTTATCTAACATGCGCACTCCGGTAGAAATTTTTTCTCCATTACGCCGATCTTACTGCAAAAGCTGCAAGCTCTTTTTCCTGCACGTGCCTTAAAATAGGGGCTTTCACCCGGTCGGAAATAACCCTTATGTCTTCATGCTGGATACGCCACGCGATAAACGAAATCAATGCTGACTTTCAACGCTCTGCGGATACGCATCTGATCCGCTTTGCATTGCCCGATTTCCCGGGAATCGGGTTCTATCTGAAAGACGAAAGTACGCATCCCAGCGGCAGCCTGAAACACCGTCTGGCGCGGTCATTGTTTCTTTATGCTCTCGCTAATGGCTGGATCAAACAGGGTACGCCCGTGATTGAAGCGTCATCGGGCAGCACCGCCGTCTCAGAGGCGTATTTTGCCCGCCTGCTGGGCCTGCCCTTTATCGCCGTGATGCCAGCCAGTACGGCCCGACGTAAAATCGAACAAATCACGTTCTATGGCGGCCAGTGTCATTTTGTGAGCGATCCCTGTCAGCTTTATGCCGAATCAGAACGGCTGGCGCGGGAACTGAATGGCCACTTCATGGATCAGTTCACCTATGCAGAGCGGGCAACTGACTGGCGCGGCAATAACAATATTGCCGAGAGTATTTTCCGCCAGATGGCGAATGAGCCTTTTCCTGTTCCTCATACGCTGATTATGAGTGCGGGAACCGGTGGGACCTCCGCAACGCTTGGCCGCTACATTCGCTATCAGGGATGCGATACCCGTTTGCTGGTTGTTGATCCGGAGCATTCCGTGTTTTACGACTACTGGCGAAACCGTGATGCCTCGCTCACCGGTCAGCGCGGCAGCATGATTGAAGGCATTGGACGTCCGCGCGTGGAGCCGTCGTTTATGCCCGACGTTATTGATGAAATGATCAAAGTCCCGGATGCAGCCTCGATTGCCGCCATGCTTAAGCTGGAAACCCTGCTGGGGCGTAAACCGGGCCCGTCTACCGGCACAAACTTCTGGGGCATGATGCAGGTGGCCAAACGCCTGCGCGACAATAACCAACAGGGTTCACTGGTTACCCTGCTGTGCGACAGCGGCGAGCGCTATCCTGACACTTACTACCAGCCTGACTGGGTCGCACAACATATTGGTGATATCACGCCCTGGCAGCGCGAACTGGAATAATATTTCACCCCGCCAGGCAGATATAACCTGATGTGATCGCCGCCTGCAGCTGTTCAGCGGCGCACTCAGGTATTACCATAAGCGCAAATGTTTAAACTGGGATATCTCATGAAACGCGCTGTTGTGGTGTTTAGCGGTGGGCAAGACTCCACCACCTGTCTGGTTCAGGCTTTGCAACGTTATGATGAAGTGCACTGTGTGACCTTTGATTACGGTCAGCGTCATCGTGAAGAGATTGACGTTGCCCGCGACCTGGCCCTGAAGCTGGGTGCCCGTGCTCATAAAGTGCTGGATGTGACGATGCTGAATGCGCTGGCGGTGAGCAGCCTGACGCGTGACAGCATCCCGGTGCCATCGTATGACCCGACTGCAACCGGCCTGCCCAGCACCTTTGTCCCCGGCCGCAATATCCTGTTTCTGACCCTGGCATCAGTTTATGCCTATCAGGTTGAAGCGGAAGCGGTCATCACAGGCGTTTGCGAGACCGACTTCTCGGGCTACCCCGACTGCCGCGATGAGTTTGTCAAGGCGCTCAACCATGCCGTCAGCCTGGGCATGGCGCGTAACATTCGTTTTGAAACACCGCTGATGTGGCTTAATAAAGCCGAAACCTGGGCGCTGGCCGATTACTGGCAGCAGCTCACCTTAATCCGCGAAGACACCCTCACCTGCTACAACGGCATTAAAGGCGATGGTTGCGGCGACTGTGCCGCCTGCCATCTGCGGGCCAATGGCCTGAAGGCCTATCGACAGGATCGCGCTGGCATTATGGCCGCCATGAAGGCCAAAACCGGTCTGGAATAATACTTTTGCGGCGACGATGGCGTGTCGCCGCCTCAATCAGGCCGGCTTCATTAATCTTTCCAGTCGCTGCCGCAGTTCTCCTTCGAGCGGAACGGCTTTTTGCGTGCGAAGATCAATGCACACAAACGTCAGTGCAGCATCCGCGACCACCGTTTCACTGCCCGCTAACAAAATGTGTTGAGTGATGATGCCACTTTTCCCATTGAGTTGCTTAATATCACTGCTGACCTCCAGTACGTCGCCCAATACGGCCGGGCGACGATAATTGATATTGATGTTTACCACCACAAAAGCCAGTTTTTGCTCAAGCAGCCAGGTAAAGGCCTCTGCTTCTTCCAGCCATTGCCAGCGCGCTTCCTCTAAAAACTCCAGATAACGCGCATTGTTAACATGCTGGTAAACATCCAGATGATAGCCGCGCACTTTTATCGTGGTCTGCATGATCCTTCTCCTGCTGCTTATTGACTGGTTGGACCTGTTCACTCTAGCAGAGTCCCGCCCTGACAGCAGGTTAAGCATCAGAGTTGCGCTTCACTTCACAATTTTAACCGTGAGGCATTTCGCTCCACCAGCGCGTGACCAAAGCCAGGCACGTCTTTCAGTTGATCCACCGCCGTGAACGGCCCGTATTCTTCACGATAGCTGACGATAGATTGCGCCTTTTTCAGACCAACGCCATTCATCACCGCTGAGAGTTGCTCCGCCGTGGCTTCATTGATACTGACCTGCTCCTGATGCGGCATTGAAACCTGTGCAGCCTGTGTCTCACTGGGGGTTTCCGCCGCTGCCAGTGGCGTTTGAACGAGGGCGCCACACAGGGCGAGGGAAAGATAAAAGGCATGTAAGTGGGTTTTAGCCATGCTGTGTTTCTCCTTGTGTTAAACAGCAGGCTCAGCGTGTCATGTCCGCTAAACAGACTCAAAGGGCAACGTTCTAAAATGGAAAAGGCCGCATAAGCGGCCTTTAGTCATTTCAGCTGTTACCTGAAATTTGCGAGGATTACTGCATTTGAGCAGCGGCACCGTATTTGATTTTGGCCGCTTTACGCAGGTTTTGCAGTAAGGCTTCAAAGGTCAGTTGCGCGTTGTTTTGCGTGACGCCTTTGACCATCTCGTCAATCTGAGCCTGAGGCAGGCTACCGGTTGTAACCTTATTCACCGCGATCAGCACCACATTGCCTTGCATGTCCTCACCCACGCCCCATGACGGTTTGTTATCCGCTGGCTCTGGCAGGTTGAAGGCAGCCTGAGCAACGGGATCCTGCGTGTTACGGTCAACCGTTTTGCTGGCGCTTAACGTCAGACCTGCGGCTTTCAGCACATCCGGTTTACCGGCTTTCAGCTCGGCTAACAGTTTATCAGCCTGGGCTTTTGCCTGTTGCGTCGCTTTATCATGCTTGATCGTCTCGGTGATTTGCGCTTTTACCTTGTCGAGGGGTTCCACCGCTTCGGGTTTATGCGCACTGATACGCAGCACAAAGGCACGATCGCCATCGACATTGATGATGTCAGAGTTATTTCCGGGCGCACCGTTTTGTCCCACTAACCCACCATTGAAGATGGCCTGCTTAACGGCATCAAAGTCGAGATCTTTAGGCACATCGTCACGGCTGAACCAGCCTGTTTCTGTGGCTTTCATACCTGACGCCTGCTCTGCACCAGCCAGCGACTCATTATCATTGCTCGCGGCTTCACTGACTTTCTGCTGCAGTTTGTAGAATTCCGCCTGTGCTTTATCCTGTTTGACCGCGTCCGCGATCTCATCGCGTACTTCCGCCAGCGGTTTAACCTGCTCAGGCTTGATGTCGTCAAGACGGGCAATCAGGAAACCCACAGAAGACTTGATTACACCGGAAAGCTGACCCTTTTCTTTCAGTCCCGCATTCTTCAGCTCGTCTGGCGTTGTTGACGGCTCAAGCCAGCCCATATCGCCGCCTTTACGGGAAGATATCGGGTCAATGGATTTGGTTTTTGCCAGTTCCGCGAAATCCGCGCCGCCTTTCAGCTGCGCCAGAATAGCGTCGGCATCGGCTTCGGTTTTGGTCTGAATCACGCTGTAACGATCGCGCTGGGGCTGCGTGTAGTCCGCTTTATGTTGCTCGTACCAGGCCTGAATATCCGCATCGCTGGCATTTTCCTGCATGCTGGCGGCATCCAGTTTGATATAGCTTACGCGGAACTGCTCAGGGGCCATAAAGCTGCTTTTATGCTGCTGATAATACTGGTTGATTTCATCGTCATTGACGGTTTGCTTTGCAGCCAGAGCATTCACATCGAGGGTAGCCGTCTGAATATCACGCTTTTGCGCCACCAAATCCACCAGCTTAGTGGTTTCATTTTTCAGCATAAAATCGGTATTCGCGACCGCATTGATCAACTGTTGGGTGGCCAGTTGTTTACGCAACGCTTCGGCATACTGATCCGGCGTGAATCCCATATTGCGGATCATCGCATTGTATTTAGCATTATCGAACTTGCCGTTGGTCTGAAACGCAGACTGGCTGAAGATAGCCTGTTTGACCTGATCGTCACTGATGGCAATATGCAGATCTTTTATGTAGGTATCCAGTAATGCCTGGTCAATCAGCTGAGACAGCGCCTGCTGGCGCATCTGCTGCATGTAACCTTCGTTGCCCGCAAGCTGCGAGAACTGCTCACCCAGCATCTGCTGCTGACGATTGCGCTCGTTGTTGAACGCCTGCTCTAACTGCGCACGGCTGATCTCCTGGCCATTAACTTTGGCCGCATAATCGTTGTTACCGCCAATCAGATAGTTGCCAACGCCGGTCAGCACAAAGGAGAGAATGATCAACCCCAAAATAATCTTGAGCACGACATGGTTCGACGCCGCGCGTAAATTGTCCATCATGGTATGACAACACTCCGCTGTAGTGTGAATGTAAAGCCCTGCCGCAATAACGCCATCTTCCCGACGCATTACTCCGCTGCAAGTCTGGCTGGCAGCATGCATCCTGTTGAGACAAGTCTCGCAACCTTAAACCGCCTCTCCGGATGTAAAAAAGGCACATCTTATTGATGTGCCCGTATGTTACATGAGAACGCGTTAACCGTCCTCTAATCCACTCAAGAAAATGTGTTATTGAGTGGTGGCGTTGTCATTAGTTGACAGCGTCTTTCAGTGCCTTACCTGCACGGAAACCCGGTACTTTACCTGCCGGGATAGTAATCTCTTTACCGGTTTGTGGGTTACGGCCGGTGCGCGCTGCACGCTCACGTACTGAGAAAGTGCCGAAACCTACCAGCGCCACTTCATCTCCGCTTTTCAGCGCGTCAGAAACAGAGCCCATAAATGCATCTAAAACACGTCCTGCTGCTGCTTTAGAAATGTCGGCATCGGCAGCAATTTTATCGATCAGTTGTGACTTATTCACTCTATTCATCCCCTCTTTATTATTTCACATCGTACCCACGCTTCCTGTCGGGCACGAACGCGCAGCAAGTTATATCAAGCCTTATATGCCGAAACAACGGTAATCCTCTTATAACATCGCTTCAGCAGCCACCTAAATTAGCGGGACAAAAAAAAGCTGGCAAGCACCAATTGGTGTTGCCAGCGCGGCTTTTTAACGCTTTATGCCATTAATCACTATTTTGCGGTAGCTACCTGCATACCGTAAGGCGCGTTTTCCAGTGCCAGGTTCAGCACTTCCTCAATACGCTTGACCGGATGAATTTCCAGATCGGCAATCACGTTCTGAGGAATTTCTTCCAGATCGCGTTTGTTTTCGTCCGGGATCAGTACCACTTTAATACCACCGCGGTGTGCCGCCAGCAGCTTCTCTTTCAGCCCGCCGATAGGCAGGACCTGACCACGCAGGGTGATCTCGCCGGTCATCGCGACGTTTGAACGCACCGGGTTACCGGTCAGGCAGGACACCAGGGCAGTACACATAGCAATACCGGCACTGGGACCATCTTTCGGCGTCGCGCCTTCCGGTACGTGCACATGGATATCGCGTTTTTCATAGAAATCGCCATTGATACCCAGTTTTTCCGCCCGGGCGCGGACGACAGTCAGCGCGGCCTGAATGGATTCCTGCATGACTTCGCCCAGCGAACCGGTATAAGTCAGCTTGCCTTTGCCCGGTACACAGGCGGTTTCAATGGTCAGCAAATCGCCACCCACTTCCGTCCAGGCCAGACCTGTTACCTGACCCACGCGGTTTTCGCTGTCGGCGCGGCCATAGTCAAAACGCTGCACCCCAAGGAAATCCTTCAGGTTTTCACCATTAATGGTGATGTGCTTTTTGGTTTTGTCCATCAGCAGCGTTTTCACTGCTTTACGGCACAGCTTGGACAGTTCACGTTCCAGGCTACGCACACCGGCTTCACGCGTGTAGTAACGAATGATGCCAATGATGGCGCTGTCTTCGACGGTGATCTCAGACGATTTCAGGGCGTTACGCTCAATCTGCTTCGGCAGTAAGTGCTGCTTGGCGATATTGAGTTTTTCGTCCTCGGTATAGCCAGACAGACGAATCACTTCCATACGATCCAGCAGTGGAGCCGGAATGTTCATGGAGTTCGACGTCGCCACAAACATCACATCAGACAGATCGTAATCGACTTCCAGATAGTGATCGTTAAAGGCGATGTTCTGTTCAGGATCCAGCACTTCCAGCAGCGCTGAGGCCGGATCGCCGCGCATATCCGACGACATTTTGTCGATTTCATCCAACAGGAACAGCGGGTTTTTCACGCCGACTTTCGCCATCTTCTGAATCAACTTGCCCGGCATAGAGCCAATATAGGTACGGCGATGACCGCGAATTTCCGCTTCATCCCGCACGCCGCCGAGGGCCATGCGTACATACTTACGCCCGGTTGCTTTCGCAATAGACTGACCCAGCGAGGTTTTACCCACGCCCGGCGGTCCCACCAGACACAGAATCGGCCCTTTAATTTTGCTGACGCGACTTTGCACCGCAAGGTACTCAAGGATGCGGTCTTTGACGCGTTCCAGGCCATAATGGTCGGTATCCAGCGTTTCCTGGGCTTTGCGCAGATCTTTCTTCACTTTGCTGCGCGCATTCCACGGAACCTGAACCATCCAGTCGATATAGCCGCGCACCACGGTCGCCTCAGCAGACATCGGCGACATCATTTTCAGCTTCTGCAGTTCTGCTTCAGCTTTCTCACGCGCTTCCTGCGGCATTTTGGCCGCATCGATTTTACGTTTTAACGCTTCGTACTCGTCAGGCGTATCATCCATCTCGCCCAGCTCTTTCTGAATGGCCTTCATCTGCTCATTCAGGTAGTACTCACGCTGGCTCTTTTCCATCTGCTTTTTGACGCGATTGCGAATGCGTTTCTCAACCTGCAGCAGATCGATTTCAGATTCCATCATGGCCATCAGATATTCCAGACGTTCATTGACGTCTGACATCTCCAGCACTGACTGTTTATCCGCGAGTTTTAATGGCATGTGCGCCGCCACCGTATCCGCCAGGCGCGCCGCATCATCAATATTGTTCAGTGACGTTAAGACCTCAGGCGGGATCTTTTTATTCAGTTTGATATAGCCTTCAAACTGATTGATCGCCGTGCGCACCAGCACTTCCTGCTCGCGCTCTTCAATCTCCGGAGAGACCAGATATTCCGCCTGGGCGACAAAATGGTCACCGTTGTCAGCCAGCGTAGTGATATTGGCACGCTGTAAACCTTCAACCAGCACTTTTACCGTTCCGTCTGGCAGTTTTAACATCTGCAGTACGGAGGCAATGGTACCCACTGAAAAAAGATCGTTTATGCCAGGTTCATCCGTTGAAGCCTCTTTCTGTGCGACCAGCATGATCTTTTTATCATGATCCATTGCGGCTTCGAGGCACCGAATTGATTTTTCCCGGCCAACAAACAACGGAATTACCATGTGCGGATAAACTACCACGTCGCGCAACGGCAGGACGGGGATTTCAATGCGTTCAGAACGCTCAGGATTCATAGAGCTCTCTCTTAGTTTAGTGTCCGCAAGGTGATGGGTACCGCATCAGGCAGGTGTGCGGTCAAACCCACAGGTGTCTGAGTATATGGGGATGATTGTCAGACATTCAATGTCACAACGGTGAGAAATGCAAAAGGGGAAAGATTTTCCCCTTTATAGATGGCACAATGTGGACGATTTGTTTATTTATTCGCCAGAAGCCTGAGCTTCGTGCTTGCCATAAATCAGCATGGGTTCAGACTGACCTTCAATCACCGACTCATCAATCACCACTTTCTCGACATCTTCCATGGACGGCAGATCGTACATGGTTTCGAGCAGCGCGCCTTCCACGATAGAACGCAGACCGCGCGCACCGGTTTTACGTGACATCGCCTTTTTAGCAATCGCCGTCAGGGCTTCGTCACGGAACTCCAGCTCAACGCCTTCCAGGTTAAACAACGCCTGATACTGCTTGGTGAGTGCGTTTTTCGGCTCACGCAGAATCTGAATCAGCGCTTCCTCACTCAGTTCATTGAGCGTGGCTACCACAGGCAGACGGCCAATGAATTCTGGGATCAGGCCAAATTTGATCAGATCTTCCGGCTCACATTGCGCCAGTAACTCGCCTTCTGTTGCCTTCTGTGATTTACCTTTCACCGTTGCGCCAAAGCCAATGCCTGAACCGGTTTCAACGCGCTGCGAGATAACCTTATCCAGACCGGCGAAGGCGCCACCACAGATAAACAGAATCTTAGAGGTATCGACCTGCAAAAACTCCTGCTGCGGATGCTTACGGCCACCCTGCGGCGGCACGGCGGCGACGGTGCCTTCAATCAACTTCAGTAACGCCTGCTGCACACCCTCACCCGATACGTCGCGGGTGATCGATGGGTTGTCTGATTTACGTGAAATTTTATCGATTTCATCGATATAGACGATACCACGTTGGGCTTTCTGCACATCGTAGTCACATTTTTGCAGTAGCTTCTGGATGATATTTTCGACGTCTTCCCCCACATAACCGGCTTCGGTCAGCGTGGTTGCATCCGCCATGGTAAAAGGCACATCCAGTAAACGGGCCAGGGTTTCAGCCAGCAACGTTTTACCGCTACCGGTCGGACCGATCAGCAGAATGTTACTTTTGCCCAGTTCGATACCGTTGCTGGTATCCCCGTTGCGTAAACGTTTGTAGTGGTTGTACACCGCCACGGCCAGGACTTTTTTGGCCCGTTCCTGACCAATAACGTAATCGTCGAGGTGATGGCGGATCTCATGCGGCGTAGGCAGCGCACTACGTTCGCGATGCGGGGCAACCTCTTTAATCTCTTCGCGAATAATGTCGTTACACAGATCAACGCACTCATCGCAGATATACACTGACGGCCCGGCAATCAGCTTACGCACTTCATGCTGGCTTTTGCCGCAAAAAGAGCAGTACAGCAACTTTCCTGAACCGTCTTTGCGCTTATCTGTCATCAGTTAACCTCTTCTTGTTCTCAGGCCGTACCAGCCGTACAGCACTGGCCGTGGGTACACGGCCGATGTTCATTCAACCCGTCATTATCTTGTCCTGTTAACTATAGACCAGAGACAAGGTGAAGTTAGGGCTTATTGGCGATGCGTCAGGATTGAATCGACCAATCCATACTCTACCGCTTCGCTGGCGGAGAGGAAACGGTCACGCTCAGTGTCACGCTCAATTTCTTCCAGTGACTTACCGGTATGTTCCGCCATCAGCTCGTTCATGCGCTGCTTCACTTTCAAAATTTCACGCGCATGAATCTCAATGTCGGTCGCCTGTCCCTGATAGCCACCCAGCGGTTGGTGAATCATCACGCGTGAGTTTGGCAGGCAGAAACGCTTGCCTTTCGTCCCGGCTGTCAGCAGGAAAGCCCCCATTGAGCAGGCCTGGCCCATACAAATGGTGCTGACGTCAGGCTTGATAAACTTCATGGTGTCATAAATTGACATGCCAGCCGTAATGACGCCACCCGGTGAGTTGATATAAAGGTAAATATCTTTTTCCGGGTTCTCCGCTTCCAGAAACAGCATCTGGGCCACAATCAGGTTAGCCATGTGATCTTCTACCTGGCCGGTTAAGAAGATAACGCGCTCTTTAAGCAGACGGGAATAGATATCGTATGAACGCTCGCCGCGCGAGGTTTGCTCGACCACCATTGGCACCAACGCATTGTGCGGTGCAGTAAACTCACGATCGCCACTGTATGACATTACCGTCTCCTGGATAAATTTCATTGGCAACATTCTGTACCGATTTTACGTAAGACGAGCAACAAAAACTATGCTCTGCCTCTTACCGACAACATCAGGACGGTTAATCAGTCAGCCGAACTGTTTTTTGCATACTCCCTCTATCTTGGGATAGTGCTCAGTTGTTTCAAGCATAACAACCTTTTCATCAATCGCTAACCCGGAAAAAGCGATGCGTGAACAATTCGCCTAAAAATTAATCAAATAGCGACAGGCCCGTTGTCAGAAAGCGTATTACAGAAAAAAGCCCGCGACTTTTCAGGCGCGGGCTTTAGCACAAGGGGTTAAACGGACGATCAGGCCTGAGCGGTCTGATTCATCAGTTCCTGGAAGTTAGTTTCTTTTTCAGAAACTTTGGCTTTCGCCAGCACAGCTTCAACCGCCTGCTCTTCCAGCGCCACATTGCGCATGTTGTTCATCAGCTCGTTATTTTTGCTGTAGAACTCGATCACTTCCTGCGGATCTTCGTAAGCAGACGCCATTTCTTCGATCAGCACTTTAACGCGATCTTCATCGGCTTTCAGCTCGTGCGTGCGAATCACTTCGCCCAGCAGCAGACCGACCACAACGCGACGCTTCGCCTGCTCTTCGAACAGTTCGCGTGGCAGTTCCAGCGCTTGCTTCTCGTTACCACCAAAGCGTTGTGCAGCCTGACGACGCAGAACGTCGATTTCGCTGTCGATCAGCGCAGCAGGCACATCAATAGGGTTCGCTTCAACCAGACCGTCGATAGCCTGTGTCTTCACGCGGTTACGAATCGCGCCTTTCAGCTCACGTTCCATGTTCTTACGCACTTCCGCACGCAGGCCCGCAACCGAACCATCTTCCACGCCGAAACGCTTGATGAATTCTTCGGTCAGTTCTGGCAGTTCGCGCGTTTCCACTTTCTTCAGCACGATCTCGAACTTCGCGTCTTTCCCTTTCAGGTTTTCCGCGTGGTAGTCGTCAGGGAATTTCACGTCGATAGTGAAGGTTTCGCCTGCTTTGTGACCCACAACGCCTTCTTCAAAGCCTGGGATCATACGGCCCTGGCCCATGGCCAGAACGAAGTCAGATGCTTTACCGCCTTCGAATTCTTCGCCGTCAACACAACCGGTGAAATCGAGGGTAGCGCGGTCTTCAGCACCCGCTGCAGCGTCGGTTTCAATCCAGTTAGCCTGCTGCTTGCGCAGCGTTTCCAGCATGGTATCGACATCGGCATCGGTCACTTCGACCTGAGGCTTTTCAACTTCGATGTTTTCCAGGCCTTTCAGCTCAACTTCTGGATACACTTCGAACTCAACCGCATAGGTGAAGTCCTGACCTTCTTTGTATTCGCCTGGCACATAGTTAGGCGCGCCAGCCGGATTGATCTTCTCTTTGATGATGGCGTCAACAAAGTTACGCGTCATCAGATCGCCCAGCACGTCCTGGCGCACAGAAGCACCGTAGCGCTGCGCGACGATGTTCATGGGCACTTTGCCTTTACGGAAACCATCGATACGGACTTTCTTCGCCACATCCACCAGTTCTTTTTTAACGGCGCTTTCGATGCTGTCAGCTGCGACAGTAATCGTAATGCGACGGCCCAGGCCCTGAGTGGTTTCTACAGAAACTTGCATCTTGTTACCTCAAAAAATCACGTGCTCGGTCAACTTCAGACACCACACATTAATTAATGCGCCGTATCTAACAACCGGGACGGCTTCCGTGAAGAGAACCTGATCCCTGTTACCAGAAGCGTCCCGAAGACATTCCGGAAAAATAGACGCAGCATTATAGCGGCATCACTGAGATGAGTCGAGGACGCTAAGTCACCACTTTTCAGGGAGTTTGCTGCTTTTTTGAGCCAGGTAACGCGTTTAGCAAGGATAAAACACAAAAACGGCCCGCAGGCCGTTTAAAAAGAGAGGGTGTTATGCGAGTGTGCCCGCGCCGCGACAGTTCGGCGAAGCGAGTACCGTATCCTGCAATCCTTCCCACTCTTTCAGGGTATAAGTATGCAAGGCCAGTGCGTGAACACTTCCCGCCAGCTCAGCACTGAGTTCACCATAAATTGCGCGATGGCGGGCAAGAAAACGCTGACCGGTAAAAACGTCGCTGACAATCACCACTTTGAAATGGCTTTCAGAACCGGCAGGCACATTGTGTCGGTAGCTTTCATCATGCACTTCCAGATGAGCCGGCTCAAAAGCCAGACGCAGCTTCTCTTCTATCTG
The DNA here is from genome assembly GCF_004364735.1 of Pantoea sp. PNA 14-12. NCBI lineage: Bacteria > Pseudomonadati > Pseudomonadota > Gammaproteobacteria > Enterobacterales > Erwiniaceae > Pantoea > Pantoea sp. PNA 14-12. Next base: position 155,747 of record NZ_SOAJ01000001.1, on the reverse strand, counting down.
TTCTCGAATCATGGTTTTACCCTCAATGGCGAGCGCTGTGCCCCATCTGTTTAAATATTAGTCCGTTTTTGGCTGCGCAACGCGACAGCGGACGTAATATTATCACTCCGTCGCCCTCTTCGCTTGTGCCTTGTCAGGCGGGGAATATGAAAAGGTAGAGAGCAAGAAAAATCGCCTTGCGCGGTTTACCTTGTGGCAAAGGGCTTTATTCACTGCACCGCTTTGCTATGATGGCCGCAGTTTTTGCACACCAACCCATGACACTAACGAGAAAGCGTATGTTGAAAAAACTGTTATTCCCGCTGCTGGCTGCTTTTATCCTGGCCGGTTGCGCTTCCAGCAACAACACATTGACCATTCAACCTAAGATTCAGCTGCCACAGCGCGATCCGAGCCTGATGGGCATTACGGTGAGTATCAACGGCGCCGATCAGCGTCGCGATCAGGCGCTGGCAAAAGTTAATCGCGATGGACAACTGGTCAGCCTGACCCCGTCGCGCGATCTGCGTTTCTTACTTCAGGAAGTGCTGGAGAAACAAATGACAGCGCGCGGCTATATGGTCGGTCCTAATGGCGCGGTTGATCTGCAAATCATCGTCAATAATCTGTATGCCGACGTCACCCAGGGTGATGTGCGTTACAGCATTACCACCAAGGCGGATATCTCTATCGTGGCGACCGCGAAAAATGGCAATAAACAGATTAAAAATTACCGCCAGACCTACAGCGTAGAAGGGGCTTTCAGCGCCACCAATCAGAAAATCACCAATGCGGTGAATTCTACGCTGAGCGACGTGATCGCCGATATGGCGCAGGACACCAGCGTCAACGACTTCATCAAACAAAACGCCCGTTAATCAGGTCTTTTGCCCGGCACCCGGCCGGGCACTTTTCAAGGTCAGTATGAATCACTACTTCCGTGTCTTCCGCCAAAAAAATGCAGCCATTTTACTCCTTCTGGGATTCGCATCAGGTTTGCCTCTGGCCTTAACCAGCGGGACGCTACAGGCGTGGATGACGGTTGATAATATCGATTTGAAAACCATCGGATTCTTTTCACTGGTGGGCCAGGCCTATGTGTTTAAGTTTCTCTGGTCCCCCATGATGGATCGCTTCACGCCGCCGCTTCTCGGTCGGCGCAGAGGCTGGTTGCTCATCACGCAACTGGCACTGGTGGCCAGCATTGTGGCAATGGGCTTTTTGCAGCCCAGCCGGGATTTAACCCTGATGGCGGCACTGGCGGTACTGATTGCATTCTGTTCTGCGTCACAGGATATCGTCTTCGATGCCTGGAAAACGGATGTGTTGCCGCCGGAAGAACGCGGAAGTGGCGCTGCCATCACGGTGTTAGGCTATCGCCTGGCAATGTTGATATCGGGCGGTCTGGCGCTGTGGCTGGCCGATCGCTATCTCGGCTGGGAGGCGACTTACTGGCTCATGGCCCTGCTCCTGCTGCCCTGTCTTATCGCAACCTGTCTTGCCAAAGAGCCGGACAACGCGCAGGCCGCGCCGCGTACGCTACGTCAGGCGGTTGTCGATCCTCTGCACGATTTTTTTAATCGCAACAACGCCTGGCTGCTGATCACGCTCATCATTCTTTACAAGCTCGGCGATGCATTTGCCGCCTCTCTCACCACCACCTTTTTGATTCGCGGCGTGGGATTTAATCCTGGCGACGTCGGGCTGGTAAACAAAACGCTGGGCTTGCTGGCGACCATCATTGGCGCGCTTTATGGCGGCATGCTGATGCAACGCCTGAGCCTGTTTCGCGCGTTAATGATTTTTGGCCTGCTCCAGGCGGTGTCGAATTTCGGCTACTGGCTGCTGGCGGTCACCGACAAACACCTCTGGAGCATGGCGAGCGCGGTCTTTATTGAGAACCTGTGTGGCGGAATGGGAACCGCTGCGTTTGTCGCGCTGCTGATGACGCTGTGTAATAAGTCCTTCTCGGCGACGCAGTTCGCCCTGCTGTCTGCGCTTTCAGCGGTAGGCCGGGTTTACGTGGGACCTGCAGCCGGTTATCTGGTCGAGATCTGGGGCTGGCCAACGTTCTACGCCTTTACCGTTTTCGCCGGTCTGCCGGGCCTGGCCCTGCTGGCTTTTTGTCGCGGTACACTGGACTTTACCCAAAAAACCGGCCAGTTTTTGCCGCGCCGCTATTTTTCCACAGGCTACCGCTGGACGAAACGGCTGTTTGCAGGCGGATGCGGGTTACTGGCGCTATGGCTGCTGTCGCTGGCGCTGAATGCAACGGGTATGCTCACGCTTTCGACGTGGCTGGCTCCGCTGTTTGAAGCCGGTATGGCGCTGGCGCTTTGCGGTGTGCTGTCCGGCGTGGTGCTGGATTATCGCGCATTGAGAAAGGCCGGGAATTGACCTTTTGCCTCATAATCGCACAGTCGCAGGTGCCATTTCAGCCAATTGGTTAAGCGAACCTAATTTGTCTTTGCGTGTCAATTTACAAAAAATATTTTTATCATGTGTGCGCTTCGGGCAAGATATTTAAATCCGGTACGCAATTAATTAAGTTAAAAATTAGAGAAAAAATGATGCAATATTGTTAAATAATTGGGTATTAAAAGTCAGGGTTATTCCTTTCCTACTTTTGTTTAACCCCGCATCCATCTCTTTTTGTTATATTACTGCCAACTGCTTGTCCACGTTAATAATTTGTCACCGAGAACAACATCTGTGACACCCTTAGCAAAAGGTGTCAACATGGTTCTGACACATCCTTAAGCTGGTTTACACTGCATAAACCTTCCCGTAAAATGCGCGCACACTTAAACGACAATAGAGCCCTTTGTCATTGAGGTCGTTAAATGAGACTCAGTAAATACAATAAAAGTTTGGGGATTTTGTCATTAATCGCAGGCACTTTATTAATGAGTGGCTGCGATAATGCATTGTTAAATCCCAAAGGACAGATTGCGCTGGAGCAACGTTCGCTGATACTGACCGCTTTTGGTCTGATGATGATCGTCGTGATTCCTGCAGTCTTAATGGCCGTCGTGTTTGCCTGGAAATATCGGGCGTCGAACACGAATGCTAAGTACAGTCCTAACTGGTCACACTCCAATAAAGTGGAAGCTGTGGTCTGGACCATTCCGATCCTGATCATCGTTTTCCTTGGTGTACTGACCTGGAAATCAACCCATGCGCTGGAGCCAAGCAAACCCCTGGCCTCTGACGTGAAACCGGTTGAAATTGACGTCGTTGCTCTGGACTGGAAATGGTTATTCATTTATCCAGAACAAGGTATTGCGACAGTTAACCAGATTGCCTTCCCGGCAAACACCCCGGTTAACTTCAAAATCACCTCCAACTCCGTCATGAACTCCTTCTTTATTCCTACGCTCGGTAGCCAGATCTACGCGATGGCGGGCATGCAGACCAAACTGCACCTGATTGCCAACGAGCCAGGAACTTTCGACGGTATTTCCGCCAACTTCAGTGGTCGCGGTTTCTCTGGCATGAAGTTCAAAGCCATTGCAACCAAAGACGATGCGGAGTTCCAGCAGTGGGTTGCCAAAGTAAAAGCGGCACCTAACACGCTGATGACGATGGATGATTTCGAGAAAGTGGCTGTGCCAAGCGAAAATCACCCGGTGGAATATTTCTCTTCAGCTAATCCTGAACTGTTCTTGCAGGTCATTAACAAGTTCATGAATAGCCACGGGAAAATGGACATGTCTGAACACAAAGGCATGGACATGAGTCACACCGCTACCGCGGGAGCCGAGGAATAATACGATGTTCGGAAAATTAACTCTGGATGCAGTGCCCTACCATGAACCGATTATCATGGTTACGGTTGCCGGCATCATCATTGCAGGTCTGGCGATCGTCTCTGCCATCACCTACTTTGGTAAGTGGAAATATCTGTGGTCTGAATGGCTGACGTCAATCGACCATAAAAAACTGGGTATCATGTATATCATCATGGCGTTCGTCATGCTGCTGCGCGGCTTTGCTGACGCCGTGATGATGCGTACCCAACAGGTTCTGGCTTCCTCCGGGGAAGCAGGCATATTGCCCCCTCATCACTACGACCAGATCTTTACCGCTCACGGCGTAATCATGATCTTCTTCGTGGCGATGCCATTCGTGGTGGGTCTGATGAACATTGCCGTACCGTTGCAAATCGGTGCGCGTGACGTTGCCTTCCCGTTCCTGAACAACCTGAGCTTCTGGTTTACCGCAATCGGTGTGATTCTGGTTAACCTGTCTCTGGGTGTCGGCGAATTCGCGCAAACTGGCTGGCTGGCCTATCCACCGCTGTCGGGGGCAGAATACAGTCCCGGCGTGGGGGTGGATTACTGGATCTGGAGTCTCCAGCTTTCCGGTATTGGTACAACCCTGACCGGTATTAACTTCTTCGTGACCATTCTGAAGATGCGTGCGCCGGGCATGGACCTGTTCAAAATGCCCGTCTTTACCTGGGCTGCGCTGTGCACCAACGTCCTGATCATCGCTGCGTTCCCGGTTCTGACCGTGACTCTGGCGCTGTTGACACTTGATCGTTACCTCGACTTCCATTTCTTTACTAATGATATGGGCGGTAACATGATGATGTACGTCAACCTGATCTGGGTCTGGGGTCACCCAGAGGTGTACATTCTTGTTCTGCCGGTGTTTGGTGTCTTCTCCGAAGTCACGGCCACCTTCTCGAAAAAACGTCTGTTTGGTTATACCTCACTGGTCTGGGCGACCATCGCCATTACCGTGTTGTCGTTCATCGTCTGGCTGCACCACTTCTTCACCATGGGTGCCGGTGCCAACGTTAACGCCTTCTTCGGTATCATGACGATGATCATCGCGATTCCGACCGGGGTTAAAATATTTAACTGGCTGTTCACCATGTATCAGGGTCGCATTCAGATGCACTCTGCGATGCTGTGGACCGTAGGCTTCCTGGTCACCTTCTCTGTGGGTGGTATGACCGGTGTTCTGCTGGCCGTTCCGGGCGCTGACTTTGTCCTGCACAACAGTCTGTTCCTGATTGCGCACTTCCATAACGTGATTATCGGTGGTGTGGTATTCGGTTGTATGGCGGGTGTGACCTACTGGTTCCCGAAAGCCTTCGGCTTTACCCTGAACGAAACCTGGGGCAAACGTGCTTTCTGGTTCTGGATCATCGGCTTCTTCGTTGCCTTTATGCCGCTGTACGCACTGGGCTTCATGGGAATGACCCGTCGTCTGAGCCAGGATATCGATCCTCAGTTCCACTCTCTGCTGGTTGTTGCAGCGGTAGGTGCGGGTCTGATTGCCTGCGGTATTATTTGTCAGCTGATCATGTTCTACGTGTCTGTACGTGACCGCGACCAGAACCGTGACCTGACTGGCGATCCGTGGGGTGGCCGTACGCTGGAGTGGGCAACCTCTTCACCACCGCCGTTCTATAACTTTGCTGTTATCCCGCATGTGCATGAGCGTGACGCTTTCTGGGAAATGAAAGAGAAAGGCGAAGCGTACAAGCAGCCGGCTAAATATGAAGAAATTCATATGCCGAAAAACAGCGGTGCTGCGATTGTTATTGCCGCGTTTGCGACCATCTTCGGTTTTGCGATGATCTGGCATATCTGGTGGCTGGCAGGTCTTACTTTCCTCGGCATGATCGTAAGCTGGATCGTGAAGAGCTTCGACGAAGACGTGGACTACTACGTCCCTGTTGCCGAAGTAGAGAAGATTGAAAAGCAGCACTTTGACGAAATCAGCAAAGCAGGTCTGAAATAATGTCAACTACCGTAAAACACCACCACGACGCCCATGCGGAGCATGGGCATCACGATGCAGGAGCCAATAAAGTCTTTGGCTTCTGGATCTACCTGATGAGTGACTGCATTATCTTTGCAACCCTGTTTGCGACCTATGCAGTTATGGTTAACAACACCGCCGGCGGCCCGGCAGGCAAAGATATCTTTGAACTGCCGTTCGTGCTGGTTGAAACCGCCCTGCTGTTATTAAGCTCCATCACCTACGGCATGGCTGTTATCGCCATGAACAAGGAAAACAAAGGCGCCGTTATCGGCTGGCTGGCGTTGACCTTCCTGTTTGGTGCGGGCTTTATCGGGATGGAAATCTATGAATTCCATCACCTGATTGCTGAAGGCTTCGGTCCAAACCGTAGTGGCTTCCTGTCCGGCTTCTTTACACTGGTCGGTACGCATGGTCTGCACGTGACCTCGGGTCTGATCTGGATGGCCGTGCTGATGTTCCAGATCGCGAAACGCGGTCTGAACGCCACTAACCGTACCCGTATCATGTGTCTGAGCCTGTTCTGGCACTTCCTGGACGTGGTTTGGATCTGCGTGTTTACCGTTGTTTATCTGATGGGAGCCATGTAATGAGTCATTCTGTTAACGAACATGGTGCATCACACGGTAGCGTGAAGTCTTACATGATCGGCTTCATCCTCTCTATCATCCTGACGGCAATCCCGTTCTGGATGGTAATGGATGGTAGTGCTTCTCATGGAACCATCCTCGGCGTTGTGCTGGTCTGTGCAGTCGTTCAGGTGCTGGTTCACCTGGTTTACTTCCTGCATCTGGACAGCAAATCTGAGGGCGGCTGGAACATGGTGGCCATTGTCTTCTCAGCAATCATTATCCTGATTGTTGTGGTTGGCTCACTGTGGATCATGTGGAACCTCAACTACAACATGATGCCCCACTAAAGAGTCTGTGTAATGTTTAAGCAATACCTGCAAGTTACAAAGCCAGGAATTATTTTCGGGAATTTAATTTCTGTGATTGGCGGATTTTTGCTGGCCTCTAAGGGCAGCATTGATTACGCCCTGTTTCTCACCTCACTGGTTGGCGTGTCGCTGGTGGTTGCGTCAGGTTGTGTCTTCAACAACGTGATTGACCGCGATATCGACATCAAGATGGAGAGAACCAGGAATCGGGTGCTGGTTAAAGGCCTTATCTCCGCGAAAGTAAGCCTGGTGTATGCCACTGTGTTGGGTATTGCTGGCTTTGCACTGCTGTATTTCGGTGCTAACCCGCTGGCCATGTGGCTGGCGGTGATGGGCTTCGTGGTATACGTTGGTGTTTACAGCCTGTATATGAAGCGTCATTCGGTTTACGGTACGCTGATTGGTAGCTTGTCTGGCGCTGCGCCGCCGGTGATTGGCTACTGTGCCGTGACCAATGAGTTTGATGCGGGCGCCCTGATCCTGCTGGCGATTTTTAGCCTGTGGCAGATGCCGCACTCCTATGCGATTGCTATCTTCCGCTTTAAGGATTACCAGGCTGCCAACATCCCGGTCTTACCGGTTGTGAAAGGTATCTCTGTAGCAAAAAATCATATTACGCTTTATATCCTGGCGTTTATGATTGCCACGCTGATGCTGACGCTGGGTGGCTATGCAGGCTATAAGTATCTGGTCGTTGCCGCTGCCGTCAGCGTCTGGTGGCTGGGCATGGCGCTGTCAGGTTATAAAACCTCAAACGATCGGGTTTGGGCACGTAAGCTGTTTGTCTTCTCCATCGTCGCCATCACCGCGCTGAGCGTGATGATGTCAGTGGATTTCATGACGCCTGCGTCAAAAGATTTGCTGACTTACGTGCGCTGATGTGTACCAAAACAGCATGAAACGGGCGCGATTTTCGCGCCCTTTCTTTTTGTTACGACTGCTTAAGAACTATTGTTTTACCCTTCCACTCTCCCTCCCTAAAATAAATGCAGCACATCAACAGAGGTAGGAATGAACGATAACAAAATGACTCCGGTGGAGCTGCGCGCCACATGGGGCCTTGGCACGGTCTTTTCCCTGCGTATGCTGGGAATGTTTATGGTCCTGCCGGTATTGACCACCTATGGCATGGCGCTCCAGGGAGCGAGTGAAACCTTAATCGGTCTGGCCATTGGCATTTATGGCCTGGCTCAGGCCATTTTCCAGATCCCCTTTGGCCTGCTGTCCGATCGTATTGGACGCAAGCCTCTGATTGTGGGCGGCCTGCTGCTGTTTGTCCTTGGCAGCGTGATTGCCGCCAGCACGGAATCCATTTGGGGCATCATCCTTGGCCGGGCGTTGCAGGGTTCGGGCGCGATTGCGGCCGCCGTGATGGCGCTGCTGTCGGATTTAACGCGTGAACAGAACCGCACCAAAGCGATGGCGTTTATTGGCATCAGTTTTGGCGTTACCTTTGCGATTGCGATGGTGGTGGGACCGATTGTGACCCACGCGCTGGGCCTGCATGCGCTGTTCTGGATGATCGCAACGCTGGCGACGCTGGGTATTCTCATTACGCTTTGGGTGGTCCCCTCCTCCACTCAGCATGTCCTGAACCGTGAGTCGGGCATGGTGCGCGGCAGCTTTAAAAAAGTGCTGGCCAACCCGCGCCTGGTAAAACTGAATCTTGGCATCTTCTTTTTGCATATCCTGTTGATGTCGAGCTTTGTTGCGCTGCCCGACCAGTTTGAGCAGGCGGGATTACCGCCATCAGAACACTGGAAGGTCTATTTAACGACCATGCTGATCGCCTTTGCGGGCGTCGTGCCTTTTATCATTTATGCAGAAGTGAAGCGCAAAATGAAGCGCGTCTTTGTCGGCTGTGTCGGCATGATGGTCATCGCAGAAATTGTTTTATGGGGCGCGCAGGGCCATTTCTGGACGCTGGTGCTCGGCGTACAGCTCTTCTTCCTCGCCTTTAACCTGATGGAAGCCATCCTGCCTTCCCTGGTCAGTAAGGAATCGCCTGCCGGTTACAAAGGGACAGCAATGGGGCTTTACTCCACCAGCCAGTTTCTGGGCGTTGCGATCGGCGGAAGCCTGGGCGGTTGGGTGTTCGGTCATTTTGATGCGCAAACTGTGTTTATGGTGGGAGCGATTGTGGCGGCAATCTGGCTGTTCGTCAGTATGACCATGCAGGAACCGCCCTACGTCAGCAGTCTGCGCATTGTGCTGAGTGATGCGGCGCTGGCAGTACCGAACCTGGAGAAGCGCCTGAAGGCCCAGCCTGGAGTGAACGCGGTGCTGATCGTACCGGAAGAAAAAAGCGCTTACATTAAGATCGACAGTAAGATCACCAGCCGACCGGAGCTTGAAGCCCTTATCGGCGGTGGCTAATCCCCTGCCCTCACCGGGTTTGTCGTCTTTGACAAACCCGGTTTCTCCCGTTTATCCCCGCGCAAAATGCGTCCCTCTGGTCACGCAGATTCCGTCACGGACATCAGCACCTTGCAGGGCAAAAGCGTTGCTGTCGCGGAAGGGGAGCAGTGACAGCCTGACGGGTGTCACAGTCAGGCTGCCAACCTGACAGGATGCCTCAGAGGGCATCCTGTGCTCACGTGCTGAGCGGAGGGATTAATCGCGGAAGTTTTTGAACTGGAAAGGCTGGCCCAGGTTGCCATTACGCACCAGCGCCATTGCGCCCTGTAAATCATCACGAGACTTACCCGTTACGCGCAGAGATTCGCCCTGAATCTGCGTCTGCACTTTCAGCTTGCTGTCTTTAATCAGCTTCACCAGCTTTTTCGCGACGTCGCTTTCAATGCCTTTTTTCATTTTGGCATCCACGCTCCAGCTTTTGCCGCTGTGTTCAATCTCTTCTGGTACTTCCAGCGCCGCGCCTTCAATACCGCGCTTGAGCATTTTCTCGCGCAGGATATCCACCAGCTGCTTTACCTGAAAATCCGATTCACTGATGACCTTAATGGTTTCATTTTTTTCATTGAGTTCGTAACTGGCAGTGACGTTGCGAAAATCAAAACGTGTCGACAGTTCACGGTTAGCATTCTCTACTGCGTTGCGAACTTCCTGCATGTCGACTTCTGAAACGATATCGAAAGATGGCATCTCTTCTTCTCCTGAGGCTAAACTGGCATGCATAATACGCGTCTTACGGCACTAAATAAAATCGCACTGTGTAGCGCTATACTTAACTCATTGCCACAGCGCATAAATAATAAGCCCGCGAGCGGGAGGCAGCATGAAAATAACCGTATTAGGATGTGGCGCATTGGGCCAGGTGTGGCTCACCGCTCTTGCCCATTGCGGGCACGATGTCCAGGGCTGGTTACGCGTACCTCAGCCCTACTGCTCAGCAAATGTAATCGATCCGCTGGGGCGCGTGACGAACCGGACCTTCATTGCCAACGATCCGCTGTTTTTGGCGCAGAGCCAGTTGCTGTTGGTGACGCTGAAAGCCCCGCAGGTATCAACGGCCGTAAAAAATCTGGAAAGCGTGATGTCAGAAAACTGCCCGGTATTGTTGTTGCACAATGGCATGGGCACGCTTGGCGAATTAAAAGGTCTGACGCAGCCGCTGTTACGCGGTATCACTACGCACGCCGCAATGCGGGATGGCACGGTCATTAAGCACGTCGCCACGGGCGTCACCCATATTGGTCCCGGCAACCGTAAAAGCGAGCACTGGAGTGAGGTCGCCGATGTGCTGCACGAAGCGCTGCCCGATGTCGCCTGGCATGACAATATCCGGGCGGCCTGCTGGCGTAAGCTGGCGGTAAACTGTGTGATCAACCCACTCAGCGTGGTTTACGACTGTCAGAATGGCGCACTGCGTCAGCATCAGGCCGACATCATCACCTTATGTGACGAAATCAGTTGGGTTATGGAGCGTGAAGGCCAGTCCGTGGCCAGCCAGAGCCTGCAGGATCAGGTGCTGAATGTGATTGAGACGACCGCCGCCAACACTTCATCAATGCTGCAGGATATACGCGCTCAGCGACTGACGGAAATTGAATACATCACCGGCTTTCTGCTGCGTCGCGCACGCACTCACGGCTTAGTGTTACCTGAAAACACCCGGCTGTACGACATGATTAAACGCAAGGAGTCTTATTATGGGCGCGAACGCCTCGGTACTGGTCTGTCTGGCTCATGGCAGTGAAGAGACGGAAGCCGTTACCACACTCGATCTGCTGGTCCGTGGCGGGATAAAGACGGTGACCGCCAGCGTGGAAAGCGATGGCTGCCGTGAAATCGTCTGTTCGCGCGGCGTTCGCCTGCTGGCCGACGTCCCGCTGGTCGAGGTGGCGGACAACGCCTACGATGCTATTGTCCTGCCCGGCGGACTAAAAGGAGCCGAGACATTTCGTGACAGTCCGCTGTTGGTTGAAACCGTACACCAGTTTCATTTGTCAGGACGTATTGTTGCGGCCATCTGCGCAGCCGCTGGCACGGTACTGGTGCCGCATAACCTGTTTCCGGTCGGCAATATGACAGGCTTTCCCAGTTTAAAGTCCACCATACCGGAAGAGAAATGGATGGAACGTCGTGTCGTCTGGGATCCGCGAGTCAATTTGCTCACCAGTCAGGGACCGGGCACGGCGATGGATTTTGCGCTGAAATTAATTGATTTGCTAGCAGGCAGTGATAAAGCACGTGAGGTCGCGGCACAACTGGTGCTGGCGCCGGGTATTTACGACTATCAGGCCAGTTAAGTCGCCGGTTCAGACGCCTGCCGGACGCTCTGTGCTCGTCTTGCCCTGGTATGCAAGGCGAGCACAGGGGGAAGCGGTCAGTGACCGCTATGCGGATTACGGACGATATACCTTCACGTTTTTAAACCCCTGCTCATGCAGATAGAGCGCCTGTAATTTACTCATCACACCGCGATCGCAGTACAAGAGCCAGGTTTTGTTCTGATCAAGGTCGCCAAACTGCGTACTGAGTTTGTAGAAAGGCATCGACTTCACCTCCGTTCCCGCCAGCTGTAGCGGTTTGTCTTCCTGCTCATCCACCGAGCGGATATCCAGCACGCTGTCGTTTTCGTTCAGCAAGCCGACCGTCTCAACCTCAACCACCTCTTCCTGCGTCTGCTCCGCGATTTCGCGAATATCCACATTGGTCGCCTCGGCCACCATGCGTTCCAGAATCGCGAAATCAAACTGGCTTTCTTCGGCTTCGATTTTGCCTTTTACCGCTTTGACCGTCGGGCTTTTCGAAATCACGCCACAATATTCCGGCATGGTGCTGGCAAAGTCTTCGGTGCCGATTTCACGCGCCACTTTAATAATGTGCTCTTTGTCGTGGGAAATCAGCGGACGCAAAATCAACGTATCGGAGGCATTGTCGATCAGTCGCAGATTGGTCAGCGTCTGGCTGGAGACCTGCCCCACCGCTTCACCTGTGACCAGGGCCTGTACGCCATAACGCTCCGCCACCATTGAGGCTGCACGGACCATCATACGTTTCAGCACCACGCCCATTTGACCGTCGTCGATTTTTTCTAAAATTTCGCCGACAACTGGCTCAAAGTTGATTGCCACAAAACGTACACGGTGCGAACGGCCAAAGCGGTTCCACAGATAATGGGCGACCTGACGTACGCCGATTTCATGTGCCGCGCCGCCCAGGTTAAAGAAGCAGTAGTGAACGCGGCTGCCACGACGCATCAGCATGTAGCTGGAAACGCCGGAGTCAAATCCCCCCGAGATCAGCGACAGCACATCTTCCTGGGTACCAATCGGGAAGCCGCCCAGCCCTTCATAGCGTGCGGTGACCAGCGTTAAGCGGTTTTCTTCCACTTCGAGGTTAACCGTCACTTCAGGTTTCTTAAGCTGAACGGTGGCGCTGGCGATGTGCTGATTTAGCCCGCCGCCAACATAGCGTTCGACGTCCTGCGAACTGAAGCTGTGTTTGCCACGGCGCTTAACCCGCACGCAAAAGGTTTTGTTTTCCAGGCTGTCGCGATACTGTGCCAGCGTCTGCTCGAAAATATCGTGGATGTCGGTATATTCGCGCTCTTCAACCGCAAGGACATGATGAATACCCGGGATGCGCATCAGCTCATCGGGAATAATCTGCCGCATGGCTTCATCTTTGCAGCGCACTTCAATATGATCCCAAAAACGCACCACCGCGATCTCATCGCTGACCGTTTTGAGCACGTTGCGGATATTACTGGCAAGAATCTTAATAAAGCGCAGACGCACCGACTGACTCTTGATGGTGATTTCAGGAAATAACTTGACGATAAACTTCATGGCAATACAGCTTCGTTGGGCAAATAAGTGCTAAAACAGGCTGCACTTAGCTGGTAAGATCATAAAATTGCGGGGTGACAGGCGCATCCGCATCCGAGGCGCGAGAGTATATCACCTTTACCCGGTGACTGCTTCTGCAACAGCATGCACATTGATTATTTTGCTAATCATTCTCTCTCAGCTACCATGACCGATTGCAAGATAACGTTCCAACCGTGAGTCGACACGAAATATGCCGAAAAAAGCCGAACAGCCAGCCAGCTTTGAAACGTCATTGCAGCAGCTGGAGCAGATTGTTAATCGTCTGGAAAGTGGTGAACTGCCGTTGGAAGACGCTCTGAATGAATTTGAGCGCGGCGTGCAGTTAGCGCGCAATGGCCAGCAAACGTTGCAGCAAGCCGAGCAGCGCGTGCGCATTCTCCTCAGCGACGATAACGATGCCGATCTCTCCTCTTTCACGCCGGAAAACAGCTAATGGATTTTCCTGAACTGCTCAATGCGTATCACCAGCAGGTGAACCACGCGTTGATGGGCTACCTGGATGCCCTCCCTTTTCAGAGTTCTCCTCTGGTGAATGCCATGCAGTATGGGGCACTATTAGGTGGCAAACGCATGCGCCCGTTTCTGGTTTACGCAACCGGCACCATGCTCAATGCGAATAAAGCCAGTCTCGATGTGCCTGCAGCGGCTGTCGAATGTATTCACGCCTATTCACTGATTCATGACGATTTGCCGGCAATGGACGATGATGCGTTACGTCGTGGGCAACCGACCTGCCATATCAAATATGGTGAAGATACCGCCATTCTTGCCGGTGATGCGCTACAAACGCTGGCCTTTTCTATTCTGGCCGACCAGCCCATGCCGGGCGTGAGTGCAGAATACCGCCTCGCTATGCTGTCAGAGCTGGCCAGGGCCAGCGGCGTAGCGGGTATGTGCGGCGGGCAGGCGCTGGATCTGGCGGCAGAAGGTCAGTCTGTCGATCTTCATCAACTGGAACAGATCCATCGTCACAAAACGGGGGCGTTGATTCGCTCAGCCGTGCGACTCGGTGCCTTTGCTGCCGGCGACGCGGGCCGTGAAGCGCTACCGTATCTTGACCGCTATGCGGATGCCATCGGCCTGGCCTTTCAGGTGCAGGATGACATCCTGGATGTGACGGGCGACACAGCCGTTATCGGAAAACGTCAAGGTGCCGATCAAGATCTTGGAAAAAGCACCTATCCTTCATTGATGGGTCTGGATAATGCCCGGATTAAGGCACTGGATTTATACCAGGAAGCCGTGGATGCTTTGCACATGCTCTCTGCAAAATCCTATGACACCTCTGCCCTGAAGGCGCTGGCGAGCTTCGTAATTGAACGCGATAAATAACTTCCATGATGAGTCACTGATGAGTTTTGATACTACAAAATACCCGACACTGGCGCAGGCAGAAACGGTACAGGCACTGCGTGCCCTGCCTAAAGAAAAATTGCCTGCGCTCTGCAATGAGCTGCGCCAGTATTTATTAGACAGCGTGAGCCGCTCAAGCGGCCATTTTGCGTCGGGCCTGGGCGTGGTCGAGCTGACGGTGGCGCTGCATTACGTCTATAACACACCGTTCGACCACCTCGTGTGGGACGTCGGTCATCAGGCTTATCCGCATAAAATTTTAACCGGCCGCCGCGATCGCATTGGATCGATTCGGCAAAAGAATGGCGTGCACCCCTTTCCGTGGCGGGGAGAAAGTGAATACGACGTCCTGAGCGTCGGTCACTCCTCAACCTCCATCAGTGCCGGGCTGGGCATGGCTGCTGCGGCCGAACGGGAAGGTAAAGGGCGCCGTACCGCCTGTATTATCGGCGACGGTGCCATCACCGCAGGCATGGCCTTTGAGGCCATGAACCACGCGGGCGATATTAAACCCGATATGCTGGTTATCCTGAACGACAACGAAATGTCGATTTCTGAAAACGTCGGGGCGCTGAATAACCGCCTGGCACAGATTTTATCGGGTAAGACCTACGCGCGTCTGCGCGAAGGAGGCAAGCGCGTACTGACCGGACTGCCGCCGATTAAAGAGTTAGTAAAACGCACCGAAGAACACCTGAAAGGCATGGTGGTGCCGGGCACCCTGTTTGAAGAACTGGGGTTCAATTACATCGGACCGGTCGATGGTCATGATGTCCTGACGCTGGTGAATACGCTGACGAATATGCGTAGCCTGAAAGGCCCGCAGTTCCTGCATATTATGACGAAAAAGGGTAAAGGTTATGCCCCGGCAGAGCAGGATCCGATCGCCTGGCATGCGGTGCCCAAATTTGATGTCGCCAGCGGCGAACTGCCTAAGAGCGCCGAAGGATTGCCGAGTTATTCGAAGATCTTCGGTAACTGGCTGTGCGAAACGGCGGCTGACGACGCGAAGCTGATGGCGATTACGCCTGCCATGCGCGAAGGGTCGGGTATGGTAGGATTCTCCCGCAAGTATCCCAACCAGTATTTTGACGTTGCCATTGCCGAACAGCACGCCGTGACCTTTGCGGCGGGCCTGGCCATTGGGGGCTATAAACCGGTTGTTGCGATTTACTCGACCTTCCTGCAGCGCGCCTACGATCAGGTTATTCACGATGTCGCGATTCAGAAGCTTCCGGTCCTGTTCGCGATTGACCGTGGCGGCATCGTTGGGGCCGACGGCCAGACGCATCAGGGTGCCTTTGATCTCGCCTATCTGCGCTGCATTCCGGATATGGTCATCATGACGCCAAGCGATGAGGACGAATGCCGCCAGATGCTTTATACCGGCTATCACTATCAGGCAGGTCCGGCTGCCGTGCGTTATCCACGCGGAACCGGCACTGGCGTTGCTCTGACGCCACTGCAAAGCCTGCCGCTGGGCAAAGGTGTGGTTAAACGTCGGGGCGAAAAGCTGGCGATCCTTAACTTCGGTACACTGCTGCCTGAAGCCAGCCACGTTGCCGAAGCGCTGAACGCCACTCTGGTGGATATGCGTTTTGTTAAACCGCTGGATGAAGCGTTAATTACCGAACTGGCCGCACAGCATGAGTCGTTGATTACGCTGGAAGAAGGCGCGATTAAGGGCGGCGCAGGCAGCGGCGTCAACGAGTTCGTGATGGCGAAACGTCTGGGCATTCCCGTTCTCAATATTGGCCTGCCTGACGAGTTCATTCCCCCGGGCACGCAGGAAGAGATGCGTCACGACTACCACCTGGACGCAGACGGTATTCAGCAGCAAATCAGTCACTGGCTGGCGCAGTAGTTCCCCTCCCCCGCTCTCTGCGGAGAGCGGTATTCCTGCTATGCTTAATTCCCCTGGAAGGACATAGCAGGAGTCATGATGAAAACCGTTCCACTCGCGAATACTGATTTAAAAGTTTCCCAGCTCTGCCTGGGCTGTATGACATTTGGTGAGCCCACCCGCGGTAAACATGCCTGGACACTGCCCGAAGAGAGCAGCCGACCGCTTATCAGGCAGGCGCTGGAGGCCGGGATTAATTTCTTCGACACCGCTAACAGCTATTCAGACGGCAGTAGTGAGGAGATTCTGGGGCGAGCGCTCAGGGATTTCGCCCGCCGCGAGGAGGTCGTGGTCGCCACCAAAGTCTATTTCCCGCTGAGTAACCTGTCACAAGGCCTGTCCCGTAAAAACATTCTGCAATCCATTGATGACAGCCTGCAACGGCTGGGCATGGAGTATGTCGATCTGCTGCAGATTCACCGCTGGGACTATGACACGCCGCTCGAAGAAACCCTGTCGGCACTTGATGAGGTGGTGAGATCCGGCAAAGCACGTTATATCGGCGCCTCGTCCATGCACGCCAGTCAGTTTGCACAGGCCTTAACCATGCAGGCAGAACAGGGCTGGGCACGCTTCGTCAGCATGCAGGATCAGTACAACCTGATTCAGCGCGAAGAAGAACGTGAGATGCACCCGCTGTGCCAGCGTGAAAATGTTGCGGTCTTGCCATGGAGTCCACTGGCACGCGGTAAGCTCACTCGGCCATGGGGCGAAACCACCGCCCGCTCCGTTTCTGATGAGGTGATGAGCACGCTCTATGCTTCAACGGAGGAAAACGATGCGGCGATTGCGGCGCGCCTGGCGCAGGTAGCAGCCGACAAAGGCGTAACGCGAGCGCAGGTCGCACTGGCGTGGTTACTGAGCAAACCGGTGGTGACAGCGCCCATCATTGGCGCCTCTCGTGCAGAGCAGTTTGCTGAGCTGGTGGAAGCCGTGAACGTTGACCTGACAACGCAGGAGATTGCCGCCCTGGAAAGTGAATATCAGCCTCACCCGGCAACCGGCTATCAGTGATACCAACGCAGCGTGTTCACAGGCGTGACGCGCTCATTCGGCCCGGCCGGGAGAGGATAATGGTGAGACAACCGTACGCCGGTATTTCGGCTACGGTTGCAAAACGGTGATGATAAGGGGCGCAGGACGAACGCTTAACCGGCGAGATAAACCCCGACACCATAAAGGATGGCTGCAGCAATAATGCCCGCAATAATGTCATCGACCATAATGCCCATGCCGCCATGCACGTTACGGTCGAACCAGCGAATCGGCCAGGGCTTCCAGATATCCAGCACGCGGAACAGCACAAAACCGGCCACCACCCACTGCCAGCTGTTCACCGGAATGGCCATCAGCGTAATCCACATCCCGATAAACTCATCCCAGACAATGCTGCCGTGATCGTGAACGCCCATGTCTTTGGCGGTGCGATGGCAAAGGTACACGCCCACGCTGATGCCTAGCAGCACGACCAGCGAATACAGATCATGCGGAAGCAAGGTCAGCAGACACCAAAAAGGAATGGCGGCCAGCGATCCCACTGTACCGGGCATAACCGGGCTGAGCCCACTGCCAAAACCGGTCGCCAGTAAATGCCAGGGATTACGCATCCGCAGACGACCTTTGGCGATATGTTTATCTGATGTCAAAATGGTCGAATCCTTTAAAACGCACATCTGCCGGTTTGCCGTTTTCGAGCAGTGACAGCCCTTCTGACTCGGGTGCCATCTGCCCAATACAGGTATAAGGCACGCCAAGATGTCCCAGCGCCACGTCCAGTGCACCCCGATTCACTTCCGGCACACTGAAGCACAGCTCATAGTCTTCGCCGCCGCTGAGCGCCCAGCGCAGCACCTGTGACGCGTCAAAATTGTCACGCAGTGCCGGGGACAGCGGAAGCGCGTCAAGGTTGATACGTGCCCCGCAGCCGCTGGCTTTCAGCACATGACCTATATCAGAAATCAGCCCGTCTGAGATATCGATAGCGGAAGAGGCCAGCGAACGCAGTGACTGCCCCTGTAACACGCGCGGCATAGGCCGCAGGTGACGTTTAATCAGGGCTTCATGAATGGCCGGATCGTCAATGCGGCAGTGATGCTGCAGCAACGCCAGCCCGGCCGCGCTGTCGCCCAATGTACCGGTGACATAGATCCAGTCGCCGGGTTTTGCGCCCGAACGCTTTAACGCTTTGCCGTGAGGAATCAGCCCATGAATACCCAGCGTCAGGCTGAGAGGCCCCCGCGTCGTGTCTCCCCCCACCAGCTGCATATCGTAATATTCCAGCAGGTCAAACAGGCTTTCGCTGAAGCTGCTCAGCCAGCTTTCATTCACATCCGGCAAGGTCAGCGCCAGGGTTAGCCAGGCAGGATCGGCACCCATCGCGGCCAAATCGCTCAGATTCACCGCCAGTGATTTATAGGCTAAATCTGCAGGATGGATCGTGGGCAGGAAGTGGATACCGGAAACCAGCGTATCGGTGCTGACCGCCAGCGTTTGCTTTTCGGGCACGCTCAGCAGCGCGCAATCGTCGCCGATGCCGAGTTCGACATCACGGCGGCTACGCGTTCTGCGATTGAAGTAGCGTGCGATGAGTTCAAATTCACCACATGACATAATTGCGTTCCGCTTAACCATTAATGAAAAAGGCCGGCAAGCCGGCCTTATTGATTATTTGCGTTGGGGTCGAATTTGCGGACCGGCTTTATCCAGCACACCGTTGACAAATTTATGGCTGTCTTCAGCGCCAAATACTTTCGCCAGTTCGATACCTTCGTTGATGGCCACTTTATAAGGCACATCAGAACGCTTGCTCAGTTCATACAGCGACACACGCAGAATGGCTTTTTCCACCTGCCCCAGTTCTTCTAACTGGCGCGACAGATAGGGTTGCATCAATCCATCCAGGTACGCGCTGTTGGTCGCCACACCGGCCAGCAGTTCGCGGAAATAAGTAATATCGACGTCTTTAACGTCCTGTTCCGCCAGAAACTGGTATTCCACATCGGCAATGTCGTTGTTAGACAACTGCCAGGAGTAAAGCGCCTGGACAGCGCACTCACGGGCGCGACGACGAGCAGCAGGTTTCACAAAATTCCCCTTACAAAAATCAGGCTTTAATGGCTTTCAATACGTTGATCATTTCAAGTGCGGTCAGGGCCGCTTCGGCACCTTTGTTACCCGCTTTGGTTCCAGCACGCTCAATGGCCTGCTCGATATTTTCGGTTGTCAGTACGCCGAATGCCACAGGAATATCGCTGTCCATGGCAACACTGGCAATGCCCGAGCTGGCTTCACCCGCGACGTATTCGAAGTGCGCCGTGCCACCACGAATCACGGTACCCAGCGCAATCACGGCATCGTGCTTGCCGGTTTTAGCCAGCGCACGCGCGGCCAGCGGCAGTTCGTAAGCACCCGGTACCCAGACGACAGTGATATTGTCATCGTTGACCTGGCCGATACGCTTCAGGGCATCCACAGCGCCGTCTAACAGGCTCTCGTTGATAAAGTTGTTAAAACGCGCGATAACGATGGCAATTTTTGCCTCTGGCGTTGCAACGGCAGCTTCGATAACTTTCATACATATCCTTTCAGGGGTTTGTTTAGCCCCGCGCAGGGGGGCGGATTCTAACATACTCTTTGGCGGCGTGCTCTCGCTTTTCCGCCTCTGTTATTGCGGTATCAGGGTCAGACGGAGATCGCTGCCGACCTGACGCACGTCGCTGAAGGCAAAAACCGGCGCGTCAGCCAACTGCGTCAGACCCGTAAGCTGACACAAACCGCGCGCGTCATTACCCAGTAATTTCGGTGCCACATACACAATGAGTTCGTCAACCAGACCGGCCTGAAGCAGTGCCCCTGCCAGCGTGGCACCGGCTTCAACCCAGACGCTGTTAATCTGGCGCTGGCCCAGCACCATCATCAGCGCCACTAAATCCAGTTGGATGTCGCGTAAAGGAACCGGAATTTGCGTCACCGAGTCAGGCCAGCGCTGAGTGTCGGCCTGCTGTCGCATCAGCCAGGTTTCGCCCAATTGTTCTATAAGTTTGTGCTGCGGTGTTACGCGATTCTGGCTGTCGACGATAACGCGTACCGGCTGGCGTAAGGTCTGCGCATCAACCAGGCGCTGACTGTCGCTGTCCAGTTCGGCCCAGCGTACGGTCAGGGAAGGATCGTCGGCCAGCACCGTTGCGCTGCTGCTGAGAATGGCGGCGCTCTGCGCTCGCAAACGCTGGACATCGCGTCGGGCAGCCGGCGAGGTGATCCACTGGCTTTCGCCACTCGCCATGGCGGTGCGGCCATCCAGTGATGCCCCCAGTTTAAGCTGTATCCAGGGGAAGCCGGTCCGCATGCGTTTCAGGAATCCCCGGTTCAGGGCTTCCGCTTCCTGCATCATCAGTCCGTGGCTGACTTCAATGCCCGCCTGCTGCAGTCGATGTAATCCCCGTCCGGCGACCTGCGGATTGGGGTCCTGCATCGCGGCCACGACGCGTTTTACACCGGCCTCAATAAGCGCGTCGCAACACGGCGGCGTGCGCCCGTGATGACTGCATGGCTCCAGCGTTACATAGGCTGTCGCCCCACGCGCACGCGCACCGGCCATGCGCAGGGCATGCACTTCAGCATGCGGTTCTCCGGCGCGCTGGTGCCAGCCTTCGCCAACAATGTCGCCATCGCGTACAATGACGCAACCGACATTGGGGTTCGGCATGGTAGTAAAACGTCCGCGCCGCGCCAGTTCCAGCGCGCGCGCCATATAACGTTCATCGGTCATGATTTAATCCTGTAATCTGGCAATCTCTTCGCCAAAATCACGCACGTCCTCAAAGCTGCGATAAACAGATGCAAAGCGAATATAGGCCACTTTATCGAGTTTTTTTAGCTCGTCCATGACAAGGTTACCGATCAGCTTGCTGGGAATTTCACGTTCCCCCGTCGCACGCAACTGCGTTTTGATATGGCTTACCGCACTCTCTACGGCATCCGCACTGACCGGACGTTTCTCCAGCGCTTTCATCATGCCGCTGGCAAGTTTGTCTTCATTGAAAGGTTCACGCACATCGTTGCTTTTCACCACGCGTGGCATGACCAGCTCAGCGACTTCAAACGTAGTAAATCGCTCATGGCACACCAGACACTGACGACGGCGCCGCACTGACGAACCCTCACTGACCAGACGAGAATCAATCACTTTTGTGTCTACAGCGGAGCAGAATGGGCAATGCATGACGTTTCCTGACACGAGATAAATGGGCCGTACAGTGTAGCGCGAACTGCAAGTCAACAAAATCGATTCCCGTGTTTTACCCCGCCCGCTTCACAGACCGGATGGGAAATGCCCGCCCGCGTAAAACCCGCTACGCTTAAAGCGCTCAGGGCAAAAAGCGGAGAACGTAGCCACGTTCGTGCCGATCCGGGGTACTGCATCACCGGATACCTGCGCCACTGCGCTGGCCGGATGCCCGATATCGACCTGTTTCACCTTGCATCATTACGCGTAACGCGAGGTGAAATCGGCACGCCAGCGGCTACGGCATTTTATCGCTCAGGGAAAGGCAATTTCAGAGCACACTTAAGGTAATCGGCGTGATTTCAGTTCAGGCTTCAACGCCATAAGCGGATGCTGATGGGTCCCGCGACAAGGGGCAATTATTACGTCATTTGAATAAAGGATAAAAAAACATGATGAACAGGATGGTTTGGGCACCCGCGGCCCTGTCACTGGTTCTGCTAAGTGGTTGCAGCACCCCAGCCCAGCCGCAGGTGAAACAACTGCACCGGGAAGTCAGTCAGCTTAATCAGCAGATGCAGCAACTCACCAGCCAGGCAAGTGCGGTTGAAATTCAGGGACAGCTGAACGCCCATTCACA
This sequence comes from Pantoea sp. PNA 14-12, assembly GCF_004364735.1. Taxonomy (NCBI): domain Bacteria; kingdom Pseudomonadati; phylum Pseudomonadota; class Gammaproteobacteria; order Enterobacterales; family Erwiniaceae; genus Pantoea; species Pantoea sp. PNA 14-12. The sequence goes on along the minus strand of NZ_SOAJ01000001.1, from coordinate 133,631 downwards.
GCAGGGCGCATGGCTGCTGCCGCAGGCAAACACGCCCGTGGCACTTCAAACGCAGGCTGGCACGCTGCGCCTGTCGCTCGCACGCATTGAGGCCGAGGCCGGCGGTACGCATGCTGACCTGACGCTTCGCACACAAGACAATTCACCGCTGCCCGGGATGCATGCGACAGTAGTCTGGGGCCAGCTCGATCCCGCAACCGGTAAGCCACTTGAGGCCGACAGCCTGACGCAAACCCTCAGCGTTCCCGCTTCACTGACGCCACGCAGTTCGGTCACCGTACCATTACGGTTAAAGGATGTGACGCCGGAGCAACTGGGTTATGTTCGAATTCACCAGGTGATCGCAGATACGTCCAGGCCCTGAAAACAAAAAAGCCGCCAGATTACGCTGGCGGCTTTTTTTATCGTACCAATACTACGGCAGGATCGAAGGCTGATCGGCGCCCTCTTTCTCCACTTTCTGTACCAGCATATGTTCGCGTTTCATGCCCAGCTTCAGCGCCAGTGCTGAAGAAACGTAGATCGACGAAACGGTACCGATGGTGACACCAATCAGCATGGTCAGTGAGAAGCCTTTCAGCAGCGCACCACCAAAGATGAACAGGATCAGGATCATCGCCAGCGTAGTCAGGGAGGTGATCAGGGTACGGCTTAACGTCTGCGTCAGGGACACGTTCGTAATGTCATAAGAGGAGCCGCGACGGATCTTGCGGAAGTTCTCACGAATACGGTCCGAGACCACGATTTTATCGTTCAGCGAGTAACCGATGACCGACATCAGCGAGGCCACAATCGTAAGGTCAATCTCGACCCGGAACAGCGACAGCAGTCCACAGGTGATAATGACGTCATGCGCCAGCGCCAAAACCGTACCCAGTGCCAGACGCCACTCAAAGCGAATACCGATATAAATCAGAATTGCAATCAGTGCCGACAGCAGGGCTAACGCCCCGGCCTGCGCCAGATCGCTGCCCACGCTCGGTCCGACAAACTCGATACGTTTGACCGTCGCGTTTTGCTGCGTCGTCTGGTTGATAACCGTTACCACTTTATTACCCAGCTCGGTTCCCGCAGGCCCGGTGACCGGCGGCATGCGCACCATCACATCGCGGCTGCTACCGAAATTCTGGATCAACGGTTCCTGGAACCCGGACTTCACCAGCGCACCGCGGATGGCGTCGAGATCGGCCGGTTTCTCCAAATTGATCTCAATGACCGTACCGCCGGTGAAATCGAGCCCCCAGTTAAAACCGCGTACGCCAACAATGGCAATCGAGATGATGATTAACAGTCCCGAAATGATGAATGCCAGCGTATCCCAGCGCATAAAGTCAACGACTTTACGGCCGTGGTTTAACTGCTCAATGTTATATTCCTGTGCCACAACGCACTCCTCAGATAGACAGCTTCTTAACGCGCTTGCCACCGTACATCAGGTTGATAATGGCGCGGGTTCCGACGATCGATGTGAACATGGAGGTCGCAATACCGATAGCCGTTGTAATCGCAAAGCCCTTAATGGAGCCCGTACCAATTGCATACAGAATCACCACCTTAATCAGGGTCGTCACGTTCGCATCGACAATACTGGAGAAGGCACCTTTGTAGCCCTCATGAATTGCCTGCTGTACGGAACGCCCGTTGCGCAGTTCTTCTTTGATACGTTCATTGATCAGGACGTTTGCATCGACTGCCACCGCCAGCGTCAGCACAATACCGGCGATGCCTGGCATGGTCAGCGTGGCCCCCGGTAACAGCGACATAATGCCGACAATCAGCACCAGGTTTGCCAGCAGTGCGCTGGTCGCAATCAGGCCCACTTTCTTGTAGTACAGCACCATAAACAGGATGGAGGCGACCAGGCCCCACAGGCAGGCTTCCAGCCCCTGAGTAATGTTCTGCTGACCCATTGTCGGACCGATTGTCCGCTCTTCCACAATCTGGATAGGCGCAATCAAGGCCCCGGCGCGCAGCAGCAGTGACAGCTGACGTGCTTCGTTCGGGTTGCTGATACCGGTGATGCGGAAGCTGTTGCCCAGGCGTGACTGGATGTTGGCGACGTTAATCACCTCTTCCTGTTTCACCAGAATGGCGCGACCATTCGCATCTTTCTTACCGCTGTCTTTGTACTCCACAAACAGGGTCGCCATCGGTTTACCGATGTTGTCCTTGGTGAAGTTCGACATGATATTACCGCCCGCGCCATCGAGTGAAATATTCACCTGAGGCTGGTTGTATTCGTCCATGCTGGAGGTCGAATCGGTAATGTGGTCACCGGTCAGAATCACGCGTTTGTACAGCACGACAGGCTGGCCGTCACGCATGTCTTTGACCTCGGAATCCCCCGGCACGCGACCACTGGCTGCGGCGGTCGGATCAACGCTGGTATTGACCAGACGGAACTCCAGCGTCGCGGTTGCGCCCAGAATTTCTTTGGCGCGCGCCGTGTCCTGAATACCTGGCAGTTCTACCACGATGCGGTCAGAACCCTGACGTTGCACCAGCGGCTCCGCGACACCCAGTTGGTTCACACGATTACGCAGGATAGTGATGTTCTGCTGAACGGCATATTCGCGCGCTTCGCTGAGGCGAGCATCGGTCATGGTGGCTCGCAGAGCATCGTTACCGCTGTTGCTGATCACCAGATCCTGATGACGGGATGGCAGCCACTTCACGGCAGCGTCACGGCTGGCTGCGTCACGGAAACGGATTTCCACGCCGTAGTTAGCAATCTTGCTGACGTTGGTATAAGGGATATTCTTTTCGCGCAGGTCGCTGCGCAGGCTGTCCGCATTCTGCTCTTGCAGTTTGCTCAGGGCAGTGTCCATATCCACTTCCATCAGGAAGTGCACGCCACCGCGCAGATCGAGGCCAAGTTTCATTGGCTGCGCCGCCAGCAGGGTAAGCCAGCGCGGCGTTGCGGGAGCCAGATTCAGCGCCACAACATAGTTTTCGCCCAGCGCTTTCATGATCGCTTCACGGGCGCGCAACTGCACATCCGTGTTAGAAAAACGCGCCGTAATCGCCCCGTTTTCCAGGGCAACAGACTTCGCCTGAATATTATCTTGTTTTAATACGTTCTGAATTTGATCCAACGTTTGCTCACTGGCGGCGCTTCCGCGCGCGCCAGTGATTTGAACAGCCGGATCCTCACCATAAAGGTTGGGAAGTGCATATACCAGGCCAATGACAAGCACCACGACCAGCATTATGTACTTCCACAAAGGATAACGATTTAACACGGCAGTTCCCTTAGGGAAGTAAAAATTACAGCGCCTTCATAGAACCTTTCGGCAGGACGGCAGCCACGAAATCACGTTTAATAACCACTTCGGTAGTGTCGTTCAGCGCAATCGCAATGTAGCCGGTTTCTGCCACTTTGGTTACGCGACCCACCAGGCCACCATTCGTCAGCACTTCATCACCTTTGGAGATAGAATCCATCAGCTTCTTGTGCTCTTTTGCGCGTTTCTGCTGAGGGCGCAGGATCATGAAGTAAAAAATCAGGCCAAAGACGACCAGCATGATCACCAGAGAATACGGACTTCCCTGAGACGGTGCGCCTGCTGCAGCCACAGCGTCAGAAATGAAAAAGCTCATTAAATTTCCCTCATTGATGAATTATCAGACGTTAAAGGCGGAACCGCTTTGCCCGTCCGTTGGTAGAACTCGGTAACAAAGCGCTCTAATTTACCCTCTTCAATAGCCTGGCGTAAACCTGCCATCAGGCGCTGGTAGTAACGCAGGTTATGAATCGTGTTCAGACGCGCGCCCAGTATTTCGTTACAGCGATCAAGATGATGCAAGTAAGCACGGCTGTAATTGCGACAGGTGTAACAATCACACTCGGCATCCAGCGGCGACACATCGTCTTTATGCTTCGCATTGCGGATTTTTACCACGCCGTCCGTCACAAATAAGTGACCATTACGTGCATTACGCGTTGGCATCACACAGTCAAACATGTCCACGCCACGACGCACACCTTCGACCAGATCTTCAGGTTTGCCCACGCCCATTAAATAACGCGGTTTGTCCTCAGGGATCTGCGGGCAAACATGCTCCAGGATGCGGTGCATGTCCTCTTTCGGCTCACCGACCGCCAGGCCGCCCACAGCGTACCCATCAAAGCCAATCTCTACCAGACCTTTCACAGACACATCACGTAAATCTTCGTAAACCGAGCCCTGAATAATACCGAACAGCGCGTTCTTGTTGCCCAGGCTGTCAAAGCGGTCACGGCTGCGCTGCGCCCAGCGCAACGACATTTCCATTGAGCGTTTCGCATAATCCCAGTCGGCCGGGTACGGCGTGCACTCATCGAAGATCATGACGATATCGGAGCCCAGATCGTACTGAATTTCCATGGATTTTTCTGGATCGAGGAAAATCTGATCGCCATTGATCGGGTTACGGAAGTGAACGCCCGCTTCGGTGATTTTACGAATGTCGCCCAGGCTGAAGACCTGGAAACCGCCGGAGTCCGTCAGGATAGGGCCTTTCCACTGCATAAAATCATGCAGATCGCCATGCAGCTTCATGATTTCCTGACCGGGACGCAGCCAGAGGTGGAAAGTATTGCCCAGAATAATTTGTGCGCCGGTATCCTGCACTTCTTCCGGCGTCATGCCTTTTACGGTGCCATAGGTGCCCACGGGCATAAACGCCGGGGTTTCGACCACGCCACGATCAAAAATCAGACGCCCGCGACGCGCGCGACCGTCTGTGGTATCAAGCTCAAATTTCACAAGACCTCCATCGGAGAAACAGTCCGATGTTCAAAGTAAACAGATCAGGCGCCCACTTTTTCCAGCGGCGCCTGAGGGTTTTTGCTGATAAACATCGCGTCGCCGTAGCTGAAGAAACGGTATTCTTCTGCCACCGCAGCGCGATAAGCAGCCATGGTGTGCTGGTAACCGGCGAAGGCCGAGACCAGCATAATCAGGGTTGATTCCGGCAAATGGAAGTTGGTGATTAATGCATCGATCACCTGGTACTCGTAGCCCGGATAGATAAAAATTTGGGTATCGTCGAAGAACGGCGCAATCAGGGCATCCTGACTGGCTTTGGCGGCGCTTTCCAGCGAACGTACCGAGGTGGTGCCAACGGCGACCACTTTATTCCCCCGCGCCTTACAGGCCAGCACCGCGTCTACCACATCCTGCGGGACTTCCGCGTACTCCGCGTGCATGTGGTGATCTTCAATCGTCTCGACGCGCACCGGTTGGAAGGTGCCCGCCCCAACGTGCAACGTGACAAAGGCCATTTCCACGCCTTTATCTTTGAGCGCCTGCAACAGCGGCTCATCAAAATGCAGCCCCGCCGTGGGCGCGGCGACGGCACCGGGTCGGGCGCTGTAAACCGTTTGATAAAGCTCACGATCCGCCTCTTCATCCGGGCGGTCAATGTACGGCGGCAGCGGCATATGGCCGACGCGGTTAAGAATGTCCAGTACGTCACGGTCATCGTCAAAGGCGATCTCGAACAACGCATCGTGCCGCGCCACCATAGTGGCTTTCACGCTCTCGTCGTCACCCAGCAGCAGCGCTGCGCCAGGCTTCGGCGCTTTCGATGCGCGAACATGCGCCAGCACGCGCTTGTCATCAAGCATGCGCTCGACCAGCATCTCAATTTTGCCGCCGCTTGCCTTGCGTCCGAACACCCTGGCCGGGATAACGCGCGTGTTGTTAAACACCAGCAGATCTCCGGGCTGGAGCTTATCCAGCACATCCGTAAACACGCCGTGAGTGAGCGCGCCGGTTGGGCCATCCAGCGACAGCAGGCGGCAACCACTTCGTTGCGCCTGGGGATAATGGGCGATAAGAGATTCAGGCAAATCAAAAGCAAAATCGGCGACACGCATGACAGACTTCTTACTCAGAAAAACAGGCGGCACAGTTTAGCGGAAAACCGAACAATTCTGAACAACTGGCTGCGTAAACGGAGTTGCGCTTATAATGCCGCATGAATTTTCTTGCGCATCTTCACTTAGCCCATCTTGCCAACAGCTCTTTGCTGGGCAATCTGATGGCCGATTTCGTTCGCGGCGCGCCGCACCAACACTGGCCTGAACCGGTGGCCGACGGCATTCTGATGCATCGTCGCCTGGACGTAATGACCGATGCCCTGCCGGAAGTGCGCGCGGCACGCCAGCTTTTCCGGGCAGAGACCTATCGCGTCGCCCCCATCACGCTGGATGTCATCTGGGACCATTTTCTGGCGCGCCACTGGGATCGCGTTCATCCGTCACAAACGCTGCAAGCGTTTACGGCCCGTGCCGAGCGTGAAATCGTTCCGCAACTGGCCGCCACGCCCGAGGAATTTAAAGAACTGAATGCGGTGATGTGGCGAGAACGCTGGTTCGAACACTACGCCGATCCCCTGCGCCTTGAACGCGTGCTGAATGGCATGGCCCGACGTCGGCCAAGGCTGGCGGCACTCAGCGACTCTTACCAGGACTTCACCGCCCATTATCCGGCCTTTGAAGCCTGTTTCTTTCAGTTTTATCCCCGCCTGATGCAGTTGGCCGCCAGCCGGCAGCTGTGATTCACCCTCTTTATCAGGTAAGACGCGGCTTACCTGATAACGCTGAAAAAGCACGCAAACAGTACACCGACGATATTGCCATTACTGGCGCACTACGGCTTAATAAGCCTTGCTTAACTATGCTTTGCGCTACTCTCACTGTCAGACCGCCTGTTCAGGCGCTTCCTGTATTCGATGTGTTTTAAAATCATAAGAGGGAAACATGTCATCCGCTTCGCATTCTGAAATTGACGCGCGCTATCGCTACGCCTGCGAAATCGCCCGTGCCGCCGCAAGCCGCGCCTTGTCATGGTATCAACAGCGTCAAAAACTGGTGGTGGAACATAAAAGGGACCTTCAGGACGTGGTCAGTGAAGCTGACCGTAACGTTGAAGAATTAATTAAATCACTGATTGCAGAACGCTATCCCGAGGATGCGGTATTAGGTGAAGAGAGCGGTGGAGAAACAGGCGAGGCCCGCATTTTATGGGTCATCGATCCGATTGATGGCACCGCCTGCTTCGTCAATGGTCTGCATAACTGGTGCGTTTCGCTGGCCATCGTCTGCGAAGGTGAACCGGTGGTGGGCGTGGTTTGCGATCCCAATCATCAGGAGCTGTTTCACGCCCGCAAAGGCCAGGGAGCATGGCTTAATGAGACCCGGCTTGAGGTTCATCAGGCCCGTCACCTCAACGAAGGGCTGTTGGGCATCAGTAATTCCAGCCGGGTGCCGGGAGAAAAGGTTACGCAGCTTATCGATGGGCTACTCAAACAAGGCGGGATGTTCATTCGCATCGGCTCCGGTGCCTTAACCAGCGCCTGGGCCGCTGCCGGTCGCCTGATTGGCTATTACGAAGCCCATATGCATCCCTGGGACAGCCTGCCGGGCATCGTGTTAATGCGGGAAGCGGGCGGCGTCACTAATGATTACATGCGCAATGATGGCCTGAAAAACGGCAATCCCGTTTTGCTGGCGAATGCCGTAATCTATCCACAGATTAAAGCCCTTCTCGCGCCCCAGGAACTGGAGGATGAATAATGTCTGCCTGTAGCCCCCTGCGCGTAGTCGCGCTCTGTGCGTTATGGTTCGCGGCGGGGTCGCTTTACGCGGCGCCAGAATACCAGTTAGAGAAAGTGGTCGAACTCAGCCGACACGGGGTGCGCCCGCCGACGCCGGGCAACCGCCAGGAGACCGAGGCAGCAACCGGACAGCCTTGGCCCCGGTGGAGTACAGCGGACGGCGAGCTGACGGGCCATGGCTACAGTGCGGTGGTGAATAAAGCGCGCTGGGAAGGCGATCACTATCGCCAGTTGGGATTACTTCCCGCGGGTTGTCCGGACGCGACAGCACTCTACGTACGCGCCAGCCCTCTTCAGCGAACGCGCGCCACTGCCGAAGCGTTGGTGGATGGCGCATTTCCCGGCTGCGGCGTGGCGGTGCATACCGTCACGGGCGACGTCGATCCGCTTTTTCAGACGGAAAAACTGCCCTTTGCCCGCATCGATCCGCAGCGAGAGATGGAAGAAAAGCGGCGTGTGGCGGGCGATTTAGCACAGCGACAGCAGCAGCTCCAGCCCGCCATTCAGGCGCTTAAACAGGCGGTCTGTCCGGCTAACCGCGCGTGCCCGTTTTTTGATCGCCCCTGGCAGTTAAAGCAGACTAAAAGCGGCAGCGTCTATGTTGAAGGCTTAAGCACGCTGGCCGCCATGGTCGAGACGTTGCGCCTGGGCTACAGCGAAAACTTACCGTTCGCGAGGCTGGCGTGGGGCCACATCACTTCCGCTCAACAGATCACCGCCCTGCTCCCCCTGCTGACGGCCAGTTATGATCTCAGCAATGATGTGCTCTATATGGCGCAACGTCGTGGCTCGCTTCTGTTACAGCGGATGCTCGACGCCATTCAGGGGAACGATCCCGATGTACGATGGGTACTGCTGGTGGCCCATGACACGAATATCGCGATGGTTCGCCGCCTGATGGGATTTGAATGGCAACTGCCGGGTTATACGCGCGGTAATATTCCGCCGGGAAGCAGCCTGGTGATGGAGCGCTGGCGGGATACGCAAAGCAATCAGCGCTACCTGCGCGTCTATTTTCAGGCACAAAGTCTGGACGGGCTACGTCAGTTACAACCCATTAATGACCGTCATCCTTTGTTGCGTCAGGAGTGGCAGCAAGCCGGCTGCCATATCACCGACGTGGGTACACTGTGCCCGTTACAGGATGCGATTGCCGCGTTGGGTCAACAGCTGGACCGCAGCGCGATCGTTCCGGAATCCCTTATATTACCCGCGCAGAACGCATTAGCGCCCGTGTCGGGTTAACGGTGGGCTTTCTCTTATTTTTCGGCAACTTATTTAACGACGTACGCTTTTGCATTAGCATCGTTTCGTCAATCATCCCTCTGTTTGTTTCATTTGCTATGTGACGTTTTCGGCGAATCCTTTCGCCGATTTTATTTCGTCGTGTCAGTCGCCTTCGCGGCCGGGAATCAGGACGGCTTGCGCACCAGCTTATAACCCAGCAGCAACAGCACAATCCACACCATGCCCACGTAAAGTGAGATGCGCGTATCCGGAAAGTAGCCGATCAGGCCGATGATAAAGCATAAAAAGGCTACGCCGAAACCGGCTGTCCAGCTTCCGCCCGGGAGGGCAAATGTCAGCTGACGGGCTGCCGCTTTACCAATTTTGCGGCGAAACGCAATCTGGGACAGCAGAATCATAATCCAGACCCAGACGGTGGCAAAGGTGGCCAGAGAGGCAATGACCAGGAACACTTTCTCGGGCATCAGGTAGTTGAGCCAGACCGCAATCAGCATGGCAAACATCATAACTACCACCGTGACCCACGGAATCCCGCGTGCTGACACCTTCATAAACACTTTAGGCGCATGGCCCTGCTGCGCCATACCGTGCAGCATACGCCCGACACCGAACACATCGCTGTTAATCGCGGACAGGGAGGCCGTTAGTACCACAAAGTTGAGGATAGAAGCGGCAGCGGCAATACCCAGATGCTGGAAGGTCAGCACAAACGGGCTACCGTTGGTGCCCACCTGATTCCATGGATAGAGGGACATGATGACAAACAGCGTACCAACGTAAAACACCAGAATACGCATCGGCACGGAATTAATGGCGCGTGGGATAGAGGTCGGCGGATCCTTAGCTTCACCGGCCGTGATGCCAATAATTTCTATCCCGCCGTAAGCAAACATCACCATCTGAAGTGACAGCAGCATGCCAACGATCCCGTGGGCAAAAAAGCCGCCGTTGGTCCACAGGTTGTGAATGCCGGTCGGCTGGCCACCGTTACCGATGCCCCAGATGATCATGCCAAATCCGGCCAGAATCATCACAATAATGGTGGCGACTTTGAAGAAGGAGAACCAGAACTCCACTTCGCCGAACACCTTCACGCTCATCAGATTGACCGCACCGATGATCAGCACGACGCTCAGTACCCAGATCCAGTGCGGCACCTCCGGGAACCAGACACCCATATAAATACCAAATGCCGTGACGTCGGCGATGGCCACAATCAGAATTTCAAAGCAGTACGTCCAGCCGGTGATATACCCAGCCATTGGTCCAAGATAATCCTGCGCGTAACGAGAAAACGAGCTGGCCTGGGGATTATTAACGGACATTTCTCCCAGCGCGCGCATGATAATGTACGCCACCGCGCCGCCGATAATATAGGCGAGCAGAACGCTCGGTCCTGCCATCCTGATGGCGTCCGCCGAGCCATAAAACAGCCCGGTGCCAATCGCCGATCCCAGCGCCATAAAACGGATGTGGCGCGTGCTCAGTCCGCGTTTGAGCTTGTTGGTTTCTTGCATAACAACCTGTACCTGTGAAATGAAAAAACCACGGGCAAGCCCGTGGTTAAAGAAGAATCAATCTTAGCCGTTACGAGTGAACTGTCACCTGTTCCGGCCCTTTTAACCGATCAACCAACGCCACAAGCAGCAACATCACCAGTGAGGGCGGCAACCAGGCAAGCCCCTGGTCGGCTAATGGCAGATGCTGGCTGAATGCGGGTAACGCCTCTTTAAACCCGGTGGTTTTGATTGCGTCAAGGATACCAAACAGCAGGCTGACAAGCATAGTCGGAGCAATGATTCGGCTGCTTTTGTTCCAGATATTCTGGGTAAAACTCAGCACAACCAGTACGATGCACGGCGGATAAATGGCGGTCAGCACCGGAATCGAGATCTGGATCAGATGACTCAGCCCCAGGTTGGAAACCACCATGGAGAACAGCCCCAGCACAAACACCAGCGTTTTGTATGACAACGGCAGATACTGGGCAAAAAACTCGGCGCAGGCACAGGTCAGGCCCACGGCTGTCACCATACAGGCAATAAAAATCAGCGCGGCAAGGAAGAAGCTGCCCATATCGCCAAAGGTGTGCTGTACGTAGGCATGCAGAATCGCGGCGCCGTTAGCATTTTGATCGACCAGCGCCCCGCTTCCTGCGCCCAGTTTAAACAGGCTCAGGTAGACCAGCGTCAGCCCTACACCCGCGATAATCCCCGCCAGTACCGTATAACGGGTTAACAGTGCCGCGTTATCAATACCGCGTGAACGGGCCGCATTCACAATCACAATCCCGAATACCAGGGCACCCAGCGTATCCATCGTGAGATAGCCGTTCACGAAACCGCTGGAAAACGCAGCGCGCTGGTAGTCGGCGGTGGCCGGAATGGTGCCGCCTGCGGGCCACAGCAGGGCGGCAACGCCGAGCAGCGTCAGGGCGGCAATTTTCAGCGGTGCCAGAATATGCCCGACCGTATCCAGCAGTTTGCCGGGATAGAGCGAAATGCCCATCACCAGCACAAAGTAGATCAGGCTGTAGATGAACAACGGCAATGCACCGTCGCCGGTGATCGGCGCGATCCCGACTTCAAACGACACCGTGGCGGTGCGCGGCGTGGCAAAGAGTGGCCCCACCGCCAGATAGCAGACAGTGGCCAGAACCACCCCGGCAATTTTACCAATCGGTGTACTCAGCGCGTCAATCCCGCCGCCGACGCGCGCCAGCGCAATGACGGTGATGACGGGTAATCCCACAGCGGTAAGCAGAAACCCTAAAGCGGCCACCCAGACATGTTCGCCTGACTGAATACCGACCATAGGAGGAAAGATAATGTTACCCGCACCAACAAACAGGGCAAACGTCATAAAGCCCAGCGCGAGAATGTCTTTAACGGTTAAACGATGTGTCATACGGCCTGTCACTGATGTTGCGATGAAAGATAAGTTTGCGTTGCCCCCTCGCTGCGCTATGACAACGGCTGATCAGACGACAGCAGCGCATTATGCGCAGCGTCCGGTTTAGCGCAGGTGATTTGAGCTGCTTTTTTTCTGTTCACAGAGGGATAAATCGACAACGGCCGTAAGTAAAACGTTTATAGCGAAGAAAGGCAATACGAGATCGGAAAACCAGAGGCTTATTTCGTGATTTAAGTCAAAATTAGTGGATCACATCAATATTAGCAGCAAGCACATCAGATGATGTGCCTTAATAATAAACAGGCCATGGGAAATACCAGCGTACTGACGTCTTTTTATGCACAAGTGGCGCATACATTGCGCCACACTGCGCACTTTTGACGCTTACCAGACCTGATTCGCCACATCCACAACCAGACGAATCTTCTGCCACTGTTCCGCTTCGGTCAGGCTGTTCCCCTCTTCCGTTGAGGCAAAGCCACACTGTGGACTAAGGCAGATCTGGTCAAGGCTGAGGTACTGCGTCGCCTCCTGTAAACGTGCTTTTACCTGATCCACGTCTTCGAGTTCGCCGACCTTGGTGGTAATTAAACCAAGCACCGCCTGCTGATGACCCGGCCGGATAAAACGCAGCGGTTCGAAACCGCCGGAACGGTGGTTATCATATTCCAGGAAAAACGCATCGACATTAACAGTGCCAAACAGAATTTCGGCTACAGGTTCATAGCCGCCTTCTGAAATCCAGGTCGAACGGAAATTGCCGCGGCAGACATGCAGACCGACGGTCAGATCGGCCGGTTTATCCTCCAGCGCTTTATTCAGCACGCGGGCGTAGGTTCGGGCCAGCTGCTCGGGATCGTCACCGCGCTCGCGGATCTCACGCTTTTGATCGTCCGAGCACAGGTACGCCCACACCGTATCATCCAGTTGCAGATAGCGGCAGCCTGCCGCATAAAAGGCGGCGATTGCGTCTTTGTAAGTCTGTGCCAGATCGTCAAAGTACACATCAAGATCGGGATATACCTCCGCGTCGATCACTTTACGTCCGCCACGGAAATGCAGCACGCTGGGACTGGGAATCGTCATTTTCGCCACGGCATCCCCTGCGATGCCTTGTAAAAAGCGGAAATGATCCAGCATCGGATGCCCGTCAAACCCCAGTTTGCCGGTCACTTTGACACCGTGCGCTTTGGTCTGTACGCCGTTGAACTGAATGCCCTGATCGGCTTCAAAATGTTCCACGCCTTTCAGGCCGTAGAAAAAGTCAAAATGCCACCAGCCGCGACGGAATTCCCCGTCCGTGACCACTTTGAGGCCGTTTTCACGCTGTTTTGCCACCACATCACGGATGGCTTCGTTTTCAACCTCACGCAACTCGTCAGCGCTGATTTCCCCCGCCTGGTATTTCTCGCGAGCCTGTTTGATCGCGGCAGGACGAAGAAAGCTGCCAACGGTGTCGGCACGAAACGGGGCGGTTTGTCTTTGCATGATCACTCCTTGTCACGGCCAGATAATTTCGGCCGGGAATAGTTACATAATGTTATTTTGGCCTTCTGGATGGCTAAACGTCTAAATGCAGAGTGACATGCTGTTCTCTCAGCGGCAAACGAATAAAATTCACGTCGCCTGAAAAAAATTCATGTTGCATTGTCGCCGTCGGCTTTTCTGTCAGCGACCGCAGGACAGACAGCCTGATCGGGCTTACGGGTCCGGAGGCAGGCTGTTTCACGGTGACGCTACCGGCGTCTGTTGACGGGCAGGTGGGCATTATTCGAGCGAAGCGCGAGCCTGAGCAATCTGCGCCGCAGAGAGCGGCAAATACCCGGCCTCGCTGACGCGCTGTTGCCCCTGACTGGAAAGCACCTGTCGTAAAAAGGCATCGACCAGTGGCGGTAAAGGTTTACCTGGCGCTTTATTCACATAGAGATAAAGCGGACGCGACCATGGATAGCGGCCGGTACGGATAGTCTCTGGATCCGGTGCCACCGCGTCGCCGTTTTTGGTCACCACAGGCAGCAACCTGACGCCGCTCAGATGGAAACCAAAACTGGCATAGCCGATGCTGCGGGGATTACCGGCTACGGCCTGTACCACGGCGGCAGAACCGGGAAACTCGGCCACGTCATTGCGGAAATCGCCCTGACACAGCGCCTGCTGTTTGAAAAAGCCCCATGTTCCCGAGGCGGAGTTACGGCCATAGCGCTGGATGGGACGCTGCTGCCATTCTGTCTGGTGCAGTCCCAGGTCACCCCAGCGTTGTGGAACCTGATGCGCGCCGCAAAGCCGGGTGATGGAAAAAACCGCATCGAGCTGCCGCGGATCAATTTCACGCAGCGGGTTACGTTGATTGACCACCACGACCAGCGCATCCATTGCCACCGGCACGGCCAGCGGCGGATAGCCATAGCGCGCCTCAAAGGCCTGGCGCTCATCAGCCTGCATCGGACGACTCATCGCGCCCAGTTGAACGGCCCCGGCGGTCAACGCAGTGGGCGCGGTAGACGACCCCGAAGCCTGAACCTGAACGTTCACGCCAGGCGCCTGACGGCTAAAGTCATCTCCCCATAACGTCATCAGATAGCCGAGCGTGTCGGAGCCGGCGCTACTGAGATTTCCGGACAGCATGACGGGCTGCGCCTGCCCGAGGGCTGGCAACAGCGAAAAGAACACCAAAAGAAAAACGCGCATCGTTCCGGTCCGTTCACGATTGATGAACGGCATTCTCCTGCATCCCGTTACTGACAATCAACCTTGGTGCCAGGGTAAATGTAAAACAGGTTTCCTGATGCGGGATGCTGGTGATCTCCAGCCGGGCATTATGGTGACTCAACGCATGTTTGACGATAGCCAGCCCCAGCCCGCTGCCGCCAGTCGCACGTGAACGCGCTTTATCTACACGATAAAAGCGTTCGGTCAGGCGCGGAATATGCTCAGCGGGAATACCGGGACCGTTATCGCAGACCTTAAATACCGCGCCCTGCTTGCTGCGTAACCAACTGATATCAATTCGTGTGCCGTCTGGCGTATGGTTGACCGCGTTGTAGACCAGGTTGGAGATGGCACTGCGCAATTGCTCGTCATTGCCAAACACTTTCAGATGCGGATCGGTGTGAAAATGGATTTGATGTCGCCCGCCGCTCAGCGTTTCCGCTTCATGTTGCAGCAGTTTCAACATGACCGGCACATCGACTTTTTCTTTCATATTGATGACCGGGGCCGCCTCAATACGCGACAGCGTCAGAAGCTGCTTCACCAGGCTGTCCATTCGGCGGGTTTGTTCTGACATGGTGTGCAACGCTTTGTCACGCGAACGTTGATTCATGACCGAGTCATTCATCATCTCCAGATAACCCTGAAGCACCGTCAGCGGCGTCCGGAGTTCGTGACTGACGTTGGCGAAGAAGTTGCGTCGTGCACCTTCCAGCTGGTGCATTTGCGTTACGTCGCGGGCCACCATCAACCACTGGCCTTCGCTGTAGGGCATAACACGAAATTCCATGTGATGCTGGTTATTCAGCACCAGCGTCAGCGGCTTGTCGAAATCGCGCTGGCGCAGATAACGTGAAAATTCAGGATAGCGCAGCAGATTAAGGATATTTTGCCCGTTATCTTCGGGCCAGCGCAGCCCGAGGTGCTGCTGTGCCAGGCCATTGCACCAGAAGATGGTGCCCTCTTCCGTTGTCAGGATAACGGCATCCGGCAGCGACTCTGCACCACTGCGAAACCGTTTGATCAGATGACCCAGCTCACGCCGCCGACGTCGGTTGCGCAGCTGCATTTGATACAGACCGTAAAACAGCGGTTCCCAGCTTGCCTGACCGGAAGGCGGGGTCATCGTGCGATCCAGCCACAGCCAGTGCGACAGCCGCATCAGGTTATAAAAATGCCACAGTAAAATACCGACTACGCTGAGTAACAACAGCCACGGCAGATAGCCGAACAACAGGCCGAGTACCAGCGCAGGCAAACACGCCAGCACCAGTTCGGACAATAATCGCTTCCAGGAGAGGCGTTCCAGCACGGTTAAAGCTCCGTTTAAAAGCGGGCAGAGAAACGATAACCTGTTCCGCGGACGGTTTGTACCATGCGATCGTGACCGGTCAGTTCCAGCGCTTTGCGCAGACGGCGAATATGCACGTCAACTGTACGATCTTCAACATAGACGTTGGTGCCCCAGACGTGATTCAGTAGCTGTTCACGGCTGTAAACACGTTCAGGATGGGTCATAAAGAAGTGGAGCAGCTTGTACTCTGTCGGCCCCATCTCCAGCGGCGTGGTTTCCGACATCACCCGGTGCGAGGAGGGATCCAGGCTCAGGCCCTGCATTTCAATTACATCTTCGACCGCCATCGGCGAAATGCGACGCATCACAGCTTTGATACGGGCCATCAGCTCTTTCGGTGAAAACGGTTTGGTAATGTAGTCGTCGGCCCCGACTTCCAGGCCACGCACGCGATCTTCCTCTTCGCCACGTGCGGTCAGCATCATGACCGGAATATCACGCGTCATCGCTTCACGTTTAAGGTGTTTGATAAACTGAATGCCGCTGCCGCCAGGTAACATCCAGTCCAGCAGGATAAGGTCAGGCCAGGGTTCAATCAGCTTACTGACGGCGCTGTCATAATCTTCTGCCTCAATCGGCTGATAATCATTTTGTTCCAGAACGAAACATAACATCTCACGGATTGGAGCTTCATCTTCCACAACTAAAATGCGCTTAGCCATTATGACTCCTGCAGGTAGGACGGCTTTCACTGATATTTGCGGCGCCATTATGCGTCAGTTTTGTGACACTTTTATGAAAAAGTTAGCCATAAAAACCGGCCTGCAACAACCATTTATGACAACATGACGACATGTTTTGTGGCTTTAGTGATGGAGCCAGTATAATCGCCGGGCGATTTGTTATGGCAGGGAGTGTTATGCGCATTATCCATACCGCGGACTGGCACCTGGGGCAGTTCTTTTACAACAAAAGCCGGGCCGCTGAGCATCAGGCCTTTCTGGACTGGCTGCTGGCCCGGATTGAAGAGCATCAGGTGGATGCGCTGATTGTGGCGGGTGATTTATTCGATACCGGCACACCGCCCAGCTATGCACGTGAAATGTTCAACCGCTTTGTTGTGGCGTTACAACCCAGCGGCTGTCAGCTGGTGGTGCTGGCCGGAAATCACGATTCGGTGGCGACGCTGAACGAGTCGCGTGAACTGCTCGCCTGCCTGAATACCCGCGTGATTACCACGCCGCAGGACGGGGACGATGTGCTGGTGTTAACGACGCGTCGGGGCGAACCGGGCGCGCTGCTGTGCGCCATTCCTTATCTGCGGCCACGCGATATTATGCGCAGCCAGGCCGGCCAGTCAGGACGCGATAAACAGCGCAGCCTGCTGGAGGCCATTACCGCCCATTATCAGCGCAGCTTTGCTGCCGCGCAGGCGCTGAATCTGGCGCTTCCCATCGTCGCGACCGGCCACCTCACTGCTCTCGGCGTCAGCAAAAGCGACTCAGTGCGCGATATCTATATTGGTACACTGGATGCCTTTCCGGCCTCGGCCTTTCCGCCTGCGGACTATATCGCGCTGGGGCATATTCATCGTGCGCAGCGCGTGGCCGACAGCGATCATATTCGCTACAGCGGTTCGCCGATTCCGCTCAGCTTCGATGAACTGGGCAGCGAAAAAAGTGTGTTCCTGCTGGATTTCAGCCCGTCGGGCCTGGCGGTCACGCCCCTGACCATTCCCCTGTTCCAGCCAATGCAGGTCCTGAAAGGCTCGCTGGCGCAAATCACCCGGCAGCTCAGCCAGTTTTCTGCGCCCGACGGGACCAAACCTGTCTGGCTGGATATTGAAGTGACCACGCAGGAATATTTAAGTGATTTGCAGCGTCAGGTAGAAGCGCTGACGGCCGCCCTGCCCGTAGACGTTTTGCTGCTGCGCCGCAGCCGTGAACAGCGCCAGCACAGTCTGGCACAGCTGGATAAAGAAACCCTGAGCGAACTGAATGTGGAAGAAGTGTTTGCCCGACGACTGGCGCTGGATGACGCGCTAGACGCGGATCAGATTGCCCAGACCACCCTGCGGTTTAAACAGACGCTGGCGGATCTGGAGGAACAGCCATGAAAATTCTGACGCTGCGCTTCAAAAATCTTAACGCGCTCAAAGGTGAGTGGTTTATTGATTTTCGCACCGAGCCGTTTGCCAGCAACGGGCTGTTTGCGATTACCGGCGCGACGGGCGCCGGTAAAACTACGCTGCTGGACGCCATCTGTCTGGCACTGTATCACCAGACGCCGCGCCTGGGCGGTATCTCTCAGGGGCATAACCCCCTGATGACACGCGACTGTGCCGAGTGCCTGGCGGAGGTCGAGTTTGAAATTAAAGGCGAAGCCTGGCGGGCATTCTGGAGCCAGAACCGCGCGCGCGGCACCGCTGACGGTAAACTGCAGGCTCCCCGCGTTGAGCTGGCACGCTGCGCCGATAATCAGATTGTGGCAGATAAAGTGAGCGATAAGCTCAAACTTACGGAAACGCTGAGCGGGCTGGATTTTGCGCGCTTCACCCGCTCAATGATGCTGTCACAAGGCCAGTTTGCGGCGTTTCTTAACGCCAAAGCCAATGAGCGGGCAGAACTGCTGGAAGAACTGACCGGAACCGAAATTTATGGTCGTCTGTCCATGGCCGTGTTCGAACGCCACAAAGCGGCCAAAACGGCGCTGGAACTGTTACGCAGTCGGGCAGGCGGCATGGCGCTGCTTGATGAGGCAACCCGTACTGCACTGCACCAGCAAAAAAAGGCCCTCAGCGACGCTGAACACCAGCTGACTGCCGCGCTTGCCGTGGCGCAGGCGCAGCAACAGTGGCAGCAACAGCATCAGCAGGCTATTGCGGATACAGAGCAGGCAACCGCGGCCCTCGCTGCGGCAGAGCACACCAGTCAGGCGGCAGAGCCGGATCGTCAACGTCTGGCGCGCAGTGAACCGGCGGAGAAACTGCGCGGTCCGTTGCAGCAACGTGACAGTCTGCTGGCCGAACGCAACGCGATGCGGGAACGTCAGCAGCAGCTCAGCCAACAGATGCACACGGCCACACAGGCGCATCATGTGTTGCAGCAACGCTATGCGGAAACGGACACGGCGCACGAACAGTGCCGACAGCAACAGCAGCAGCAGGAAACGCTGTTGACCGGGCAGGTCATTCCGCTTGATCAGTCTCTCTCTGCCTTATACGAGCACATTCAGCAGCTACAGCAGGATGCCGAACGGCAACAGCAACACTGCGCTCAGCGCGAAGCCGCGTTACACAGCGAAGCCCGCCAGGTGCGCCACCTGCAAGAGACGATTGCCCAACAGCATGCCCTACGTGAGCAGTTAGCTGACATGCCGCAATGGGGTGAACACCTTCCGATCTGGAAAGAGCGTTTTGCCCAACTGACCCGCTATGAAGCGGCACAGGCTGAGCTGGATCAGCAGATACAGCAGCAACAGCGCCACATTCATCAGCGCCAGGGGGATATTGAGCAGCTGGCACAGCAACTCACGCCACTGGATCAGGCCGCACAGCAGGCGCAGCAGTCCTTGTCTCAGGCTGAGCAAGCACTAACTTCCCTTCAGAACGCGCATCCACCTGAAGCCTTACGTCAGGCACTGAGCCAGCATCAGCAACAGCGCGAGGCGCGCCATGCGCTGACGATAGTGGCCGCGCAGTGGCAACCCCTGCATCAGCAGCGCACGCAGTACGAAAAACGCCTGCATGAACTTGAGACGGCTCAGCAGCAGGGTGAAAGCGCACTGCTGACGTTAAGAGAAGCCTGGCGACGGGAAAAACAGCAGCTCAGCGACGTAGAGAAAATTTGCCAGCTCGAAAGCCAGATTGCTGACCTGGAACAGTACCGCGCCCGGCTTGAAGCCGGGCAGCCCTGCCCGTTGTGCGGCGCCTGCGAGCATCCTGCGGTCGAAACCTATCGTGCTCTGGAAGTTAGTGCTAACCAACAACGTAAAGCCGAGCTGCAAAAACAGGTAGACGCGTTGAGTGAAACCGGGACGGCAAAGAAGGAGCAAATAAAGCAGCTACAGGCTCAACAGCAATCTCTGCGCGAAGAAATCACGGGTCTGACCCAACAACTTGATGCCCTTTCTGAACAATGGCAGGAACTGAGCAGTGAGCTGGCGCTCACCTTCCCGCTGACAGATACGGATGCAAGGATCGCGTGGCAGCAGGCGCAAAATCGCCACGAGCAGACGCTCACGGCCCGGCTTGACGCACTGGAGCAAGCCGAGCGCGCGGTGCTGGCGGCCAAAGATCACCACCTGCGGCAGCACCAGACATTACAACAGCATCAGCAAACGCTACTGTTGACTCAGCAGCAACTGGAAAGCCAGCACCAGGCGCTTCAGGCGTTACAGCAACAACAGCGTCAGGCCGCAGAAAACGGCCAGCAGCTTGAAGCCGCGCTGGCACAGCAGTTCAGCGACGTGGCGTTGTCTTTACCTGAACGTACGGCGCGCGACAGCTGGCTGGCAACCCAACAAGAGCGCTGGCAGCGCTGGCAAGAGAGTGAGCGGTTGCTTGCTAACCTGCAGCCGCAACTCGCACGGGCGGAAACACAGGCTGACGCGCTGCAACAGCAGTTACAGCTTGAGCAGCAACGCCTGGATCAGCAGCGGCAGCAGCTCACCGCGTTACAGCAGCAGGCACATGAAAAACAGCAGCAGCGTCAGGCCCTGTTTGGCGATCGCGATGTGGCTCAGGCGCGCAAGCAGATGCAGGCGCTCGTCGATCAGCACGAGGCGCAACTTACCCAGCAGCGCAACGCACTGCATCAGTCACAGGCAGAGGTCAGCCGTCTTAATGGCCAGTTGACGCTGCTGGAAAGCCAACTGCAGAGCCTGTCCGGGCGCGTCACGGAAGCAGAACAACGCTTCAGCGCCGCGCTGGCGGCAGCCGAATTCGCTGATGAAACGCACCTGCGCGCGGCATTGCTGGATGAACAGGCGGCGCAGCAACTGCGTCAGCAGCTTCAGCAGATTGACCAGCACCGTCTGCACCAGCAGGCACGCCTGGCAGAACTGCAGCAGCGGCTGGCGGCACATCAGCAGCAGAAACCGGCTTTGATGCCGGATTCACCGGACGTGCTGGCGGCAGAACTGGCGCGCTTACAGCTGTCCCTGCGTGAAAATGCAAACCAGCAGGGCCAGGTACAGCAGCAGTTAGACAGCGATGCCAGCCTGCGAAACCAGCAGCAAACGCTGCTGGCGCGTATTGCGCAGGATGAGACGGCGTTAGCGCAATGGACCCTGCTTAACGATCTTATTGGCTCGGCAACGGGTGATAAATTCCGGCGCTTTGCACAGGGGCTTACGCTCGATCACCTGGTGGCCCTGGCCAACCGTCAGTTAGATCGCCTGCACGGTCGCTACCTTTTACAGCGACGTGCCAGCGATGTGCTGGAACTGGATGTGGTGGATACCTGGCAGGCCGACAGCGCCCGCGATACGCGCACGCTGTCCGGCGGAGAAAGTTTCCTGGTGAGCCTGGCGCTGGCGCTGGCACTGTCTGACCTCGTCAGCCATAAAACCCGCATTGAGTCGTTATTTCTGGATGAGGGCTTTGGTACGCTGGATGCCGAAACGCTGGACACCGCTCTGGATGCCCTGGATGCGCTTAACGCCAGTGGCAAAACCATTGGCGTCATCAGCCATGTTGAAGCCATGAAAGAGCGCATTCCCGTTCAGATTAAGGTACGCAAAATGAATGGCCTGGGTTACAGCACCCTTGACATCCCCGGCCAGTAAGAGGTTAACCATGTTGAGATGGACCGGTATTTTCGCGGTTGCCCTGCTGCTTTTAGCAGGCTGCAGCCAGCCGCACGGCGCTGATGCCAGGCACTGCGCGCCGAACATGACGCAGACTCAGTGCCAGGCCATCGACCACTATATCGCGCAGGTGAATGCCGTGGTGATGCGCAATTTTCATCACGCGCAACGTTACGCAGGCCAGCGCTGCCTGGTGACGGCACAACGCCGCGCGGACGGCCGCTATAGCGTCATGCGCACAGAAGGAAATGAATCGTTATGTCTGAGCGCCTGGCAGAGCGTGAGTAGCGCGCGTGATATGCCCCTTCCGCCTCAGGGCGCGCCCCGGCAATGGGTATTTGCTTTTGCCCCGTAACCATAACGCGGCAGCACGCGCCATCGCGGGCTGAACGTGAATGCAGATGCGCCCTTTCGGAAAGTCCTGAACCGGCGGTGCAGCCTGACGGTGATCAAGCCTGAAAACTGGCGGTTCACCGTCCACAACGGATTACTCAGGCCAGAGCCAGGCGGCTCCGCGAACACCGCTCGAATCCCCGTGTACGGCTTTCAGTACCGGCGTTTCACATTCACCGCCAAATACCCATTTTTTCATCAGTGTGGGGACGGTCTGGTACAGACGATCCACGTTGCTCATGCCGCCGCCCAGAACAATCACATCCGGATCGATCAGGTTAACCACCTGGGCCAGCGATTTGGCCAGGCGCATTTCGTACCGGCTCATAGCCAGTTCCGCCACCGGATCCTGCTGTGCCAGCAGGTGAACAATCTCGGCACCTTTGCGTGCAACGCCGCTTAAACGCTGGTAATCAGTGGCAAAGCCGGTGCCCGATACAAAGGTTTCAATACAGCCCTGTAATCCGCAATAACAGGGCACTTCAACGCGATAGCGCAGTTCATCTTCGTCCATCCACGGCAGCGGATTGTGGCCCCATTCGCCCGCATTACCATTACCACCGATACGGGATTCGCCGTTTATCGCCACGCCCGCCCCCGAACCGGTGCCAATAATCACTCCAAAGACCAGCGGCTTACCGGCACCCGCGCCGTCAACGGCTTCGGATACGGCCAGACAGTTCGCGTCGTTGGCAATGCGGACGTCACGATTCAGCGCGTGCGCCAGATCCTTGTCCAGCGGCTGTCCGTTAAGCCAGGTTGAGTTCGCGTTTTTTACCCGCTGCGTATAGGGCGAAAGCGTGCCGGGAATACCGAGGCCTACCGTGCCCGTCTGTCCGGTCTTTTCTTCCGCCAGACGCACCAGATCGACAATAGCCTGTACCGTAGCGGCATAGTCGTTTCGGGGCGTGGAAACCCGATGGCGAAACAGCTCGCTTCCCTCGCTGGACAACGCAATCACTTCTGTTTTGGTGCCGCCCAAATCAATGCCGATGCGCACGGTTTATTCCTCATTATTCGTTAGGGGATTCTTACACTAAAAGGCGATGCCCTTAAAGGCAATGAAACCGCATCGATGTTTCGCTATCATGCGCACACTTAGTGAGATTTGTGCGCCCGATCGCGCCACGGTAAGGAATCCTGATGTTGTGGTTTAAAAATATGATGGTTTATCGTCTGAATCGTGACATTCCGTTGTCCGCAGACGACATGGAAAAACAGCTTGAGGCATTCACCTTCTCGCCTTGTGGCAGCCAGGACATGAGCAAGACCGGTTGGGTGTCACCGATGGGAAACCGCAGCGACGCGCTGACCCATGTGAATAACGGTCAGATTGTCATCTGCGCGCGCAAAGAAGAGAAAATTTTGCCTTCACCGGTGGTGAAGCAGGCGCTGGAAGCCAAAATTGACAAGCTTGAGGCAGAGCAGAGCCGTAAGCTGAAAAAAACCGAAAAAGATTCGCTTAAGGATGAAGTGCTGCACAGCCTGTTGCCGCGTGCCTTCAGCCGTTTCAGCCAGACGTTTATGTGGATCGATACCGTTAACAATCTGATCATGGTGGACTGCGCCAGCGCGAAAAAAGCCGAAGATACGCTGGCCCTGCTGCGTAAAAGCCTGGGTTCACTGCCGGTTGTACCTCTGACGCTCGAAAGCCCGATTGAACTGACGCTGACCGAATGGGTACGTTCCGGCGATCTGCCCGCAGGCTTTGCCCTGATGGATGAAGCCGAGCTGAAAGCGATTCTGGAAGACGGCGGCGTGATTCGCTGTAAAAAACAGGACCTGGTATGCGACGAAATCGCCAACCATATCGAGGCCGGCAAGCTGGTGACAAAACTGGCGCTCGACTGGCAGGAACGGATTCAGTTCGTGCTGTCGGATGATGGTTCCGTGAAGCGCCTGAAATTCAGCGATACGCTGCGTGATCAGAACGACAATATCGATCGGGAGGATTTTGCTCAGCGCTTCGATGCCGACTTTATCCTGATGACCAGCGAACTGGCCGCCCTGACCAGTAATCTGATTGAAGCGTTGGGTGGTGAGGCTCAGCGGTAAAACAGGCGGCCGCAAAAGATGCGGCCGTTTTTTTCAGTCTTTCAGATAGCGGCAAAGATAAGAGCTGGGCTCGCCTACCTGCAGATGAAACTCGCTGTGACCCGGCACGTTAAATACCGATCCCGCCTCGAACCATTTCCACTCTGTTTCCCCCGGCAGCAACACTTTCATTGATCCACTGACCACGGTCATCTCTTCCGGCTGGGCAGTGCCAAAGGTATATTCGCCTTCTGCCATCACACCAACGCTGGCACGACCGGTGCTCGCACTGTCAAAACCGATGGATTTAACTTTTCCGTCAAAATACTCACTTACGTTGAGCATAAATCTTCCTCACAGCACATTAGGGTGACTGGCAGTGTAGAAGCGAACTTGCTGATCTGTCACGCGAAATAATGAGCGAATGTGATCGCTGGCGGTGACAAGGGGCGGGGATAAGACGGGCGCGCATCGACGGCATCCTTGCCAGCGCGACGGCTTAGTCTTTTTCTACATCTTCGTAACGTTGTTTCGCATCATGCGCTTCCTGCTCTGAATCGTGCTCACTGATGAGTGAGTCCGGCTTCGGATGATCGGCTCGCAGTTGCCAGGACGTGACTTTTTTACCTTCGGGGCCTTTTTCCACGGTCACAACGCGCGCTTCTCTGGGGTAAGGAGGTCTTGACGGCATCATTTGTCCCTCTTGGCTGAATGACATTCCACACGACAGGCGGTTGCCCGTCATGGAATAAGTATAGTCAAAAAGGCGTAAATCGCGGCGGGAAGGAGATAAATCTGACGGTTAGCTGGCGCGTGCCAGCGATAACGACTGCAGAATTTGCTCTACAACGCGTTCCGGCGGCTGCATCGCGTCCACTTCATGATGAGCGGCCATACGGTACAGGTGGGCACGGGCGCGCAGCACCTCTGTCATCTCTTCTGCGATGGGCCGTCCGGTCAGCGTCGGGCGCTGCGCAGCTTCAGGCTGGCTTTCCAGACGTCGCGCAAGCACCTCAGAAGGCGCACTTAACCAGATAACCTGACCATGTTCGCGCATATAGCGGCGGTTGACCTCTGCCAGCACCATGCCACCACCGGTCGCGATGATGGTTGAGGGCGCCGTCACGGCTTTCAGCGACTCGGTCTCCCGCGCACGAAAGCTTTCCCAGCCTTCCGCCGCGACAATTTCAGCCACGGTACGCTGGGTCGTGAATTGCAGGTGGTGATCGGTATCGCGGAAGGCATAACCCAGCGCATGAGACAGGGCTTCACCGATGGTGGTTTTTCCGCAGCCGCGCGCACCAATCAAAAAAATGGACAAGGACATCTGGGCACTTCCTCCGCCGTACAGCCCATAACAGCTGCAGGTCTGGCTTAAATAATACGCGCATCATAGCGGGAAATGATGGCGGCCTCTACCCATTGAGCGTATTTTACGCACAGTCAGACAAACCATTGCATTAAGCTTTTTATAAACAATGAATTAACCATGCACATTTTGTGCATGAACACCGTATTTTTGTCTCTGCAACATTTGCTTACCGCCACGAATTTACATTGCTGCTCATCGCCCCCATATACTGTTTACAGTCGCAACGGGAGAGTAATCATGCAACGCGAAGAACAACAACTGATTGAAAATCTGTTCAGCCGTTTGAAACAAGCGGAAAGCCAGACAGCGGCGCGCGATGCTGCTGCCGAACAACTCATCAAACAACACCTGCAGGAACAACCAGGCGCGCCCTACTACATGGCGCAGGCCATTCTGATTCAGGAAGCGGCCCTTAAAAAACTTAATGAACGTATTAAGGAACTGGAAAACCAGCTGGCGCAACAACAGGCGCAGCAGCAGCCGAAGAGCAGCGGTGGATTTTTATCCAGCCTGTTTGGCGGCGGCAGCGCCCAACCGCAGCCAGCTCAGCCGCAGTGGAACAGTGCGCCGCAACAGGCACCGCAACCGCAGCAACCTTATGCCAGCGCCCCGGCGCCACGTGGCAGCGGCTTCCTGGGCGGTGCCCTGCAAACCGCCGTTGGGGTGGCAGGCGGTGTAGTCATGGCCGATATGCTGACCAGCATGTTCCATCATTCTCAGCCGCAGGAGATCGTTAACATCATCAACGAGCAGCCGTTGCCGCAGGTGGACGACAGTCTGAATACCTTCAACGGTGGCAACGATCAGTCGTTCCTTGACCAGAACGGGGCGGATAATCAGTCTTTCCTGGATCAAAGTAACGGCTGGAGTGATTCCTACGCCGACAACGGCGACCTGAATGATTTTGGCGGCAATGACTTCGACGACGACGACAACTTCGTCTGATTTAGCGCTGGCGTTGTCGGAGCCAGCTGTCTAGTTCATTGGCAAACTGCTGGCGGTCCCGTGGGCTTAATGCGGCGGGGCCGCCTGTCTGAACACCGCTGGCGCGCATGGTGTCCATAAAATCGCGCATGGTCAGTCGTTCGCGAATGGTTGCTGGTGAATAGCGTTCCCCGCGTGGATTCAAGGCTGCCGCGCCCTTCTCAATCACTTCCGCGGCCAACGGAATATCGGCCGTAATCACCAGATCGCCGACGTTTACGCGCTTAACAATCTCATTGTCCGCCACATCAAATCCCGCAGGCACCTGCAGTGTTCGCAGCCAGGGCGAAGGTGGCACCCGCAGGGACTGGTTAGCCACAAAGGTCACCACGGTTTGCGTTCTGTCCGCTGCCCGGTACAGCACGTCCTTAATCACGTTAGGACAGGCATCAGCATCAACCCAGATAGCCATCGTTATTCCTTGTTCTGCAAAAGAGTGACGATGGTAACCTGTTTTGCTGATCGGGTTGAGTGAAAAACACAGCCTCTTTAACGCAGAACCTGCTTTAGTCGACCTGGCTGCACCGCCCATGCGCCTTAATGCGCAGCGCACCGCGCCATGCCCTGGCACGGTTAAACGCCTCCGGTCAGCGGGGGGACAGCAGGCCGTTCAGCACAGGGCTAACTTGTTATTAATCCTGTCTGCAGTAAGCTACATCGTTGATATGTGTAAACAGCGAAGGAGACGGTGATGCAGGAAAAGAAAATCGGATTTATTGGCGGAGGCAACATGGCCAAAGCCATCATTGGCGGCCTGATAAACAGCGGGCAAGTTGCACCGTCAGCGATCTGGATTTATGACCGTAAAGCCAGCACTAATCAGGAAATGGCCGAACAGTACGGTATCCATGCGGCTGAGAGCGCAGAAGCGCTGGCGCAGCATGTTGATGTCCTGTTTGGTGCGGTAAAACCGAACGTCATCCTCAGAGTTCTGAATGATCTCGCCACCTGCATGAAAAAAGAGACGCTGGTTGTCTCCATTGCGGCAGGCGTTACCCTGGACAATCTGGCCTCCGTACTGGGACACGATCGAAAAATCATTCGGGCCATGCCGAATACCCCGTCTCTGGTGGGAGAAGGGATGACCTCGGTCACGCCCAATGCGCTGGTTGAACAGAGCGAACTCGATGAGGTCGTTGCAATGTTTAAAAGCTTTGGCCAGGCGGCGGTAGTGGATGAATACCTGATTCATTCCGTGGTGGGCGTGAGTGGTTCGGCACCGGCTTACGTGTTTATGTTCATTGAAGCCATGGCCGATGCTGCGGTGGCAGGTGGCATGCCGCGGGCGCAGGCCTACCAGTTTGCGGCACAGGCCGTAAAAGGTTCGGCACAGATGGTACTGGAGACCGGCAAACACCCGGGCGAGTTAAAAGATATGGTCTGCTCGCCGGGCGGCACCACGATAGAAGCGGTCAAAGTTCTGGAAGAAAAAGGTTTTCGCTCCGCCGTGATTGAGGCGATGCAGCAGTGCATGGCGAAATCAGAGAAGCTGAGCCGCAGTTAACCCGCGGCGTCTGGCAACGGCAGTGCGCGTTGCCAGGCGCATCCCCACTAGCCGGCGGAACGGTAGTCCTGATAAAGCGCCAGCGCCTGCTTCACCGTCATGGGTTGCTGCATGTTGTCAACCAGCGCGGCGGTCAGAGTGTAAAGGCCACAGGAGAAAACCGCCGCCAGTTGCCCTTCTTTGCCATAAAACGCCATGAATTCCTTTTCTTCCAGCGAGCCCACCGACTGGTAGTCATCCCAGTCCGCCGCATGGCCAAGATATTCATAGCGCGTACCATAGTGCGCGGTCCAGAAAAACGGCACCCGATCAAAGTGACGGATATTGCCCAGCATATTGATGGCCGCTGTCTGTCCCTGTTGTTCGGCAACACGAAAGTGTTCGATTCGCAACGGCCCCTGGGGAGAAGGATACGTGGCGATATCGCCTGCCACCCAGACATTCTCGGCCACCCGGAGTTGTTCGTCCGTTTGCAGGCTGCCATCCTCCAGCAGCGGCAAATCATGAATAAAGTGTGTGGCGGGTTTAACGCCGGTCGCAAACAGCACCACATCGGCGGCAATATGCTTGCCCGTTTTTAGTCGTACCGCGTTAACATGGTCTTCGCCCAGCAGGGCATCGATCTCGCCTTCGATAAACTTTACGCCGTTCGCCTGATGGAGCTGATAAAAATAGCGACCCACGGCTTCGCCAAACTGTTTCGCAAACGGCAGCGGATGACGCGCAATGACGGTGACATCAATGTCGCGATTACGCAGTGAGGAGGCCAGTTCCATGCCGATAAAGCTGTTGCCGATAATGACAATCTGTTGAGTGTCATCGACCGCCTGCAGTAAGTCTGCGGTGTGCTGTTTACTGCGCAGGATATGAACGCCAGCAAGATCGCGCCCGGCCAGCGCAGGTTTGACGGGCGCGCCACCTGTGGCAATCAGGAGCTTATCGAATTGCAGCGTCGTACCGTCAGCAAATATTATCCGGTGCTGATGGTTATCAATCCGCTCCACGCGCTTTTGCAGGCGTTCTACGTGCGCCATGATGTCCTCACCCAGCAGTGAGGGCACCTCATCGATGTCCATTTTGCCCGAGGGGACAAATTTGGTTAACGCCGTGCGATCATAGGGTGCATCAGGCTCCTGCTCAATCAGGATCAGCCGCCCTTTAAACCCCTCGTGACGTAACCGCCATAGCGCCGCACTCCCGGCTGCGCCACCACCCAGCACGACAAAGACCGGCGCAGCGGCTCCACTGCCTATCGCAGTCGCAGGCGACATGGCTTTGGGATTCACCAGAACCGCCTCGTTTTCAATGCGCACGGGATACTGTTTGAGATCGGCCAGCGCGAGCGGCTCACACATTTTGCCACTGTCCAGTTCAAAAGTGGCTTTATGCCAGGGACAGATCAGCCGGTTTTCACAAATGGCACCCTGCTCAAGGGGTGCGCCGGCATGGGGACACTTCGCCTGGTAAGCGTGTACGTTGTCGCCATCACGAATTAACAGCAGCTCTGTTTCCCCGAGCTTTTTTTTAACCGGCTGGCGGTGCGGTAAATCCTTCAGAGCGACCACAAATTGATAGTTCACGACATAGCTCCTTCTCCGACTGTCACGGCTGAACGCGCAGATCAACAGGGCTTCTGCGCAAATGCCTGTAAACAGTAAGTGTGGCAAAGGATCGGCCAGACTCCGGTTTTAACGTCAGGATTTTTTTCTAACTGTTTGTTTAAGCGGAAATTAAAAATACGTGAGGATGTGACAGCGCAGGCAGGAGAAAACTAAAGCGGCCACCGAAATGGCCGACCGAACGTTAACTTTTCTTCAGACACTGACTCATGAAGGTTTTGCGTGCTTCCCCCGTCAGCTTTTTATCACCGGCCTGCAGATTACAGGTTTTCATTTTTACCTGCTGCGGCGACATGTCGGCGACCTTACTGTCCTTTTTCAGGCAATCGCTCATAAATTTCTTTCGCACATCGCCTTTCAACGCTTGTGACGTGGCATGTTCATTACACATGGCCATTTTTTGCTGTTGTGGCGTTTTTTCAGCCGCACTGGCGCTGCCGCCCACCAGTAAGCCTGCTAACACTAGCGTCATTAAACCGCGTTTCATTGTATTCACTCCCTCTTGATGAAAACAGATTAATTCTGGCACGTTACACGCTATACGGAATACGTTTATCAGGGAATAAGGCAGAGATCGCCAATCTGAATTGTCGGTGGCACTTTTCAGATACGCGGACGATTAAGTAAGCGCGTGACATAACGTTTTAGCAGGACCGTATTTTTATCATTATGATCTACACCGGCATTCATCATGGCGGTTTCAATACTGCTGACGATAGCGTGATGCTGCTCGGGTGGAAGCAAACGCAGCATCGCGGTAACCACGATTTCCAGCGCTTCGATCTGTGCAACCTGCTCTTTTGACGCCTCTTCTTTTTCTGCCAGGGTGATTAGCAACTCAGCAATCAGGTTTTTCATGCCGGGGCCCCTTCGTGTAAGACAAATAAAAATTAGCATTCGTCAGATTAAAAAACAAAGTGATTTTTCAGCCCGCTTTGCGCCCGACTCAGGCCATTTTGTCGCTACGGTTTTATTGCATTTATTTTGCCGGAAAACGAAACGTTGTTATCGCAATGAAATAACACGCTGACTCACTCAGTCGAAATAAAATAAAGATTCCCGGCTGGCTTTTTTTAGCAGAGATTCTTTTCTTACAAGCGATAACGGCCGTTTTCATTCCCGTTAACGTGAGAAAAATCTCCCCGCGATTGCGGGCATTCGGTCCCCCTGTTCCTTAACCTTCCACCTGGACAACAGGATCCTCACGGCCCGATAATGACGGGCTACTCAGCCCTTTGGCTGCGCCAAAAACGCACCTGATTCCGTGCAACAGCTTGTCTTTCATCAAGATAATCTGAAAAAATGCCTTATTGCATATTGGCACTATTCGATTTTCACTCATCACATCTGAAAAATATTTCAGGCTGT
This sequence comes from Pantoea sp. PNA 14-12, assembly GCF_004364735.1. NCBI lineage: Bacteria > Pseudomonadati > Pseudomonadota > Gammaproteobacteria > Enterobacterales > Erwiniaceae > Pantoea > Pantoea sp. PNA 14-12. The sequence continues at coordinate 102,780 of NZ_SOAJ01000001.1, read as the reverse complement.
TACTGACAATCCTCTCTGGCCCACCTATGTTTAAAAAACCGCCAGGTACGGGCGGGACGTTGGCTGTTCTGACCAACGAAACGCTCCCGATAAAACCCTTGCCGTTCTTTCCGGGAGCCCATCATTCAGTAGCTTCTGCCTGCTGCGCCGTTGCGCACCGGGCAAAGGGTCTGTTTGCGGAGACGGGGAATGAGCGTCCAATCTAATAGTGCCAGTCGTGCTATCACTGATTACTTCAACAGCCCGGACTGGAACGTGCTGCCGGAGTCCGATCTGCTGGCCGTTATCCTGCGTGAACTGATGGAAGCAGGCCAGCCGACAACGAATAAGGCAATAATCGCACGCGTCATTAATAAACTGGAGTTTGAAGGGGATGAGCAGCGCCTGCAGCGTTACCGGGGTTTACTGGCCCAGTTGATGGAAGCGCGGCCACGTGAGTAGGCCGCCTTTATGCTATTTCACCCAACGGAGCTGACGGGCTTCACTTACACTGGCACGGCCGCTGCTGCGTTGAAACAGGCAGAGTTCACGCCCACGCCGGTTTTTCATTTGCTTCTGTGGGTAATGCCCCTCAAGTAACAAGGCGCTGTAACCCACGCTGTCATCATAGTCGATGGGCTGTCCCACGATTTTTACCTTACTTAGCGTACTGGCATTAATACAGGCCTGCCGCATGACCTGCTGGTTTTCCTGCCATGCCGTCGGGCTGGAAGCCAGTGCGACCGGACTGATCAGCAACAGTAATGACAGTGAGAGGCGTGGACGAGAGTACATGCGTTGCTCCTTCCAGACTGAGCCAGAAAAAAATTCCCGCCAGAGCGGGAATAAACAAGACGAGCATTGCAAATTGATGTGACGAGGAAATCCCGATCCTGCTGGCTCAGTGCGACCAGACGACCACAGGCTGAAGACAGCAGAATACCGGCCTTATCTTCCCCTGTCCCCATGACACCTCAATGACAATGCGCGGTTTATTTAACGCTTAACCACAATAGACCTGGGTGATAGTACCGCTTTTGTCTGCCAGAAAGTTCAGGCGGGCGAAATTAAAATCCATCGTGACGGCAGAATTCCACGGAATGGCGCGCACCTTTTGACTGAAACGCTGTTGCTCAAGGGCGGACAGCGGTTTGCCGACAAAGTTTTGGTAATGAGAGGCACCGCAACTGTCCGCTTCCTTGCCGGGCGGGACGGCTGCCGTATCAGGCTGCGTGGTGGACTGACAGGCCGTCAGCAGTAAGAAGCCGGTTGCCACCATCACTTTTCCGTAATGATTCACGTATGTTCTCCTGTAATCGTGTTAAACCCTGACCTGAAGCGTAACAAGCCCCACCACCGGGTTGAATCGTTAAAATCAAGCGATTCACACATTATTAAGCATTAAATGCTGCCTTATTGCCAGATAACCAGTGTAAAGGCACTTACCGTTCAGAATTTCAAATACAAGGCGCTAACCTTACTAAGAATTATCTTAGGAGGCTACTATGGAACTTGTTATTTTTATCTGCTTTGCCGTCGTGATGACACTGATTGCGGTTCGGGTGCGATAAGCGACCCGTTCGCGGGTGCGGTTTCACGCCTGACAGGCTGGGCGACCTGACAGGCGACAGAGTGTATCGTAGGCAAAGCACTGATTTTTAATTGATTAACCCAGACTCATTTACGTAAGGTAATAAACAGCTAACATTGTGTGATCGGCTCTCTCGACAGCGATTTGAGGCATTGCTACTATGCGCTTATCTTCGCTGGCTGGGTCGCCTATGAACACCAATTCCGACAGAGTGACGTTGACACTGTTTTATGTCGGCAGCTTTGTTGTTTATTACCTCGTTACCATGTTGATTACCCTGTTTCCTAATTACGGAATTCTGCGTAATGACGGTTTACTGGTGCCTGTGCTTTGCCTGTTTGAATTTGCCGTTATCTATCCGCTGTATCGCTTTTATTGCCAGCGTCGTACCGATATTCCTCTGGGCTTTTTGCGTTCCGGTCAGACTTTACTGTTTATTGGCGCGCTGTTTATTTTAATGGTGGCACAAACGCAGTATTTGCAGCCGGAAGGCTGGCTGGTCGCACAAACTCAGCAGGGGCCCAGTTCGATGCTTATCCTGCTGTTGACCGCCGTCTTACTGGCTCCTGTGTTTGAGGAAGTGTTGTTTCGCGGCTTTTTATTACAGGGATTTCTGTTGTGGGCACCTAACAGCCGTTTTGCCTGTGTATTACTGACCTCGTTACTGTTTGCGCTCATGCATACGCAATATGTCCACTGGGAAACGGTGGTGGCGCTGACGCTGTTTTCTATGCTGCTTTGCTACGCCCGTCTGCGCAGCAATACGCTGGCCCTGCCAGTCTTTCTGCATACGCTGAATAATCTGATTGCGATTCTGCCTGCCTGGTATTTCGCCTGATCCCGCTACCCTTTTTGTTACCGGGTCATCACTAACCTGCGTAAAATCAGCGTGTATCTTTTACTAACAGGGAAGGATGGTCAGAAAGCCCATGATTACCATGCTGGATGTGGCCCGCAAGGCCGGCGTCTCTAAAGCCACCGTCTCGCGCGTGCTGGCGGGAAATCGCTACGTCAGTAAGAGTACGCAACAGAAGGTCTTTCAGGCTGTGGCGGAAACCGGTTATCGCCCTAACCTGCTGGCGCGTAGCCTGGCGACGCAGAAATCCCAGAATATCGGGCTTATCGTTACCCATTCTTTATTCAATGGGCCTTACTTCAGCGAATTGCTGTTTCAGGCTGCTACGTTGACGAATAACTATGGCCGGCAGCTTATTCTGGCGGATGGTAAAACCAGCGCTGACGATGAACGTGCCGCCATTGAGTTTCTGCTCGACCTGCGCTGTGACGCCATAATTATCTATCCCCGTTTTCTGGATACCGCGGCGCTGGATGCCATTATTGAGCAGCACGCCATTCCCGTTATGGTGGTGAATCGTCAGCTGCAGCGTCATCCGGCACACTGCGTCTGGGCCACCCATCAGCAGAATACCTTTCAGGCCACCCGCTATTTGATTACGCGCGGCCATTACGACATCGCTTTCATTACGGGTCTGGCAGGCTCGCCGACCGCTGCGGCCCGCCTGGCCGGTTATCAGCAGGCGCTTGACGAGCATGGCTTAGCGGACCGTGCGCTGATCGTGCAGGGTGCATGGACGCCCGCCAGCGGCATGGCGGCGGCAAAAACGCTGCTTGAATCGGACATGCCATTTAGTGCACTGATGGCCAGTAATGACGATATGGCTATTGGGGCCGCGCTGGCGCTGAACGCTGCGGGCAAACGGCTGCCGGAGGATGTCTCCCTGCTGGGCTTTGATGATATTCGTATGGCGGAATTTTTTCTGCCGCCGCTCACCACGGTACATGTGCCGGTCGCAGAGATGATTCAGCACACGCTGGCGCAGCTGGTGGCGATGCTGGAAGGGGAAGCGGTCACGGCCTTGCCGCCGTTTAGCGGTCACCTGATCGAACGGGCCTCGGTCACTGACGGGCCTTATAAACAGTAAGGCGCGGCATCCCTGCCGCGCACCATCAGTAGTCGACAGAATCGTTCAGCGTTGCCCCATTACTGCGAATCAGTTTCTGGTACCAGAAAAAACTCTTCTTACGGTAACGTGCCAGATCCTTTAAATCTTTTTCATCGCGGTTGACGTAAATAAAGCCGTAACGCTTGTTGATGCCCTGATGCGTACTTACCAAATCTATTGCCGACCAGGGACAATAGCCAAACAGTTCCACACCATCGGCAAGTGCCAGCTGCAGTTGCGCAATGTGTTCGCGCAGATACGCAATACGGTAATCATCATGTACCTTATTATCGGCCTCCAGCCGATCAAAGGCACCCAACCCGTTTTCGGTCACGATAAGCGGCAAAGCATAGCGGGCATAAATCTGGCGCGCCGTAATGCGAAAACCCACCGGATCGATATACCAGCCGAACTGATTTTGCCGGAGATGCGGATTGTCACATCCCACATAAACCGACCGATCAATGCCCGCCATTTGCTGATCGGGCCGAGGTTTATTTTCGCTTTGCTCACCCTCGCCTTCGGCTCCCACCGTCGCGGACGCATAATAATTAAAGGCGATAAAATCCGGCTTGCCTGCGGCGATGATAGCCATGTCATCGTCTTCGATCGTCGGTAACCAGCCGCGCTGTTTCAGGAAAGCCCAGACCACGGCGTTATAGCGACCATGGACCGCCAGATCCAGATAGAGCCAGTTGCGAATTGCAGAGAAATTATCGGCTGCCAGCACATCTTCCGGCCGCGCACTGGCGGCATAGACGCAGGAGATATTGGGTGCCGGGCCAATTTTGGCATCCGGCAACCGTTCATGGCAGGCGATCATCGCTTTCGCCTGTGCCAGCATCATATGATGATTCTGCTGATACAGCGTTTTCTGCGGATCGGCGGTGCCGGGTGGCAACGTACCAATCACATCGCCCTTGAGGATCATCATGTTCTGTTCGTTGATGGTCAGCCAGTACTTAACCTGACGACCATAGTGCTCAAAGCAGGTGATGGCAAAACGCTCAAAGGCCGCCACTGTACGCCGTGAAGACCAGCCGCCCGCCTGCTGCAACGCCCAGGGCAAATCAAAATGATAAAGGGTGACCAGCGGCGTAATGCCGTACCGACAGAGTTCATCGATCACCTGCTGATAAAAAGCCACGCCCGCCGGGTTCAACGCACCATCGCCCTCGGGATAAAGACGGCTCCAGGCAATGGAAAAGCGGTAGGTTTTTAATCCCATCTCCGCCAGCAGCGCGATGTCCTCTCTGAAACGATGATAGTGATCGCTGCAAACGGTAAAATCGGTAAGGTCCTGATGAAAGGTTGCCTGGTCAATGACGGAAGGCCCTTTGCCCTCTTCATTCCAGGCCCCTTCAACCTGATAAGCTGAGGTGGACGCGCCCCAGAGAAAGTCCCTGGGAAACGCGGGCAATGTCGAATGTTGCATATAACCTCCTGTTTAACGTGCGGCTAACTCCCGGCGCAGTTGAATGATCTCCTCAGCCAGTTCGCGACAGAGCATTGCGTTCATCAGGTGGTCCTGAGCATGGACCATAATCAGACTGACCGGAATCTTTCCGCTGCCCTCATCAACGCCAATGAGCTGCGTCTGCGTTTGATGGGCTGCTTTGGCCGCCGCGGTTGCGGCACTGAGCATACTGTCCGCCTGCGCCCAGTTTTGCTGCCGCGCCGCCCGCAACGCCTCCATTGAACAGGAGCGAGCTTCGCCTGCCTGGATAATCAGTTCGATTACCGTGCTTTCATCAATTTCCATGGGTTACTCCTTAACCGGTTGCGCTGCGGCAGAGGGTTGCTCTTGCTGCAGCAGTTGACGCTCGTACATTTTGAAAAACGGGTAGTAGATCAGCGTGGCAATAGTGACCAGCACGGCAATCAACACAATGACGCGCCAGTCCCAGCCGGTTGACCAGGCGGCCCCAATGGGGGCGGGCGTCGTCCACGGAGCCAGTGAGATCACGTGATTAATCAGGTTCGTTTTGGTGGCGATCCAGGCAATGACGGCGTTGACTAACGGGGCAAGAATAAAAGGGATAAACAGAATGGGGTTCATCACGACCGGTGAACCAAAAATCACCGGTTCGTTGATGTTGAACATGCTGGGCACCACACTCAGTTTTCCAATCGATCGCAGATGTGCTGACTGACTGCGTAAGTAAAGCAACACCAACCCCATCGTCGAACCGGAGCCACCGATAACAATAAAAAACTGCCAGAAGGGTTCAATAAACACGTGGCTGATGGGTTCTCCCGCGTTCAGCGCCTGCTGATTCAGACCGAGATTGGTCAGCCAGAAAGCCTGCAATATGCCCCCGACAATCACCGCCCCATGAATGCCTGCAAACCACAGCAGATGGCACAGCAGTACCGCCACCAGCACGGCAGGCAGCGAATCGGAGGCAGAGATGATCGGCGAGAAAATAGCCATGATGGCCTGAGGCAGCAACATGCCGAACTGCGCCTGTACCCACAGGCTCAGGGGAAACAGCGTGATAAAAATCGTGATAATCGGGATGAGCAAATCGAACGACTGACGGATCTTCGGCGGCACCTGCTCGGGCAGTTTGAAACCGATGTTGTATTTCTGCAGAACGTGCATCAGCTCGGTCGCAAAGAGCGCGACCAGAATGGCGGTAAAAATGCCCTCCCCGCCCAGCGAACCAACCGGCAACGTTTTGCCGCTCTGCGGTGCCGCCACCACCAGAAACGCCATCAGCGACAGACTGGCCGCCATAAAGCCATTCATCTTATAACTGTTCGCCAGGTTATAGGCGATGGCACTGGCGATATAGAGCGCCATAATGCCCATCGTCATGTTGTACGGCATCATGATTTGTTCTTCATGCGCCTTTACCATGCCCAGCCACCACTGTGCGAACGCCCAACTGCTGTCTGCCGAAAAAGGCGGATGAGCAAACAACAGCATAAACGAGCCCACGATCAGAAACGGCATGGAGGCAATAAATCCGTCCCGGATAGCGATGACATGACGCTGGCTGGAAAGACGGCCCGCCAGTGGGCTAATACGGTTTTCGATGACGCCGAATAGAGATTCACTGAAGTGGCTCATTGCCTGACTCCTTGCTGAGGCAAAAGAGAATAACCTGCCTGACGCAGTGCGGGTTTCGCGTGATATATCCCGGACCTCCCTGGTGTCAGGTATGGATAAGCTTTAGTGCGTCGCTTAATATTTTTTCACCATTCATCATGCCGTAATCCATACTGTTGATGACCGCAACCGGCTTGCTGTATTGCTGGGCGATCGGTTGAAAATCGGCCAGCTTGTATTTGATTTGTGGCCCGAGCAGGCAGCAGTCGTAATCGGCAATATCGTCTCTAAACTCTTCAATTCCCACAGCTTTTATCTCGACGTCCAGCCCTTGCTGTTGCGCCGCCTTTTCCATTTTCTGCACCACCATACTGGTGGACATGCCCGCAGCACAGCACAGTAAAATCTTCGTCATGGTGTATTCCTCTTTGTGGTGAATGATTAACGAATACACAGGGTGAAAATTTTCTGCAACCGGTTTCAGATTTGCGTATCAGAAGTGTGAGAAGTATCAAAACGCGAGCATTAAAGAGATTGAGGGCGAATAAACACCTGAATAAGCCTTATCAGGAAGCCCGTTTCTCGTCATGCTGAGGCAATAAAACGGCGGTTCACTCAGCCATATCGTCGGCGCTGTCCATCGCAGTGATGGGTAAGAATTCACTGCCTGATAAGCGGGTAACGCGTATAATTGCTCAGAGCAATCCGATACCGACTGCCGTGACACGGGCGTCCGGCGGCAATTAGCTATACTGGTGATATATAAAGGAACACTCACCCTTCTCGCAGTACGCGGACCGGGATAAGGAGTCGGTTATGTTAATTGGTTTTGTGTTATTGGTCAGCGCGTGTGGACACGATGCCTGTGAAGCTTTACCGGTGTCAGAACGCATTTATCCGACGAAAACCGCCTGTGAAGTCATGGCAAATCGTATCCATAAAGTGCGTCCTAACGTCGTGCTGATATGTGGCGAAGTGCATCGTTAAGAAAGCGGTACAGGGCGAATGGCACAAAAAGTAGCCGATGACATTGCAAGGTTGCCGCTTAACGTTCAAAATATAAGCTGTTCTACACCAACACAGTTGTGAATCCCATGAAAAGTAGTCGTCCCCGCCGTCCTACCGGGCGTTGGGTTTATTACATTTTGTATGAAGGCATTCTGTGGCCCTGTCCGGTTCGCTGGGAATGGGAAAGCGGATACGGTGGCTGGCTGCCGTTTTACTACTCACCTACGTTTGAGTTTGTCGCGGGCGATCCCGGCAAGGCGTACCGTATTGCGCGCACGGATGTACGTGTGAAGCGGAGTGAAGAGATTTACGCCTGATTGCTGTCATGCATTCCATGGCAGCCACGAGGCGGTAAGAAGGAAACAGATTACCTCCAGCAGCAGTACCACCATCAGCAACACGCCGAGTTTGTGGCGCGACAGCCAGGATTTCAGCCCCATAGCATTGCGGCCCTGTGGATCAGCAGCAGTCCGCCACCCATGCTCAGCAAAACCCGCCCCCCTTTTCCGTCTTTTTTGCCATTTCAGTGTTCGTCTGAAGAAAGCGAAAATGCGCCCTGAGGCGCATCCGGATGCTGCAAGATTACCGCGGGAGCCGCCAGAAGGCGACTCAGGTACGCAATCAGTTATTCAGCGTGTAATCGAGTGTGATTTCTGCATTAAGCACCTGCGAAACCGGACAGCCGGCTTTAGCTTTATTGATGATTTCATCAAAGGTGTCGTTATCAATGCCCGGCAGCGAGATGGTGCTGGTCAGCGCCACTTTCGTAATCGCGAAGCCTTCACCTTTTTTGTCCAGCGACACATCGGCACTGGTATCAATGCTTTCAGGTTTATGGCCTGCGTTACCTAACATGAGCGACAGTGCCATTGAAAAACAGGCGGCATGTGCTGCGCCGATAAGCTCTTCCGGATTGGTGCCTTTCTGCCCTTCGAAACGGGTGTTAAAGCCGTAAGGTTGCTGGTTCAGTACACCACTTTCTGTGCTGACTGTGCCTTTGCCTTTGATATCGCCTTCCCAATGCGCCGAACCTTTCTTATGAATGGTCATATCATTCCTCCTGTTGGTAAAGAAGGTAAGTATAGACAACGTCGCTCAGTTTGCCGGGCATGAGGCCGGATGCAGGGCCACTTCGCCCAGCAACGCATTCGCCTGCACCAGCGACGTCTGGTTGATATCGGCTATACACTTAGCGCCTGTTAAGGTCATCGCGACTTTCATTTCGTTTTCAATCAGCGTCAGCAGATGTTCGACGCCACGTTGGCCATGTGTGGCCAGCGCGTAAACAAAGGCCCGTCCCAGCAGAACAGTATCTGCGCCCAACGCAATCATGCGCACCACATCAAGCCCATTACGGATGCCGCTGTCGGCAAGAATCGTCATATCCCCCTTCACCGCATCCGCGATGGCCGGTAAGGCACGAGCCGAAGACAACACGCCGTCCAGCTGGCGTCCGCCATGGTTTGAGACCACAATGCCATCGGCACCAAACCGCACCGCATCGCGGGCATCTTCCGGATCCAGAATGCCTTTAATCACCATTGGCCCGTCCCAGAACTCACGGATCCATTCCAGATCTTTCCAGGAAATCGACGGATCGAAATTCTTTGCCAGCCAGCCAATATAGTCTTCCAGCCCGGTCGGTTTGCCCAGATAGGTGGAAATATTGCCCAGATCGTGTGGTCGGCCCTTTAGCCCAACATCCAGTGCCCAGCGTGGGTGCGTGACAGCCTGCCAGTAGCGGCGCAGGGCCGCGTGCTTGCCGCTCATGCCCGAGTGCGCATCGCGATAGCGTGCGCCCGGCGTTGGCATATCAACGGTAAATACTAATGTGGTACAGCCCGCCGCTTTTGCCCGCTCAAGGGCGTTACGCATAAAGCCGCGATCGCGCAGCACGTACAGTTGAAACCACATGGGCCGACTGATTTGCGGTGCCACTTCCTCAATCGGGCAAACGGAGACGGTCGATAAGGTAAACGGAATCCCTTTGCCCGCCGCAGCGCGCGCGGCCTGCACTTCCCCCCGACGCGCGTACATGCCACACAGCCCAACCGGTGCCAGCGCGACGGGCATGGACAGCGTTTCACTGAACAGCGTGGTTTCCAGGCTGAGCGCCGACATATTCCGGAGAATGCGCTGGCGCAGCGCCACGTCTGACAGATCGGCAACATTCCGCCGTAGCGTATGCTCTGCATAGGCACCGCCATCCAGATAATGAAACAGAAAAGGCGGTAAAATGCGCTGCGCGGCGGCGCGATAGTCACTGGCGGCAGAGATGATCATCAGCGGTTTTCCTTGTGATTGTGCAGGTCATGACCCGGCAAACGCGTAATTCGCGCCTGCCTGGCTTCGTCTTCATCAAGTGTTTTCATCGTGGTGTGGACAAAACCCAGATGATCCATGGCGGCTGACCGGGCAGCCTCGGCATCGCCCAGTAAAATCGCGTCGAGCATCGCCCGGTGCTGATCGGTCAGGCGGTCAAAAATCACGGGTCTGATGTACATCAGCTTACGACTGTGCAGCATGGACGAGTGCAGTAAATCGAATAACCCCCGCATGGTTTGCAGCAGCGCGATGTTATGTGAGGCTTCTGCGATGGCCAGATGAAAGCGCAGATCGGCCTGCCCGGCCAGATGGGGATCGTCACTCTCTTTCATCGCCAGCGTAGCATCAAAGGCGTACCGCAGACGCTCTTTATCTGACTCGGTAGCCCGTAGCGCCGCATGCCAGGCCGTGCTTCCCTCTATCGCATGGCGCGCTTCAAGAATGTCGTAACGGTAGTCTGGATCGTTGGCGAGAAGCTGACGAATGGGCTCGACGATGCGCTGCTCAGACCAGGGCTCCTGCGGCTGACGCAGCCAGGTACCGTCACCGCGCCGACTCATCAAAACGCCGCTGCTGATCAGTTGCTGAATAGCTTCACGCAGCGACGAACGGGAAACGCCCAGCGCGGCCGCCAGCTGACGCTCGGCGGGCAAACGCATGCCCGGCTCAAGCTGATGATCGCGGATATAGTGCTTAAGCCGCATCGGTAAGGGATCGTTTGGTGTCATGGGATCATCCAGGGAAAAACGTATGCCTGCAGCGTGGTCATCACCCCAACCAGGCCGGTGAAGATCAGGCTGTGCTTTACGGTGAAGCGGAACAGATCAGACTCTTTGCCGACCAGACCGACCGCTGCACAGGCAATAGCGATCGACTGGGGAGAGATCATTTTACCGGTGACGCCACCCGTGGTATTCGCTGCCACCAGCAGGATATCGGAAACGCCAATCTGCTGCGCCGTGGTGGCCTGCAACGCGGCAAACAGCGCGTTGGAGGAAGTATCCGAACCGGTAAGAAACACGCCAAGCCAGCCCAGAAAGGGGGAGAAAAAGGTAAAGGCATGGCCCGTGTGCGCTAAGGCCAGCGCCAGCGTGGCTGATAAACCCGAGTAGTTCGAGATAAAGGCAAAGGCCAGCACCATACCAATAGAGTAGATGGGCAACATCAGGGATTTCAGTGTTTCGACAAATGTCCCGACTGCCGCTCTGGGTTTCATTTTCAGAAAGATGATCGCCACAATTGCCGCAATCAGAATGGCAGTGCCGGTTGCAGACAGCAGATCCAGTTTAAAAATGGCGGGCCAGGCGCTGGGCTGTGCCACAACCGGCGGTATCCGGGTAATCCAGTCATGCAGGCCAGGGACGGGAATGCTCATCACCCAGTTGGCCAGTGCACCCCCTTTGGCAAACAGCGCTTTAAAGGGCGGGATACTCCACAGCGTTACCGTTGCGGTGAGAAACAGGAAGGGCATCCAGGCGCGAATGACCTGCTTTGTCGTATACGTCTGCTGACGTGCGGGTTGCGTCGCCGTCTGATTTTCGGCATCGCTGAAGCGAAAGATGCGAACCGGCTGCCAGACGCGCAGAAACAGAGTCAGGGAAACCAGTGATGCCAGCGAAGAGATAATATCGGGTAACGCCGGGCCCAGGAAATTTGAACTCAGGAATTGTGCTATCGCGAACGACCCACCCGCAACCATCACCGCCGGCCAGGTTTCTTTCACCCCGCGCCAGCCATCCATGATCGCCATGATCCAGAACAGCACGATGACGGTTAAAAAAGGCAGCTGGCGTCCGGCCATCTGACCGATGGCAAAGCTGTCCAGACCGGTAACCTGCCCCGCCACAATAATGGGAATACCCATCGCACCAAACGCCACCGGCGCAGTATTCACGATCAGGCATAACCCTGCGGCATAAAGCGGATTAAAACCCAGCCCTACCAGCAACGCAGCCGTGATCGCCACCGGCGCACCAAAGCCTGCCGCGCCCTCTAAAAAGGCACCAAAGGAAAAACCGACAATCAGCATCTGTAAGCGCTGATCCGGCGTGATCGACAAGATGGACGCGCGAATGATATCGAACTGCCCGGTCCTGACCGAGATTTTATAGACAAAGACCGCGGCCACGATAATCCAGGCAATGGGCCACAGACCGTACAGGAAGCCGTAGGCCGCTGAGGCCAGCGCCTGCTGCCACGGCATATGATACAGCAGCAGCGCAACTCCCAGCGCCAGCATGACAGTGATGGTGGCAGCCTGATGGCCTTTCATCTTTAGCTTAATCAACGCAAAAAAGAAAAACAGAACAGGCAGTAACGCAATCAGGCTGGAGAGCCAGATGTTATTGAGCGGATCATAATTTTGCTGCCAGACCTGCATGCCGTTATCTCCAGAAAGGTGATGAGAGCGATGCGCGACGGGCATAAACACAGGGCGCATCTGTCACGCCCGCTCTGCTTATTGGTCCTACCAATTTTGCCAGTTGGGGCTTATCCGTTACATATACTTAACCCGCTGTTAACCCAAGGCAACAGTTACGGCTTTAATTTTAACGTTATGTGAAGCACTGAAAAGGTTTAGCTGTTTTGGTCGGACCAATCACGGTTGTGGAAAGGCGTATTTGTAACTTTGCGGATGAAAACGCAGATTCAACCCGACCAGCCCAATCGTAACGCCGCACTGGAGCCACCAGATCGTGGAGAAATCCCCGGTCAGTGCATGTAACTGACCGGCGATAAAGGGCATACTGCCGGCAATAATAAAGCCAATCCCTTGCATGAACGCCACCAGTCGTCCGCCCGCCTGCGGATGCGCCAGATGGTCCAGCGCCAGCACCAGCGTCAGGGGAAAAGCACCACCCAGCCCCACGCCCGCCATTCCCACCCACAGCCATGGATGGTAAAGCGGTGCAAACAGGAGGCCAAGCATACCGCTTAGCTGAAAAATCAGCGTTAACAGCAACAGCGGCCGTCGATCCGGGCCGCGCGTCAACAGCGGAAACACCATCGCTCCGCCGACCTGGCAGGTAATCATCACGCCCAACAGGCTTCCGCCCGCTTGCGCGCTCCAGCCGAGCTGATGGTAGAAATCAGGCAACCAGGCCACGCAAATGGCATAACCGCCATTCACTAAACCAAAGCTGAGCGCCAGCATCCAGGCGCGCGCGTTGCGCCATAGTGAAGGCATCACGACCGACGCGCGCGCTGGCGACGTCACCCCGGGCATCCATGCCCAAAGCAGGATGGCCAGCAGCGCAGGCACGGCCCAACTGCTGAGGGCCATCTGCCAGCTCAGGTGAGCACTTAACCATGGTGTTAATGCGGCACCCAGTCCGCCCCCGCCCATCAGGGCCGCAGACCACAGCCCGGTCATCATCGCACTGCGTTGTGGAAAGCGTTGGCGGATAAAGCCCGGCATCGCCATTTGCACTATCCCGATACCAATGCCGCCCGGTAGCGTGCTCCCTACCAGCGATTCGCCTTGCGCTACAAAAAGGCGGCTGAGGAGCGCCAACACTAATAGCGCCAGTCCGCCACACAGCAGTCCGCGCAGTTGAACACGCTGCATAAGTGGTGCGCTGATTAACGCTATCGCTCCCATCATCATGGGAATCGCAGGCAGCAGTGACGCTGCCAAGGCGGAGAGTCCAATGCTTTCGCGTAACTGATCCAGCAACGGACTGACGGAGGTCATCAGTGGACGCATATTCAGTCCCGCCAGCACCAGGGCGGTAACGATCACAATATTCTCTTTTTTCATGGGCCATCCTGGAAGTAAACCTTGTCAGCCTGACAGCTGTCGTTACTATTTGGAAATGGAATATCATCATGACAGGCAGTGGAAAAATGAATCGCCAGCCTATGTTCACGCCCCAGCAGCTTCTGAGCTTTGTTGCGGTCTGCGAAACCGCCAGCTTCACCCGTGCCGCCGATCGCGTGCACCTGTCGCAATCAACAGTGAGCCAGCAGGTGCGGCGACTGGAAGAGAGGGTGGGAAAAGCACTGCTGGCCCGCTCATCACATCAGGTAACCGTCACGGAGGAAGGCGAGAAGCTGCTGGGTTATGCCCGCCGTATCATTGCCCTGAATGGCGAAGCACTCGATGTGTTGAGCGATAAGTGGCGCGATGGTGTGCTGCGGCTTGGCGTTCCGGAAGATTTTGCGGCCCCCACGGCTGCCCTGCTGGCGCAGTTCAGTCGCGAACATCCCCATATGCGGCTGGATGTGATGAGCGGGATGCAGGTAGAACTACGTCGGGCCTGGCAGCGGGAGGAACTGGATATCATGCTGATTAAGCAACCTTACGGTGAACGCCCGCTGGCTTCCCGACCCGAGCCGCTGTTATGGCTGGACAGCGCCGCATATCCCTGCTTTGAGCATTCGCCGGTGCCGCTGGTCCTGTTTCCTCAACAGGGACTTTATCGCGAGGAGATCTGTCAGACGCTGGATGGGCTGGGCCGCAGCTGGCGCATCGGTTACAGCAGTGCCAGCCTTGTGGCCCTGTCTGCCGCCAGTGCCCAGGGCCTGGGCGTTACGCTGTTGCCTGCCAGCTGTCGCCTGCCTGCACATCGTGTGCTGGGCGACCAGCAGGGCTTGCCGGTGATTAACACTTTTGAGCTGGCGCTGTTCTGTCGCCAGCCGGATGAGGCGCTTCAGCGCCAGCTGGCAGAGGCACTGGTGACATTTGCCGATCTGCACTGGCAGTGAGTTTTTCACTGACAGGCAGTGGTAAAGGACGCTGTAAAACCAGAAACCGCGTGCAGATGCGGACGCGCCCCCTGTCAGAGAGCTGGCATGGGGCGCGGACAGCCGAATGAAGGCGACGCTAAACCCGAGCCTCCCTCGTCTGTGACATTAACGCCATCGCAAGCGTATAGAGATGGGCGCCATCAGAAGCCACCGGATCGTCTTCGGCATAACATCCAATCATAGAGGCCACTTTATCTGCCGATAAGCTTTCCCCATAGAGATGCAATGTCAGGACTGCACGACCTACGATTTTAAGTACGTCTTCATGCAAGATCTGCGGGATATTATTCAATGAAAAAATCCTCTGCCAGTAGTGATATCGATGTATCCTCCTCAATATAAAGGCGTTTACAAGTCGTTTTCATCTTCTCTTCTGGCGATACTTTTGCATTATTAATGCGTTAATTCCGTCGCAAATGCGGAATAATCTGATTAACTTTAAATTGTGTATTACAAAGAAAATATTAGGAAAAACATTCTTAATCTTAATGCCTTAGTCCATGTAAGCGGTTTCACACCTGACGCTTTAATTGATTAAAATTTCCCAACTAATCTTTTTCATCTTCAGTTTATTCTTAGATAAAAGCGCCGCCCGGCGCAGGGTTTGCAGGTTAACATTGCTGTTGTGTACACTTTCTGACAGACTTGCGCTCGCAATGATGCCCCAACTTACAGCCGCAGAGGCCGCACCCGTGACCGCTTTTTCCTCGCTTAATTCTCTTCCCGATAGTCAGCTCGATAACCTGCGCGAGATGGGCTATACCAGCATGACGCCGGTCCAGGCCGCCTCGCTGCCCGCTATCTTAGCCGGACGTGACGTTCGTGCGCAGGCAAAAACCGGCAGCGGCAAAACGGCCGCATTTGGTATTGGCCTGTTGCATCATATCGACAGTGCGCGTTTTCAGACTCAGGCGCTGATTTTATGTCCGACGCGAGAACTGGCCGATCAGGTCAGCAACGTTCTGCGGCAGTTAGCGCGCTTCACGCGCAATATCAAAATTCTGACCTTATGCGGCGGCCAGCCCATGAGTGCGCAGCGCGATTCGCTGGTGCATCCGCCGCAGATTGTGGTCGGTACGCCGGGCCGTATTCTTGACCATCTCAAGCGCGAAACGCTGCAGCTCGACAATCTGCGCACGCTGGTGCTGGACGAAGCCGATCGGATGCTGGAAATGGGCTTTCGTGACGATATGGAAACCATTATCGCCGCCACGCCCGCCGCGCGTCAGACGCTGCTGTTCTCTGCCACCTGGCCAGACGGCATTGCAACACTGAGCCAGCGCTTTCAACGTGATGCGCTGAGCGTCGTGACGGAAGAGGTCAGCGAACTGCCGGCAATCGAACAACAATTTATTGAAGCGACGCACGGCGAAAAATTGTCGCTGCTGATTAGCCTGCTCAGCGAACGCCAGCCATCGTCCTGTGTGGTGTTCTGCAACACCAAACGCGAATGTGATGATATTGCCGCTGCGCTTAACGCCCGCGATATCAGCGCCCTGCCCCTGCATGGCGATCTCGAACAACGCGATCGCGAACGTGTGCTGATCCGGTTTGCTAACGGCAGTGGTCGCGTGCTGGTGGCGACGGACGTCGCGGCCCGCGGCCTGGACATCAAGTCGCTGTCGCTGGTGGTGAACTACCAGCTGGCGTGGGATCCCGAAGTGCATCTGCATCGTATCGGCCGTACCGCGCGGGCGGGCGAAGAAGGCGCTGCCGTGAGTTTTGTCGCGGCCGATGAAATGGCGCGCGCGCATGCGTTAGAAGATTTCCTGCAGCAGAAGCTGCCATGGGTTGCCGCCAGTGCGCTCAGGAAAAGTAGTAAGCCGTTGCCGGCAGCCATGATGACGATTTGCATTGATGGTGGGCGTAAGGCCAAGATTCGGCCCGGCGATATTCTGGGTGCGCTGACAGGAGAAGCAGGCTATCGCGCCGATCAGATCGGTAAGATTGATCTCACCCCGACGCACGCTTATGTAGCGATTGAAGCGGCCCAGGCAAAATCTGCGCTGGTCAAACTTAAGCAGGGCAAAATCAAAGGCAAAACCTGCTGGGCTGTACTGCTGAAAGACTAAAAGAAAGGGCGAGAATCATTCTCGCCCTGCCGATTATGGCTCATCGATCCGCATAACGTGCAGCGTGGTTTTGTCACCTTTCCCGTGCACTTTACCACTGACGCGAACTTTGTCGTCAGCGGAATAGGTTTTGCCATCGAACGTTTTCTTCGGCGCAATAATGGTTAAAGTGCCGGTGCTGTCACGAAACTGATAATTATTGTCCGCGACTTTTTTTACGATATAACCTTCCAGCGTGACGTAACCGCCCTGCCGAAAGTCACGAATCTGATCGATGTGCGTCTGTCCTGTGTCTTCTGACCCTTTGTAGCCTGCATCCTGTTTATGCTGTGGCGGCGGCGTATCACCTGCCTTGAAGCCCCCTTCTTCCGCGTAAGCCCCTGTGGTCGCTACCGCCAGTAAGGTCGCCAGTACTAATTTTTTCATCGCTTACTCCTTTATAGGGAAAAGTATCCATGCTGCGTTCTCACTGTTAAGCCTGGCACAATAATCTCTTAACGTGCGTTTTCCCCTCTCACCTTTTTCCGATGGCTGCCGATAACTTCATCACACCCTTTTTCACCTGCTGCGCTGACGCTGAGGCAACGATGGATAATTTTCAGAAAGAGATCGATGAGAGAGCGAATCTCGCCTTATCGAATAAGTTTGAGCTGCTGCTGTTTCGCCTTGGCTCTGACCAGTTAAAAGGTAAATCAGAGCTGTTTGGGATAAACGTATTTAAACTGCGTGAAATTGTTCCGATGCCGCCGATTACGAAAGCTGCGGGCATGCGTTCGCCGTTGCTGGGCATGGCGAGCATTCGTGGACAGTTCATTCCTGTTATTGACCTGCCTGCGGTAGCCGGTTGCGTGCCTGAAACGGGCCTGAACTTGCTGCTGGTGACCGAATACGCGCGTAATACGCAGGCGTTTGCCGTCGAATCCGTTGAAAACATCGTGCGTCTTAACTGGAGCCAGGTTCATACCGCTGAAGCCGGTATCGGTGGACGTAACATCACCAGTATCGCGTGCCTGGATGACGACGAACAAAAAAGTAATCTGGCCATGGTGCTGGATGTCGAACAGATTCTCTATGACATCATCCCGTCCGTTCGTGGCGTGGAGCCTGAAGCGCCGAAAGAGCGTCAGTATAAAATGAAGCCCGGTTCCGTCGCGATTGTGGCTGAAGACTCCAAAGTTGCCCGCCAGTTGCTGGAGCAGGGCCTGAAGAGCATGGGCATTCCTGCCGTCATGTGTAACACCGGCCTGGAAGCGTGGGAAAAAATCAAAGCGATCCACCAGCAGGCTCAGTCGCAGGGTGAATCCATTCACGACAAGATCGCGCTGGTGTTAACCGACCTGGAAATGCCGGAAATGGACGGCTTTACGCTCACGCGTAACATCAAGCGCGACACCACGTTGCGTCATATTCCCGTCGTGATCCACTCCTCGCTTTCGGGCAGTGCTAACGAAGATCACGTTCGCAAAGTCGGGGCTGATGGCTATGTTGCCAAGTTCGAATTAAACGAACTGTCGGATGTCATTTTCAAAGCGCTGGAAGCCGCAAGTTAAAACGTAGCGGGCAGCACAACCCTGCCCTGCTGTCACCTAACGTTCAATACATGAGACTATGAAAATGCAGAGTGAAGCGCTTCCTGTCGTACGTAAACCCCTGTTCCGCGGGCGTTTACGTCAGCTGAGCTGGATTGCAATGGTGATAGCCTGTCTGGCGTTCTGGGCCGGCGTTCTTGTGCTGATGGTATAAGCGCAGCCTGGAAACCGGCTTCTACATTTCGCGAAAAGGGAATGAAAAAAGGCTGCCACTGGCAGCCTTTTTGATTACGGTAAATGCACAACGCTATAACGCTCTTTAGCCTTTTCAGAGCGCCTGTGGCTGACTCTGAGTTGCAATCCTTGTCGCGTTAATCTGAACAACGACCGTTTTGCAAAAAATGCATTTTGCTCCATGCGGGTTGGCTCTTGTCACATCGAAATGTGATGTACGGTACTGCGAGCCATTACAGTGAGGACACTTGAAACGCGTAATTTTCAGTCCTTAGAGACCAACAACGTTTGCAGCAGCAGGGCCTTTAGCACCATTTTCTACTGTAAATTCAACTTGTTGACCTTCATCTAAAGTACGGAAATCAGTACCCTGGATTGCAGAGAAGTGTACGAATACATCTTTGCTGCCGTCCTGAGGAGAGATGAAACCGAAGCCTTTCTCAGCGTTGAACCATTTAACGGTACCGCGGATTTTGTTAGACATGTTTAATTCCTTAAATAATTGAGCCTTCCGGCGTAATGGCCTGAGAACAGATTTCAATCAGAACGTAAGAGAAGACTCAAAAAGAAGGAATGTCTCGCGACAGGCTTAGAGATGAGAACTGCTGTAGATACTTACTTTGATAGCGTCTGTTAATCAAACCGACGATTCATTAGGTCACATCCTCGCGTTGCATGCAAGGGTTATTTTGAAATCGATGCAAACAGGGCAGATAAGCCAGACGATGTGCCTCTGCCCTGTTCTGCCTTCAGCCTTGACGAATGTGGATTCTGTGGCCCTGCTCACCGGCTGCCAGATCGTCACGCAAGGTTAACTCGGGGATCGCGTAATCCCCGCCGTTTTGCCGATAATAGCCAACAGGTGCAGTAATAAACAGGTTATCGAGCCGCTTACTCAGTTCCTGACAGAGCGCATCAAAACGTACACTATCGATCCGGCCGGTACGGTAAACCGTGAACGGCGGCAGCACGTCAAAGCCGGGGTAAAACAGAATGCCATGCTGAATGGGAAACAAGATGTCATCAATATGCCCATTGATGCCGCGCGGACTGTAATGCGACGCCCATCCGCCCATCGTGACCACCAGCATGGCGCGCTTCCCTGCCAGCGTACCTTCACCGTAGCGATCGCCCCAGTGCGTATCTGAATGTTCGCCTACGCCGTAGGCAAACCCGCAGGCATAAACACGATCGATCCAGCCTTTCAAGATGGCGGGCATCGAAAACCACCATAACGGGAATTGTAAAATCACCGCATCGGCCCACAGTAGTTTTTCCTGTTCCTGCTGGATGTCTTCGCTTTGAAACCACCTTCAAAAGCCTGAGTGGATTCCAGTGAGGGAGTAAACCGTTCGGCATGTTGGCGATGTTGTGTGTCGGCAGGCGATACGCGCGCCTCCCAGTTCATGGCATAGAGATCGGAAACGCGCACCTGATGGCCCAGCCGTTCCAGATGACTGACGGAAAAACGCGCCAGCGCATCGTTAAGCGAGCGGGGTTCAGGGTGAGCAACAACGATTAACACATTCATAAACTATCCCGTGTTGATAAAAGAGACAGGTAGCCTGCGCCTGATTGTGCTATCAGTAAAAGTAAAGGAACGGATAGTCGCTATAGACAGGACTGATACCATGAAGCCCGATCTGAATTTGTTGATCACGTTAAACGTCCTGCTACAGGAAAACAGCGTCAGCCGTGCCGCTGAACGGTTAACCCTTTCCCAGCCTTCCGTCAGTGCCCGGCTGGAACGCCTGCGTACTTTATTTAACGATCCGCTACTGATTCCGGTTTCTCATGGTATGCGTCCCACAGCACGAGCAGAAGGATTACGCCCTTCGCTTGAAGAACTGGTTGCCAGAATCGATGAAGTCGTAGCCGAGCCGGGACCCTTTGTGCCCGCAGAGGCAGACATCACCTGGCGCATTGCCGCCACGGATTATGGTGCGCAGACCGCGCTGGTGCCGTTGATGAATACCTTACGTCAGGAAGCGCCGGGCACCCGGCTTGCGATACTGGAAATGAAACCGGCCCTCATCGCGCAACAACTGGAAAAAGGCACGGTCGATCTGGTGCTTCATCTGCGTGACGGCGTGCCAGAGGGATTACATGTCCGCCCACTGTTTCAGGAGCGCTATGTGGTAGCAGGCCGTCAGGGTCATCCCGCCCTGCATTCTGCTATCACCGCCAAAGCGCTCTGCGCGCTGGAGCATGTGGTGGTGTCGCCAGACGGCGGCGGCTTTTGTGGGGTGACGGATAGCGTGCTGGAAGCCAGAGGATTGAGCCGGAAAGTGGTACTCTCTGTACCCCACTTTCTGTTGATGGGCAGCGTGCTGAGCACCAGCGATTTAGTAGCGTTGATGCCGGAGAGAGTGGCGGCGATGATGCCGGGATTGATGACCGTGCTACCGCCGATGGCGATTCCAGGCTTTGAGCTGGTGATGCTGTGGCATGCGCGATCGCACCGGGATTTGGGGCACAGGTGGTTAAGGGAACGGGTGGTGGGGAGGTTTCAGGATGGGAATATGGTGAGGTTCTGAAGTACTATTAAAGTAATTAATATCATAAAGGTGAGCGATATGGATAAAGAGATACACGCCGAAGCGAGTAAGTTTTTAAGTTATATTTTACGGCATAAACCTGAAACGATTGGGTTAACTCTCGACGCGGAGGGGTGGGCTGATATTGATACATTGATCCGCCTTTCAAAAGTAAAAGGCCATCAATTTGATAAGGACCTCATTCGCACTATTGTTGAAAAAAGCGCGAAGAAACGTTTTACCCTCTCTCCTGATGGCTTACATATTCGAGCCGCACAAGGACATTCTTCTCAGCAGGTGGATATCCGTTATGAAGAAAAAACACCTCCTGCTCTTTTATATCATGGGACTGCTACACGCTTTCTGGTATCTATCTTTGGGGAAGGCCTTAAACCTCAAAGTCGTCAATATGTCCATTTATCTGGCGATGAAAGTACAGCAATTCAGGTTGGCATGCGTCACGGAAAACCTGTCGTTTTGAAGATTCAGGCTCGGACCATGCATGAACAGGGTTTTACTTTTTTTCAGGCTGAGAATGGCGTCTGGTTAACAGAGAAAGTGCCTTATCAGTTTATTCAGCAATAATTACTATTCACCTCCGTCTCGCTCTGTCTTATAGCGGGATGATTCAAGGCTAGCCATTTTCAGCCATTCATTAAAGCTATCTACATAACCTCTATTTTCCCAGCCAGGCGAAGCAAAAGCATGTACATAATAGACTCTTGGATCACCTGTTGTGTTTGTACCATCAAAACAAGCTATATCGTTAGAGTAGTTTAATTTAGCAAATGGCACTAATTTTCGAGTAGGGTATCTTTCTTTTAATTCATTCATCCAGAATGAAGATGATTCCTGAGATTCACAAATAAAAGACCACGGCTCAATGTCAGGAATAATATCCATAGACATTATTTCAGCATAGGAAGCCGGATATCTAAAATCATCAGGAAGTTCGTCCTTTGTGTATAAATAAACACCCATTTATTACTTTCCTTTTCCTGTTACTCTGGGAGGTTCAGTTGATCCATAAGGATTATTGGTACAAAAGCCGCCAAACTGTTTATTTATTCTACCTGTTATTGCCTCCCCCCAAGTTTGAGGAACAAAATCACGTTTTCTGTCTGCAAAACGTTCAACTTCAGAAGGTGTTAATGTCTCGTTATAGCTTCTTACATTCGCTTCAATATTTATACCTGCTTCTCTGGCAGCCCTGATCCTCGTGTTATCAATGCTGGTCCTTTTCCATCAGGAATTTTGATAACATCCACTGGTTCTCCCTTATTTCAGTAATTGTTTAGGAGTAGCAAACCCACATTCTTTATCTATGGAATAACGCCCTCCATCCCATCTATAAGCTTCAATCTCATTACATATTAATCTAATATTTGTAAAGGGATTCCCCTCATCATCATAGTTGCTAAAAACCCTCCAAATCATCTCACCATCTCCATTTAGATAATAAATATTCCGTGCGCACTCAACTTTCCCATATAGATCCTGCATACCTAATCGATTAATAACTACAATTTTTTTT
Source organism: Pantoea sp. PNA 14-12 (assembly GCF_004364735.1). Classification (NCBI taxonomy): domain Bacteria; kingdom Pseudomonadati; phylum Pseudomonadota; class Gammaproteobacteria; order Enterobacterales; family Erwiniaceae; genus Pantoea; species Pantoea sp. PNA 14-12. The sequence continues at coordinate 80,203 of NZ_SOAJ01000001.1, read as the reverse complement.
CCATCATCAAGCAGAACTTCGCTCAAAACATTATCATTCATTATCACACTCTCACTTTATCGGTCCAGGAACACCAAAGCTAGTATCTGAAATTTGATCTAAAAGTTGATATTGCACATTTCCGCTTTCGGAAGCTCCAAATTCAGGTTGAGCGGCGACCTTAACAACTTGCATTCTTGTAACAGCTGGTACAGTAACCTCCGCAACTTGTGTTGGTACGTTTGGTAAGGCCAGATGTTGTTGAATTTGCTTAGGGGTCATTCCTGCAATTTCATCCGCCCGAACCAGAAATGCACCTATAGGGTTATTTGATGTAGAAACACGCACAAAAGTCAAATCTGATGTCATCGTGAATGTTCTAACCTGTGTTGCTGAATCATAAGGAGCATTCCAGCCTCTCTTGATGAAAGGAGCATTTGCTTCGTCTGCACTTATGGCCTTAACATTAGATATCATGCTAATTTTAGATGGATATAATGTTGCTGCCGCAGTTTTACCGATACCTACTGCACCGCCAGCGCCAATACCGCCTGGTACTATAGCTTCCGATAACTGAATACCGATATTATGCAGACATATATACAGCTCGTCCTTACAGGTCTGTAACGCGACTTGCTCCATCCGTGCAATTGCAGGTGTAGCGGCGGCGAGTAAACCACCACCCAGACCGGCGGGGATCGCAACTGTCAGTGCATCATTTATCGCCTTACCACGCTCACACGCTGCACCAACCGGATTATCAGCACAGGATGCAATATCTTGACCGTGCTTTCTTACAAAATCTTTCTGACCTAGCTCTGTGCCGCCCCTCATTAAATTATTCTCAACCGTAACCTTCCCGGCCTGAGCAGCGGTAACCATATCTGCAGCCCCGCTCCCCGCCAGGCCCCCAGAAAGACCCGCTGCCAGTGTTGCCAGCGCCGATACGGTTTCTTTCTCCCTGTCATCCATCTCATAGGGCTGCTTGCCGTAGATTTCGCTCGCCAGCATGCCGGTCAGCTCGCCTGTCACCGCCTCTGCGGCCCCTGCTGCGATATTTTTGTCCTGGGCGGCCGCAAGCGCCGCATTGACAACCGCATGCGCCATTAACCGGCCGGCCGGGTCTAAATCTGAATGCCCGATCAGGTTGGCAATATAGGGGGCTGCGCCCCCGGCGGCGGCGCGGATATCACCCGAAGCCAGTCCCTGTACGGCAGCCGTTGCGGCTGTGACAATGCGCTGTACGCTGCCACCCACAGCGAAAGGCGAAGCACTGAGCGCACTATCGTAATAGCTCTGCCAGGCCTACTTGCTGATTTGCTCACTGGTCGGCGTCTTGCCCGGATTCGCTTTTTCCCAGTCCGTTTTAGCCTGCTGCAGTTTTTCCGGACTAGCCTGCTTCATGTCATTATTTGCAGCGCGCGTCGCTTCAATTGCGCCCTGCGTTTCGACAATATCGCCCACCTGGCTGCCAATCTCGCCAATCATCTGCGCAGTCTGCAGTCGCTGCTGTTCTTTCTCTTTGTTAAAGATCGGGCTGATGCTGTCGTTGGCATGTGCCGTGTCGCGACTCAGCGTGGCGGTATCCTGCTTCTGGTCAGCCTGATTACGCACCACTGTCGTCCCGTCAGCCACCGCTGACCGGGTAGTTCCTTCAGCATGCCCTTTTCCGTCAGCGCCTGCCAGCATGGTGTTAGCCATATTCCCGGCGAACTGGCCCGCCATGCTGGCACCCGAGCTCATGCCGATGTCCTGATGTTCCGTTTTGTAGTCGGCCGCGTTATGCAGATCGGTAAAACCCAGCGTTCCCGTATCCAGACGGTTTTTATCCGCCCCGGCCTGAGATTTAACCGGACCTTGTTATAGAGACAAAAGTGAAGCTGCCGCATGAGCCATAACTGGACTCTTTCATGTCGCGCCTGACAGAGCGATTTTATTTACCTTAGGTAATGCTAAATCGCCACGCCCTTTCAGCTGACTGCCGTAATTAACTAAGTCTCCGTTGGCAGGGCCCATGGCTTTTTCAGGTGGCGTTGATAATCCGATTCCGGCCTCAGTTATTAATTGAGCCGCTGACTAAATGAGATTGCAAAGTTGGTTCTGAGTTGTGTTGCTGTATTGAGAATGAAATGCTGATGCCAACGACGTTGGCTGGATCATCCTGTCCCTCACTGGCTGACAAATCTGTACACCAGTTAAAACGGCGTTCATCACCTGATTGGCAGCCAAACTCCTATTGCCCCTTTGACTGACCTACTGAGCCGCAACCACCGCCCTGTTAATAAGAAATTGATATTAAAATCAACGTACAATTGCGGTCTTTTAAGGGAAATAAAGCCCCCGAAGACCTCATCAGGGGCGAATGAAAAGCACTAAAGACTTCTGATCTGTTGCCCGGCGACATCTATCATCAGCCTGTCCTCTGGCTGAATGATATCCAGCATATCACCCTGCTGACAGAGAAAGGCAACACCGGCTTCGCGGGCAATAATGGCAGCGTGAGAGAGCGCACTGCCCTCCCGCAGGCAAATGCCTTTTATCTGCTTCACATCCAGACTGGCGACCGCAGAGGGAAAGATGTCATCGGCAATCAGAATCGCGGGGACATCCGGTGTTGGAAGCGTAATCTCACGACCGCTAAGGTGACACAGGGTGCGGTGCAGGATGTCTTGAATATCGATAAATCTCGCCTGCAGGTAAGCATCATCCAGTTGCCGGTATTGCTGACTTAGCGCCATGAGCACCTCATACCAGGCGGATTCGGCACAGCACCGTGCCGCGCGAATCTTCTCGCAGGCTTCATCAAACATATCGGCATCATCCAGCAACGTGTGATGCCCGGCGAAAATAGCGGCTACCGCCTCGCCATAATTCGCTTCTGCCCGTTTATGCAGCGCATCCAGATCACAGAGAGTGTCAGCGATTGCCTGCTTCAGCCGTCGGCATTCCTGCTGCTCATCGGCACATGGACGCCGGTCAGGCTGCGCCAGCGGCAAGGGATAAAACACCGCTTTACCCTGCACCTGTCCCGTGTCCGGTACCGTTGTCCTGAGCGACATCGTTTCAGGTTGCTCGCCAAAATTTTCCGCCGCCAGAGAGGTGAACGCTTCCAGCGCAGCGCCCGCTTCGGGGCCACGTGCCGACAAGGTAATCTGATCGTTACAGCGCACCTGCAGCAGAGCAATCTGGTTGAGACTGTCTGGCGTGACACACTGGTTATCTTTTTTCAGTACCAACTCCGCATCAAAACCAGCCAGCGTGGTCACAAGCCGTGAAGCAGGACGGACGTGCAGGCCATGGTGATTTTTTACGGTCACCGTGACCGATTGTGCGTCCTCGTGTGGGTTAACGGTGGCGACGCTGGCAACGGCACTATCAGATGCAATACCCAGTTGTGCCTGCTTCGCCTCCAGCGCCTTCATGGCCACCGTCATCACCTTTTCGATATCGGCACCCGCCGCCGCACTGACGGTTGCCGCCAGCGTACCTTCCACCAGCGGTGCGGCACACAAACGCACTTTGGCCGCAATGGCAGGATCAAGCAGCTCAAGCGCCGTTTCTGCACTTAACAGCGCACTTCCCATGTCCATCATGACCAGAACATGATCCGCATCTGCCACCGATTCGATCGCCGCCATCACTTTCACGGGATCCGTGCCAATCGGATGATCAGGATCGTCAATGCCGGCAGCGACCGCCAGCTTGCAGCGATCGCCGGTTAACATTTGTCGCGCCAGCATCTCCACGCCGTTACCCAGCAACGCACTGTGTGACACGATCACCAGATTTACCATGTGCTTCTCCTTAAGCTTTGGCGGCGGCAGCCAGCATCTGCATCATAAACATCACCGATGTTGCCCCCGGATCCTGATGACCAATACTGCGCTCTCCCAGGTAACTGGCGCGGCCTTTGCGGGCCTGCATTGTAATGGTGGCGTGAGCGGCCGTTTCTGCCTGCTCGCAGGCGGCATCCAGCGCGGCGATGACCGACATATTTTGCTCACTGGCGTGCCGCAGTGACGCCACCACCGCAAGCCAGACATCACACATCGTTTTATCGCCGGGTTCCGCTTTTCCTCGATTCACCACGCCTTCGGCCCCTTCGCGTATCATTTGATACAGCTCTTCCAGCGTCAGGCTCTGATGTGCCTGTGTGACCTGCGCCGCCCGGATAAAGAAAGTGCCAAACAACGGCCCGCTGGCACCGCCCACATTGGAAAGCAGCGTCATGCCGGTATTTTTGAGGATAAAGCCAATATCCTTATCGGCAATCGCGGGCAGCTTCTCGACCACCTTACTGAAACCCCGGTGCATATTTAAGCCGTGATCGGCGTCGCCAATTTCGCGATCCAGGCCGGTGAGAAAATCACTTTCACGGGTAAAAACTTCACCACAGCGGTAAAGCCAGTTCACAATTTGGGCGCGGGTAAGTGACATGTCGAACTCCTTAACAGCCCCAGTTCAGGGCAGGTGTGTGTACCGGGGCATCCCACAGTGACAGGGCCTCATCATCCACGCTTAACAGCGTGATGGAAAAGCCCACCATATCCAGCGATGTGCAGTAGCTGCCCACCAGATTTCGCGCGATAGTGATGCCGCTTTCGTCGCAACGCTGAGCCAGACGGTTATAAACACCATACAGTTCTGACAGTGGCGTAGCGCCCAGATTATTAACCAGCGCAATCACACGATCGCCGCGGGTTAATGCCTGCTTGCTGTGTTTAACCTCTTGCCAGCTTCCGTTGTTTTGATCCCAGTGACGTAGGGTACGGCTGTAGTTGCCATTCTCCAGCAGCGTGTCGAACATCTCATCGACCGTCTTGTCCAGCGAGGTAAAAGTACGGCGGTCGATGCCGGGTTCGCCATGAATCCCTACACCGAACTCCATTTCGTTGTCCTGGAGTTCGAACGAGCGTTTGCCGGCGGCGGGCACGGTACAGGCGCCTAACGCAATACCGATCGAGTGGCCCAGGTTATTGAGTTTACGTCCCAGCGCCGCACAGGCTTCCAGTGAATCGCCCCGCTCCGCTGCGGCGCCAAGCAGTTTTTCAATCAGTACCGTATTCGCCACACCACGTCGTCCTGTCGTGTAGAGACTGTCTTTTACGGCCACGTCATCGTCAACCACCACTGTGGTGACTTTTACACCGCTTTCGTGCAGCAGCTCGGTGGCGGTTTCGAAGTTGAGAATATCACCGGTGTAATTTTTGATTATCATCAGTACGCCTTCACCACCGTCAATTTTCATGGCGCATTCATACATTTTATCCGGCGTTGGCGAGGTGAAAATCTCACCCGGGCAGGCACCCGAAAGCATGCCCGGACCAATAAATCCGCAGTGCATCGGTTCATGGCCGCTTCCGCCGCCCGACAGTAAGGCAACCTTTCCGGCGACAGGCGCATCGGCGCGCGTCATACAAACTGGATCCTGATGCAGCGTCATTTCAGGATGGGCACGAGCGAAGCCTGCAAGTTGTTCACTCAATACATCTTCCACACGATTAATCAGCTTTTTCATGGGTATGCTCCGTTAGCATCGGTTTGCCGCCGCTCTTGCCTTAGCAAAAGGGACAGCATTATCAGGAGAGCGAGACGGCGAAAAGCAGCGCGTCGGTGGAGTGATTCTTACGGAGTCGACAGGAAAAAAAATGCCCCTCTTCAGCGTTCCATAAGGGAACGTTTTACTGCGTTATTATGTTTCGTTATGAAACGTTTTATCGCGCTTACGGCGAAAAATGAGAGGCAAAGCAAGAAATCGGGATCGTTGCACGTGATCAATCTGTCTGAGCGATAAGCGTTTTATCCCCTCAGGCTGGCGCGCAGTCGCGTCCTTCCTCTCACACGGGTTCCGGGTAGTCTCTTAACCGCTAAGAGGAGATCGCGATCGCAACATGGCTTTTCGAGCGCGTTTATTGTTTCAGGATGGAACACAACTGACCGTATGGCGTTCCATATAAGAACGTTGGCGTCAAAAATATTTCCCCTCACCGTTGATCGTAAAGTGAGTCGCGTACGCCGGTCATCATCCGGCTCACATCGCCAACTGAGCCAGAAAGATGCGCGCGTTCATCTTGCGAACATGTTCTTACTTGAGGGTGAAAGGAATGCCAAAAATTATTCAGTCTCCAGCGAAATATATTCAGGGCCCCGATGCCTTGTTGTCCTTTGGGGAATATGCCAAAAACCTGGCAAATCATTTTTTTGTGATTGCCGATGACGTTGTGATGAAACTGGCGGGCGATCAGGTCCTGTCCGGCCTTGCCAGCCACAGTGTGACCTGCCATGCCGAACGCTTTAACGGGGAGTGTTGCCGGACGGAAATAGAACGCCTGATGGCCCTTGTCGAACAGCATGGCTGCCGGGGCGTGATCGGACTGGGTGGGGGGAAAACGCTGGACACCGCTAAAGCCGTCGCCTGGTATCTGAAACTGCCGGTGGTGGTGATCCCGACCATCGCGTCGACGGATGCGCCCACCAGCGCGCTGTCGGTCATTTATACCGAATCCGGTGAGTTTGCTGAGTACCTGATCTATCCCAAAAACCCTGACATGGTGGTCATGGATACTACAATCATTGCCAAAGCCCCGGTTCGCTTGCTGGTCGCCGGTATGGGTGATGCCCTGTCGACCTGGTTTGAAGCAAAAGCCTGTTATGACTCGGGCGCAACCAGCATGGCGGGAGGGAAATCGACCGCGGCCGCGTTAAGCCTGGCGCGTCTGTGCTACGAGACGCTTCTGGCTGAGGGCGAAAAAGCGCGCTGTGCCGCCCAGGCGGGCGTCGTCACGGAAGCCCTGGAACGTATTGTGGAAGCCAACACCTATCTGAGTGGTATTGGTTTTGAGAGCAGCGGTCTGGCTGCCGCTCATGCGATTCACAATGCATTTACCGTGCTGGAAGAGTGCCATCATCTTTATCATGGCGAAAAAGTGGCGTTTGGTACGCTCGCGCAGTTGGTACTGCAAAACAGCCCGACAGATGAGATCGAAACCGTGCTGAACTTCTGCCAGAAAGTGGGCCTGCCTGTCACGCTGGCACAGATGGGAGTGAAACACGGCATTGAAGAGAAAATAAGCGCGGTTGCCCATGCGGCCTGCGTGGAAGGCGAAACCATCCACAATATGCCGTTCCCGGTTACACCGGACAGCGTGTACGCAGCCATTGTGACTGCGGATCTGCTGGGGCAGCAGTGGCTGTCACGTTAGCCGACTGCCGGTAACCGCTGGCCCGGGTATCACGGGCACCAGGCGTCCCTCTGACCGGATCTGTCAGAGGGATTTTCTATGGTTTTCTGGCGGAAAACGTGATGACGGGTTTACCTCCCCATAGCAATAATGACGGTTCAGTGGTGATTACGCAGTCATGGCAGCGCTGCAGTAAATATATGCAACGCGATAACTGGCAGACGCCACACCAGGCGCAGGGCCTGACCTATGAATCCATATGTCGACGTAAAGCCGCGTTGATAACCCTCGGTCAGGCGACGCTGGAGGATGCATGGGAATACATGGAAAACCGTGCCTGTGCGCTGCTCATTCTGGACGAATCAGCCTGTATTCTGACCCGCTGCGGCGCGCCTGAAACGCTGATGCAGCTTGACGCATTAGGCATGCGGGATGGCAGCTATTGTGCGGAAAGCATTATCGGTACCTGTGCCTTATCGCTGGCGGCGCTTGAAGGTCAGCCCATTAAGACCCACGGCGAACAACACTTCAAACGGGCCCTTCATCCCTGGTTTTTCTGCTCAACCCCAATATTTGATAATCATGGTCGCTTATTTGGCTCCATTTCTCTGGCCTGCCAGGACAAGACGCAGGCATCGTCAGATCTTTCTCTGACGTTAGCCATTGCCCGTGAGGTGGGCAACTCGTTACTGACGGACACTTTGCTTACCGAGTCCAACCGCCATCTGAATCAACTCAATGGCCTGCTGGAAAGCATGGATGACGGCGTGATGGCCTGGAACGAGCAAGGCGTGTTGCAGTTTCTCAACGCCCGGGCCGCACGGATGTTGCATCTGAATGCGCTGACCAGTCAGGGAAAAATGCTGGCGGATTTGGTGACCCTGCCTGCCCTGTTGCGTCGGGCCATCACCCAGGTTCAGGCGCTGAAGCATGTAGAGGTCACGTTTGAAAGCCAGCACCAGTTTGTGGATGCCGTCATTACGTTGAAACCGATTGTTGAACCCCAGGGCAACAGTTTTATTTTGCTGCTTCATCCGGTTGAGCAGATGCGCCAGCTGATGACCAGTCAGTTAGGCAAAGTCAGCCATACGTTTGAACAAATGCCTGAAGAAGATGCGGAAACACGACGTTTGGTTTGTTTCGGCCGTCAGGCCGCAAAAGGCCGCTTTCCGGTCTTACTGTGTGGGGAAGAAGGCGTGGGGAAAGAGCTACTCAGCCAGGCGATTCATAATGAAAGCGACCGGGCGAGTGGTCCCTACATTGCGGTTAACTGTCAACTTTATGCCGACAATTCTCTGGGAGAGGATTTTACAGGCAGTGCGCCCGGCGAGGATGAAGATGGCCGGTTAAGCCGACTGGCGCTGGCCAGCGGCGGCACGTTGTTTTTGGAAAAGATTGAATATCTTACTCCGGCTCAGCAGTCTGTGCTGCTTCAGGTCATCAAACAGGGCGTACTGACCCGGCTGGATGCCCGGCGGCTTATTCCTGTTGATATCAAAGTGATTGCCACAACGACCACTAATCTGGCCCATCTTGTGGAACAGAATCGTTTTAGCCGTCAGCTTTATTACGCCTTACATTCCTTTGAAATTGCCATACCGCCTCTGCGGGCGCGCCGTCACAGCATTCCCTGTCTCATTAACACCCGGTTGCGCAGGCTGGAAAAGCGGTTTTCATCACGTTTTAAAGTGGATGACGAGGTTATCACGCAGTTAATGCAGTATGGATGGCCAGGCAATGACTTTGAGCTCAACAGCGTAATCGAGAATATTGCGATCCGCAGTGAAAATGGCCATATCCGGCTAAGCAACCTGCCTGAATCACTGTTTTCTGAACAGGCTGATAATACTGCCGGCACGGCGTTGTTGCCGGATGATTTGTCTTTTCGCGCCATTGAAAAAGAAGCGATTCTTCAGGCAGCCCGAATGACGCATGGCAAGGTACAGGCTATGTCGGCGATGCTGAATATTGGACGCACCACCTTATGGCGAAAAATGAAACACTATGCGATTGATGCCAGTGAGTTCAAACTAAAGTAAGGGCTGTCGGTTATATTCGCCAGCCAATGAGGCGGTCAGTCTGCGCCTGACCGCCTTGTTATTTTGCTACATCATACCCGGGACAATGATCGCCAAAAAGATCAGGGCAATTAAGCTATGTTTTACCCAGTAATAAAGGGTCCGGTTACGCTTTTTCAGCTTCTGTCCGGCATCGCGAACAGCATTAACGTATTTAAAAATCCGGTTAATGAATCCCGTTTTGTCATTCTCATCATTGGGCGAGGCGGCTGCCGACATTAATGTATTGCCAACCCAGTGATTAACCGCCTGTGCCCAGCGCCATTTCATCGGCCGCTCAATATCGCAGAACAGAATAATGCGCGTTTGCTCGCTTTCATTCTGCGCCCAGTGCACATACGTTTCGTCAAAAATCACCGCCTGACCATCGCGCCAGCTATGGCGCTGGCGATCCACTTCGATGAAACAACGGTCGTCATTGGGCGTCACCAGGCCAAGGTGATAACGCACCGATCCCGCGTAGGGATCGCGGTGTTTACCTAAATGACTGCCTGCAGGCAGTTCTGCAAACATGGCTGCTTTGATGGACGGGATCTGACTCACCAGTGCCGTGGTCACAGGACACAGCTGCTGTGCTGAAGGGTGCACATCGCTATACCACTTAAGGTAAAAACGTTTCCAGCCACGTTTAAAGAAGGTGTTAAAACCTGCATCATTATGGCTTTGTGCCGCTTTGATGTGATCCTGAAGCCGTATCGCCTCCTCACGGATAACCTCCCAGTTATCGGTAAGCTGACGAAGTTCAGGAAAATCATCCGTCGGGAAATAAGGCTGTTTTGCCGGCAACCTGGAGAAGCCCGTCATAAACATATTGATGGGCGCCATAAAGGTCGAGTGATCAAATAACTGACGTGAAAACTTTTGCTTTTCTACACCGCGTGAGTGCGCATAGATAACGCTAATAATAAAAATACCAATGATAATGGCAGCCACCATACAACGTGTTCCTTGTGTTGCAAGAATGGAGTGTTTCTTGCGAAGAGTTATTGGGACTTTAATTTTTAGTATTGAAACGTAAAAATTTTTGTCATGCAGTGCGCTTTGCGTTATCACTCATGGCGAATAACGGCAGGTTGTTTAGTAAAGGTTTATAAAACGGAAGCGATCTGTCCGCACAGCGCGTCAGATCATCGCAATAACACTTCAACATCTGCCAGCATGTAAATAAATGTCGCGAGGCCGAAGCCTCGCGAATGTGTATGCATGCTAATCGTAATACGCTACCTTGCGATCGACGCCGTTTATATTCATCAGCACAAATCCGGTCGGCGTTGTTTTATTTGTCGGCGAGCCTTCTGCGGTCGCCAGGGTTACCACCCCTTTTTCATTGGCACCCAGCCCCGCTACACCATTGTGAAGACCAAAGCGCGCAGCGGGTTTTAGCGTCCCGACTTTTGTGACGTCATCAACCTGAGACATATCACTCTGGAAAAGTGAGCAGGATCCGGTGTCAAAGCGCGTCGGCCCGGTGGTTTTCAGGTTAAACATGGTCTCACCGCTGTTAGCGCGCAGCTTGACCCACACGCCAGCATAGGTGGTGCCCACCCGGTTGTAGCGAATATCCATAACAGCAGGTTGACCCATGTGGCAGGCATCCGCCCAGACGGTATCCAGCCGTTGTAGGTTGATCCACGTTTTCCCTGTACCCGGCATGTTAACGGGTGACGTAGCAGTCCCCGAAGGCGTGGTGTTATCCGCTTTGCCAATCAACTCAATAACCCATTGCTGATTGGGTGAAGGGAAAAACACCTGGCCCAGGCGATACCAGTTATCCGTCGCAGTATTATTCACGACTTTATAGCCACTGAAGTACCCTGCCCGTAGCGATCCACTCATAAACGTGCCGTAGTTCTCGTCGCGGCGATAGCCATACTCGAAAGTAGAAAGCCATTTGCCCGTGACCAGATCCTGACTGAGCTTTGCGCCCGCCTGCAGGTTAATATGGCGCATTACCACGCGCGCATTATTGAGGATTAAAGGTGCACTACAGTCTTCGACGTTGAGCGTATCAATTGTCCAGCCGCCATCAGACAGATCGCCGGGATTACGCGTATGTTCAATCCACACGTTGCGCATAATCGCCTGTGTCATGCGCGGCATGTAAAGCGTGGCATCGCCATAGCCTGTCTGGAAATTCGCGTTGCACAATTCAACCGCCGTGGAGTGATCCCACACGCCATTGGGCGAATTTGACCAGCCAATATCAAACACCCGTGAGTAGGTGGTATTGGTGTAGATTTGCTCAAACTTACTGTCTAGCGTGTCCTGCAGTTTAAAAATCGTGCCGCCACTGCGCTGGCCGCGAAAACAGCTAATATTGACGATTTGCCCTTCCACACAGATATTTTCAAAGAAAGGCTGAGTGTTGCTGCACATCTCAGGGGTGATGGTGGCTTTATTGGCAACAATATCCGCGCTGGCTTGCCCGTCCCAGGTGATACCACGGATCGTCGTCCTGCGGGCTTTAACCTTAAACAGCGTATTGGCGCTTTTGTCGGAGATAAGGGTTGTGCCAGGCAGAGAACCCAGCGCCAGGTCATCGCCGGCCAGACCAAAGAACGGCATTTCTGTATCACTCAGGTCCATTGGCATGATCAGGAAACGTCCGCCGGGAAAACGGACCGGTAAACCTTTCATATTTTGGCTGTAAGTTTGTGACCAGCCAAGAATACGTTTAAACGCATCGGTGTCATCGGTTACGCCATCGCCTTTCGCGCCAAAATGCAGGATGTTAACTTCACGTGGATCGTTAATCGAACGCTTCCAGTAAAAGTTATTGCCAACAGCGACTGTACCGCCATCGTCTTTTAACGTGGTGGTGCCGGTGAATCCCACAAAATCACCGCCGCCCCGGAAACTGGAGTCTTTGTCGTAGTAGCGTTTTAACACGGCAATTTCACCTGCTTTTGACGGCACGGTAGTACGCAGCTCAGCAAATGAGTTGACTTCAATCATGATATCCTCCTCAGGATAAGGGTTTATAAATCAATTAGTTAAATATTTTGACGATGAGGGGTGCCCACAGAGGGCATCCCAGAGATCGTTATGGGCATTGATGGCGCGCACAGTGCGAATGTCTGCCTTCTGCGCGTCATCGCCATGGGTGTAAATAGGGGAAAAGAGAATGCAGGCTGAATCGTTAGAGATGATGGGTTCAGGGCTGGTTATATTTGGACTGCTGCAACTTGTCGCGAGCAGCAGCATCATCAAGATTGAGGTTATCAGTCGCCACACGCTTCGCCTCCTCACTATTGTGTTGCTGTTGATGAGTAATCTTCGTCAGGCGGTCTGACTCTTGCCTGGCCCCCTCGGCTTCTGACTGCGCCTGCTGTTGCACCTTGCCAATTTTTTTGCCACCGAAGTAACTGGCTCCCAAAGCCGCCATCAGCGCACCCAGCGCAGCCAACCAGTGCCAGCCACCGTTGGTTAACAGAGAAAAAAACGTCATGACTCCATCTCCTTACTTTGCCGTTTTTCATTGAGCAGGGTTTTCTGGCGAACAAACTGCGCAATCACGCCCATCGCCACCATGAAGGCACCGATAAGACCCAGATAGTTGTGGGGAAGAATGCTTTTTACGTCCTCCGGCAGTGTTTGCCAGGCATTGAGCGCAGAAGACGGAAACGACTGAACCCAGGCACTGAGCATCGATCCCAGCGAGGCAAGCCATACAGACCAGGTTTTAAACAACAATTTGGCGTGAGAAACAAACTGAAGCGTGGTGAAGCGCTGCATTAACAGCAAAATAATAATGACGCTTAACACCGCGATAATGAAAAGTAACCATCTCATAGTAACCCCCGGTAGACGTCATAGTTTCCGCTGCGCATCACTTCGGCATGACGCCGGACACGGCCCGGTGTCTGCCGCGCCCACAGGCTGTTGAGCATGGCCTCACCGGCCTCAACAAAATTTTCCTGGGCAATCGCGTTGAGCATGTTTTTAAACTGCAAAATGCCATCTACGCCAAGCTGATAGGCCATACTCATCAGAACATCGGTACGCGCCTCATTACATTTCTCCAGCGCCAGCTTAATGGGCGCACGGCTTTGCATATCTGTGATCTTGTTTTCCAGAATGCATTGCTTCCAGACATCCCCGACCCGCCGGGGAACCCGCATGACATAGTTACTTAGCGATGCGCCTTTTGGGCCAATACGGATGCCGCCTGCAACGGTAGGAAACCCCAGCGTATCGAGATACGGCATTTCGGCGTAACCCTCTTCAAAATTCAGAATTGCAATAATCTGGCTCATAAAAACTCCTCATAGACGATGCAGACATAACCGACCGGGCTGACAAAACATAAAACAAACTGATTAGTGCAGGGATAAACGCAGCGGCGATGTCGGGTGAACATGCAGCAGCATTGAAGCATTTACAAAAGGTCAGAAAGGATGGAGATGCCTGCGACAGGCGTAAAATCAGTGACGAAAAATTCGTTCAACGGACCGCATAGAGATGAACATGTGGCAGGCAGCAATTATCAAATCCCGATATCTCCTGGCTTCTCAGGCGCGGTGCGGTAATCGCGCGATCAACAGCCGATATCACTTGCCGCTGACAGATTTGCTCTGCGCGGCGAAGCGTGCGGGTTTCGGGTGGACAGTTAAGTGCTTCGTCAATACTGTGTTTGAGACGGTTAAGAGGTTGACGCCGCTGATGACGGCGAGTTCGTGCATTGCCTGTAAAAACGCTTTTGCCATATTGGATTATCGCCATAACTCCTCCTGTGAATGAGTCTTTGGCGATAGGGTGGCAGGCAAGCATTTTCGCTCCGTTGAACACGCCTGAACGTCGCGGAATGCTGTTCACAGGCACTCCTCCCGGCTGAATAATCAGTCAGGTGGAAGGGTAAGCAAAGGGTTCGGGCGGCATCTGATGACACTGCACGGTACGCATCCACCCCATCCCAAAGCTCATTAGCGTTGGGGGGTTGATTCGCGCTTGTGCAGCGCCTCAATTGTTTAAGAGCGTTTCATCCTGGAGGTAACAACTTTTTTCGTCCCTGCTCAAATTATTAACAGGTTCTTATGCTTTATCAAACACCACTGGTTAATTTATTTTTTACCATAAGTTAACTTTTTGAATTTAGACCGATTATTTTTTCACTTAAGGATCATCAGTCTGACTGAATTGCCTAACCCAGAATATGATACTGCCTGGCCTGGCTCATGATCACCTTTGCCAGAACGGTTAAACTGCCCGCATCATTCCGGTCCAGATACCAAGTCTCGTAACGTTTATTATCTGAGATAACAGCAATTCTTTTATGCTGCAGTTGCAGGCGTTTGAGGTAAAGTCTGTCGTCCAGCGTAAAGATGTAGATGCCATCTCCGTCGAATGTCTGCACGCTAATGTCCACAAACAGCTGATCCCGTGGGGCAAATGTGTCTGACATGGCATCGCTGTTCATTGCGATTAACCGAATATGATCGGCCGGGCGGCCGCTGAACAAGATGCGGGCTTCCTCCTGCCCGTATTCGATAGCCTTAATCGTTTCAACGAAGTCATCCCCGACGGGAATCCCCATTGCTGACGTTTGCCCCAGGTCAAAACTGTTAACGCGAAACGTGCTTTTTTGGCACGGCATATCCTGCAGTAAATACGGTTCCGGGGTCTGCTCCATGCCATATTGCAACCATTCTACTCTGACACCCAGTAACTGGCTGAGCGCCAGAAGATTGCCGTTATCGGGCACGGACTGCGCGTTAAACCATTTCCACACGCCGGGTGCGGAAATCTGACAACCCTGCTGTTGCAGCGCACAGGCGACCTGCTTATTTCGGCCATGACCGGTGATGCCCGCACTTTCACACGCGGCGATCAGCCTGGCAGTGAACGCTTGTTTGATACTCTCTTTTTTAACCATCAGTTAATAATCAACCATGAAAGAGGTGCTGAATGTTATTTTCGTTATTGCTACCAGTTCATTTTATATTACCGCCCGTTGACTACCTAACGGCATTGCCAGGCATTTTTGATTATTGTTAACCGTTATTATGCCAAGCGAAGCATAAAATCAGGCGCTAAGCCGCGTCTGACCTCACCTTTCAGTAATCTTGTGTAAAAAATTGCGCCCTACCTTCATCGTTTCTGATGAACAACCTCCCTCTTACTGACTAAAAAGCGGCCAACGGACGAAAAACTCTACCATTGAGTGGTGCGAAAAAAGCCATCTAAAAAAAACGGGAGCCTGCACAGGCTCCCGTTTTATTCACTAAAATGCGGTTATGCACGCAGGCTGTCGTCTCCCCAGCCAATCCATTTATAGGTCGTCAGCGCCTCCAGGCCCATTGGACCACGGGCATGCAGTTTTTGCGTACTGACCGCGACTTCCGCGCCCAGACCAAACTGTGCCCCGTCGGTAAAGCGCGTGCTGGCGTTGACGTAAACAGCAGACGAGTCAACCTGCTTAACAAAGCGCGCGGCATTTTGTGTGCTGCGTGTCAGGATAGCGTCTGAGTGCTGCGTGCCGTGCTCGCGAATATGCGCGATAGCTTCATCCATATCGGCAACCCGTTTAACGTTGAGATCAAGCGACAGCCATTCATCGTCGTAATCGCCCTGTTGGATGGCGGTAACGCTGGCCGGTCCCTGCTGCAGTTCACTCAGGATACTGGCATCAGCATGCAGCGGAATGTTCTCCTCTGCCATGCGGGCCATAAAAGCGGGCAGAAAGCGCGCCGCCATGGCCGCGTCGATCAGCAGCGTTTCGAGGGAGTTACAGGCACTCGGACGCTGCTTCTTGGCATTCACGATGATATCCAGCGCGGCGTCGATATCCATCGTGTCGTCGATATACATATGGCAAACGCCAATGCCGCCAGTAATCACCGGAATAGTGGAGTGTTCGCGACAGAGTTTGTGCAGTCCGGCGCCCCCTCGCGGAATCAACATATCCACATAGCGGTCCAGTTTTAGCAGTTGATTGACCAGTTCCCGATCCGGATTCTCAATCGCCTGAATGGCAGCTGATGGCAAGCCGTGCTGCTGCAAAGCGTTTTGTATTACCCGGACGGTAGCCGCGTTCGTCCGCCATGTCTCTTTCCCTCCACGCAGGATGGCCGCATTGCCGGTTTTCAGGCACAGGCTCGCCACATCCACCGTGACGTTCGGACGCGCTTCATAAATGACGCCGATCACCCCTAACGGCACCCGGCGGCGCTCAATGCGCAAGCCGCTGTCCAGTAAACCACCATCGATCACCTGCCCTACCGGATCGGCGAGCCGACAAACCTGGCGAACATCGTGGGCAATCGCACTGAGGCGCGCGGGCGTCAACGTCAGGCGATCGAGCAATGCGGCGCTCATGCCGTTCTGCCTCGCCTCAGCCAGATCCTGCTCGTTTGCCGCCAGGATCCCCTCGCTTTCTGCCTCAAGCCGATCGGCGATAGTCAGCAAAACCTGATTTTTTTCTGCCGCAGACAGATCCGCCAGTTTCCAGGCCGCGGCGCGCGCCGCCTTTCCCATTTCTTCAAGCATGTGTACTCCTTAACTGACGATCATGTCGTCGCGATGCACGGCAACCGGCCCGTATTCGTAGCCCAGAATCTCGCTTATCTGTTGACTATGGTGACCCGCAATCATGCGCATCGCATCACTGTTATAGCGCGAGACGCCGTGCGCAATATCGCGCCCCTGCAAACTGCGGATACGGATCACTTCACCACGGGAAAAATTCCCCTGAATCTCGCGGATCCCTTTTGGCAGCAGCGAACTGCCGCGCGCAACAATCGCAGCAAGCGCACCGTCATCCACGGTGATCTCTCCGGCGGGCGGCGCACCGAAAATCCAGCGTTTACGGTTTTCCAGCGGCGTCTGCTGAGCATGAAACAGTGTACCGACGGGCTTGCCCTCAATCACATCGTTGATCACGCCATGACGACTTCCGGCCGCAATAATGACATCAATACCGGCCCGGCAGGCGACATCGGCAGCCTGCAGCTTCGTCGACATGCCGCCCGTGCCCAACCCGGATACGCTTCCGCCCGCCAGTGCGCGCAGTGCGTCGTCAATGATATGCACATCGCTGATTAACTGGGCATCCGGATTACTGCGCGGATCGGCGGTAAACAATCCCTGCTGATCGGTCAGTAACAACAGTTTGTCTGCCCCGCCCAGCATTGCCGCCAGCGCAGAGAGGTTGTCATTATCGCCCACTTTAATTTCCGCCGTGGCAACGGCGTCATTTTCATTGATGACCGGCACAATGTGGTTGTCCAGCAAGGCCCGTAAGGTATCGCGGGCATTGAGGAAGCGTTCGCGATCTTCCATATCAGCACGGGTCAGTAACATCTGCCCGATATGAATACCGTAAATAGAAAACAGCTGTTCCCACAACTGGATCAGACGACTTTGCCCCACCGCAGCTAACAGCTGCTTTGAGGCGATGGTAGGCGGCAGTTCGGGGTAACCCAGATGTTCACGACCGGCCGCCATCGCGCCGGAGGTCACAATCACAATACGATGGCCGGCGGCGTGCTGCTGCGCGCACTGACGCACTAATTCCACCATATGTGCCCGGTTTAACCGACGCGAACCGCCGGTAAGCACGCTGGTACCCAATTTGACCACAAGGGTCTGACTGCCACTCATGTTGTCCTGCCGTAAAAAATTTCTGTGAACCGACTTTTTAACAGGTGCGGTGAGGGAAGCCAACAGCCAGTAAGGGAAAAGCTGCAAATTTTGCAGAGTGCGGAGTAGACCAAAAGTTCCCCTTTAACAACAAAACATAAAAGTTGTCATAAAAACTTCATCATTCATCGGTAAAAAGTCGGTGTTTTACAAATATTTTCACTAATGCCTCAAAAGTTTTCTTGATGTAACAAGGCGGCAAATGAATGCCCCCTGGTGCGTTCACTGAGCGACCGGAGAATAAGGCAGCCCTGCCTGCAGCAAGAAAATAGTGAGGATATAAGCATTTTACTCATTGGGATTGATAGCAAATGAAGAAAAGTACACTGGCAATCGTTGTCTCTGCTCTGGCGCTGACCTCTGCCGCTCAGGCCGCTGAAGTTTATAACAAAGACGGTAACAAGCTGGATTTCTACGGTAAGGTAAAAGCCGAGCATTACATGAGCGATAATGCTGCTCAAAATGGCGACAAATCTTATGTGCGTATCGGTTTCAAAGGCCAGACGCAGATTAACGATATGATGACCGGTTATGGCCAGTGGGAATATCAGTACAATGCTAACAACTCTGAAGGCAGCGATGCTAATACAGGCAACAAAACCCGTCTGGGCTTTGCCGGTCTGAAATTCTCTCAGTACGGTTCATTCGACTATGGCCGTAACTACGGCGTACTGTATGACGTTGAATCGCTGACTGACGTCTTCCCGGAATTTGGTGGTGACGGTACAGCCCGTACGGATAACTTTATGGCGCAGCGCGCTTCTGGCGTCGCCACTTACCGTAACACCAACTTTTTTGGTCTGGTCGATGGTCTGAAGTTTGCCCTGCAGTATCAGGGTAAAAATGACTCGACTTCCGCAAACAGCCGTACCGATATTACACGCCAGAATGGTGATGGCTATGGTGCCTCACTGGGTTATGCGATTGCTGACTCTGGTGTGAGCGTACTGGGTGCAATCACTTCTTCTGACCGTACCAATTCACAACAGGCTGGCACCTATGGTCATGGCGATAAAGCAACGTCATGGGGCACGGGCCTGAAATATGATGCCAACAGTATTTATCTGGCCGCGATTTATACCGAAACCCGCAACATGACGCCTATCAGTGGAACAAACCGTGTCGCTGGCGGCTCCGTTTCGGGCTCAGCCAACAAAGCAGAAAACCTGGAGCTGGTTGCGCAGTATCAGTTTGACTTCGGCCTGCGTCCTTCTATTGGCTACGTGCAGACCAAGGGCAAAGATATCGAAAACGGTATCGGCAACGAAGACCTGGTTAAATATATCGACGTGGGCGCCACCTACTACTTCAACAAAAACATGTCGACGTTTGTTGATTACAAAATTAACCAACTGGATAAAGACAACAAGCTGGCGCTTAACAACGATGACATCGTTGCTGTCGGCCTGACCTACCAGTTCTGATGAATCTGAGCTTCGCCTGACGAGAGAGGCTGTCGAAGGAATGACGGCCCGCGTGATGGAGAGGTTTAGTGCTTTACCCTCAATGTGAATGTGTCTGTTAAAAGGGCGAGTGACCATCACTCGCCCTTTCCTGTAGGGCAATCTGAGCGGGATCGATCCTGACAACAAAGCCCCCGCAGGGGCTTCAGTTTCAGGCGCTGAGTTTTATCGGTTTTTCATCGAAGTCACTGGCGGGCACCAGATCCAGTTCAAACTCTTTCAACGTCTCTTTTAAACGGCCATGGAAATTACGCAGCGTTTCTTCCACGCGGGCTGAATTATCTTTGCCCTTGATCGTGGCGACAGACCAGTCGCCCTCTTTATCAAACAGGCCAATATGATACACATAGGTAACGTGATCGGCTTGCGCTTCCAGCTCCATCCACCAGCCCCAGAACTCTCGCAGCTCAGGCGCAGGTTTAACATTTACGCAGGCAGCCAGGCAGTCGAAGAAGAAGCGATTTTCACTACATTTTCCATCGCGTATGTAAGGTCCCAGTTCCGTGAAGCGTTTAAGCAGGCGACTGCGGGGATGACCACTCGGTAACGTCATGCTAATTCTCCATTAGGACAGGCTTTATATCTCGAACCGCAGCAGCCATGCTGCATTGTCTTGCAACGATCCGAATGATTCCAGCTAGTAGTTGTAGCAAACACTGTCAATTTTGCCAGCTATCTTTTTAAACGTTGTGCCAGCCAGTCGCAGATTTCATTCAGGGCGCTATCGAAACTGGCCGCTACCGGTTTTACCGGAATTAACAACGCTTTACCTTGTGCTGAAGAGCTGGCAATCAGTTTGCTTTCCTCCTCAGGGCTGAAGAGATCGTTGGACCAGTATGCTGACAGCATGGGCGTGGCAGTTCGACGTCCCAGTAGCCCCTGATTTTTCAGCGAGTAGCTGAGCAGTTCCGCCCGCAAGGCGCTGTCTGTACTGCCTGCCATGCCAAGTCGGCTGGCCAGCATGTCCATATACATATCCGGTACTTTGTTTTGCAAGGTATTTTGTGTCAGCAGGCTGTGCACGATGGGCCCGAGACAGGCTACGGCTCGCAGACGCGGCGCTTCCAGATAGGCAAGACGAACGGCGACATTAGCACCGAAGCGAAAACCCAGCGCCGCTACACGCGTGTGATCGATCCACGGAACAGAAGCCAGATCGCGCAGCACCTGCTGATGCAGAAAGCTGGTATCCTGGCTGAGCTTACACTTAATGGCGTTCCCGACGGACGGCATATCCAGCGTCAGCATAGCGATGCCGCGCGGCGCAAGATAATCGTGGAAGAGACGATAGTGGTCAGTTTGCAGCGAGTCCAGCGCACCGCAAAACATCACGGTCGGATAAGGGGCTTCCACGCCAGGCGGCATATGCAAAAAGCCGCTGACGGGGCTGCCCCCTTCAATGTGGAAGGTCAGCGTTTTGAGTTCCCCGGGTAAGCGGCGGGTCGCTTCTTCATAAGCGCGGCTGGCCAGGGCCTGCGCCTGATCCGCCAGTTCATCGCCTTTAATATAGGGGTACGCGGCCACACTGTAGAGATGAGACGCGTGCAGCCAGTCATGCCCGGCCTGGTCGTGGGCGTCCTCTTTCGCGTCCAGTGCACGTTGTTGCCAGCGACCTGCCTGTCTGCTCCACTCGTAGTTCCAGTTACCGTTGCGATAACCTATTACCGTATCCAGTAGCGCAGGGTTGGTGTGCTCAACATCGCTGATTGCAATACGTGCCAGTACCTCGCTGATCTCCTGCGCGGGCACGCCCCGCCATGTCCACATCAGCTTATTAAGCATCCGATACCAGCCGCGCCGGCTGTCGCCATCCAGGGCAGAATGCACTTCATGCGTGGCATGCCGACGCAGGCGTACCAGCGACGACGTTTCGGGATGTTTAAAGCGAGGTTTAAACAGCTCAACGCTCAGGTTTTTGCCAGACATATCACCTCTCTAACAACACAGACAGCAGCAGTTAAGTTTACTGTACTGCACGGCAAGTCGCGAGGCGCAGAAAGCACAACGCCCGGAAAACCGGGCGTTGTTTGTGTTGCGTCAATCAGCCTTTGACAATCGGTGGAATATAAACCACGCCCATGTCCCATGGCTGTTCGATCCAGGTGTTCTGCGGAATATCAACGATATAGTCGTCAACCAGCGCACGTCCGGCAGGCTTTGCAAAGATGGTGCAGAAGCGCGCTTTCGGATACATCTCACGGATGGCTTGTGCGGTACCGCCGGTATCCACCAGGTCGTCAATCACGATAAAGCCTTCACCATCGCCTTCGGCGCGTTTCAGGACTTTCATTTCACGCTGATGATCGTGGTCATAGCTGGAAATACACACGGTATCGACATAGCGAATACCCAGTTCACGTGCCAGCAGCGAAGCCGGTACCAGACCGCCGCGACTCACTGCAATAATGCCTTTCCACTGTTCAACAGGCAGCAGGCGTTGAGCCAGTTTACGGGCATGAATCTGCAGCATGTCCCAGGTAACGACGTATTTTTCGCTCATAAATAGGAATCCCAGCCAGTCAGTGTGGCTTAAAAAATGTGCAACGGGGAAAAGGTTGCGCGAGATTATAAGGACATGACGCGCTAAAAACCAGCACCTGGCGGCTGGTTGCGGTTTTTTAGCGCGGTGAATGACACACAGAACGAAAAACAGTGATATTCTCGCCCTATCTCGTCAGTTCACTGACGGCGATCTTTCACTGGAACTTCGCACTGTCCGGCAAAGCCGGCGCACTGACACAGGAGACTTGTCGTGTCTGAATTGTCTCAACTCTCTCCACAGCCGCTGTGGGATTTTTTCGCCAAAATCTGCTCGATTCCTCATCCCTCTTTTCATGAAGAAGCGCTGGCTAACTACATTGTTAACTGGGCCAAAGAACAAGGCTTCTGGTGTGAGCGCGATCAGGTCGGCAATATCCTGATTCGTAAACCTGCGACCGCCGGTATGGAAAAACGCACGCCCGTGGCCCTGCAGGCACACCTTGATATGGTGCCGCAGAAAAATAACGATACCGTTCACGACTTCACCAAAGATCCTATTCAGCCGTATGTTGATGGCGAATGGGTGAAAGCGCGCGGGACGACGCTGGGCGCCGATAACGGGATTGGTATGGCGTCGGCCCTTGCGGTACTGGCGGACAACAGCCTGACCCATGGCCCGCTGGAAGTCCTGCTCACCATGACCGAAGAAACCGGTATGGACGGTGCTTTTGGTTTACAGCCAGGCTGGCTGCAGGCTGACATTTTGATCAACACCGATTCGGAAGAAGAAGGTGAGATCTACATGGGTTGCGCAGGCGGCATCGATTTCATCACAACCCTGCCCCTGACGCGCGAAGCGGTTCCTGCCGGTTTTGAAACCCTGAAGTTTACCCTGAAAGGGCTGCGTGGCGGTCACTCGGGTGCGGATATTCATATGGGCCTGGGGAATGCCAATAAGTTGCTGGCCCGTTTTCTGACCGCGCATGCGGCAGAGCTGGATCTTCGCCTGATTGCGTTCACCGGCGGTACACTGCGCAACGCGATTCCTCGCGAAGCCTTTGCAACCGTTTCTGTCGACAGCAGCAAAGTGGATAACCTCAAATCGGCCGCCGCCAGCTTCCTGGCTGCGGTACAGAATGAGCACGGTGTGAAAGAGAAGAATATTGCTTTTGTCAGCGAGCCGGTTGCCCATCAGGACGAGGCGCTGAGCCGTGAAAGCCGCGATCGCTTCCTGAATTTGTTAAACAGCACCCCGAACGGCGTGATCCGCAACTCTGATGTCGCCAAAGGCGTTGTGGAAACCTCACTTAATGTGGGCGTTGTGACGATGGATGCCGACAAAGCGGAAATTAACTGTCTGATTCGTTCGCTGATCGACACGGGACGTGATTATGTGGTGCAGATGCTGACCTCACTCGGCCAGCTGGCGGGCGCGCAGACCAAACCAAAAGGCGGCTATCCTGGCTGGCAGCCCGATGCCGACTCGCCCATCATGGCCCTGACGCGTGAAACCTATGTCGCCCTGTTTGGCAAAACACCCAATATTCAGGTGATCCACGCGGGTCTGGAATGTGGCTTGTTTAAAAAGCCCTATCCCAACATGGATATGGTCTCGATCGGCCCGACCATCACAGGTCCGCACTCCCCCGATGAGCAGGTCCATATCGAAAGCGTTGGCCTGTACTGGAAGCTGCTGACTACACTGCTGAATGTGGTGCCGGAGAAATAAAATCCGTACGCCATAAGATTAAGGGCTTATGTTCTGCATAAGCCCTTTTTTTTTGCGCCTCGCTCGCCTTTCCGCCGTCGCACTTGCCCGAGCATTAGCTTTCGTCACCCGTCGCTAAAACAGTTTAAAGCGTTTCTCCGGGGTGCAGATTGGCATTTTCTGTTGCAACGCCAGTGTAATAATGTCGGGAATCCCTCTTTTCCCGACCGCGTTTTAACACCATTGCGCTAGTCGGGAATCGTTCGTCTGACACGACCCGAGGACGCATGAAGACCTTATTACTCACCAAAGAAGATGTACGACAGCTCATCAGCATTGATGATGTCATTGAAGCCGTCGACGAAGCCTACAGGGCCTTTAACGGCGGCCTGGTGGAACAGCCTGACTATATCGGCCTGCACCTGCCCGCCCCCCGTGGCGAGATTGATTTTAAAACCTGCTATTACCGCACCAACGAACTGATTTCGATGAAAGCCTCCTCCGGCGGTTTTTCAGAAAACCCGTCCCGTCCTGGTCTGCCGGGCGGTATGGGCACGATCATCCTGTTTGATGCCCAAAGCGGCGCCCTGTGCTGTGTGATGGACGGTAGCCTGATTACCGGTCTGCGAACCGGTGCGTCGGGCGCTGTTTCCGTCCGAGCACTGGCACGTAAAAATGCCAAAAAAATCGCCGCGATTGGCACTGGCAATCAGGCGAGAATGCAAATCCAGGCGATCGCCCGGGTAATGGATATTGAGGAAATCCATGCCTGGAGCCGAACGCCAGCCACCCGTCAGGCTTTCAAAGCGGACATTGAAAACACCACAGGTATTCCGGTCATTATCGCGGACAGCTGTCAGGCGGCGGTCGGGCAAGCCGATATTCTTATCACCACCACCCGGGGCAAAGGTCCGCTGATTGAGGCCGACTGGATTCTGCCCGGCACGCATATCATCGCTATTGGCACCGATCAGCGCGGTAAACAGGAGTTTGACCCGCAGATTTTTGGTCGGGCAAAAGTGATCGTGGATTCCCTGCCCCAGTGCACGCAGAAAGGAGAAACCTGGCATGCGCTGGACAGAAATATCATCAGTGAAAACGCGATCCATGCCGAAATCGGGGAAATTTTGTCCGGGATGAAACCGGGCCGGGAAAACGATCGGGAAATTACCTTCTTTGACTCCACCGGGCTTGCCATTCAGGACAACACGACAGCCGGGCGCATTTACCGCAAGGCCCTTGAAAAAGGCTACGGAACCGGATTTGCATTTTTTGAATAACGTTTCGTTCAGACGAAGGTAATGTATATGACGCGTTCGTACCCCACCCTGCAGGACATTCATGACGCACAGCAGCGCATCGCTGCCCATATTCGTCATACGCCGTTACTCCGCGCTGAAAAAATTGAAAAACGGGTCGGCTGTGAGCTTTACCTCAAGCCGGAGACGTTGCAGATTACCGGCGCGTTTAAAATACGGGGCGCACTGAATAAGGTCCTTTCTCTGCCCGTTGAAGCGTTTGCCAACGGCATGATTTCCAGTTCATCAGGCAATCATGCCCAGGGCCTGTCTTATGCAGGCAGAATGCTGGGCGTAAAGGTCATTCTGGTGCTGCCGGTCACAACGCCGCAAATCAAAATCGACAATACGCGCGCCCTGGGCGCAGAGGTGATTCTCTTCGATGGCGACAATGCGTCCCGCTGGAAGAAGGTGTATGAAATTGCCGAGCTCAACAATTATGCGGTAGTGCATGGCTTTGAAGATCCGATGGTCATGGCGGGCCAGGGAACGATCGGCTGCGAAATCCTGCATGATTTGCCGGATGTGGATACCGTGATTGTGCCGCTGGGCGGTGGCGG
Organism: Pantoea sp. PNA 14-12; assembly: GCF_004364735.1. NCBI lineage: Bacteria > Pseudomonadati > Pseudomonadota > Gammaproteobacteria > Enterobacterales > Erwiniaceae > Pantoea > Pantoea sp. PNA 14-12. The sequence continues at coordinate 54,818 of NZ_SOAJ01000001.1, read as the reverse complement.
ACTTCTCTCCGGTGTGGCCACCGCAATCAAAGAAACCCGCCCTGCCGTCAGAGTGATTGGCGCGGAACCCGCTCTGACCCCGAAATATTACCAAAGTCGGATCAACAAACAGCCAACGTCACTGCCGCTGCTCAATACTATTGCGGATGGCTTAAGACTCAGCGTGCCGGGCCGCAACCCCTACCCGATTATTGAAAAGTACGTAGATGAGATTGTGCTGGTTGACGACGAGCATATTGCTCAGGGCATGCGGGTGCTGGCCAGTGAGGCAAAATTGATTGCCGAGCCTGCGGCCTCCATCGGCCTTGGCGCGTTGCTGGCGGGATCGGTCAGCCTGAAGCCCGCTGAGAAAGTCTGCGTACTGTTAACAGGCGGTAACTGGGATCTGGCCGACCTCGCCGAAATCTATGCCGTGAAGTAACCGCGACGGATGCGATGCGTTCTTCACGTGGTGAAGTCTGCGACAAAACCACGTCGCATTTTCCGATCCTGAGATAAAAGCGCATCCGTTTAAAAAAGACTGACGCCCAGGCGCAGCATAATCCGCTGGGTTAAGGCGACTTCTTACCGTTAAATCACCAACTTGCTGCGCTTAGTCAGCTTTAGCCGCCATTATGTCCAGATGTCTGGATGGCTAATAAATTTCTGTGCTAACTTATGCGCTTTCGTTAGTTGCCGCACCGGTAGCTTCGGGAAAAAATGCGATCAGTGACTTTAATGGAGAGCTCCGTGATGCGTGCAGTCAATCGCCTTGAGATGCGTAACATCTCTATCGATTTCGGCGGATTTGCCGCGTTAACCTCAGTGGATTTTCTGACGGAAGGTCACTCGGTTCATGCCCTGACCGGGGCCAATGGCGCGGGTAAATCCACCCTGATGGCGGTACTCTCCGGTGCCCACAGCCACTATCACGGTGAGATTCTGCTGGACGGCCAGCCCGTGTCGATTCGCAGCCCGAGTGACGCCAAAAAGCTCGGCATTCACCTGGTGCAGCAGGAAGTGGATGTTGCGCTGGTGCCCCAGTTAAGCGTGGCCGAGAACATTCTGCTGGATCAGCTGGCCGAACCGGGCCATGGCTTTCGCTGGGGCGATATGCGTCGTCAGGCGCGGGACCTGCTGGCGCAGCTGGATGCCACGATTGATGTCAGACGCCCGGTCGAACGTTGTTCGCTGGCGGAAAAGCAGCAAATCCTGCTGGCCAGAGCCCTGTCGCACCACTGCCGCTTTCTGATTCTCGATGAACCCACTGCCCCACTCGACCAACACGAAAGCGAGCGCCTGTTCGCCGTAGTTCGTCGCCTGCAGACCAGCGGTATTGGCGTGATATTTATCTCTCATCGTATTCACGAACTGAAAGCCATCTGCGATCGCCTGACGGTACTGCGCGATGGCCGCCTGGTGGAAAGTAGCCCAATGGCTTCCCTGAGCGGTGAGCAAATCGTTGAAAAAATGCTGGGTCATCCGTTGACCGATATCTATCCTCCGCGCCGGCCATTGCAGTCCTCATCCGTACTCATGGCGGTGGAAGGATTACATGATGAACACCTGCTTCAGGATATCTCACTGCGTTTACACAAGGGCGAGATTCTGGGTATTGCCGGGCTGGCCGGGGCTGGCAAAACCGAACTCTGCAAAGCGTTATTTGGTGCCAGTAAAAGCCGGGTTGCCCGCGGTGAACTGCACGGTAAACGCTGGAAACCGCGATCGCCACACGATTCCGTGAGTCAGCGCATGGCACTGGTGCCGGAAGAGCGCCGCAAAGAGGGCATCTTCATTGACGAATCGGTGGCGATGAACCTCAGTATCAGCGCAGACGACAGTTTTTCCCGCTGGAGCCTGTTCGGCCATCGTCAGGCATGGCGCTGGGCGGAGGCGGTGATCCGTCGTCTTAACGTGCGTACGACTGGCCCCGCCCAACCGTTACGTCGGCTTTCCGGCGGCAATCAACAAAAGGTGGCGATTGGCAAATGGTTACGCAATAACGCCGATGTCCTGATTTTCGACGAACCGACCAAAGGCGTGGACGTAAAAGCCAAAACGGAACTGTTCACGCTAATCAGCAACCTTGCCCATGAAGGCAAAGGGATTATTTACGCCTCTGGCGAATTTTCTGAACTGGTCGGCTTATGCGACCGTATTTGTGTGCTCTGGGACGGACGTATTGTGGCGGAATTAGACGGACAACGCGCCACGGAAGAGACACTTTTGCTCTATTCCACCGGAGGAACCCCTGCGTGAGCAGTAAAGAGTTAGCCCTGAATTCCGCATCGCCATCGCTGCGCCATCAGCTGTTCGATTTCCTCTATAAGTGGGGCATGTTGCTGACAGTGGTGATATTGATCGCTGCCTTTGGCCTGGCTTCCGACAGCTTTCTAGAGCCGAACAATATCATCAATATTTTGCGGTCTATCGCCATCGTAACCGTGATTGCCGTGGGCGTTTCTGTATCCCTCACCGTTGGCGGCTTCGACCTTTCGGTGGGCTCTACCGCGTCACTGGCAAACGCCCTGGTCATTTCGCTGTTTGTCTGGTACGGCTTCGATACCACGGCGGCGATCGCCATCACTCTGGCGCTGTGCACGCTGGTGGGACTGTTTAACGCCTTTCTGATCGTCGTGCTGCGCATTCCCGACATGCTGGCCACGCTGGCCACCCTGTTTGTGATTCAGGGCGTTGCAATGACCTACAGCTTTGGCGGCTCGATTACGGAAAACATGGTGCTGCCCAGCGGCGATATGGCGGAAGGCACCATTCCTGCTGCCTTTAACCTGTTGGGTCAGGTACCCACGATCGTGATTATCATGCTGGTGGTGACCGTGGTGGCACAGCTGGCGCTATCGCTGACCAAACACGGCCGCCGCATGTATGCGCTGGGCGGAAATCCCGAAGCCGCCCGACTTTCCGGTATTCGCACCACGCGTTATCGCGTTCTGGCCTATGTGATTGCCTCACTACTGGCCGGACTGGGCGGTATTCTGCTGGCCTCACGCATTGGATCGTCTCAGGTTAACGCCGGTAGCGGTTATCTGATGGACGCCGTGGCTGCCGCCTGGATCGGCTTTTCACTGGCCGGCTCCGGTAAGCCAAATGCGCTGGGTACGCTGGTCGGGGCCGTCATTTTGGGGGTTCTGCAAAACGGCCTGGTGATGTTATCTGTGCCCTATTACGCCATGGACATTATCAAAGGATTAGTGCTGGCCTTAGCGCTGGCCATCACTTATGTACAGCGTCGTTAAGACGCATTCTTCTACTGGAGTTAAGAATAATGAAAAAGATAACACTCTCGCTGCTGGCCCTGAGCCTGTTAAACGCCAGTGCCGCGTTTGCCGACACCATAACACCTGTCCCTGCCGCCATCGCCAATCATGAAGGGCCGATTCGTATTGCCGTCATCCGTAACCTCGGTTCCGACGACAATACGACTCAGTTTGTGGCAGGCGCGATTCAGCAGGGTCGCCAGTTGGGCTTCAAAGTCAGCACCTTCCTCAGCAACGGTGATGACGCGCGTTTTCAGGATTTTGTTAATCAGGCGATCAGCCAAAAATACGACGGTATTGTGCTGTCACACGGCAAAGCGCCCTATGCCAGCGCACTGGTAAAACGCATCGCTGACGCGGGCATTAAAGTGTCGGTATTTGACACACCGGTAGACAACCCGATTCCCGGCGTGACGGTGACCGCCCAGGATGACGCCTCGCTGGCGCAGCTCTCCCTGGGGCAGTTGATCAAAGACTTCAACGGCAAAGCGAACATCGTGAAGTTATGGGTCGCCGGTTTCCCGCCGATGGAACGCCGTCAGGTGGTGTATGAAAAATTATTAAAAGAAAACCCAGGCATTCATCAGCTGGAGTCCATTGGCGCAGTATCAACGGATGTCCAGGGCGACACGGCCAACAAAGTGGGCGCGATTCTGGCGAAATACCCGAAAGGCAAGATTGACGCCATCTGGGGCGCATGGGATGCCTTCAGCCAGGGCGCGTATAAAGCGTTGCAGGAAAATGGCCGCACCGAGATCAAGCTGTACAGCATTGATGTTTCCAATCAGGATTTGCAGCTGATGCGCCAGAAAGGCAGCCCGTGGGTGCAGACCGTCGCGGTCGATCCGAAAACTATCGGTGCCGTGAATATGCGCCTGGTGGCGAACAAGATCGCCGGGGAAACCACGCCTGCGACGTATGAATTTAAAGCGTCGTCGATTTCACAACAGGCGCTCGACAGCCATCCTGGCGCTGTGAATGTCGCGTCGCTTAACAAGATCATTCCGGGCTGGGGCAGCAATAACGATTTTGTCCAGCCGTGGTTTGCGACGCTGGAAGCAAAATATAAGAAGTAATGGGGTGTTGGTGGCGCTTACGCGGGGCGGTTAATTCGCTGCGCGAGGTGGCTGGTTTGTGTCGCTGACGGCTTGTGAAGCGCTGAGAGGGTTTCGCCCGCCAGGCGGCCTGGAGTTTCAGCCTGCCCGGTGCGGGCGACCGACGAGGGGCCGCCAGCCGCCGCGGCCCCTTGACCCCGGGCTTCCATCCTGCCCACCCGCCGCTTCGCGATGCCTTCGCTCCTTCAGGATTTCTGCGGACCGCCGGCGTCCTGTCGGCTCATCCGGAAATCCCTTATCCGCTCAGCGGGTGGGAAGGCCGCCCAACTCCCCCCGCTTTGAGATTTCCGCCTGATCAGGCGTTTTTATTGCTTTGGATACCGATAATTGATGCTTGTGCGAAAAGTCTTTTCAGGCACTGAGAAGGGTTGAGTCGCTGAATGCTCATGAAGCGCTGAGAGGGTTTCGCTCGCCAGGCGGCCTGGAGTTTCAGCCTGCCCGGTGCGGGCGACCGACAAGGGGCCGCCAGCCGCCGCGGCCCCTTGACCCCGGGCTCCCGTCCTGCCCACCCGCCGCTGCGCGGTGCCTTCGCTCCTTCAGAATTTCTGCGGACCGCCAGGACGCGCCATCCATGGCGCGGCCCGGCTCTCGCCGACGTCCTGTCGGCTCATCCGGAAATCCCTCATCCGCTCAGCGGGTGGGAAGGCCGCCCAACTCCCCCGCTTTGAGATTTGCGCCTGCTCAGGCGTTTTTATTGCTTTGGATACCGATAATTGATGCTTGTGCGAGAAGTCTTGTCAGGCACTGAGAAGGGTTGAGCCTCTGACAGCTTATGAAACGCTGAGAGGGTTTCGCTCGCCAGACGGCCTGGAGTTTCAGCCTGCCCGGTGCGGGCGACCGACAAGGGGCCGCCAGCCGCCGCTTCACTATCTCTGTGTTAAAGCCACTTCCGGTGTCGCTGTAGGTGACCGGAAAGTCCTACAGTCTGCTGGTTTTGAATCAATGCATGTTTATAAAAAACTTTTTTTGAATCCCACTGCATACATTCACTACAGACAACACCCGCTTTTAAAAGAAACCAGGACTGACAGGCGGGGGTTTTCTGCCGACATCCGGCGCGCTGAGGAGGGAACGGAGGCCAGGACGGAGCGGCAGGGATGCCGCGCAGAGGACGGCTGCGCCAGGGACGGCGCATCCGGACGGTCCGTCAGGCCGGAGTGAGAGACGAAGGAACAGCGACGGCTGCCGGCCGCCGGGATTGTTAAGGGGCTGGCGCGAGCCCCTTAACCCGGCCGCCTGCACGGACAGGCTGAAACTGCCATCGCCTGGCGGGCGGAAAACTCCCGGTGCACGACCGTAATCTCCCCCGCCCCGCGGGCAAAAAGATAAATCCTCAGATAACACCAAACCAAATCAGTAACACGATCACACTGGCAGGGGTTTCCTGGCGGCATCCGGCGCGCTAAAGAAAGAGCGGCCGCCGGGATTGTTAAGGGGCTGACGCGAGCCCCTTAACCCGGCCGCCTGCACGGACAGGCTGAAACTCCCTGTCGCCTAGCGGGCGGAAAATTCCCGATGCACGACCGTAATCTTCCCGCCCCGCGGGCAAACAGACAAATCCTCAGACAACACCATACCAAATCAGTAACACGATCCCACAGACAGGGGTTTTCTGATGGCATCCGGCTCGCTAAGAAAAGAACGGCGGCCGGGCTGAAACTCCCCACCGCCTGGCGGGCGGAAAATGCCCGGAGCACAACCGTAATCCCCCCCACTCAACGCGAAAGCGCCCCCTCTATAATCCCAGCAGCAACTGCCTCTCCAACTGCGGATCCACCAGCGTCACATGCAGCCCCACCAGCCGGACGCCACGTCCGGCGCGGCGCTCGTCCCAGGTCTTACGGGCCACGGCAATCATGTCCTCTTTATTGAGCACGGGCCAGACATGTTCCTGAGTGGTCTGCTGGAAATCACTAAACTTCAGCTTCACGCCCTGGCGCGCAATGTGCTTATCGGGGCGAATCTGCGTCAGGCGACGATCAAGCTCGGCATAGAGGTAATCAATAATTTCCAGACAGCGCTCCCAACTGTCGATATCGTCAGCCAGCGTCCGCTCCACACCCAGCGATTTTCGTTCGCGTTCAACCACCACGCCCCGTTCGTCAATGCCGTGACTGCGCTCCCATAACACTCTGCCAAACTTGCCAAAACGCTTAAGCAGCAGCGCCAAATCGGCTTTTTGCACGTCCGCGCAGGTGTGCAGACCCAGCTCTTCGAGCTTTTTTGCTGAAACTTTTCCTACACCGGGAATTTTTGCCAGCGGTAAGGCCAGCAAGAAATCGGACATCTGGGCCGGTGTAATCACATACTGACCATCAGGCTTGTTTAAATCGGAGGCGATCTTGGCAAGGAATTTTATGGGCGCGATGCCCGCAGAGGCAGTGAGCTGCGTTTCGCGAAAAATGGTGGCGCGGATGTCCTGCGCGATAAGCGTGGCCGATCCCTGACAGTGCTGGCTGTCGGTGACATCCAGATAGGCTTCGTCCAGTGAGAGTGGCTCAATGAGCGAGGTATAACGCGAAAAGATGGCGCGGATCTGACTGGAGGCTTCTTTATAGACGTCATACCGTCCGGGCAGTAGACGCAGATGCGGACAAAGCTTTAAGGCCATACCGGTCGGCATCGCGCTGCGTACGCCATATTTGCGGGCCGGATAATTAGCGGTACTGATAACGCCACGTCGATCGCGGCTGCCGCCGATGGCCATGGGAATATCGCGTAATGAGGGATCGTCACGCATTTCCACCGCCGCAAAAAAGCAGTCCATATCAACATGAATGATCTTACGCATCGCCCCTCCAGTACTGGATAAGTATACAGTTCGGAAAGGCTTGTGCAATATTTCTTGCAATAACAAACAAAGTTTACAAATTTTTGGCGTCATTCCGCCAAAGAAATGGACATTTTGCGCCGTGCTGTATTGCTAAAAAAACAGACAATGTTTAATGTTGCGCTGCGGTAGCGGAAAGTTCCGATAATGCAAACAGAGGCGCACATAACGCGCCATTGTTCTTCTTCACTTCAAGGTATACACAGCATGGGCAAAATCGCACTTCTGTTTGCGATGCTTTTACTGCCAGCCCTCAGCATGGCAATGACTCCCGAGCCGGTTCAGCAACTGGCCCCTGTGAGTAAAGAGTTAAAGAAACAGCTAATCGGCACGCCGGTTTATATTCAGATCTTTAAGGAAGAGCGGACACTTGAGCTGTACGGCAAGATTGGTAACGAATACCGCTTGCTGGATACTTACCGCATCTGCAATTTTTCGGGCGGTCTGGGTCCAAAACGCCGTGAAGGCGATTTTAAAAGCCCGGAAGGTTTCTACAGCGTAAAACTGAATCAGCTTAAACCGGACAGCCGTTTCTATCGCGCGATTAATATTGGCTTTCCGAATCAATACGACCGTGACCAGGGCTACAGCGGCAACTACCTGATGATTCACGGCGACTGTAAGTCGATTGGCTGCTACGCCATGACCAATGCCTATATGGATCAGATTTTCACGTATGTGAACGCGGCATTGCGTAATGGTCAGCAGGAAGTGAATATTGCAATTTATCCGTTCCGCATGACGGACAGCAACATGCAGCGCCATCGTTATTCGACCTACGCGGATTTCTGGAAGCAGCTTCAGCCGGGTTATGTCTACTTTGCGAAGTATCATCAACCGCCGACAGTCAATGTCGCCAGCGGCAGATATGTGATGAACAGCAGCCCGGTCATCACCCAACCCGAAGCGGCATCACAGTCGTTCCTGGCGCTCTCCAAGGTAAAATAAGGCCCACTCGCCTGGCACGATCCGGTGCCAGGTTTCATTCCCCGTCAGCGGCTGTGTGGCAATGACCGTGACCACGTCGTTCGCCCCGGTATGTTTCTGGAAATCAATTTCCACATCCTGATCGAGCAACTGCGCCCGGCCAAAAGGGGCACGGCGAGTGATCCAGAACAGATTGGTCGAGCAGAAGGCCATCAGATAGCGCCCGTCCGACAGCAACATGTTGAACACGCCCTTTTGCCGCAGCTCGCTCGCCAGCTCGCCGATGTAGCGGAAGACCGCAGGCCAGTTTCCCGGCGTGCGCGGATAGCGCGTGGCCAGCTTATGCAGAATCCAGCAAAAGGCCTTTTCGCTGTCGGTTTCGCCTACCGGCCGAAACGTGCCGGTTTCCAGTTGCCGGTAACCTTTCAGTTGTCCGTTGTGGGCATAGGTCCAGTTGCGTCCCCATAACTCCCGGGTAAAGGGGTGCGTATTTTCCAGCGAAACCGGGCCGCGATTCGCCTGGCGAATGTGCGCCACGACGGAGTGGGATTTGATGGGATATTCCTGCACCAGGCGCGCAATGGGGGAATTAAAACTCGGCAAGGGATCTTTAAAGGTGCGGCACCCTTTATCTTCATAAAACGTAATGCCCCAGCCGTCTTTATGCGGCCCTGTTCCGCCGCCGCGCTGCACCAGTCCGGTGAAACTAAAACAAATATCGGTGGGAACGTTAGCGCTCATCCCGAGCAATTCGCACATAGCAACCGCCTTAGAGTAAAAGCCTCCTGTCGGTCAGGAGGCGACACACGCTGTTACCTGACCATCTCTTTTTCAATCAGCAGCATCAGGATATGAATCACTTTGATGTGGATCTCCTGAATACGGTCAGCATAACCGAAATGGGGCACACGAATTTCAATGTCCGCGCTGCCGGCCATTTTACCGCCATCTTTACCGGTCAGCGTGATCACTTTCATCCCCTGGGCGCGCGCCGCTTCTACGGCTTTGATGATATTAGCCGAGTTACCTGAGGTTGAAATCCCCAGCAACACGTCGCCCGGGCGCCCTACCGCTTCTACATAACGGGAAAAGACATGGTCATAACCAAAATCATTACTCACACAGGAAAGGTGGCTGACGTCTGAAATGGCAATCGCCGGGTAGCCCGGACGATTTTCACGGTAACGGCCCGTCAGTTCCTCCGCAAAATGCATCGCATCACAGTGTGATCCGCCGTTGCCACAGGAGAGCACTTTGCCGCCCGCTTTGAAGCTGTCCGCCAACATCACCGCTGCACGCTGGATGGTATGAATGTTCGCGTCGTCACTCAGAAAGTTATTCAACGTTTCTGCAGCTTCGTTGAGCTCTGAACGAATAATGTCCTGATACATAGACTTGTCCTTTGTAGGAGAGGGTAATCGCAGCAAGTTTAACGGAATGGCTGACGCACGCATAGCATCACGCCGCCGGATCCTTTTCGCGCCGCGCTTTTTCGCGACCACAGCCTGGGCGTTGCTCGCGCTTTCGCTGATTTTGTGAGTCAGGTTGTAATTGCGATGTAAACAAATTGATAAATGCCCTCATCTGAATTACACCTTCATCATAACAGGTCAGACCTCTTACTACTTACGGAGCACTTCATTATGATGGTTGTCTCGATTCTTGCGACAGTGCTGCTGACTGGCGCACTGTTCTATCACCGCATCTCGCTGCTGCTCAGCAGCGTCATCCTGTTGCTGTGGACCGCAGCAATGGCGGTGGTCCATCTCTGGACGCCGTGGCTGCTTGTGCCGCTGGCGATTATCCTGTTACCGCTGAATCTCACCAGCCTGCGCCGCAGCCTGTTTTCCAAACCAATGCTGCACCGCTTTCAGCAGGTGATGCCGCCGATGTCTCGTACGGAAAAAGAGGCGATCGATGCGGGCACTACCTGGTGGGAAGGCGACCTGTTTCAGGGCAAACCCGACTGGCAGAAACTGCATAACTACCCGCAACCGCGACTGACGCCGGAAGAACAGGCGTTTCTTGACGGGCCGGTAGAAGAAGCCTGTTGTCTGGCAAATGATTTCCAGATTACCCATGAACTGGCCGATATGCCGCCAGAGCTGTGGGCGCATCTGAAAGCCCATCGCTTCTTTGCCATGATCATCAAGAAAGAGTACGGCGGCCTGGAGTTCTCTGCCTATGCACAGGCGCGCGTGTTGCAGAAACTGGCCGGCGTCTCAGGCATTCTGGCGATTACCGTGGGCGTGCCTAACTCACTGGGCCCTGGCGAACTGCTGCAACATTACGGAACGGAAAAACAGAAAGACCACTATCTGCCGCGTCTGGCGCGTGGCGATGAAATCCCCTGTTTCGCCCTGACGAGCCCGGAAGCCGGTTCAGATGCGGGAGCGATTCCGGATACGGGCGTTGTGTGCATGGGCGAGTGGCAGGGCCAGCAGGTGCTGGGCATGCGCCTTACCTGGAACAAGCGCTATATTACGCTGGCCCCGATTGCCACTGTGCTGGGCCTGGCGTTTAAACTTTCCGATCCCGACCATCTGCTGGGCGACAAAGACGAACTGGGCATTACCTGCGCCCTGATCCCCACCAGCACACCGGGCGTGGAAATCGGCCATCGCCATTTCCCGCTTAACGTACCGTTCCAGAATGGCCCAACCCGCGGTAAAGATATTTTCGTGCCGATCGATTTCATTATCGGTGGCCCGGAAATGGCCGGACAGGGCTGGCGGATGCTGGTGGAATGTCTGTCGGTGGGCCGTGGAATCACCCTGCCGTCTAACTCAACCGGCAGCCTGAAAAGCGTAGCGCTGGCCACAGGCGCCTATGCGCATATCCGCCGTCAGTTCAAACTGTCTATCGGTAAAATGGAAGGGATTGAAGAACCTCTGGCGCGCATTGCCGGTAATGCCTACGTGATGGACGCTGCCGCGACGCTGATTACCACCGGCATTATGCAGGGCGAGAAACCTGCGGTGCTGTCTGCGATTGTGAAATATCACTGTACCCACCGCGCCCAACAGTCAATTATCGATGCAATGGATATTGCCGGGGGTAAAGGTATCATGCTGGGCGACAGCAACTTCCTGGCCCGGGCTTATCAGGGTGCCCCTATCGCCATTACCGTGGAAGGCGCGAATATCCTGACCCGCAGTATGATCATCTTTGGCCAGGGTGCTATCCGCTGCCATCCGTATGTGTTGCAGGAAATGGCGGCCGCCGCCAGCAATGATGTGGCGGGCTTTGATAAGGCGCTGTTTAGCCATATTGGCCACGTTGGCAGCAATGCGATGCGCAGCCTGTGGCTGGGCCTTCTGGGCGGACGCACCAGCGCCGCGCCAACGCGTGATGCCACCCGTCGCTATTATCAGCACCTGAACCGTATCAGTGCCAATCTGGCGTTACTGTCTGACGTGTCCATGGCGGTGTTAGGCGGCAGCCTGAAACGTCGCGAACGTATGTCAGCGCGCCTGGGCGATGTGCTGAGCCAGCTGTATCTGGCCTCGGCGACGCTGAAACGTTATGAGGATGAAGGCCGTCATGAAGCCGATCTGCCGCTAGTGCACTGGGGCGTGCAGGATGCCTTGCACAAAGCCGAGAAAGCTATGGACGATCTGCTGAGCAACTTCCCGAACCGTCTGGTCGCTGGCGTCATGCGCCTGGTGGTCTTTGCCGGTGGTCAGCACTGCCCGGCACCGTCCGATCGCCTGGATCACAAGCTGGCAAAAATGCTGCAGGTGCCGTCGGCGACGCGTACGCGCTTAGGTCGTGGTCAGTATCTGGCTCCCAGCCAGCATAATCCGGCGGGCCAGTTAGAGCAGGCGCTACAGGATGTGATGGCGGCTGAGGTGATTCACGATCGCCTGTGCAAACAGCAGAAAAAACACCTCTCGTTTACGCGCCTGGATGCGCTGGCTAAACAGGCGCTGGAACAGGGCTGGATCGATCAGAAAGAGGCAGAGGTGCTGAAGCGTGCCGAAGAGAGCCGTCTGCGTTCAATCAACGTGGACGAGTTTGAGGCCGATGCGCTGGCCGTGCCGGTCAGACAGGATGTGACTAAGCCCGCGCGCCCCAGCGAGGCGGCATAACCCATCAGGCCGACATCACGTCGGCCTTTTTTTATCCCGCCTGACGGATGCGGGCAATCAGTGCATCCACATCGTCCACATGCCCGGCCGCCAGAATCAGGGTGCGGCCCAGGGTAATCGCATTGCGAATGCAGTCAGTCCGCATCTCCTCATCCCGAATCAGTTTCATGTCCGCCACATGCGACATGCCAACGGTTCTGCGAATCAGTTCGGTGCCACAATAGCCAATGGTATCTGCCCACACTTTACGCAGAAACGCCTGCGCATAGCCGGGATAAGCCATGGCCACATCCTGCGTCTTGCTCTCCGCCAGCGCCAGAAAACGCGTTTCAAAGGTCTGCCAGACATCATGCACGTCGCTCAGGCGCTGCTCGCGCGCATCCGCGGCTTCACGGGGCGGCAGCAGCCCTGGTAAGCCACAGTAGTTAATCAGCAGATTGCCCAATGCCGTACCGACATCAAATCCCATCGGTCCAAAATAGCCAAACTCTGCGTCGATCGCTTTTAAGCTACCGTCAGCCACAAAAATGGAGCCGCTGTGGATATCGCCATGCAGTAAGGCTTCTGCATGACTGAAGAAACGGTGCTTCAGCCCGGCGACAGCAATGCGCAGCGCCTCATCGGTACGAAGCGATGCCACCAGGGGTTCCAGCGCCTCGGGATAGCTGTTACGCACATGGTCGGTATAGGGATCGTTGAAAAAAAGATCTTCTGTGATTTCACACAGTTCGGGATTGATAAAGCGCGCCACTTCGGCTTTTTTCACATGCGGATGCAGAATGAAGTCTGAGGTATGGAACAACATCTGGGCCAGATATTCGCCAAGCTGACGCGGCGCCTCCGGATAGTAAGCGCCCTTCACCAGCTCGCTGCGCCAGATACGGTGACTGGACAGATCTTCCATGATCATCACCGCCAGGTCTGCATCGTAATGCGTGACGTTGACCGTGTGCTGCGGGCAATATTTGTAATGCTCGACCAGCGTCTGCGCTTCAATACGCGCACGATCAAGAGTTAACGGCCAGGATTCGCCCACACAGCGCACATAGGGCAACGCCTGCTTGACCACAATGCGGCTGTTGCCCTGGTCGTCGTAAATTTTGAACACCAGGTTGAGGTTACCATCACCAATCTCTTCCGCACTGCGTAAAACCGAGGGATCTTCCAGCCCACCAAACTGTTTGGCATATTCAACCGCATCAGCAGCGGTGAACGTACGGTATTGCGACATTGACCTTTCCTCATCAACAAACGCCGGTGTGCGCCGGAGCTGATTAATCTTTCGTAACAAGCCGTTCAGACGTCTATACATCCGTTACGCATGTTGGCACAATATCCGTCATCAACGCAACATGGATTTCACCGACAATGCAGACATTCCAAACCACAAGCTTACAGGTTCGCAACAACCAGCTCTGGATACTGGATCAGCAGGCCCTGCCTCAGCAAAAGAACTGGCTGCCCGCCCATACTGTGGCGCAGTTGGTTGACCATATTCATGCCCTGCGGGTGCGCGGCGCGCCGTTAATTGGTTTATCTGCATCATTGCTGCTGGCCCTGCTGGCAGAACAGGGGGAATCACGCGAGCAACTGGCGCAATCGCTGGACACCCTGCGGGCCGCCCGCCCTACTGCCGTAAACCTGATGAATAACCTTGATCGTATGAAACAGGCGCTGGCGCAGCCAGAAATGGCAACGAGCCTGGTGGAAGAAGCGTTGCGTCTGGTGCATGAGGATAAACAGCTGTGCGATCGCATCGCCGATGCCGGCAGTGCGCTGGTCAAACCCGGCAGTCAGTTGTTAACCCACTGCAACACCGGCGGTCTGGCGACTGCGGGTGTGGGTACGGCACTGGGCGTTATCGCGCGTGCGCATCAACAAGGCCACGTTCACAATGTCTGGGTTGATGAAACGCGCCCGCTGTTGCAGGGAGGACGCTTAACCGCCTGGGAACTGGGCGAGCTGGGTGTGCCTTACCAGTTGATCACGGATTCGATGGCCGCCAGCCTGATGGCGGCGGGCAAGGTTGATGCTGTCTGGGTCGGCGCGGATCGCATTGCCGCCAATGGTGACGTGGCGAATAAAATCGGCACCTACAGCCTGGCGGTACTGGCGCACTATCATGGTATTCCGTTTTATGTTGCCGCGCCGCATACCACGCTGGATCGTCAATGCCCGACGGGGGATGCCATCCCGATTGAGCAGCGTGCCGCCAGTGAAGTTACCGGTGTGTCGGGAAGCTTCGGCAGCGTGCAGTGGGCGCCCGCGGATGCGCAGGTTTCTAATCCGGCCTTTGATGTCACGCCTGCGGCGCTCATCAGTGGTTGGGTACTGGATACCGGCGTGATCACACCGGCGCAGGTGGCTGCTGGCGTTTTTCAGCCACAGTAAACAAAACGGGCGGCTGAGTCAGCCGCCCGCAGAACGCACCGTCATGACTACGCCAGGCGCGGGTAGGCATCGGCGATCCTGTCGCCTGTGAAGTTGGCGATCCAGCCTTCCTGATTATCAAAAATACGAATCGCCGTGAAATGCGGGGATGAGCCCATATCAAACCAGTGCGGCGTGCCTGCGGGCACCGAAATCAGATCGTTCTTTTCGCACAGGATCTGCAGGATTTCACCGTCCAGATGCAGGCAGAACAGCCCGGCGCCTTCGACAAAGAACCGCACTTCGTCTTCACCGTGCGTATGTTCTGAGAGGAATTTCTGGCGCAGCACGTCTTTTTGCGGATTGTCTGCCCGCATACTGATGACGTCCCAGCTCTGATAGCCTTTTTCGGCGACCAGGCGGTCAATGGCGTGCTGATAGGCGTTGATCACCGTTTCCGCATCGGGATTCTCGCCCAGATCGCGGTCTGCCTGCCAGCGCTCGAAGCGAACGTCTTTGGCGTTCAGACGCTCACGGATCGCCTCGGGATCGGTGCTGTGCCACAACGGCTGGCTCGGATCGCTATCGCTAAAAATGGTCAGTGCACTCATTTCAAATCGACTCCGGGTTAATCTGAGAAAAATCAGCGACCTGACAATGATGGCTGTCATCATCCGCCGCGTCACGAATCAGCTGCAACGTGTGCCAGCCAGCCTGTCTGGCGGCGTCCAGCTCCTGATGAATATCAGAGAGGAACAGCAATTGTCCGGCCGGCAAGCCCGTTTGCGCCGCGATGTTTTGATACGACGTTACCTCGCGCTTGGCGCCCACGTGGGTATCAAAGTAACCGCTAAACAAACCAGTAATATCACCTTCATCGCTGTAGCCAAATAACAATTTCTGCGCGGCAACCGAGCCAGAGGAATATATATAAAGTTTAATGCCTTGCGCGTGCCAGGCCGTGAGCGCAGGCAGGACATCCGGATAAAGGTGCCCCGTAAAACGCCCGCTCAGATAGCCCTCGCGCCAAATCATCCCCTGCAGCGCTTTCAGGCCGGTCGATTTGCGGTCCTCATCCATGTAAGAAAACAGGATGGCGATCACGCTGTCGACGTCGGCATCGGGCTGTCCGGCCTCCGTACGCACGGCATTGAGCGCGTCCTGAACGGCGGGCTGCGCCTGATGCTGGCGCACATAGTCGGCCAGATGGGCACGGGCATAGGGAAACAGGACGTTATGTACAAAACGGATATCGCTGGTGGTGCCTTCAATATCGGTAACAATGGCCTTAATCATGCCTTCTCCAGCAAGCGACGTTGACGTTCGCATTCAAATAAAAACTCCAGCCCTTCCAGATGGCGGCGCGCTTCTGCCACATCGTTGCCCCAGCAGGTCAGGCCATGGCCACGCAGCAGAAAGCCGTAACGCAGCGGAAAACGGGCTGCATAATCTTCAATTTCTGACGCCAGCGCGGCAACATCCTGGCGGTTATCAAACACCGGAATCGCCACGGTATCCTCATGCGTGGACTGACCGCTCAGCGACTTTTGCATCTCATAGCCGTACAGCAGTAGCGCCGCGCCCTGCTCTATGCGCGACAGAACGGTGGAATTGACCGTGTGCGTATGCAGTACTGCGCCCGCCTCCGGAAACAGGCGGTAGATCAGCGTGTGCAGTGCGGTCTCGGCAGAAGGCCTGCGACCCGAGGGGGCCTGGCTGGTGGCAATGTCGACCTGAATAAAGTCATCCCGCGTCAGGCTGCCTTTATCTTTGCCTGACTCGCTGAGCAGGCAGAAATGCGCATCCTGGCGCACCGACATATTGCCGCCGGTGGCGGGCGCCCACCCCTTCGCACCTATCCAGTGACAGGCGGCAACCAGCTGATCTAAAGCATGAGAATCGGACATTACTCTTCCTTTTAGCCGTCTAAGCGTCTTGATTGCCAAATACTAGCATCCTGTTTATAGTGGCAGCAACTCAGCGTTTCTCCGTAACCGTTTTTGCGCGTAAGGCAACCTAATCATGACACAATCCATCCTCACGCCTGAGAGCAAGTTACCCGCCCTCGGCACCACGATATTCACGCAGATGAGCGCGCTGGCACAGCAGCATAACGCCATCAATCTTTCCCAGGGTTTTCCGGATTTTGATGGTCCGCGCTACCTGCAGGACAGGCTGGCTTATCATGTCAGTCAGGGTGCCAATCAGTATGCCCCCATGACCGGCGCACAACCGTTACGCGAAGCCATTGCCGAAAAGACCGCTGCGTTGTACGACTATCGTCCCGATGTGAACAGCGATATCACCGTGACCGCAGGCGCAACCGAAGCGCTGTATGCCGCGATCACTGCCCTGGTTCGCCCGGGTGACGAGGTGATCTGTTTCGATCCCAGTTACGACAGCTATGCGCCCGCGGTGCAACTGGCGGGCGGCGTACTGAAACGCCTCACCCTGCAGCCGCCCACGTTTGCAGTTGACTGGCCGGCGTTCTCCGCGCTGTTAAGCGATAAAACCCGACTGGTTATCTTAAATACGCCACATAATCCCTCGGCCAGCGTCTGGCACCAGGCGGACTATGCGGCCTTATGGCAGGCGATTGCTGACCGGGAAATCTATGTGCTGAGCGATGAGGTTTATGAGCACATCTGTTTTGCCAGGGACGGTCATGCCAGCGTGCTGGCGCACCCCGAACTGCGTCAACGTGCGGTGGCGGTTTCCTCGTTTGGCAAAACCTTTCACATGACCGGCTGGAAAGTGGGTTACTGCGTCGCCCCCGCGGCGATCAGCGCAGAAATCCGCAAGATCCATCAGTACCTCACTTTTTCCGTCAACACACCCGCTCAGCTGGCGATTGCCGATATGCTGCGCCAGCATCCTGAACATTATCGTGAGCTGCCCGACTTCTATCGCGCGCGCCGTGACCGACTGATACAGGCACTGAGCCGTAGCCGTTTCCGCATTTTACCGTGCGAAGGCACCTACTTCCTGCTGGCGGACTACAGCGCTATATCGGCGCTGGATGACGTGCAGTTTTGCCAGTGGCTGACGCGCGAAGTGGGCGTGGCCGCGATCCCGCTGTCGGTCTTCTGTGAAGCGCCTTTCCCACACAAACTGATCCGGCTGTGCTTTGCAAAACAGGAAGCGACGCTCGACGCCGCAGCGGAGCGTTTATGTCGTCTTTAGCCATTACGTTGTTGCAAGCGCCGCTGACGTGGATGGATGGCGAGGCTAACCTGCGCCATTTCGATAATCTGCTGGCTGACATGACAGACCGGGATGTGATTATTCTGCCGGAGATGTTCACCACCGGTTTTGCGATGGAGGCTGCACAGCAGGCCCTGCCGCAACAGCAGGTCGTGACATGGCTACACCGTCATGCGAAGCGCACGAATGCGCTGGTGGGCGGCAGTGCCGCGATACAAACGCCAGCGGGTGCCGTGAACCGTTTTTTGCTGGTTGAGCCGAATGGCACGCTGCATCACTATGACAAGCGACACCTGTTTCGCATGGCGGATGAGCAGCAGCATTACGTCGCGGGCACGGCGCGCACGGTGATTCAGTGGCGCGGCTGGCGCATTTTGCCGCAAATCTGTTACGACCTGCGCTTTCCGGTCTTTTCGCGCAACCAAAATGACTACGATCTGGCGTTGTATGTGGCCAACTGGCCTGCGGCGCGCGCGCTGCACTGGCAGGCGCTACTGCTGGCCCGGGCGATTGAGAATCAGGCGTTTGTCGCGGGCTGCAATCGCGTGGGCAGCGATGGCAACCAACATCAGTACAGTGGGGACAGCCGAATTATTTCACCGCAAGGCGAGGTGCTGGCTGCAGGTGAGCCCTTTACGGCAGGTAAGGTTGAGACGTCGCTGTCGCTTGCCGATCTGCAGGCTTATCGCGAGCGGTTTCCGGCGTGGCGGGATGCGGATGGCTTTACGCTGGCAGAATAAAAGCGCCCCGGCCAGGCCGGGGCGCTTCAGTCAGTTATTGCAGGTCGAAACGGTCCAGATTCATTACTTTTGTCCAGGCCGCCACGAAGTCAGTAACAAACTTCTGTTTCGCATCGCTGCTGGCATAGACTTCCGCCAGGGCGCGCAGGATGGCGTTGGAACCGAACACCAGATCGGCACGCGTGGCGCTGAACCTGACTTCGCCACTCTGACGGTCACGGCCTTCAAAGATCTCTTCACTGCTGTCGGTCGCACGCCAGGCGGTGCGCATATCCAGCAAGTTTACGAAGAAGTCGTTACTCAGGACGCCGACGCGGTCAGTAAAGACGCCATGATGGCTGCCGTCAAAGTTGGTCCCCAGCACACGCAGACCACCCAGTAACACCGTCAGTTCCGGCGCGCTCAGCGTCAGCTGCTGTGCTTTGTCCAGCAGCAGGGTTTCGGTTGACGAGCCGCCTTTCACGCGACGGTAGTTACGGAACCCGTCCGCCAGCGGCTGAAGCACGTTAAAGGATTCGACATCAGTTTGATCCTGACGAGCATCCACACGACCTGGCGTAAAGGGGACCTGCGCGGCCACGCCCGCAGCGGCGGCGGCCATTTCGATACCGACGCTGCCCGCAAGGACGATGACGTCAGCCAGCGAGGCCTTGCCGGATTCCTGCTGAATCTGCTGCAGTTTCGGTAACACGTCGTTAATCACGCTGGCGTTCACAGCCCAGCTATTCTGCGGTGCCAGGGCCAGACGGGCACCGTTCGCTCCGCCACGTTTGTCGCCACCCCGGAAGGTTGATGCCGATGCCCAGGCCGCTGAAACCAGCTGGCTCACGCTCAGACCTGACGCCGCGATTTTCGCCTTCAGCTCACTGATATCCGCTGGCGTGGGCTGATGAGTCGGCTGCGGTAACGGATCCTGCCACAGTAAATCTTCTTTCGGCACTTCTGGCCCGATGTAACGTGCTTTTGGCCCCATATCGCGGTGCGTCAGTTTAAACCAGGCGCGGGCGAAGGCTTCGTTAAAGGCCTGCGGATCGTTAAGGAAACGACGAGAGATTTTCTCGAACTCCGGATCAAAACGCAGCGTCAGGTCCGTAACCAGCATGGTGGGTTTACGCTTTTTCTCAGGATCGAACGGGTCCGGAATAATGGCTTCTGCGTTAACGGCTTCATACTGAATGGCCCCTGCCGGGCTATGGGTTTTCACCCACTCATATTTAAACAGGTTCTCAAAGAAGTAGTTACTCCACTGAGTTGGCGTCTGCGTCCAGACGACTTCCAGACCCGACGTAATCGCATCGGCACCGACACCGCTGCCGTAGCTGTTGTTCCATCCAAAGCCCTGAGCTTCGATGGGTGACGCTTCCGGATCGACGCCAACATGGCTGGCCGCCGCCGCACCGTGGGTTTTACCCAGCGTATGCCCGCCTGCGATCAACGCGACAATCTCTTCATCGTTCATGCCCATGTTGCCAAAGGTGGCGCGAATCGCTGGCGCGGCAGACGCCGGATCGCCGCTGGCTTCAGGCCCCTCTGGGTTCACGTAGATCAGCCCCATTTCGGTTGCGCCCAGCGGGGCGTTAGCCAGACTTTCGGGATGACGGTGGGCCAGCCACTCGGTTTCGTTACCCCAGTCCACGTCCATATCCGGTTCCCAGACGTCTTCACGACCGGCACCAAAACCAAAGGTACGGAAACCTGAGTTTTCCAGCGAAACGTTACCCGCAAGAATATAGAGGTCGGCCCAGGAAATTTTCTGGCCGTATTTCTGTTTGACCGGCCACAGCAGGCGACGGGCTTTGTCCAGGCTGACGTTGTCAGGCCAGGAGTTCAGCGGCGCGAAACGCTGCTGACCACGACCGGAGCCGCCACGGCCATCGATAGTGCGGTATGTGCCGGCACTGTGCCACGCCATGCGGATGAACAGACCAATGTAGCTGCCCCAGTCGGCAGGCCACCATGACTGGGAGTCGGTGAGCAACGCCCGGATATCGGCTTTCAGTGCGGAATAGTCCAGTTTGCTGAACTCTTCGCGGTAGTTGAAGTTTTCGCCGAGGGGATTAGAGCGGTTGGAGTGCTGGTTCAGCAGATCCACGCGCAGCATATTTGGCCACCAGTCGCGATTGCTGGTACCACTACCGGCTCCACGAGCCAGAACGCTTTCTTCTTCCGATTTACCGTGATGAAAGGGACATTTACCTGAAGCGGCTACATCATTATCTTTTGGCGTGCTCATTATCGGCTCCGTTGCCTTCACATTGTCATCGCTAAGATAACCCTGGCGTTAGCAGGAATATAGTCGGATGGGCCGAAGGTATTAATAGCCATTAGCTTTCAAGCGCAGCGAAAAAAAAGCTGCGCCCGATGGACCCGTCAACTGCCGCGATAGGTGGACCAGCTCCAGGGGGATATCAAAAAGGGCAAGTGGTAATGGCTGCCGCTTTCCGTGAGGACAAAATCAATTTGTGCGCTGACGTATAAGGTTTCCCGTCCGTCCGCGCGAAAGTAGGCGCCAATATCTGCCGTGAGGCGATACTGCCCAGGCGCAAGTGGCTCAGGTGTCAGATCCTTCAGACGACCATCGTTATCTGTGACGCCTTGTGCACAGGGAGTCCAGCCTTGTGCCGTGTGCTGTTCCAGCAACATGGCAACGCCCGGCGCGGGTTTTCCCAGCGCCGTATCCAGAATGTGAGTGCTGATGGTGCTCATGAAAAACTCTCCTTTAAGCGCAGCAGGGTGATTTCCCGCAACTGCGCCAAGGCTTCCTGTTGCTCGGTTTCCTGGCTGTTGTCCAGCCGCCGCGTGAGTTCATCAAGCAGCGTCTGTGCGCTGCGTCCTTTGGCCCGAATCAAAAATACCCGGTTAAAGCGCGCCTCATATGCCTGATTGCCCCGCACCATGGCCTGATGTAACGCGTCGTCTGCGTGTTGCATGGCCGCCTGTTCGCTACGCGACAACTGTTTTTCCTTCTCATTGCCCTGCGCCTTTTCCCCGATACGTGGATGAGCGGAGAGCGCCTGATTCAGATCGTCCTCCTGCCAGTCCTGTGTCAGCCGTTGTGCTTCAGTCAGCAGGGCATCAAGACTGTGAAACGGGCGGGCCGCCACCAGCGCCAGCTGCCAGTGCGGCAGCGCAACGCAGTGGGACAGGGCAAGCTGTGCAGCGGTTTCCGGTAACTGGTTAAAGGTCTCCAGATCCATATTAATGCTGCTCCGCAAGGAGGCAAATCGTCTGCAAATAGGCCTGAACCGCTGGCGCGACATCGGCTTCATTCACCGACTCTGCCGGATGGTGGCTGATGCCGCGGTGGTTACGCACGAACAGCATCCCCACCGGCCAGCGCTCTGCAATGGCAATAGCATCATGACCCGCCCCGCTGGGCAGCGCCAGGCAGCGTCCCTGAACGGTTTCTACCGCGTGGCTCAGCGCCTGTTGCAATCCGGCATCGCAGGCCGTTGCCGCGATACGGTAATACTCCTGCGCGCTAAAGGTTAAACCGCGACGCAGTGCAATGGCTTCCGCCTGGGTCAGCAACGAGGACAGCAACGATTCAAGTGGCGCGTCCTCGGGTCCACGCACATCCAGCGACAGATGCACCTCCCCCGGAATGACGTTCACCGCGCCCGGCGCGCAGTTCAGCGTGCCCACCGTGGCGACCAGCGGTGAAGTCTGCTCGCGCGTGGTATGCTCGATGAATACCATCCACTCTGCGGCAGCGGCCAGCGCGTCTTTACGATGCGCCATGGGTACGGTTCCGGCATGACCGGCCTCACCGGTGAAACAGCAATTGAGGCGACGGGCACCGTTGATCGCGGTAACCACACCCAACGCGAGATCTTCCTGCTCCAGGCAAGGCCCCTGCTCGATGTGCAGTTCAAGATAGGCCACGATGTCGCTGACGTTACGCGCGGCGCGTGAGATCTGGCTGGCGTCCAGGCCGACATCCTGCATCGCCTGTGCCACCGTAATGCCATTGCCGTCAGGATGGGTCGGCCAGCTGTCAGGCCAGGTGCCGGTAATGCCGCGACTGCCCAGCAGGGTAATGCCAAAACGCGTGCCTTCTTCATCACCAAAGCCGATGATTTCAATGGCCAGGGGCAGGCGACGCTGGCGATCGTGGAGCCACTGCACGGTTTCAATCGCGCTCAGCACGCCCAGCATGCCGTCATAGCGGCCCGCATTACGAACCGTGTCCAGATGCGAGCCCAGCAGCAGCGCAGGTGCGCCAGGCTGGGCGGCGTCGTAGCGGCCGCAGATATTGCCGACTTCATCCTGCCAGACCGTCATACCGGCGGCCTGCATCCACTCACCGACGCGCGCGTTGGCACGCAGGTGTTCCGGCGACAGATAAACCCGTGTCAGCCCTTGTTCGCTTTCACTGATCTCAGCCAGCGCATCACAGCGCGCCATCACGCGCCGGGCGGCAACCTGAGCCTCGCTGGCATTCATCATCATGCATGGCTCCCGTAGTGGTTCCATGCCGCCTGCGAGCCCGCGCCCTGTGGCGTGCGGTAACCGACATGCGACAACACCATTTCCAGCGCGGCCAGGGTTTGCATCACGCAGTCTTTGCGCGCGTTGTAACCCATCGTGCCGATGCGCCAGACTTTGCCATGCAGCGGACCAAACGACGTGCCGATTTCAATGCCGAAATCTTCCAGCATCAGCTTACGGACCTCATCGCCATTGACGCCCTGAGGGATCACTACGCCCAGCACGTTACTCATTTTGTTGCTGAGATCGCCAAAGGTTTCCAGCCCCATCCCCTGAATGCCTTTTAACATCGCTTCGCCGTGCAGCTTGTGGCGCGCAATCCCGTTATCCAGCCCTTCCTGCAGAATCAGACGCGCGCATTCACGCGCGCCGAACAGGGCGCTGGTCGCTTCAGTGTGATGATTGAGGCGTTCCGGGCCCCAGTAATCCATGATCATGCCGAGATCGAAATAGTTGGAGTAGATCATCTCGTCATCGCCATCCTGGTGCGCATCCGTGCGGATCCCCTGCTCTACGCATTTGCGCTGGCGGATCACCGCTGCCATCTCATCGCTCAGCGTGATCGGCGAAGTTCCTGACGGACCACCCAGGCATTTCTGCATGCCGGCGGACACCGCGTCCAGGCCCCATGCATCGGTTTCCAGCGCATTGCCCGCCAGCGACGCCGTGGCATCGGTGTAAAACAGCACACCATATTTTTTGCAGATCGCCCCCAGCTCCGCCAGCGGCTGCAGCATAGTGGTTGAGGTATCGCCCTGTACGGTCAACAGCAAACGCGGTTTTACTTTTTTAATCGCATCTTCGATCTGATCGGGCGTAAACACCTCTCCCCACGGCACCGCAATGGTGTGCACATCGGCCCGGCAGCGACGGGCAATTTCACACAGCAGATGACCAAAACGGCCATAGACCGGCACCAGCACCTTATCGCCAGGGCGAATCGCCGACAGCAGGATCGCTTCAATACCGGCGCGTGAGGTACCGTCGATCAGCAGCGTCCAGCGGTTTTCGGTGCGGAACACGCCGCGATAGAGCGCCATCACTTCATTCATGTAATGGGTCATCGCCGGATCATATTGTCCGAGCAACTGGCTCGACATCGCGCGCAGCACACGCGGATCGGCGTTGATCGGACCGGGGCCCATTAACAGGCGCTGAGGCGGATTAATTTGCGAAAATTGAGAGATATCCATAGTGAATTCCTTGTTAAGCACTCACAGACGCACAGAGGAAATAAACTGCTTTAGCTCCGCCGTCTGCGGATGGGCAAACAGTGTTTTGCTGTCCCCCTGTTCCCAGACGCGCCCCTGATGCATAAAGACCACACGATCGCCCACATCGCGGGCGAAGTTCATTTCATGGGTGACGAGAATTAACGTCATGCCTTCGGCGGCAAGTTGCTCCAGCACTTTCAGCACTTCGCCGACCAGCTCCGGGTCCAGGGCTGAGGTGATCTCATCACACAGTAATACCCGGGGTTCCATGGCCAGTGCGCGGGCAATGGCTACGCGCTGTTGCTGTCCGCCTGACAGGCTGGACGGGTAATAATCCAGCCGCTCGCCCAGCCCCACTTTTTCCAGCATACGGGCTGCCAGTTCGCGGCACTCGGCCTGACTTTTTTTCAGAACCCGACGCGGTGCCAGCATGACGTTTTCCAGCGCCGTCATATGTGGGAACAGGTTGAAGTTCTGAAATACCATCCCTACGGAGCGGCTGATTTCGCGCGCCTGTGAGTCGCGGTCGGTGATGGTCATGCCGCCGAGTTTAATGCTGCCATCCTGATAGCCTTCCAGCCCGTTCATGCAGCGCAGCAGTGTACTTTTGCCGGAACCGCTGCGACCGATAATCGAGATCACTTCTCCCATATCGATATCCAGATCCACGCCTTTCAAAACATGGTTGGTGCCGTAATACTTCTGGACCTGATTAATGGTGATGAGCGGCATTGAATTTTTTCTCCAGATACTGGCTGTAACGCGACAGCGGATAACACATCAGGAAGTAGCCCAGTGCCACCAGCCCAAAGACTTTAAACGGCTGGTAGGTCACGTTATTCAAAATGGTGCCGGCTTTGGTCAGCTCGACAAATCCGATAATGGAGGCCAGCGCGGTGCCTTTAATGACCTGCACGGCAAACCCCACTGTCGGGGCAATCGCAATGCGGATCGCCTGAGGCGCAATCACCCGCGTGAGCGTCTGACCAAAGTTCAGGCCGAGGCAGCGTGACGCTTCCCACTGCCCTTTTGGCAGCGCCTGAATACTGCCGTGCCAGATATCCAGCAAATAGGCGCTGGTATAAAAGGTCAGCGCCAGCGACGCAGCGGTCCAGGGCGCAACGTCGATGCCAAACAGCCCGACGCCAAAGAAAGCCAGAAACAGCTGCATCAGCAGCGGTGTGCCCTGGAACAGCTCGGTGTACGCGCGAATGATTCGCGTCAGCCATTTACGCTTTAACAGACGTAAAAACAGCAGAGGTAACGTCACGAGCGTACCGCCTAAAAAGGCCACCAGCGACAGGGCAATCGTCCAGCGCGCGGCCAGCAGCAGGTTGCGCACGATGTCCCAGTCGGTAAAGGTTGTCATCATACCTGCACCCCCAGCCACTTGCGGCCAATCGCCAGCAGCAGCTGACGCATTACTATCGACAACGCCAGGTAGATCAACGTGGTCACCGAGTAGACTTCGAAACTCAAAAACGTGCGTGACTGAATCAGGTTGGCGGCAAAGGTCAGCTCCTCGTAGGAGACCTGCGAGACGACCGACGATCCCAGCATCACAATGATGCACTGACTCACCAGCGCCGGATAAATCCGTTGCAGCGACGGTGGCAACACCACGCGCAGAAAGGTCTGGCTGCGCGTTAATCCCAGCACCCGACCGGCTTCCCACTGCCCTTTTGGCGTGACCTGAATGCCCGCCCGGATAATTTCCGTGCTATAGGCACCCAGGTTAACCAGCATCGCCAGCAGTGCGGCTTCCCCTGCGGTGAGTTTCAGCCCCAGGTTGGGTAAACCGAACACAATAAAGAACAGCTGCACCACAAACGGCGTATTACGAATCAGTTCGACATAGATGCCCCACAGGCGGCTTAACCAACTGGGTTTACCGCTGCGCAGCGCCGCGCCGATAATACCGATACTGACGCCGCCGACCGTCGCCAGCACCGTTAACTGGATCGTTACCCACAGGCCGGAGAGCAACTCCGGCCAGTACGGCAATAATGCAGGGAAATTAAGTTGCCCGGTCATTGCCCCATCCTTATGCGCCCAGGTTGGCTGGCAGCGGCGCTTTCAGCCACTCTTCGGACATTTTGTTCAGCGTGCCGTCTTTAATGCCCTGGTCGATCAGCGCATTCACTTTCTCTTTCAGTGCCGGCTCGTCTTTTTTCAGTCCGATATAGCACGGCGAGTCTTTCAGCATGAACTGCGCAACAGGGGCTTTAGCCGGGTTCTGACGCGTAATGGCTGCGACGACCAGGTTGCCGGTAGCGACATATTGCACCTGTCCGGAGAGGTAGGCTGATAACGTGGTGTTGTTATCTTCATAACGTTTCACCTGCGCGTCTTTCGGTGCCACCTCGCTCAGCACCATATCTTCCACCGCACCACGGGTGACACCCACCGACTTGCCGCTCAGCGCCGCGGGATCTTTCAGATGATCGCCTTTAGGTCCAAAAACGCCCAGAAAGAACGGCGCGTAAGCCCGGCTGAAATCAATTACCTTTTCACGCTCAGGATTTTTCCCCATGCTGGAGATCACCAGATCCACCTTGTCCGTCTGCAGATAAGGCACACGGTTGGCACTGCTGACCGGCACCAGTTGCAACTTAAGTTTCATCTGTTTGGCCAGATACTTTGCCATGTCGATGTCATAGCCCTGCGGTTGCAGATCGGTCCCCACGGAGCCAAACGGTGGGAAATCCTGCGGTACTGCCACCCGCAGCACGCCGCGTTTCTGGATGTCCTGCAGTTGATCCGCCAGCACGCTGCCAGCCTGTGCCATCAGTACGGCTGCCGCGACAACGGCCATTAATACTTTTTTCATTATGCACCCCGGTGAGATTATGTGAAACAAAAGATTCTTATGATTGGCATTCTGCAACTAATGTGCCAACGCAACGGGAGGGAGATAAATGCGGTTTAACGCTGAAATGGCGGCTTTTACTAAGCTCGATACGATTCCCGAGTTACCCCGGGAGACGGTCCAAAAAGGGGCAAAGCACCAAAATGGTGCCTGCTAACGGTGCTCCAGCTCATCAAGGTGCTGATAAAGATCGGCAATCTGATGAATACGCGGCCGCCCCAGCGCCAGTAATTCATGCAGCAGGGCGTTGGCGAGCAGGTTCACCAGGCTCATGGCCGAGGCGTAGCTGTCGAAGGCGGAGACGCTGTCCAGCGGGGCGCAAAACTGCCAGCGCGCCAGTGAAATCACGCTCTGCGCCTGGGGCTCACACAGCGCCAGTACCGGAATCCTTGCGCTTTGCAGCTGCTGCATTAACGGCTGAATAATGCGGGTGCGGCGGCGAAACGCAATCACGACCACCATGTCCTCCGGCGTGATGTCCACCAAATCCTCTGCCAGCGTCTGGCCCGGCTGGGGCAGAATATGCACCTGAGCACGCGTCTGAATGAGCTGCTGACGCAGATGCAGCGCCACCGGATAGGCATTGCGCATGCCAACAATATAGATACGTTTTGCCTGCGCCAGCTGGGCGATCACATCGGCGAATTGCTGGGGATCAATGCTGTTAACCCATTGTGTCAGATTGGCCATTTCCTGCTTGTAATGCCGCGACAGCAGGGTATTTCCCTGTACCGCATCCCGGTTATCCGTTAACGGCATACCGCTCTGGCGCAGGGTACGGAGCTCATCGCGCATGTCTTTATATTTGTCATAGCCCAGGCGCTTAAACAGTCGGCTCACCGTGGCTTTTGAGACACCGCTCAGGCGTGCCAGCTCGGCACTGTTATAGCTAATCAGGTCATCAAAGTGGTCAAAAATAAAGTCGGCTATACGCTGCTCCTGCGGCGAAAGCTGGGGGTAATGCGTTCTGAGTCGCTCATCAAGCTGTTTCATTCAGGTCCTGTAACTTTTGTTTCAATCGCGGGATTGCCACAGAAGCTAGCATAATTTGGGCCAGA
The DNA here is from genome assembly GCF_004364735.1 of Pantoea sp. PNA 14-12. Taxonomy (NCBI): domain Bacteria; kingdom Pseudomonadati; phylum Pseudomonadota; class Gammaproteobacteria; order Enterobacterales; family Erwiniaceae; genus Pantoea; species Pantoea sp. PNA 14-12. Next base: position 26,652 of record NZ_SOAJ01000001.1, on the reverse strand, counting down.
TAAACCTGTCCAGAGACGTTGTCTTCTTAAAAACTGGAACGGCTCTTGCTTAACCTTTTGCTTTGTACCCTGAAAAACAGAATGAGAAGAGCATGATTCAGAGCAATTTGGCCCCGTTAGGCATGGCCGTGACGCCGCATCATCTGGCCAGTGAAAGTGCGCTGGCGGTACTGCGGGAAGGGGGGAACGCGATTGAGGCCATGGTGGCCGCCGCGGCGACGATTGCGGTGGTCTATCCGCACATGAATGGGCTGGGCGGTGACGGATTCTGGCTGATCATGCCAGGCAAAGGCGATCCGGTTGGCATTGATGGCAGTGGCAGAGCGGGTTCGCTGGCGAATTTTGACTTCTATAAGGGGGAAACCCATATCCCTCATCGTGGACCTAAAGCGGCCCTGACGGTGGCGGGCACGGTGAGCGGCTGGCAGGCGGCACTGGACCTGTCCGCAGAACTGGGGGGAACCACCCTGCCTTTACCGCGCTTACTCCGCGATGCTGTTCGCTATGCTGCCGATGGCATTCCCGTCACCGCCTCACAAGCCGCAGCGACGCGGACGAAGCGCGACGAGCTACAGCATCTGCCTGGCTTTGCCGCCACGTTTTTACCGGACGGCGATGTGCCAGCGGAAGGCAGCCGTTTCACCCAGCCTGATTTAGCACGTACATTGAGCCTGCTGAGCGAAGAAGGTCTGGACAGTTTTTATCGCGGCACGCTGGCACAGCACCTTGCGGAAGAAATGGTCAATCTGGGCATTCCCATCACCCTGGCGGATTTACAGCAGCAACGGGCTCGCCGCGTCACGCCGCTCCATATTCGCCACAGCGAAGGCGATATCTGGAATATCACGCCACCGACACAAGGTATGGTGTCGCTGGCCATACTGGGCATCACGGATCATCTGGACATGGCGAACGCAGATGAGGTGCAAACGATCCACCGTATCGTCGAAGCCACCAAAAAAGCGTTTGCCCTTCGGGATCAGCATATTACCGATCCCCGCCATGTGGTTGAGGATCTGCAGGCACTGCTTGACGGCGAAACCCTCGCCACCCTCGCCAGCCAGATTCAGGATGATCGCGCTGCGCCCTGGGGAACCGGTCGCGGGCCTGGCGATACCGTCTGGATGGGCGTGATGGACAGCAGCGGGCTTTCCGTTTCCTTTATCCAAAGTATTTATCATGAGTTTGGCAGCGGTGTAGTGGTGCCCGGCACCGGACTTGTCTGGCAAAACCGGGGCGCGGCTTTTAGCCTCGATCCCGACCATATGCTGGCGCTGGCGCCCGGTAAACAACCCTTCCATACGCTGAATCCTGCCGCCGCACGCCTGAAGGATGGTCGCACCATGGTATACGGCTCCATGGGCGGCGATGGCCAGCCGCAAACTCAGGCAGCCATTTTTACCCGCCATGTTATTCAGCGCCTGCCGCTGCAGCAGGCCGTTAGCGCACCTCGCTGGCTGCTGGGGCGGACCTGGGGCCAGCTGTCGGACTCGCTCAAACTGGAAAGTCGCTTCGCGCCCGACACCCTGGAGGCGCTACGTGCGTTAGGACATGACGTGGAGTCGCTGCCGGCCTACAGTGAGGCCGTCGGCCATGCAGGTGCCATTGTTCGTCACAACAACGGTATGTTTGAAGGCGCAAGCGATCCGCGCAGCAACGGCAGCGCCGCCGGTTTCTGACAGGAGTAAATCATGAATCAGAGTGACTGGGCAGCCTATATTGCCCAAATGGAGCAAATCCTGAACGTGGAACTGGACGAGGATCGCCGTGTCGCCCTGCTACAACAGATGACGCGCATTGCCGATATGGCGGCCCCGTTGATGGCTTATCCGCTGGACGACCGGCTCGAAGTCGCAGGAGTGTACAAAGCATGAGACCAGACGAGGTTTCCATTCAGGCACTTCAGCAGGCGATTCAGCACGGTGATATCAGCGCCCGTGAAGTGGCGGAGCAGACACTGACCGCGATTGAGAAACAGAATCCGCAGCTTAATGCCTGGACGGATATCACCGCAACGCGGATGGTGCAGGAAGCGGATGCGATAGACAAGCAACGCCTGCGCGGCGAGACCTTGCCGCCGCTGGCGGGCATTCCCTATGCGGTAAAAAACCTGTTTGACGTGCAGGGGTACACTACCCTGGCGGGGGCCAGACTGTTTCGTCAGCGTCCGGCCGCAACCCGGGATGCCTTTGCCATCACCCAACTTCAGCAGGCCGGTGCCCTGCTTTCCGGCATGGTCAACATGGATGCCTATGCCTACGGTTTTACCACCGAAAATACCCACTACGGGGCGACGCACAACCCGCATGATCTGGCGCGCATTGCGGGCGGCTCATCCGGCGGTTCGGCCGCCGCCGTGGCAGCGGGACTGGTGCCTTTCTCGCTGGGGACGGACACCAACGGCTCAATCCGCGTCCCGGCTTCCCTGTGTGGGATTTTTGGCCTGAAACCGACTTTTGGCCGCTTATCCCGCAGCGGCAGCCATCCGTTTGTCGCCAGCCTGGATCATATCGGTCCCTTTGCCCGTCGGGTGGACGATCTGGCCCTGGTTTACGATCTGCTGCAAGGGCACGACAGCACGGATGCCTTCCAGGCCGATCGCCCGCTGGCAGCCACCTTACCGCAGCTGAAAAACGGTGCACAGGATTTGCGCTGCGCCGTACTGGGCGGCTTCTTTTCGACCTGGTGTAATGATGATGCCCGCGCGGCGCAATTACAGGTGGCGCAGGCGTTACAGGCTCAGGACGACGTGGTAATCGCGGAGGCTGAGTTAGCGCGCTCGGCCGCCTTTATTATGACCGCCTCTGAAGGCGGCAATCATTACCTGCCTGCGCTGCGTCAGCAGCCCGACCTGTTTGAGCCCCATTCGCGTGAACGCCTGCTGGCTGGTGCGATGCTGCCCGCGGCATGGTATGTTCAGGCCCAGCGCTTCCGCCGCCACTTTCAGCAGCAGGTCGTCCCGCTGTTTGCGCAGTACGATGTGCTTATCGCCCCTGCCACGCCATGTAGCGCGCCGTTAATTGGTCAGGAAACGATTGCCATTAACGGGCAGAATCTGCCGACGAAGGCCAGCATGGGCATGCTGACGCAGCCGATCTCCTTCCTTGGACTTCCCGTCTGTACTGTGCCGATGACGACGGCGAGCGGTTTACCGATTGGCGTACAGTTAATTGGCGCCCCCTTTAACGAACAGGCTGTCTTACGCGCAGCCTGTGCCCTTGAACAACAAGGACTGACATTTTCGCCCACCCGCAGGGCAGGAGCACAATGAATACTGACGCGATTAATCTTCCCGAGGTGCTGAACGCCGTTACCGCCGCGTTCTACCGTTATGAAAAGGCGCTGACGGGCAACGACATTGCCGTCCTGGATGAGATGTTCTGGCACGATCCGCGGACCGTGCGCTTAGGCGCTGGCGAGAACCTGTACGGCATCGATGAAATCCGCGCGTTTCGCGCGGCAAGACCGTCGGCGGGGCTGGACCGCACGCTGCGCAATACGGTGATCACCACGTTTGGTGACGCGTACGCGGTGTGCAGCACCGAATTTACCCGGGCGGGCACGGAGAAAATTGGCCGTCAGCAACAGACCTGGGTGAAGTTTCCGCAGGGCTGGCGCATCGTAGCAGCGCAGGTCAGTCTGATGAGCTAAGCCCGGCGGAGCAGTCATATGTTAAGGCCGGGAGGCCTGAGTCTAACGCTTCACGCCGCGAAAGCGCTCAACTGCAACCCCTACGCCTTCCTACAGGGCGGCGAGCTCGCCTAACCAGGCGATCATTGCCTCTGCGCCAGGCTGGTTCAGCGTGCGATTCGGCCAGGCCAGATAATAGGGCTTGCTGAGCGGCAACGCGAGCGCATCAACAATGACCAGTTCGCCCCGGCCCAGCGCCTGGGCGATCATCCGGCGCTGTCCCAGCAGCACACCAGCGCCGGCCACGGCGGCATCAATCGCCAGCGAGGTCAGGTTAAAGGTCATGGCTGGTCGGGCTGCTGGCACAGCCATTCCTTTCGCCTCAAACCAGCCCGACCAGTCTGGCAAAAAGCGCCCTTCTTTGCCCCAGTCGAGATGAATCAGCGGCGCATGCCGTAACAGATCCTCGCGGGAAAAGGCGTCGATCAGCCGCGGGCTGGCGACCGGGAGCACCTCATCATGAAACAGATACGCTTTATTCAGTCTGGGATACGCCTCCTCGCCGAAACACATCACAAAGTCGGCCGGCGTTTGAGCAAAATCCACCTCCGCGTGCGTGCCATGTAAGGAAAGACTGACATCCGGACAGCGTTCACGCCAGCGGCACAGATGTGGCAACAGCCATTTCGACGCCAGCGCCGGCAGCGTGTAAAGCGTAAGCTGTGCAGCGGTCTCAGTGCGTCCTATGTTGCGCTGACCAAGCTGGAGAACCGCAAAGGCTTCCGTGACATAGCGAAGATACTGCTTGCCCGTCTCCGTCAGCATTACGCCCTGTTGCGTACGTAAAAACAGGACGCAGCCAAGGTGATCTTCAAGCTGGCGAATTTGCTGGCTCACCGCCGCAGGGGTTAAGGCCAGCTGTGCCGCGGCCCTGGTCAGGCTGCCGGTTTCCGCAGCCACTTTAAATGACTGAATCACGTTGATTTTAGGCAAGCGCGATGGCGGGTTGGGCATTAAGCATTCCTTATCAGGGTATTAACGATTTATTGGTATTCAGCTGATGCCGGGCAGGCTAGTGTGACAATTCATTCATTATGAGACCGCGACGATGCCCAAAGCCCTGGTACGTACTGACTTACATCCTCTGACCGACCACGCCTGGCGTCAAGACTGTCGCAGGCAACTTAATCAACACGGCGCGCTGGTGTTGCGTCATTTTTTGCAGCCTGCCGCCCTGCAGGCCATTGTCGCAGAAGGCAATGCGCAGCGCGATCGGGCTTATTACACTGTCAGTCAGCACAACGTTTACCTGATGAAAACGGATGCCGGCTTCAGCGACAGCCATCCACGCAACCGCGAAGTAAACAGCACCAAAGGGTGCATTACGGACGATATGATTGCAGCGGATTCCCCGCTGCGTCAGCTGTATGACGATGCGCTGTTTCAGTCTTTCTTATGCGAAGTGCTGGACGAAGAGGCGCTGTATCCCTACGCCGACCCGTTGTCTTCGATTAACCTGCACTATGCGCCACAGGGTAAAGAGCTGGGATGGCATTTTGATAACTCCTCGTTTGCCATCACGTTGCTGGTGCAGAAACCGCTGGGCGGTGGACGATTTCAGTATGTGAAAGACCTGCGGGATGCTGATGCAGGCGAAATGAATTACGCGGGCGTGGCCGCCGTGCTCGATGAACAGCACGCCGTCGATGAACTGGCTATGGATGCCGGTGACCTGGTACTGTTTCGTGGGCGAAATTCACTGCATCGCGTGACGCCCACAGAAGGCGACGTCACGCGCATGCTGGCGGTGCTGGCCTACAATACCGCGCCCGGCATCGCCCTGTCGGAAACGGCCCGCCTGACGTTTTACGGCCGGTTGTAAACCGCACCCGCAAACGTTTTTGCCGATCATCTGGCCGCGCGGCGCGCTCCACCCTGCGTGGCTTTATTGGTGGACGTTACCGCCATCCACTGACGCAGGTTTTGTAGCATTGCCATACAGCGTTCAAGCTGTTCAAGACTGACAAACTCATCTGCTTTGTGTCCCTGTTCCATGCTTCCCGGCCCGCAGACCAACGTGGCTACCCCAATCTCGTCAAATAATCCCCCTTCGGTGCCAAAGGCGACCGTAGCGAAGTCGTTATGTCCGCTCCACTGCGCCAGCCAGCGGGCAAAGTCGGTCTGCGGATCGGTCAATAAGCCGGGGTAGTCGCTCAGTGGTTGAAAGGTAATGTTGCACAACGGTTCAGTGCGCTGCATTTCAGGCACCAGTTCTGCTTCGGCGAAGTGGCGTACGCTGTCATACAGCGCCTGAGCATCCGTACCAGGCAGCGTTCGCCACTCCATATCAAACTGGCAGGTCGCAGGAACAATATTCAGTGCTGTCCCGCCCTGAATCGTGCCAATCTGCAGCGTGCTGTAAGGCGGTTCAAACCGTTCGTCACGTTGCAGCTTTAACGCTTCTTCCTGCTGCAAAAGATGCGCAATTAACCGGGCGGCGTAGTGAACCGCATTCACGCCCTGATGCGTATAGGCAGAGTGGCAGGCGTGGCCCTGCACCCGACAGCGCACCGCCCGTTTTCCCTTATGTCCGTAAACCGGCTGCATGGCGGTCGGCTCACCCACAATACACATCGCCGGTTTTGCCGGTGAGGCATTGAGCATCGCCACCAGCGAGCGCACGCCCAGGCACCCCACCTCTTCGTCACAGGAAAACGCCAGATGCAAAGGCATGCGCAGGGGCTGCTGAAGAAACGCATCCAGCATGGCCAGCACGCAGGCAATAAAGCCTTTCATATCGGCGCTTCCCCGACCGTAGTATCGTCCGTCACGTTCCGTCAGGGCGAAAGGCGGCACGGACCAGTTTTGCCCCTCAACCGGCACCACGTCCGTATGCCCTGACAGCATAACGCCGCCTTCGCCCTCCGGCCCCAGACGCGCATACAGATTGGCTTTTTTACCGCTGTCGTCATACAGCCACTGCGTCGTTATGCCTCTGTCAGTCAGGTAGTCGTCAATAAACTGGATCAGGGCCAGGTTTGACACCCGACTGGTTGTGTCAAAGGCCAGCAGAGAGGCCAGAAGCGCCCGTAACGTCTCATTCATCGCCGGGCACACCATAGGCCGGTGCCTCACGCGGATCCAGCGCGCGCGTGACATAGGCTTCCATCTGGGGTTCATAGGCAAGCCACAGTTGTGTCAACTGCCCGACAGGGTCGTGCCCGGTCCAGTCGATGCGCAGATCCACCAGCGGCCAGGGATAATCATCCACAAGTTTGAGCGCAGCTGAATGTAACGGCCCGGCTTCTCCGCCTGCCGCCACGCCGGCCTGAAGGGCGGCAAGCAGCCGACTGGCCAGTTCACCGGAGGCCGCTTCAAAGGCTGCGCACATGGATGCCGTTACGTCCTTGTTCGCCAGCATATTGCCTGCGGCGATACAGTTTTTTCCTTCGGCCATGCTCCAGATACCCAGCGTCTTGCTGCCACTGAAAAACGCTGTGTTACCCTGAATATCAATCGCGGCGACCTGGCGGTAATCACTGAATCTGTCGCCAGCCAGCGCCCGCTTTAGCGCCACGTTCAGATCGCTGCCCTGATCCAGATGCAACAGAATCTGCTGCCCCAGAGAGGGCAACGTAATATTCTGGCTGGATACGGCGCCCACGCCGGCCTGGAGCCAGGGACAGCGCGCACCTACCGCAATGCTGGATGAACTGATAGCGATGCCGAGCTGACCGGTTTCTTCGCACCGTGCCGTCACTGATAAGGTCATTGGTCTGCTCCACGTTTCCAGTCATCCGGAATCACCGCAATGACATCAATTTCCATCAGCCACTGCGGCTGTGCCAGAGCCGAAATCACCAGCCCTGTTGAGACGGGGAAAACACCTTTTAGCCACTTTCCGACTTCCCGGTAAACCGGTTCGCGATAACGCGGGTCGACTATATACGTGGTGGTTTTGACAATATGCGACAGATCGCTCCCCGCCTCTTCCAGCAGTTGCTTCACATTTTTCATCGCCTGCGCCGCCTGCGCGGCCGGATCGCCCAGGCCAATCAGATTACCGTCGAAGTCAGTGCCGACCTGGCCGCGCAGGTACACTGTGTTACCTGCACGTACGGCCTGGCAAAGATCGTTGTCCAGCGTTTGATTAGGGTACGTTTCTTTGGTGTTAAACATCCGAATACGAGTATGGGTTGGCATAACAGCAGTCTCCTGGTTCAGTTTTCTGACGCGGCACGGTAATCCTGATACTGACGCTGAATAGCAATATGGTCGGCAACATACTTTGCGTCATGCCACACGCCCCAGATAAACGAGGAGCCGCGGCGCGACTGCCAGGGCAGCCCGAGGAAATAGAGTCCGGACTCCGGGGAGACGCCGCGTTGATGGAGAGGTCTGTTTTTCTCGTCAAAGGCGTTAACCTTCAGCCAGGTATAATCCGTGGCATAGCCTGTCGCCCAGATGAGCGTCGTGATCCCTGCGCGGACCAGATTGAGCGACTGCACAGGATGCGAGACGCTTTCCGGATCGGGCAGAAAGGCGCGTGCGGCCGGATCCTCGGGTAAATTCAGGCCATGGCGTTCAACCCAGGCATCGGCCGCATCCAGCAGGGATAAATAGTTTTCATCGCCTGCGGCAATGTTTTGCGCCAGATCGGGCTTAAAGGTCACGACCTCGCCGGAAAAGCGCTCCGTCAATCCGACCAGGTTGATGCCCTGCTCCGCCAGTTTGCGAAAGTCGACGGTATGCCCGCCGCGCGCGCCGCTGACCGCGATGGTGACGTGTTCTTTCCCCGGTTGGCTGGCTGCCGCATCCCACAGGCCAAGGACTCCTAACCACCAGCAAAAGTCCCGGTTGCGATAGCGGCGAGGCGGACGATCGTGGGGACCAACGGAGAGCCACACGTCTTTTCCTGCACGCTGAAGCTCATCGGCAATCTGCACCCCTGACGAGCCCGCGCCGATAACCAGCACACCACCTTCAGGCAGTTGTTGCGGGTTACGGTAGTCCGCCGAATGTAACTGGGTGAACCGTGTATCCGTGGGCGCAATGGCGGGAATCACAGGCTTCTGAAAAGGCCCTGTGGCGACGACTACGCGCCGGGCAACGATCGGACCAGCGGAGGTTGAGACGTCGAACCCGCTGCGCCCGACACGCGGTACCACGCTGATGACTTCGACGCCCGTTTTGACAGGCGCCTCGATGTGCTGCACATACGCTTCAAAATAGTCAGCGATCTGTTCTTTAGGCACAAAGCTGTCAGGATCCTGCCCCGGAAAAGTCATGCCGGGAAACCGATCGTGCCAGGCCGGGCCGTTGGCGACCAGCGAGTCCCAGCGCCGGGTCCGCCACGCTTCGGCAATACGATTTTTTTCCAGCACGCAATGCGGAATGCCGAGCCGCCCCAGATGCTCGCTCATGGCGATGCCGGCCTGCCCTGCCCCAATCACCAGGGTATCTGTTTTTTGCTCTGATATTGTCATTCCATCATCCTCAAGCCCGACGTTTTAATGACGTGTTCCTGACACGCGCCAGCGCCAAGACTATTTGAGGCAGATGAATGGGTAAAATATTATAAAGCTAATATCTGAATAAGAAATTAATAAGCAGAAGATACGTGCCCGGTTATTAAAGCCACTCAGCGAATAAAGCGCGAAATTAGCCGATGAGATTTACCGCAAATACATTTCTTTTTCTTACCAAACAGCACGGTAATTGCGCGGCACTTTTTACACGGTGGGCCCCAACGCACTATTCTGGCAATAGTCCATAAAAAGTTTTGTCGGTCGCGTCGGTTCATTATGACTTAACCAGGCCATGATTAACGTCGAGGCTTCCATATCATCTTCAATATCAATCTGCGCCAGCTTTTCACCGTCATAAGTCACATCAGTGCAGGGGCGGGTGACCAGAACTGAAAACCCCAGCCCCTGTCCTACCATGCAACGCACCATTTCAATGGAAGGCGAACTGTAGGCTACCTGCGGGTGGTACCCTTTGCTTTTGAAAATATTGATGAAGTAATTCCTGCTGGGTACCGCATCCAGCAAAATCATAGGTTCCTGACTCAGCTCACGCAGCGTGACCAGGGATTTTTGTGCCAGTGGATGGTTTACCGGCAGGAGCGCGTAAGGTTTATGCGGAGCGTTTAACGTGGTTTTTTGAATGGTGTTATCCAGCTCGAGATCGTAGAGAAAAGCCAGATCAAAACGTCCGCGATGGAGTCCATGCATCAGTTCATGCTGCTCGCCATCGTACAGTTCAATGGTAATATCCGGATAGTGTTTTTTAAACCCGGCTATCAGTTTGGGCATATACAGCGGCGCCGCAGATTCAAAGCATCCCACCGCAATGGTGCCTGAAATCAGGGTGTTATCTGCTCGTGAGTTTTGCTCAAACTCGTGTGTCAGACGTAGCAGCTCCTGCGCCTTTTCGTAAAAACGGCGGCCGCCAGGCGTCAGCGAAACACCCTGTGCGTGATGGCGGATGAGCAGTTGCTGATCGAAGGCGTCCTCCAGATTTTTGATGGAAACGGAAATGGAGGGCTGGGCGATATGCAACTGACGCGAGGCTTCCGCAATGCTTTCCGTCTCCACCACGGCGACGAAATATCTGAGCTGTTTAAGTGTAAAGCGACTCATGGCGTTACCTCTGTTTTTTATGGTCAGCAAGACACCTTGCTTCGTTCCGGCCTAAGCAGCACTGCAAATGCTGTGCCACTTACCTGCCCGTTCCACCTGAACGCCGTTTATGTATTAACGCCATTCCACCTGTTTTTTTACGTCTGGCAGAAACGTAATCATCAAAAAGAAATTGCACCAATAACTCTCACCCTGCGTCGCAATGATCAGCGTGCTGCCCTAAATAAGCGCAAACAGGGAAAGAATACGTTAATTATTGCCCTGCACTGTTAAAAAGACACCGTTTAAAAAGGGATATAACAGTTGGATAGTTTTTTTAAAATCAGAAGCCAGCAAATTACTAATTGCTATCGTTCCCGTCCTGCCGCCATAGTGAATTACAGAATTATTCACCCCTTCTGTTTAATGTGAGCAAGCCCATGACATTTAACTGGAACTATATGTTCAGTCTGTTTAGCGACGCTAATTTTTGGCTGGCGACATGGACTGTCATCAAACTGAGCCTGCTGACCTGGGGAACGAGCATTATTGCGGGATTTATCCTGGCGCTGGCCAAGCAGTCGCGCCATCCCTTATTGACGCTGCCGGCCCGGTTTTATATCTGGCTCTTTCGCAGCCTGCCTTTGCTGGTGCTGCTGATCTTTGTTTATAACCTGCCTCAGGCATTGCCCGCCACGTCGACGGTACTGAGCGATCCATTCTGGGCAGGATTTATTGCGCTGACCATGTGTGAAAGCGCCTATATCGCAGAGATTCACCGTGGCGGGCTGCTGGCGATTCCCAAAGGCCAGAGCGAGGCTGCCCGGGCACTGGGATTACGCTATGCAGGCATTCAGTGGCGCATCATTATCCCGCAGGCACTGCGTGTGGCCTTACCGGCACTGGCGAATGAATACATCGCGATCGTGAAGCTGACGTCACTGGTCTCTGTTATCTCGCTTACCGAAATTTTGATGGTCGGCCAGCGACTCTACTCGCAAAACTTTCTGGTCATGGAAACCATGGCGGCAGTGGCCTTCTATTACGTGCTGATCGTTACCGTCTTTGACTTCCTGCTGAAACAGCTGGAGCGCTATCTGGACGTGACACAACGCCAACCGTCCGGCAAACCTGATGCACATCTTTTCGAACTCGCACAACGCGCAGCGGTGAATCCTGTCCGTCAGGCGTTTCACGCCAGCGGACCAGCGTTGCAGGCCCTGCGTCTGCACAAGGCTTACAACAATGTTGAAGTGCTGGGCGCCGTTAACCTGCAGATCCATCCTGGCGAAGTGGTTTCCGTAATCGGGCCTTCAGGTTCAGGAAAAACCACGCTGATTCGCCTGCTTAATGGTCTGGAGCAGATCGATAACGGTGAAATTCGTATTAACGGAAAACCCTTTATTCATCTCAGTCAGCAGGGAGAGCAACGCAAGCCACGCTTCGTTGAGCATGCAGAGCATCGTCTTAATATCGGGATGGTCTTTCAGAGCTTTAATTTGTTCAGTCATCTCAGCGTTATGGACAACCTGTTGCTGGCGCCTCGCTATCACAAGCTCGCGCCTGCCGCCGTATTAAAACAGCAGGCTGCTGCGCTGCTTTTTAAAGTCGGCATGCTCGACCATGCGTGGAAGTACCCTCATCAGCTCTCCGGCGGTCAGCAGCAACGCGTGGCTATCGCACGTGCCTTGATGATGCGTCCGCAAATCATGCTGTTCGATGAACCCACCTCTGCGCTGGATCCCGAAAAAGTGAATGAAGTGCTTCAGGTCATTGAAGCCCTGGCAAGCGAGGGCATCACCATGGTGATCGTGACCCATGAGATGAACTTCGCCTTCAAGGTGTCTGACCGGGTTGTCTTTATGGAAAAAGGACGCGTGGTCTGTGACGACGCGCCGCAGGCTCTACGCGATGGCCAGCATCCGCGCGTGGAAGCTTTTCTGAAGGATGTCTCGCTGGCGTAACGATGTATTAATCACGAGGGCACGACCATGATTGAACAGTGGCAGGTAGATCAGTATCACCAGCAGGGATTTCTGGTAGTTGAAAATGTCCTGACAAGCGATGAAATCGCAGCGCTACAACACGACTTTGACCAGTGGCTTGAGGAAAGCCGCAGCCAGAATGCGCCCTGGGGTGATACGCAGGATGGGCGTCCGCGTTTCGATATTGAGAGCGATCACCGTGCCGATCATCCTTCTTTGCGCCGCGTCAGCTCACCGAACGATATCTCTGCCGCCTATCGCCATGCGGCACTACAGTCACGTATGGCGCAGATTGCCGGACAGTTAATCGGGGGCAGCGGTGCACGCTATCATCACAGTAAGATCAACTCGAAACTGCCCCATACCGCAACGAAAGTGGAGTGGCACCAGGATTTCCTGTTCACCCCGCACAGCAACGACGATATCGTGACCGCGCTGCTGATGGTCAGTGAGGTCACGCCGGAAAATGGTCCGCTGAACGTGGTGCCGGGCAGCCATCAGGGGCCGCTTTATTCACACTGGCAGGGTGGCCGCTTTACCGGTGCCGTTGATCCCGCAGTGGTGAAAGAACAGTGCCAGCAACCTACCGCCTGTTTTGGTCCCTCGGGTTCTGTGTGCTTTATGCATACCCGACTGCTGCACGCCTCCAGTCCCAATGAAACCGAATGGCCGCGCACACTGTTTATCGCCGTGTACGCCGCTGAAGATGCACTGCCGTTCGGTGAAAACCCGTTACCCAGCCCGGATGCGGGCACGCTGGTTTACGGTCAGGAGAGCGGCATGATCCGCAGCACCGCAAACGCCTTCCGCCTGCCGCAGAAACCGCGCGGTGCTTCGTTTTTTGTTCAACAGGCCGGTAAAGATCTTGCCAACGTCTGATGGCATTTTTCAGAGAGAGAATAATGATGAAAACCTACGTGTTAAGTCTGCTTGCCGCAGGCGCTGTACTGGCGTCCTTTAACGCCTCAGCCTTTTTACAACCCGGCAAAATTATCGCCGGATCGGATATGACCTTCTTTCCGTATGAGTACATGAAGGATAATAAACCCGCCGGCTTTGACATTGAGTTTCTTGATGGTCTGGCCAAAGTGATGGGCCGTCAGGCCGTTAACATTGATACCCGTTTCCCTAACCTGATTACCGGCTTGCAGAGTAACCGGTTTGATATGACTAATTCGTCGATGTACATCACCGCCGATCGCATGAAAGTGATCGACATGATTCCCTATCTGAAAAGCGGCGAAGCTATCCTGTCGTTGAAGGGAAGCGATTACCAACCCAAAACGCCTGAAGATTTCTGCGGCCATAAAATCGGTTCGATGGGCGCCACGTCGTGGTTGCAGCAGTTACACAAACTGTCTGACGACTACTGTGTGAAAAACGGTAAACCCCCCATCGCGATTAGCGAATATTCGACCGATCCGCAGACAACGCAGGCGATGCTCTCCCATGCGGTCGAAGCACAGATTACCGATGCCGCCGTGGCGCGTGGCGTGGTGCAAAAGCTGGGCGACCGTATTCAGATTTCCTCCACGACACTTATCTATCCGGTGTTAAACGGTTTTGGCGTGAAGAAGGACAATACGGAGGTGAAAAAAGCCCTGGTCGCTGCGCTGGCTACCTTCAGTAAAACGCCCGAATATGCCGCGCTGCTCAAAAAATACCATTTTGAAGCGCCAACAGCCGACGATCTCAACACCCTGATGCCAAAACCTTAATCTCAAACGCGTGCCCGTCACGCGTTCATTTTCAGGAGGGAATATGGCGCTTTCTTTTGAAGAGCAGACCCGTATCGATCTGGCGGCGGCCTTTCGCATTATTGCCCACCTGGGCATGCATGAGGCGGTAGCGAACCATTTCAGTGCCGCCGTTTCACCGGATGGTAAGCAGTTTCTGATGAACCCAAAGTGGAAACACTTTTCACGGCTTCGCGCCAGCGACCTGCTGCTGCTTAATGCAGAAGATACCGCCTGTGGAGAGCGGGATGATGTAGACGCCACGGCCTGGTCGATCCATGGGCAAATTCATCAGCGGCTCCCAGAAACCCGGGTCGTGATGCATCTGCATCCGGTTTACACCACCAGCGTCGCCTGTCTGGCGCAGCCACACATTCCGCCTGTCGATCAAAACAGTGCGCGCTACTTCAACCGTATCGCGGTGGATACCCTGTACGGGGGCATGGCAGACACTCAGGAGGAAGGCGCCCGACTGGCCAGCCTGCTGACCGATAAGCGTCGTCTGTTGATGGGTAATCACGGCGTTATGGTTACCGCCCAGACGGTGGGCGAGGCCTATGATGATATCTGGACACTGGAGCGGGCCTGCCAGATTCTGGTCACCGCCTGGTCTACCGGGCAACCGTTGAAGGTGCTGAGCGACGAGGTCGCGGAAAAAACGGCCCGTGACTGGGAAGGCATCCCCGACTTCTCTCTGCGGCATTTCGAAGAGATGAAGCAGTTGATGATTGAGGCCGATCCCACGTTATGTGACTGAGTGGGGCCGTGCGGACGACAATGCCGGAAACCGGGGCAGCGCGTGGCGACATCCTTTTGCCGTCACGCGCTTGCCGCCGGGAGATTACGCCTCTGGCGCGGGGTAGGTTTTTATCCAGTGATCGGCAATCTGCTGCCGGGTGCAAATCCACACATCTTTATGCTGCTGAATGTGGTCGAGGAAATTTTGCAAGGCGCGGAATTTTCCCGGGCGACCTAACAGGCGGCAGTGCATCCCCACCGACATCATTTTGGGCGCGGTTTCGCCTTCTTCATACAGCACGTCGAACGTATCGCGCAGATAGGTGAAGAACTGCTCTGCGGTATTGAAACCCTGGGGCGAGGCAAAGCGCATATCGTTGCATTCCAGCGTGTAAGGAATGATCAGATGGGGTTTTACCGTACCGTCCTGACAGGTGACCTGAGTCCAGAACGGCAAATCATCACCATAATAGTCGCTGTCATAACTGAAGCCGCCCTGTTCCACCACCAGCCGCCGCGTATTGGGGCTGTCGCGTCCGGTGTACCAGCCTGTGGGCGCTTTGCCAAACAGGTCCGTTAACACATCCACCGCCTGCTGCATGTGCTGACGTTCGGTTTTAGCATCAATGCCCTGATAGTGGATCCAGCGCCAGCCGTGGCTGACCACGTCATACTGCGCCTGTTTGATGGCGTCCACGATGTCCGGGTGGCGCGCCAACGCCATCGCGACGCCAAACACGGTCAGGGGCAGTCCGCGCTTCTGAAACTCATTGTGAATGCGCCAGAAACCGGCGCGGGATCCATACTCGTACAGGGATTCCATCGACATATGCCGATCCGGATAACTGGCCGCCCCAATGATGTCAGACAGGAACTGTTCTGAACCCGTGTCGCCGTGCAAAACGTTGTTTTCTGCCCCTTCCTCATAGTTGAGTACAAACTGCACCGCGACGCGCGCTTTCTTTGGCCAGCGCGCATGTGGAGGCTTTCCACCGTAACCGATCAGGTCACGCGGGTAATTCTTATTGAAGCTGTAGGTTTTTTTATCCTGGCTTTCAGTCATCACTTGCATCCTGTCGTTGAACGGGAACATCTGCTTAGTTTAGGTGCTGAAAGACACCTGAGAGCGGTTTATGTAGCGGATAAGCTAAATCGCCTTGTTTACTGGTGCCAAAACCCAGCGCCACCAGCGATTCCACCATCTTGACGGCGGCGCTGACGCCATCAATCACCGGCATCTCCAGCTCTTTTGTCAGCGACGCGGCCAGCGTTGCCATGCCCCCACAGCCTAAAACAATGGCGCCACAGCCATCTTCCCGCTTTGCCTGGATACAGCGCTGGCGCACTTTCTCCTGCGCCACGCCGCTGCCGTCTTCCAGCGCCAGCACGGGTAAATCAATAGCATGTAAAGCAGCACAATGGTGCGTAAAACCGTACTGCTGAAGTAAATGGCGTGCGATGACCAGCGTGCGGGGCAACGTCGTGACAATTGAAAAACGCGTTGCCACCAATGTGGCGGTATGCATGGCCGCCTCCGCGATACCGATGACCGGCCCGCTGGCCAGTTCGCGTGCCGCCAGCAAGCCAGGATCGCCAAAACAGGCAATCACATGGCCACTGACGCCCTGCGCTTTGCCGAGCTTCACCTGTTCCAGCACGCCGATCGCCGCTATCGCCTCATCAAAATGCCCTTCAATCGACGGCACGCCCTGCGAAGGGCAAACGGCAATAATGTCCGTTCCAGGTGCGGCCACCGCGCGGGCCGCCTGACCGATGGTTTCGGTCATCGCCTGGCTGGTATTGGGATTGATAACCTGAATCAGGCTCATGATACGGCTCCTTTATGCCCGGCAAACAGTCGGGAAAAATCCGGTAGTGTTTCGCCTCCGCGCTCAAAATGGAGGCTGGCAACGATGTGTTCAAAATGGTGCTGCAGCGAGGCGGTCAGTGACACCAGGTCTTTTTCCCGGAGTCGCTGGAGTAACTGGCCGTGATCGTCACAGCGACAACCGCGCTGCCAGGGCGCGCCCCAGGTGGCAATCACCAGCGACGATCGCTGGGCCAGTTGCGTCACCAAATCTGTTAATACCTGATTGCCCGAAATCGCCTGCAACTGGATATGAAAGGCCGCGGACAGACGAATCGCCGCCGGCCCGTCATGCCGGGCAATCGCTTCTTTTTCCTGCTCAACCAGGGCCGTGAGCCCGGCCAGGTGGGGTGCCTGCAGATGTTCCAGCACCGCAGAAAGATTGCCGCACTCAAGCAGGCTTCGGGTGCGGAAAATATCCCGCGCTTCCTCCACGCCCGGTGTGGCGACATGTGCACCACGTTTGGGCGTGAGCGTGATCATTTGCACCGCAGCAAGGCGCTGCAAGACCTTACGGATGCCCGTGCGGCTCACGCCAAAGACCTCTGAAAGCGCTTCTTCCGGCAATTTGCTGCCGGGCGGCAGTTGATGTTCGACAATGGCGTTCATTAACGCCTGATAGATAGGTTCATCTTTATCATGCAGCTCGGCCGCCGTTCTCTGGCCTGTTTCACTCTTCATCACCCGCTCCGGTAAACATCATTGCGTCACTTATCGTATACGTTAAAAATAAATTTTGTATACAAAAAACAAATCTGGCCTGGATCCTGCAATGTGATTTCACAAGGTTATTTTATTCATGTCTTTGAGAGGAGCAGGTTTCATGCCAAATCATTCAACGGTGGGTAACACATCGGCCTCTGAAGCCGGAAAAGCATACAGTCCGAAGCTATGTAATGCTGACCTGGCGCCTACCCGTCATCAAAACTGGTCGTGGTACAACATCTTTTCCTTCTGGATGTCGGATGTGCACAGCATGGGCGGCTACGTGGTCGCGGCAAGCTTCTTCACATTAGGGCTGGCCAGCTGGCAGGTGCTGCTGTGTTTGCTGGCGGGGATCTGTATTGTTCAGCTCTGCGCCAACCTGGTCGCTAAACCCAGCCAGATGGCCGGCGTGCCTTATGCGGTCATTTGCCGCCAGGCATTCGGTGTCTTTGGCGCCAATATTCCGGCGGTGATCCGCGGCCTGATTGCGTTTGCCTGGTACGGTATTCAGACCTGGCTGGCGGCGAATGCGCTGATGCTGGTGCTGCTGAAGTTTTATCCGTCGCTGGAAAGCCTGACGCACAGCCACTGGCTTGGCTTATCGCAACTGGGCTGGTACTGCTTTGGCGTGATGTGGGTTCTGCAGGCGATGGTGTTCTGGCACGGCATGAGTGCGATTAAGCGCTTTATTGATATCGCTGGTCCCGCCGTTTACGTCGTCATGCTGGCACTGGCGGGCTGGATTGTATACAAAACCGGATTCGACGGTATTTCGTTTACGCTGGCCAGCAAATCGCTGTCCGTCGGTGAACAAACCTGGCAGATGATTACGGCAACGGCACTGGTCGTGTCTTACTTCTCAGGCCCGCTGCTGAACTTTGGTGACTTTTCTCGCTACGGCAAAAGCATGAGTGAGGTTCGCCGGGGTAACCGCTGGGGACTGCCGTTCAATTTCCTGCTGTTCTCCATCGTGACCGTTGTGATTGTATCGGGTACGCAGTCCTTGTTTGGCAAAATGATCACCGATCCTATCGAAACCGTGAGCATGGTTGGCAGCGATTTAGCCGTGGCGATTGGCTTACTGACCATGATCACCGCGACGATTGGCATCAACATTGTGGCGAACTTCGTGTCTCCTGCTTTCGATTTTTCTAACTGCTCGCCTCAGAAAATCAGTTTTCGTACCGGGGGGATGATTGCAGCGGTGGGTTCGGTCCTGCTCACGCCGTGGAATCTGTTCCAGTCGCCTGAACTGATTCACTATACGCTGGACGTACTGGGTTCGTTTATCGGGCCTTTGTTTGGCATTCTGTTAGCCGATTTTTACCTGATCAAAGGCGGCCGTATTTCTGTGGACGATCTGTTCGATGCCACACCGCAGGGGCGCTACTGGTATCGCGGTGGATTTAACCCAAAAGCCATTGTTGCCCTGCTGCCCTCGGTCGCTATTTGTCTGGTGATTAGCTTTATCCCTTCTCTGCATCAGGTCGCCAACTTTAGCTGGTTTATCGGCGTGGCGCTGGCGGCAAGCTGCTACTGGCTGGTGGCGCGGGAAAAACAGGTTGCAGGAAAACATACGACAATCCCGTCGGGTGCCGTCGCGATGCAGAAAGACTGATTCACGCTTACTGCCAGTCAGTCCGTTTCTGTGAGGACTGGCTGCGGGAACGTCGTTCTTACCCTGCCTTTATGGGGCATTTATTGGGTGCGACGGGCATCAGGTCGAAAATACGGGATAGCACTGAGCGTGACGGGCAAACCGGCTGTTGAGAGGAAGACGAGAAACGTCCAGAGCCAGAAAGCAAAAACGCCATGCTGATAACCAGCATGGCGTCAAAATTTGGCGGAACGGACGGGGCTCGAACCCGCGACCCCCTGCGTGACAGGCAGGTATTCTAACCAACTGAACTACCGCTCCGCGCTTTGTTCCCCGTCGGGAACGAGGCGCATATTAATCACATCATTACTCGCCGTCAACGGTTTTCCCCCTGCCCGCTTCCGTTTGCTGCTATTTTCGCCCCGATGTTGATTTTACACACAAATCTTTGCGACTCAGGCGCGCCAGAGGCAACTGCCCCCCTTCTTCATGATCAGATCCAGCCGTGATTCGTGATGACTGATTTCCTCATCACTGGCGGTGACCACGCGCAATCCTGATGTGGGCCGAACGATGCGCTGAATGCCTTCGCTCTGCTGCTGACGCGAGCGATCCTCTTCCGACGAGAAAGACAAGGACGTTTGTCCGCCCGTCATGGTTAAAAAGACTTCGGCCAGGATCTCGGCATCGAGCAGTGCGCCGTGCAACGTACGCTTACTGTTGTCTATCTCATAACGTGAACACAGCGCGTCGAGGCTGTTGCGCTTACCGGGGAACATACGGCGCGCCATCGCCAGGCTGTCAGTAATCTTGCAGAAGGTTTCCGTTTTTTCGATGCCGCGCTCAAGCTTGCTGAACTCATAATCCATAAAGCCGATATCAAACGAGGCATTATGAATAACAAGTTCTGCACCACGGATGTAGTCAAGAAACTCATCGGCAATCTCACTGAAGGTCGGTTTATCCAGCAGAAACTCATCGGCAATACCGTGAACGCCAAACGCTTCCGGGTCGACCAGCCGATCGGGCTTGAGATACATGTGGAAGTTGTTCCCTGTCAGGCGACGGTTCACCACTTCAACGGCACCGATCTCAATGATGCGGTGACCTTCATAATGCACCCCGATCATATTCATACCGGTGGTTTCAGTATCGAGAACGATTTGGCGGTTATTTGCAGTGCTCATAGGGCTCGTTTTATGTCAGACTTGGCGTTTTGTCAGAAGGAAGTCTACCAGAGATGCGCAAACAGGTAGAAATTTATACCGATGGTTCCTGCCTCGGCAACCCGGGCCCGGGAGGTTATGGCGCAATTTTGCGTTATGGGCAACATGAAAAAACATTTAGCGCCGGTTACCGCCTGACGACCAATAATCGCATGGAACTGATGGCGGCTATCGTCTCGCTGGAAGCCCTGAAACAACCCTGTGACGTGGTATTGAGTACCGACAGTCAGTATGTGCGCCAGGGCATTACGCAATGGATTCATAACTGGAAAAAACGCGGCTGGAAAACAGCCGATAAGAAGCCGGTTAAAAACGTCGATCTGTGGCAACGGCTTGATACTGCGCTCAGCACCCATCAGATTCAATGGGAGTGGGTTAAAGGCCATGCGGGCCACCCGGAGAATGAACGCTGCGATGAACTGGCACGCCATGCCGCAAACCATCCGGCTTTTGATGATATCGGCTATCAACCAGAATCCTGATCGTTGACGTGTCTGAACTGCCGTGTCGCATTCACAGGCTGCGGCAGGGGCCTTTTGCTCAGACTCATTCTTGCCTTGGTCGGCGTGAGAGGGAAACTGCGCTTACGCGCGACGACGATATTCAGGCACCCCAAAGCAGGTAAGTGAGCGCTGATCATTCTGCCGCCCTGCCGGTGCCAGGGCAACACCTGAAAACGCGTACGAAAGACCACTTCATAATTCAGCAATCCCAGCCAGTCCAGTAATCGCATCTGGCTGAACATGCGCCCGCTCCAGGGCGCTTTACGCTGTATTCCGGGTAGTATTTTACTGATGCCCAGCAGACTGAACGGATTGAAGCCGCTGATTATCATCCAGCCATCATCGATCAATACCCGGTCCACTTCCCGCAATACCCGGTGGGGATCCTGACTCCAGGATAACGTATGGGCCAGTAAACAGGCATCGACAGACTTGGCTTCGAACGGGAGCTGGGTGGGATGCGCCAGGACCTGTAAGCCTTCACCTTCGACACCTACGCTGACCTGATGGGAAATCGCGCACTGTTCCGTATTGATTTCTGCGCTGAGGTTGCCAAGCTTAAGCATATGAAAGCCATAAAGCTTTCCGAGGTAAGGCTGAAGTTGCTGCGTCAGGGCATCGCGAAAGTAAATGCCCCATGGCATATCGTGCCATGAGCGTGGGGCGTTCAGGATTTGGCGTGTCTTGGCGGGCTTCATGCTTTACCATTTTCCTTTTAACGACCAGCGAGAGGTATTTATGAATCTTACCAGCATTCCTGCACTGCAAGATAACTACATCTGGACGTTAACAGATGACGAAGGAAAATGCCTGATTGTTGACCCGGGTGAAGCCCAGCCGGTTCTGGAGAAAATTCAGGCCAATGGCTGGCAGCCTGTCGCCATTTTGCTGACGCATCATCACAACGATCATGTCGGTGGCGTGAAAACGCTCTGTGAACATTTTCCCGAGATTGCCGTTTACGGTCCGCAGGAAACGGCAGATAAAGGGGCAAAAACATGCGTGCGTGAAGGAGATAACGTTGACGTTTTGGGCCTGTCATTCGCGGTCATCGCAACGCCGGGGCACACTTTAGGACATATCTCATATTACAGTGCACCTTATCTTTTTTGTGGAGATACGATGTTCTCAGGTGGTTGCGGACGGCTTTTCGAAGGCACCCCCGAGCAAATGTACCAATCCTTTCAAAAGCTTAACTCGCTCCCGGAAGACACATTGGTGTGCTGTGCGCATGAATATACTTTATCCAATTTGAAGTTTGCTGCCGCAATTTTACCCCACGATCCGCAAATAACGGCTGAATACCATAAAATTAAGGACTTACGGGCCGAAAACCGCATTACTTTACCTACAAAACTGGCCCATGAGCGTGTGATAAATTTATTTCTCCGAACGCAAGATGCTGATTTACAACGCGCTTTAAACGTTGATGCTGGGGTTGGGCCCGTATGGCAAACATTTGCTGTTCTACGCGAGAAGAAAGACGCTTTTTGATTTTTCGGGTTGTGTTGTGAAGGACCGTCACGTATAGTTGCTCGTCTTTTAAGCGAACTATTGACACACACATGAAGGCTAAAGCGATATTATTCGCCTCGGTCTTGCTGGTAGGATGTCAGGCATCACGGAATGACGCCAATATCCCCGAACAGCATGCCCAGAGTCTGTCTTCAGCTGGTCAAAGTGAAAATGGAAAATACGGTGATCGACTTTTATCGCCGCGATGGCAGGAAGATGGAACTGGCCTCGCAGAAGATAATGATCTCTGGCGTTTCATTAGTGACGAGTTGAAGATGGGGATTCCGGAAAACGCCCGGATCCGCGAACAGAAATTAAAGTTTTTAAAAAATAAGAGCTATCTCCACGATGTAACATTACGGGCAGAGCCGTACATGTACTGGATAGTCGAGCAGATTAAGAAACGTAATATGCCGATGGAACTGGTACTGCTACCCATAGTGGAGAGCGCTTTTGATCCTCACGCAACGTCATCTGCAAATGCCGCTGGCATCTGGCAGATCGTTGGGAGTACGGGTCGAAACTATGGTTTAAAACAGAACCGTTACTACGATGGTCGTCGCGATGTTGTCGCCTCAACGAAAGTAGCACTGGATATGATGCAGCGTCTTAATACGATGTTTGGTGGTGACTGGCTTTTGACAGTGGCGGCTTACAACAGCGGAGAAGGACGGGTACTCAAAGCGATTAAACAGAACAAGGCGCGCGGTAAGCCTACCGACTTCTGGCATCTTTCGCTTCCACGTGAAACCACGGTTTATGTACCAAAAATGTTGGCCTTGAGCGAGTTGCTTAAGCACAACAAGCGTTACGGTATCAAACTGCCGACGCCTGACGAAAACCGTGCTCTGGCACGCGTTGAAGTGGGTCAGCAGATAAAACTGACGCAGGCCGCAGAAATGGCGGGTATGTCGCTCACCAAGTTGAAGAGCTTCAATACCGGTTATAAAGGCGGCGCAACAGCACCCAATGGGCCACATTACATTCTGGTGCCGAAGTCTAACGTCGCAAAGCTGCGTGATTCACTGGCTTCCGGTGATATCTCTGCCGTGCAGCCCACACAACTGGCGAAAGCCAGCAATGAGGGGGGCTACAAAGTGCGAAGCGGCGATACCTTATCCGGTATTGCGAATAAGTTAGGCGTCAGCGTGGCCGCACTGAAGCAGCAAAATAACCTGCGCAGTGCCAGTATTCGTCCCGGTCAGCTACTGACTGTGGGTTCGAATGGCACGAGCCTTGCGGATAATAGCAACAGCATCACCTATCGCGTTCGTAAGGGTGATTCTCTTGACAGTATCGCCCGTCGTCACGGCGTTAACATCAAAGACGTGATGCGCTGGAACAGTGTTGTGAGTAACGCAAAAGATATTCAGCCTGGTGACGAGCTCACGTTGTTCGTTAAGAATAACGCAACACCAGATACCTGATACGTTGAAAAGGCTGACATTTGTCAGCCTTTTTTCTTGTTTGATTCTACATCCTGCCCGTGACCACGTTCTCTCTGCCCTTTCCTGCCTGATGTCACCTTTATCGTCTGGTACTGAACTCAACCAAAAGCGGGTTATGGTCGGATGCCTGCGTCACCAGAACCGAGGCTTCACTGACGTGTATATCGCGATAAAAAACGAAATCTAAAGGTCTGCCAAAGGCTTTACGCCGGTGATCGGCGGTAAACATCACCTCTTCCAGTTTCATCTGATGCGCAAAGCGATAGAGGGCGTTAATGCGCTGGCGGCTCCAGGCGTTGAAGTCGCCCGCCATAATGACAGGCCCGCGATGATGGATAATCTGTTCGCCAATGGGGCCGAGCTGCTTGCTGTAAACATCCACGCCCAGGCTAAAATTTACCGCGTGGATGTTCACAACCATCAGCATCTCGCCCGTGGGAAGCGGATACGCCGTGACTAAGGCGGATTTTGAGAGCCTTAACAGGGGTTCTCGCTCGCGCAGGGGGCAACAATAAACAGGGTGAGCAGAAGCTAACGTCATGACGCCAGAGGGGTGCTGAGGCAGCACTAAAGCCGGGACCTGATCGGCCGCCAGATAGTTACTGGTCGCAAAGCGGATTAGCTCGGGCGTCGTCTGCGCTTCCTGAAGCAGAACCAGATGGGCATCCTTACCAAACCCTTCCAGCACGGACATCCAGTCAGCGCGCTGCTGCTTAAAGATATTCCATACTAATACTTTCAAAGTGGGATCGGCGGGCAGTGGCTCACCCGGTGGCAGTGCCTGGCCGAGATGAAACATGGCACCCGGAGGAAAGATCCTTTCCGCTGGCTGTCCGGCTACATATCTCATCGCATAGGTTTTTTTGCGCACTGTCCCGCCTGGCTAATCATTCAGAAATTCATGTCACTTATCTGTTATAGGGATTTTAGTACGCAGTTTCAATCGATGCCGACGATTGTTCGAGACCGCCCTCCCACTTTATTGTCGTCACGAATGGCGTAATCCGGCCTGTGCAGACCGTTTCTTCCACTAAAAAGATAACCGGCCTGACGGAAAGGCGCTTTCGTCTTCTTTAGCCCACTTTACCAAAAAGCCATCCGCGCCAAGGGGGTAAACGGCAGGCTGTGCTTTAATTAGCGGTATATGGCCTCAGGCGCTATTTCACGTGAAGGAAACAATGAAGGCATCTTCTGAAGAACTCAAAGTATTTGTCAGCGTGGTTGAAAACGGGAGCTTCAGCCGCGCGGCGGATGCCTTGCAGATGGCCAATTCCGCCGTCAGCCGCACGATCAAAAAACTGGAAAATAAACTCGGACTGGCTTTACTGACGCGCACCACACGCAATCTTGCGTTAACGCAGGAAGGAGAACGTTATTTCCAGCAGGTTCAGCATTTTCTTCAGGTGATGACGGCCGCAGAAGACGCGTTGATAGAGAGCCGTCATGCGCCCAAGGGATTGTTACGTATTGATGCCGCCACTCCTGTCATACTGCATCTCCTGATGCCCATGATAAAAGCTTTTCGGGAGCGCTATCCCGAGATTGCCCTTTCACTGATTTCATCTGAAAACTTCATTAATCTCATCGAGCGTAAAGTCGATGTGGCGATTCGGGCAGGCAGCCTTACCGATTCAGGCCTGCGGGCACGACTGCTGTTCACCAGCTATCGCCGCTTTATTGCCTCTCCCGGGTATCTGGAGAAATATGGTATTCCTGTGCGCACAGCCGATCTGGATAATCATCAGTGTCTCGGTTTTATTGATGCGCCACGTCTTAACCGCTGGCCAATCGCCTGTAACGATGGGGAACTTTACATCATCCGTTCGGAACTGGATTCTAACAGCGGAGAAACCATCAAGCAGCTTTGTCTGGACGGTAATGGGATTGCCTGCCTTTCTGATTATATGGTGCATAAAGAGATCGCTGACGGAAGTCTGGTGGAGATCCTGGCCGATCAACGTTTACCGGTAGAGATGCCGTTCAATGCTGTCTATTACAGCGATCTTGGCGTAAGCCAGCGCGTGCGTGCCTTTATTGATTTTTTAAGCGAATGGGTAGTAGAGCAACCCTGGCATATACAGACTCAGTTACAGCCGTACACCCACCCCTGAAAGCAGTAATTCCCCTCGCCAGACTGTTTAAACATCATCTTCTGATGACGTTTACAGCGCAAATCCAGCCTCGTTTGCAGCCGTTCTGCGTCCCTGAAAGCGCAGGAGGGCGTAAGCGAATACGGCGTCGTGAGAATGACCGCCTGATAGTGTAGTGCAAAGAGGGTGAGGTGAAGCCGGACCTTCAATACGCCTGTTTTGAGCGCCAGTCGAGGACAGACCGGAATGTCAGCAGGAAGATTATGCAGCCGGGAGAGTGCGCGGAGGTAATGTCTTTTATATTAAGGAAAGGACTGAGTAGCACGCCAATGCGCGATCAATAAGCTGTGAAGTGATTGCCCTGGGCTGATTGCCGTAGAAATGGAAAAAGCCCTGACCGTTAAGTCAGGGCTTTCCAATTAAGTGGCGGAACGGACGGGGCTCGAACCCGCGACCCCCTGCGTGACAGGCAGGTATTCTAACCAACTGAACTACCGCTCCACCGATTCTGTACTGATCGCAGAAAAACGTTCTGCTGTCAGGTGTTTCGCCCTTCCGCGTCACCGGTAAGGTCATGACCAGCGTGCTGGTCTTAAATTAATGCCTGGCAGTTTATGAATCACGCCGTGATTCACCCTTCGGGCCGCTGCGTTGCAGCGTTCAAAAGCGTTCGCTTTTGTCCTACTCTCTGTTGAGTAGCGAACTGCCCGAAGTTACGTGCAGGTTTTTTAATTTAATGCCTGGCAGTTCCCTACTCTCGCATGGGGAGACCCCACACTACCATCGGCGCTACGGCGTTTCACTTCTGAGTTCGGCATGGGGTCAGGTGGGACCACCGCGCTACAGCCGCCAGGCAGATTCTGTCTGCCGCACCGCCCTCTCGGGCCGCACGGCGTTATCCGGTAAACAAGCCTGAAAATTCTTCTGTCTCTCAACCCAAAACGCCTCTGGCGTTGTAAGGTTAAGCCTCACGGGTCATTAGTACCGGT